>NZ_CP008796.1:600000-1200000 GCF_000734015.1 Thermodesulfobacterium commune DSM 2178
CAAAGCTATCTTTTCTTTTTAAAAAGCTATCTGATGGGATTTTCATTAAATACGGTTATGCCAGGGATAGTGGGAGGAGACCTTTTAAGGACTTTTCTTTTAACCAGACAGGGCCTTCCCTTTAAAAAAGCCACCTTTAGCGTTATGATCGATAGATTTTATGGTCTTTTAGGTATTTTTTTTATCCTCTCTATTTCTCTTCCTTTATATGGACAATTTTTACCTAAAAAACTTTACTATTTTTCTACCATTCTTACCTATTCTACAATTTTAAGTTTTTTCTTAATCTCGGTATTTTTTACTAAAATCTATTCTACGGACTATTTTAGGCCTGTTTCCTTACCTTATAATCTATTTCCGATACTTCTTGGGGTATTAATCCAGGTTTTTTTTGTTCTTCAGTTTGTTCTTTTGGGTAAAGCCTTACATTTAAACATAAGTTATGTATATTATTTTGTGATGATCCCTATCATTAGTTTTCTTGCTGCCTTGCCTATTAGTATTTCAGGTTTAGGTGTAAGGGAGGGAGGTTTAAGTTATTTTGTTTCTTTGTTAGGGTTTTCCATAGAACATGGTGTTTTATTAGGGATGTTAGGGTATAGTTTAATCCTTATTTCTGCCCTTCCTGGGTTATATTTTTATCTAAAGGCAAAGGTTTCATGGAAATAAGCCTTTTGTTTAAAAGTTTTATCGCTCTTTTTACGATCATAGACCCGATAGCTGGGGCACCTTTCTTTTTAAGTATAACCAGCGGTTATTCTGAAAAAGAAAGGCAAAGGATAGCCTTAAAAGCCTGTGTTACAGCTTTGATTACCCTTTTACTATTTTTTTGGTTAGGTAAATACATTCTTATTTTATTTCAAATTTCTCTTTCTTCTTTTAGGATAGCAGGAGGGACTCTACTTTTCATAACCGCCTTAGAGATGCTTTTTGGCAAAACCACTCAGGTAAAAACTTCAGAACAGGAAACCACCCAGGTAAGAGAGTTAGAAGACCCTTCTGTAGTTCCTTTAGGTATTCCTTACTTAGCAGGTCCTGGGGCAATTACCACTACCATCATCTTAGGGGAAACCCCTGATTTAACCACTAAATTAGCCCTTTCAGGGGTGATCTTTCTGGTGATAGTCATCACCTATCTTATTCTTAAGGCCTCAACCCAGATTTTCAAACATCTGGGAGAACTTGGTACTAAGGCTGTGGTGAGAATTTTAGGTCTTATTCTGGCAAGTATTGCTATAGAATACATCCTAAAGGGATTAAAAGAGGTTTTTTAACAAGTTTTTAGCAAGGAAAGTATTTAAAATCTAAAAAATTTTTTTATAATTATAAAACTATGGATATCTTTAGGAAAAAACCGTTTAATGCTGTTCAGCAAACCTCTAAACTTAAGCGCGCTCTTTCGTTAAAAGACATCGTTTTAATAGGGATAGGGGCGGTAGTTGGAGCAGGTATTTTTGTGGTAACCGGACAGGCTGCAGCTTCTTATGCTGGGCCTGGGATTTTGCTTTCTTTTATCCTTGCAGGAATAGGTATAGGATTAACTGCTTTGGTATACGCAGAGTTTTGTTCAGCTTTTCCTTTAGCTGGAGGAGCCTATAATTATGTATATTTTGCTTTGGGAGAATTTTGGGCTTGGTTGGTTGGTTGGAATGTACTTTTAGAATACGGGATTGCTACAGCAGCTGTTTCTACCGGTTGGTCTGGTTATTTAAGGGCTTTTTTAGAAAATAACTTGGGGTGGGTCTTACCTAAAGCCCTTTCAGGTCCTTTTAACCCTAACCAAGGTACCTTTGTGGACCTTTTTGCCCTTGTAGGGGTCTTAGTAATCTTCATCTTGGTAACCATAGGGATTAGAAAAAGTGCTTTTTTTAATAACTTGGTGGTGGTGTTAAAGATAATAACCTTGTTAGTTTTTGTATTATTTGGGTTAAAACATGTTAAATGGGAAAACTTTCAACCCTTCTTGCCTTTTGGATGGGAAGGGGTCTGGAGAGGAGCTGCTCTTATTGTTTTTGCTTACTTAGGTTTTGATGCCTTAGCAACGTTAGCAGAAGAAACTAAAGACGTTAAAAAAACCTTACCTAAAGGTATAATCCTTTCTCTTATAGTTATCACGTTACTATATATCTCGGTAGCCTTTGTTTTGGTAGGGATCCTGCCTTACTGGGAATATGAAGGGAAACCGGATGCTTTAGCCTACGCCATGTACAAGATAAACGAAAAACCGGTAGCAGACTTTATTTCTTTAAGTGCGGTAATTACGATCACCTCGGTTATGTTGGTTATGGCCATAGGGTTCACTAGGATTCTTTACGCTTTAGCAAGAGATGGTCTTATCTTTAAGCCTTTTGCCGAAATACATAAAAAATTTTATACTCCATATAAAGCATCTATAACCGGTGGATTAATACTTTGTATTTTTGCCGGCTTTATCCCTTTAAAGATATTGGCAGAGCTTATAAACATCGGGACTCTCTTTGCCTATTTTGTAGTAGGTGTAGCTATCTATTTAGTCAGATACCGCCCTGATTATCAACCTGCTTTTAGGATTCCCTATGCCCACATACTAATCCCGATTAACCTTCTGTTTTTGCTTTTTATCATGAGTGGGTTACCTATGGATACCTGGATAAGATTCATTCTTTGGAGTTTCTTAGGGATTTTAGTCTACTTTTTGTATGGCTATAAAAATAGCTCTATGAACCTTAAAACGAAATAAGTTGTCTTGGTTAAGTTAAAAAAATTTCAACTCTAAAATGACCTTAAAATCAGATTGACAAAATCGATTTTAAGGATAAATATTTAAGTGATTACTTACACATTTTTGAGCCGAAAAATAAGAGGATTTTATGAAGAAAATAATCGGTCTTTTTTTGTTTTTCTTTTTTTGGTTGTTAAGCTCTCAAAACTCTGTTTTTGCTAAAGAAGTATTATCTCTAAAAGAGCTTATTCTTTTAGGACTAAAAAACAACCCTCAAATACAGGTTGCGATAAAAAATAAGGAAAGTTCTGTTTTTTATAAAGACTATGTTAGGTCTGGTTTTTTCCCGTTTTTATATTTAAAGTACGAGTTTGACAGAAAAGATCCAGGTAAGGGGCTTCCTAATCAGGAGGTGCATTCTTTTGGTCCTTATTTAAACTGGAACATTTTTTCAAGCTTTTCTACCTGGTACTCCTATCAAGAGGCCTTAAAATTGATATCAGCCCAAGATTTTATGGTAAAAAAAACCATCTTAGATGTATCTTTAAACATTATCCAGGCTTATTTAGAATACTTTAAACAAAAGGCCTTGTATGAAGCTGCGTTGGTTGACCTGGAAGACGCTAAAACCCTTTTAAGGTTAGCCAAAAAGAAATACGAGGTTGGTCTTTCTCCTTATGCAGATGTGCTTGATGCTGAAGCCAAGGTTAAACAGGCAGAGTTTAACGTGACTAACTATAAGTATACCGCAGACATAGCCAAAGCTAAGGTTCTTACCTTAATAAACTATGATGTCCTTAAGGTAGAAGAAATAGAATTTTTACCTTTGGACGAAAAAAACATAGAGATAAAAGATTTAAATTTTTATCTTAAAACCGCTCTCGAAAAAAGGCCAGAGGTTAAAGCCAAAGAAAATGAGGTTTTAGCTCAAGAAGATCGGGTCAAAAGCATAAAAGGAAAGTTTGGCCCTACCGTAGACCTGTTTAGTAGTTATTATCAGGTAGACGATAAATTTTTTCCTGATAAACAAAACGAATTTACGGCAGGTTTTCGGATAACCCTACCTATTTTTACAGGTTTCCAACGAATAGCAGAATTAAATAAAGAAAAAACAGGGTTAGAGCAAAAAAAATTAGAAAAGTTAAATACCGAACTTCAGATAAAACAGGAAGTTTTTACCAGTTATAAAAACTATCAAACAGCTAAAGAAAACTTTGAAAGCGCCCTTGCCTGGTTAAAAAGTATGGAAGAAGACTATCGGATAGTTCAAAAGAAATACGAAACCGGATTAGCAAGCATCGTAGATGTAACCACCCTTTTAGCCCGGCTTTCAGAAGCAAGGTCGAAGGTAGCAGTGTCTAAGTATAACTTGATATATTCCTTCTACGAACTTTATAGAATGACTGGTGTTATTCCGGAGTTAGATTTATGAAAAAATGGGTGTTTTTATGGTTGATCGTTTGTTTGTTTTTTTTGGGGTGTCAGAAAAAATCAGAAAAAAAGGCTAACCTTTTACCTTCTTCTTCTACCAAGGTAGAAAGGGGAACAATTTATTTAGAGGTAACAGCTACCGGAGCGGTAAAACCTCAGGTCGGAGCTCAAGTAAAAGTAGGCTCAAGGATTTCAGGAAGGGTAGAAAAACTTTTTGTTACCACAGGAGATAAGGTTAAAGCAGGTCAACTTATAGCCATCATAGAACATCAAGACCTTCAGGAAGAGGTTAACAGAGCTTTTAACGAATATAAAGAAGCCTTAGCCAATTTAGAAAAGATAAAACAGGTTTATCCTCATCAGATCTCAGCACAAACTAAAAAAGTTAAATCATCTATGGCAGAACTCCTTCAAATAGAAAGAGAACTTCAAAGAAACAAGATGCTTTTCCAGGAAGGTCTTATTTCAAAAAATGATCTCGAACGGTTAGAAAGAGATTATGAGGTAAAAAAATCTACTTTAGAATATGAAAAAGCTAATCTTGAGGCTTTAAAATCTGAGTATGAAAAGCAGTTATCCATCGCCAGAGCCAGTGTAGAGGCTGCTAAAAATGTTTGGAATGCAGCTAAGATTAAACTTAATTATGCCTTTATTTACTCCCCTATTTCTGGGGTGGTTTCAGAGGTTACAACCCAACAAGGAGAAACTGTGGTAGCAGGGTTAAACGCCCCTACTTTTATTACGGTGGTTGACCTCTCAAGACTTCAAGTAGAATGTTATGTAGATGAAACAGACATAGGAAAAATTTCAGTAGGTCAAGAGGCTACTTTTACCGTAGACAGCTATCCCAACAAGGTCTTTAGGGCTAAAGTAAAAAAGATATACCCTGGTGCTATCATCAAAAATAACGTGGTTTTTTATGATGTGGTGCTTGAAATTTTAGACCCCTATGAAAATCTACTGCGTCCTGAGATGACAGCCCAGGTTAACATCATAGCCGGGAAAAAAGAAAACGTACTTTTGGTGCCTTCCAAAGCAGTAAAGATAGACCCCCAAGGAAATTATTTTGTGATGGTAAAAAAAGGGGATAAATGGGAAAAAAGATTAATTAAAATAGGCTGGGAATCCAAAGGAAAAATCGAAGTAGTAGAAGGGCTGAAAGAAGGTGAGGAAGTAGGTTTGTGGGAGACAAAATAGTAATCCTGGAAGATATTCAAAAAACCTATCAAATTGGGAAGGTTTCCTATCAAGTTCTAAAAGGAATAGACTTAGAGGTAGAACAAGGAGAATTTTTAGTAATCATGGGAACTTCTGGGAGTGGGAAAACGACCCTTTTAAACATCATAGGTCTTCTTGATAAACCTACCTCAGGCAGGTATTTTTTAGAAGGAGAAGAGGTGAGTAAGTTTGACAGTAAAAAATTGGCTTATATAAGGAATAGGAAACTGGGGTTTATCTTTCAGGCCTTTCATTTAGTCCCATGGGCAACCGCTTTAGAAAACGTGTTGTTACCTTTACTTTATAGACCGGAAGGATTTTCTAAAGATGATGAAAAAAGAGCTATTTCTTTGCTTGAAAGATTGGGGTTAGGAGAAAGAATTCATGCTAAACCTAAAGAACTTTCAGGAGGACAACAACAAAGAGTGGCAATAGCCCGAGCCTTGATCACCAATCCTAAACTGCTTTTGGCAGATGAACCTACAGGCAATCTTGACAGTGCAAGCAGTAAAGAAGTGATGAACATATTTAAAGAATTAAACGCCGAAGGACTTACTATTATAATGGTTACTCACGACCCAGAAATTGCCAAAAACGGAAAAAGAATAAAAATCATAGCAGACGGAATTTTTGTAGATGAAAAACAGGTTTAAACAGGCCTTTTTAAAGGATACATTAAAAGAACTTCTTTCAAACAAGATAAACCTGGTTTTTATGCTTTTAGCTTTGATCATAAGTTTAACGGCTTTAAACACCATCTATTCCCTAGGAGCCTCTGCGAAAAAACAGGTCTTAGATGTATTAGCTAACCTTCAGTTTGGTAAAGATGCCATGCTGGTTATTGCTGGAGGAGGAAAAATCATAGGGGTTACTACCACAAGAACAGATACCATGAAAATGAAGGATGTAGAAAACATAGAAAGACTTGAGTTTGTCAAGCTTGTCTCTCCTTGGGTAAGAGGTATTCTTGAAGTTTCCTATGAAGGTTTTTCTGAAAAAATGAGGATAGAAGGGGTGACTCCGTCTTATAGTTTAGCTAACAACTGGTATACCAAAGAAGGAAGGTTCTTTAGTGAACAAGATTTAAAGAACATGGCTAAGGTATGCGTTTTGGGAGCAGAAGTACCCCAAAAAATTAAAGCTAAACAGGTTATAGGTAAAAAAATAAAAATTGGTGGGGAATATTTTGAGGTTATAGGAATCTTAGAACCAAAGCCTTCGTTTGGACATTTTAGACATGATGAAAGGATTTTAATCCCTTTAACCACAGCGATGAGAAGGGTGTTTAACAAGGACTATTTGGATGCGATGAAAATTCTTTTTAAAGAAAACACAGACATAGAGCTGGCTAAAGAAACTATCCGTGGCATACTAAGACAAAACCATAACCTTTATGGTATTCAGCCTGATGATTTTAGACTTATCACCCCAGATATGGCCATAGAAAGATTTACAGCAACCACTAGGATACTTACCGTGTTTTTATTAGCTATTTCAGTAATCAGTTTGGTGATAAGTGGGGTGATCATCATGAACTTGATGTATGCTAACATAGAAGAGCGTGCCCCGGTAATAGCGTTAAGATTAGCCTTAGGGGCAACCCCTTCTAACATAATTCAACATTATCTTACCATGGCCTTAATAGTAGCTTTAATAAGTGGTTTTATCGGATGGTGGTTAAGTTTAGGGCTGATGCAACTTATCTCCTTTTTTAGCCCTTTAAAACCTCTTTTTTCCTGGGCTACCTTTTTTATAAGCCTTGGTTTTTCTATGTTGACCACCATCATTTTTAGCCTTATCCCAGCTTATAAAGCCACCCAAATAGAACCTTCTATCTTATTAAAAAGCCTATGATGTTAAAATACAAACTACTTTGGGGTGGATTGTTTTATAAGAAGTTAAGGCTTGTTTTGTCTATTATCGGTATCATCATCGGGGTCTCTTCTTTGCTTTTGATGAACGCCTTTGGAGAGGCAGCTAAAATCAGGACTTTAAAAGAAATAGAAACCTTTGGGCCAGAGGTTTTGATGGTAGTGGCTGGAAACGTAAGGGTTTCTGCAGGAAGAGCCATTCAAACAGAAGTAACCACTACTCTTAAACCTGAAGATGCAGAGGCTTTACGAAAGATAGGTGGTATCCGCTTTATTTCTCCCTATTTTACCGGAGATGCTATCGTAAGATATGCGGGAAACACGGTAAGTACCGTTTTAAACGGGGTTAACGAAGAATATCTAAGACTAAGAAAGTTTTCTTTAGAAGAAGGTAGAAACTTTCTGAAAGACGAGATTTTAAGCTATAAAAAAGTGGTAATCTTGGGAAATAAGGTCAAAGCACAACTTTTTGGAAAAGAAAATCCTGTAGGACAGACCATTCTTATAAACAAACTCCCTTTTAAGGTTATCGGGGTTTTAAGTCCTATAGGGATAGATGCTAGCAATGCAGACCAGGATGATCAGGTACTTATACCTTATACCATAGCTATTTCTGCGATTTACAACGTTGATTACATAAGAGGTATTTTTATCTCAGTAGAAGACCTTTCAAACCTTTCCTTTATCGAAAAACAAATCGATTCCATCCTGTCTAAAAGGCATAAGGTTACTGAAAAAAACAAAGATTTTACCATAGTTAAGGCTGAAGATATTCTTCAAGCTAAAACCCAAACAACCAATCTTTTTTCTTCTCTAGTAAAAAGTATTTCCGTTCTTTGTTTAGTGGTTGGTGCTTTAGGAGTAACAGCCATCATGACCCTTGCGGTTAATGAACGTAAAAAAGAAATAGGAATAAGAAAGGCTTTAGGTGCTAAAGAACAAGACATTTTGTTACAGTTTTTGATAGAAAGTGTAATCGTTACCCTATTAGGAGGTATTATAGGGATAGTTTTAGGAGTGGTTTTAACCCTTATCCTGTTGCCTCTTTTTAACTATCCTTTGATATTTCCTGTTATTCCTATCCTTACCTCTACAGGGTTAACGATAATTTTTGGGATTTTTGCAGGGGTTTATCCATCTTATAAAGCCTCTAAGGTGGATCCTATAGTACTCTTAAGATCCTTTTAGACTTCTTGTAAAAACCTCTTTAAGGCGTTATAATAACACCCATGAAAGTGTTAAAAACCACCCGGTTAGAATTTTTAAAAGACCTAAATTCTGCCCAGCTTGAGGCAGTACAAACAATTTTTGGTCCCCTTTTGGTAATAGCTGGGGCAGGTTCAGGAAAAACTAAAACTCTTACCTCAAGGATGGCCTATTTAGTAGCACAAGGAGTTCCTCCAGAAAAAATATTGCTATTAACCTTTACAAAAAGAGCTTCGAAAGAGATGATTCAAAGAGCTGGACTTCTTTTAAAAATAGACTGTGATAAGATCATGGGAGGAACTTTTCATTCTATAGCTCAATACATGCTTAGGTTTTACGGCTATCTTCTGGGTTATCCTTCTAACTTTACCATTATTGATAGAGGAGATTCTGAAGATTTGATAAATCTTTTGCGGAATAGCTTAGGACTTGCTGAGGCCAAAAAAAGGTTTCCTAAAAAAGAGACGTTAGCAAACATTTACAGTAAAATGATAAACCAACAAAAAACCTTAGAAGAACTTTTAAAAAACCATTATCCCCAGTTTTTAGATTTTTATTACGAGATAGAAAGGCTTTTGATAGAATATCAAAATTACAAAAAAGAACATCATCTAATGGATTACGATGACCTTTTAGTAAACTGGCTTACCATACTTAAAAACTTTCCTCAAGTAAGAGAGGAAGTAGGGAAACGTTTTGAGTTTATCATGGTAGATGAATACCAAGACACCAATACTCTTCAAGGGGAGATCATCAGATATATGGGAGAAAGGCATCAAAACGTAATGGTAGTGGGGGATGATTCTCAAAGTATTTATGGATTTAGAGGAGCTAATTATAGAAATATTTTTGATTTTCCTAAACTTTTCCCTAACACTAGAATCATTAAACTGGAACAAAACTACCGAAGCACACAACCTATCTTAGACTTAGCCAACCATATCATCGCTAAATCTAAACTAAAGTATACGAAAAATTTATTTACCCTAAGAAAAAACGGGGAAAAACCTATTTTATTCTTTGCCGAAGATGAGGCAGATTCAAGCAGGTTTATCGCAGAAAAAGTTTTAGAACTAAGAGAAAAAGGGATAAAACTTTCACAGATGGCGGTGCTTTTTAGGTCTGCTTCTCATTCTTTTGATTTAGAGATGGAACTTGCTAAAAGAGGAATACCTTTTATAAAATACGGAGGGTTAAAACTTTTAGAAGCAGCTCATATAAAAGATTTCATTTCTATCTTAAGAATAATGGTTAATCCTAAAGACTTTTTGTCCTGGAACAGGGTGCTTTTACTGCTTGAGGGTATTGGACCAAGAACAGCAGAAAAGATATTGGAAGCTATCAAACAAACCTCTAACGACCTATTCTTTTCTTTAGAACGACTCCCTTATAAATTTTCTTTTTTAGAGTTCAAAAATCTAATCTCTCTCCTAACCGGAGTTAATAGTTTTAAAGATAAACCTTCTCAGTGTTTACTAAAAGTTTGGGAGTTTTATCAGCCTGTGTTTCAAAGATTATATTATGAAGATTATCACCGAAGAGAAAGAGATATAGAAGCCCTTATAGACCTTTCCGAAAAATACACTACTTTAGAAGAATTTCTTACAGACTTAATGTTAGAACCTATAGAGATAACAGAAAAAGATCCTGATAGCCTTACCGACCATTTAATCCTTTCTACCGTACATTCCGCCAAAGGATTAGAATGGCATACTGTTTTTATTATCTCACTTATAGAAGGTAGGTTTCCTTCGGTTTACAGTTTAGAAAACGAAGAAGAATTAGAGGAAGAAAGAAGACTTTTTTATGTAGCGGTAACCAGAGCAAGAGAAAATCTATTTCTTATATCTCCTTTAACGACCTACGTAAGAGGAGAAGGGAAAACCTTAGCACGAATCTCTCAGTTTGTGAAAGATTTACCTCCCAATTTGGTAAGAATTTATTCCAGAAAAGAGGAACCAAAAAAGGGTACTAACGAATCAGATAACGGTAAAAAAATAGGTGAAATCAGCTTTACAGAAAATTTCATTCGTTTTAGGGTAGGAGATATGGTAAAACATCCCCACTTTGGTTTAGGAGAGGTAATGGAGGTCCTTAGTGAAGAAAAGGTTAGGGTAAATTTTACGCAAAAAGGTCCTACCCTTCTCAATCTAAAATATACAAAGTTAGAAAAAGTTATAAACTAAGGACTTATGCTTGAACGGGTTGAACTTTCCAAAAAAATTACTTTAAGTGTACTACAAAGAAACATTTCTTTAGGATCTTTAGAATACCTTCCCACACATATTAAACAAAATCTTGATTTTCATTTAAAAAAGGCTATTCTTCTTTATTCTCAACACAAAGTAGAGTATCTTACCATAAAACCTATAACAGGTAACAGCCTCGAAATACAAGTCTTTGATAGTTCAAAGTTTGAGATAGGAAAAATAATACTGATAATCCTCCAAGAAGGGCAAATAAGATATATTTTCCAATGTCTTGTCAAAAAAATAGAAAACAATCGGTTAGAGGTCGAAATTTTACCTCCAAGATATGACGAAAGGATAAAAATATCCGGGAACATTCCAGTTTTTATGTCTATAATGCAAAAAAATATAGGTAATCAATTTTTGCAATCAGATTATTACCTGATAAGAGAAAGTAACTTTGATATTAAATTTTTTGAGGAAACACAAGAAATCTACTTTTATGACCTGGTTATAGATAATCAAAATAACGTTGACCCTGTATTTAAAAATTATATTTCTAAAAATAACTTGATGGGAGTTTTGGTAGACATAAGTAGTGGAGGGGCTTGTGTTAAGGTCCCCAGTTTATTATTATCCTTTTCTGAAGAAGATTTAAACCAACTTTTTATGTTTTATTTAAAATTTGAAATACCTTCAAAAGAAAAAAAAATCAAGTTTGGATTGCTTTCTTCTCTTAGAAATCTTAGATACGAACAAAATTCAACCTATTTCCATTTTATGTTTCTACTTTCTTTTAAAAACGAAATTTGGAAAAAGATAAAATCTTTACTAACTTTTTCCACCTTCGTTTAAACTTTCTAAAACTTCAACCGCAAGGTCTATCGGGTTTTTACCTTGAAGTTTAAAACTAATTTTTGTCCCTTTTTTATCCTGTTTGGTATAAAAAGAAAGTCCTTTTTTATTAAGGACTCTAAATCGAGGTAATATTTCCTTCTTTTTTATCAGAAAAATGAGTTCGTTTCCTCTTAACTCTACTAACGGTATCTTTAAATCTTTCATGTATATTTTTAAAAGATAGATTTTAACTAAATTTTTTACAGGTTCAGGCATCTCTCCGTATTTATCTCTTAAAAGCTCTATAAACTCTAACAAATCCTCTTTGGTTTTATTTACCACCAACTCTCTGTATAAACTCAATCTTTCTTCAGTCTCAGGAACATACTCCTTAGGAATAAAGGCAGGCACCTTTAGGTTAACCTCTGGCTCCCAGTCTTCTATATCTTCCCCTTTTAAAGCTTTTATGGTATTTTCAAGGAGCTCTAAATATAGTTCATATCCTACCGTATTGATATGTCCTGCTTGTTTTATTCCCAAAAGCTCCCCTGCCCCTCTAATCTTCAAATCACTCAAAGCTAATTTAAAACCTGCGCCTAAATCAGTAAACTTCATCAAAGCTTTAAGTCTTTTTTGTGCGTCTTCGGAAAGATTCTTTAACGATGGTACAAGCAAATAAGCATAGGCTGTTTCTTGAGAACGTCCAACTCTGCCTCTTAACTGATAAATGTCAGCCACCCCTAACATGTCAGCCCGGTTAATGATGATAGTATTAGCCGAAGGTATGTCTATTCCACTTCCTATAATAGGGGTACAAACCAACATATCTATCTCTTTGTTTAAAAATTTATAAAGGTTTTTCTCTATAAGTTCTGATGACATCTGTCCGTGAATGATTTCTACTTTGACTCCTGGACATAATTTTTTAACGTAGTTGGCCAAAGAACTTAGACCATGTATCCTTGGATTTACAAAAAAAATCTGTCCCCCTCTTTCCAGTTCTTTTTCTATCGCATATTTTATCACCTCTGGGTCAAATTTTGCTAGAACGGTTTTAATAGGTTTTCTCCCTTCAGGAGGAGATTCGATCACCGAAAGATCAAAAACCCCAAGTAAACTTAACTGTAAACTTCTTGGTATGGGGGTAGCTGAAAGAGAAAGAACTTTTACATTTTTCTTCAATCGTTTTAATTTTTCTTTTTGTCTTACCCCAAACTTATGCTCTTCATCTATAACTATAAGCCCTAAATCTTTAAACTCTACATCATGGGAAAGTAATCTATGGGTACCTATAACTACCTTGATTTCACCTTCAGCCAGACTTTTTAAAGTTTGTTTTTGCTCTTTTTCGCTTCTTAGCCTTGATAAAACCCCAACCTTTATCCCAAAAGGTTCAAGCCTTGGTTTAAAATTACGATAATGTTGCTCTGCTAAAATGGTAGTAGGAACAAGAAAAGCTACCTGTTTTCCTGAATAAGCTGCAACAAAAATAGCCCTCAAGGCTACCTCTGTCTTTCCAAAACCCACATCCCCTACCAAAAGCCTCTCCATCGGTTTATTACTACAAAGATCCTGCAAAATCTCTTCTATAGCCATCTTCTGGTCAGGGGTTTCTTCATAAGGAAAAGTGGCTCTAAACTCTTCATAAGCTAAAGCAGGAAAAGGAATAGAATAGCTTTTTAAAGCCTTCCTTTCTGCATAGAGAGATAACAGCTCTTGTACTACTTCGCTAAGCTCTTTTTCTATCTTTTTCCTTTTTATTAGAAAGGCTTTCTTCCCTAAAGCGTCTAACTTAGGAGGTTTTTCGGTTAAACTGACATAAGGATAGAGTTCGTCTAACCTAAATACCGGCAAATAAAGTTTATCTCCTCCCTCATATTCAATCTCTAAAAACTCACCTTCTACACCCTCAATGTTTAATATTTTTAGTCCTAAGTATTTTCCTATACCATATACCCTATGAACCACTAAGTCTCCTGGTTTTAAATCCTCAAACTTCCTAAAATAACCTTTAGCTCTTTTAAGACCTTGCTTAGAACTTTTTTCTTTAAAATAGCTTCTTCCAAAAAGTTCAACCTCTGAAGTGACCCAAAACTTTTGGTCTTTTAGATAAAATCCTCGTTTTAAATAACCCTGTTTAAACTCTAACCCTTTAGTATCCTCTATACCTCTTACCTTTAACCCCTCTAAAATGGTTTGAGAGATCTGAGAATCACCTACAACCAACCAAACCCTATCTCCCTCTTCTAAAGAAACCTTTAAAAGGTTAAACCCTGCCTCAATTCTTTCGTTAGGAGCTACTATCCCTATTTCCTTTTGCCCTACCTCAAGGTTTAAAGTCTCTTCATTGACAGAAGAAACCCAAAAAAGTTTGCCAGCCTTGATTAAACTACCTTTTTCCAGGTAATTAAAAAATTCTTGAGTAGTTAAATAAACATCCTCTGGTTCAAAAAAAAATTTCCCCTTTTCCTTAGCTTTAAGGGCATTTATACGAATCTTTTCCCAAAAACTTTCTATCTTATTTTCTATTAACTCCGGTTCATATACCAAAAAACAGGGTGTTTTTTTTAAATAATCAAAAGAAGAAGATGGTTGAGCATAAAAAATAGGCAACAAAAACTCGGGATTTTCGGTAAAACTTTTTTGCTCTATTTGGGTTAGCAACTTAGACAGATAGTCCTCTGGTATCTTTCCTTTCAAACTAAAAATTCTCTGATAAAGTGATTTTAAGTCTTCTGGCAAAAAAACCTCTTTACAAGGAACGATACTTATCTCTTCTAAGTTTAAAAAGCTTTTTTGGTTCTCTGGGTTAAAATGTTTTAACCCTATTATCTGGTCTCCAAAAAACTCAAGTCTTACTGGATATTCATAATTAGGAGACCAGATATCAACTACACCTCCTTTAACCGTAAAGGTTCCTTTTTCCCTAACAACCCCTACCCTTTCGTATCCAAGGTCTAAAAGCCGTAAAAGAAGATCTTCTCTATCTACCTTTTCTCCTAAGATAAGATAGACATACTCTTTTTTAAGCACTTCCTTAGGAACCAATTTTTTTAGAAAACTACAAACATCTCCTGCTATCACTTTATATTGATTTAGGTTCCAGAGAATCCCCAATCTTTCGGTTTCTTCCTGAGAGTAAGACAAGGTGTCTTTAAACGGAAGTAAATCTATCTCCGGGTATAATCCGATCTTTTCTTCAGAAAAAATTTTAAAGGCTTGAAAAAACTCTTCTGCTTGACTAAATTCTGGAAAAATAGCCCAAACAACCTGGTCCTTAGGGAAAGGACCTCTTATAGCCTCAGCTACAAAACAAGCCAAAAAACCAATGTTATCAGAATTTAAAGACAGTTTAAATTGATTTTTATTAAAAATTTTTTCTAAATTTTTAAATAAAAACACTTTAGAGTTCATCTTAGTCTTTAAACATATTAAAGACTGGCTAAAAATTTAATTAAAAAAACCGAAAAATCAAGGTCAATGGTATTATGTTTTCTGACTATCCTTAGATAATATTTCTGGATACTTTGAAAGAAGTTCTTCCTCTGGCAACGGTTTTTCTAACAAAAATCCTTGGACATAATTAAAACCTAATTTTTTAACTATATCAAGCTGTTCCTCTGTTTCAACCCCCTCTGCTAAACTCTCTATCCCTAACCTTCTTGCCAGTAACACAATCACCTCTACCAAATCTCTATCCCTCTTTTTTTCAACCACACCTTGGATAAAACTCCTGTCCACCTTTATCACATCAACAGCCAATTCCCTTAAATAACTTAACGCACAATATCCTGTCCCAAAATCATCTATAAAAACCCTTATCCCCCTTCCCCTTAACCTCTTTATCACATCACTTGCATACCCCACATCCTCTATAAACACTCTTTCTGTTATCTCTAAACTCAAATCCTCACCACTAAACTTATTCAAAAACCTCTCAACAAACCCCCTCCTACTAAACGACCTCCCTGATACATTAACTGAAATCGGAACCCTAAACCTCCTTGCCTTTTCCTCTATCTCCTCAAACATCCACTCCTCAAACTTAGGTAAAAACCGGCTCTTCTCCAAATAGTCTATAAACTCCGAAGGATTATAAATCTTACCATCCACCTTTATTCTAACCAATGCCTCCAACCCTGCCAGCCTCAAATCCTCTGCCCTAAAATATGGCTGATAAAAAAACACAAACCACCTATTTTCTAAAGCCTTCTCTAACAATTGGTCTAAAGAAATAATCTCCTGGGCCTTTAACTCCATATGTGAAGCAAAAAATCTAAACTCACCTGCCCCTCCCCTCTTTGCCTCACTTAGCGCCAATGAAGCCTTCTCCAATAGCTCCCTTACACTTTTTCCGTCTCCTGGATAATAACCAATACCTACGTTAGTAGCAACCACTATCTCCTGCCCATCTACCTCTACCCTTATCTCCTTAACCAAACCAAGCCTATCTATCAACCCCCTTACATCTCCATAATCTTCCTTCCTCAGAAAACATCCAAACTCATCTGCCCCAAGTCGAGCTATCAAATCCTTACTTCCTGGGAAAATACCCTGTAAAACCTTACCAATCTCCTTTAAAACCCTATTTCCTACCTCAAAACTATAAGTCCGGTTGATGTAGGTAAAATTAGATATATCTATAACTACCAAAAATCCCTCAACCACTTCACCTAAAAGCTTGTTAACCCTCCTCTCAAAACCTTCAACATTCAAAAGACCTGTCAAAGGATCCTCTAACATAACCTTCTCTAACTTGGCTATCAACTCCCTTTCCTCACTAACATCCCTGCCTAAAAAAATAAACCTTCTTACCCCTCCTCCAATCTCTATGGGATAAATCTTCATCTCCATATATATTTTTTTTATAGAACAAAACAATACATCCTCAAATTTATCTCCTTCTTGAGATACAAACTTCAAAAATACAGGATAAAAATCAGAACCATCCGATAACTTAAAACCAAACATCTCTATAGATTGACCAACAATCTCATTAAAAGACCTACCACATCCCCTCAACACTGTCTCGTTGCAAAAAACTATCTTGCCTTCTTCGTCTAAAATAAATACAGCTGCCGGAGATTTAAGAAGAGCTTGAGAGATGATAACATTGTTTCTAATCTCCTCTATCCTCTTTAACGCAAACTCTATGTCTCCTTTAAGCTCCTCTAAAAGCCCTAAAGTCTCATCGGTAAAAAAATTGGGCTCCTTGGCATAAAGCCCTAACACACAATAAGGATTACCATCTTTATAGATAGGTATCCCTGCTACTGAAAGATACTCCCTCTTTAAAGCTTCTTCCCTCCAAAGATAAAAACGAGGGTCAGTTCTTATGTCAGAGATTATGGTAACTCTATTTTCTCTGAGGGCGGTGCCTACAGGTCCTCTTCCTTCAGGCACCTCGGCACTTATTGAAACCTTTATTTTTTTTAGATATCCTGCCTCATATCCATAGTAATACTTAGGTTTTATAAGTAGTGTCTTCCAATCAGGAAATCCTACCCACACAAACCTAAGCCCTATCTTCTCTACCAGGTTCTTACAAATCTTCTCAAAAACCTCCTCTTCAGTTAGGGAACTGGTTATCGTCTGGTTAACCTCTCTAAGCATCAAAACTATGTTTTCAAGCCTCTTCTGCCTGGTAATATCTATCAAAACCACAAAACCTGCTGGCTTACCCTGATAGGTGATGGTGTTAGCAAAAGTAAGGGTATACCTTATCTCCCCAGTTTTCCTTAAAATTTTTAACTCCTTATAAACCCTTGTAAACCTCTCCCCTCTAAGTCTTCTTTCCACTACAGATTTAAGATATTCTCTTTCTTCAGCTGGAAAAATATCCAAAATACTCATCCTGTTTAACTCTTCTAAGGAATATCCGGTAAGTTCTAAGAAAAACTTATTAGCATAAACTATGTTTTCCTGATAAATCAGCACCCCTACCGAAGGAGCCTCTAAAATAGCCTCGGCGATATCTTTTAAATGAACCTCTTTTTCATTTACAACCATGAAACCTCCTATTTACTTCTTTAAACCTATCCTTCATCTATTCTTTAATGTACTCTTTCTTGAAAATTTTGTAAACATTTAAGCAGAAAAACTAATGAACCAATCAAGATAGATGGTGCAATTTCTTAAATCGATGATATAATACACCTGTGTTTCTAAAGAAAATAGAAATCTACGGTTTTAAGTCCTTCCCTTATAAAGTTACCATTCCATTTTCACCAGGAATTACAGGGATAGTAGGGCCAAACGGAGCTGGAAAAAGTAACGTCCTTGATGCAATTAAATGGGTCTTAGGGGAACAAAGTCCTAAAAAACTCAGGGTTAAAGAGCTTTCAGACCTTATCTTCGCAGGTAATGAAGACAAAAAAAAGGTGGATTTTGCTGAAGTAAGGATGACCATAAACCATGACCCTCCAGTATGGGAAAAATACAAAGATTTTCCGGAGGTAGTCATTACCAGAAGATTTTACCGAAACGGAGAAAGTGAATTTTTTATTAATCAAAAGCCTTGCCGACTTAAAGACATCCAGTTTTTGTTTTTAGAATTAGGGATCAACACCCAATCTTATAGTATCATAGACCAGGGAGAAGTATCTAAGTTTATAGAACTTTCACCTAAAGAAAGAAGAATATTTTTAGAAGACTTGGCAGGGGTTTCTAAGTTTAAAATCACCGAAGAAGAAACCAAAAAAAACCTAAAACTTACTGAAGAAAACCTAATCAGATTAAACGATGTGTTAAAGGAGGTAGAAAATCAATATCATCATCTTAAAAAACAAGCTGAAGAAGCCAAACAATACCTTAATCTTAAACAAAGGTTAGAAAAACTAATAGCAGAAAAAAACCTATATCTTTGGAAAAAAAACCATCAAGAAAAAAAGGAAATAGAAACTAACATCTTAGGTTTAAAAGAAGAAATCTCTCAAACGGAAAAACAAATAGAAGTTTTAGAAACCGAAGAGCACGTTCTTTCTCAAAAACTTTTAGGTTTAGAAAATACCATAAGAAGCTTGAGAGAAGAGCTTGAAAGTAAAGAAAAAATCTATAAAGACTGGGAAGTAAGATTTGGCAACCTACTAAGAGAAGAAAGAGACCTTGTGCATAGGATTGACAAAGAAAAAGTAAAAGAAGAAACTGAAAAAAGGCAGTTAGAAGCCTTAGATAAAGAAAATCATAACATAGAAGAAACCCTAAACAAACTAAAAAACCAGGCAGAAAAATTAAAAACTCAGTTAGAAAAACTCAAAACTCAAAAAGAAACACTTAAAAACCTGTATGAAGAAAAACTATCTGAATTTAAAACACAGGAAGAAACTTTTTTCCGGTTGCAAAAAGAGGTAGAAAAATTTAACGAAAAAAAACATCTTCTTGAGAGAGAAATTCAAAATTTAACCAGAGAAAAAGAATCCGCTAAAAAGTTTTATCAAAATTTAAAGTTAGAAAAAGAAAAATTAGAAAAAGAAAGTACTTTATGGAATAATTTAATCGATGAAAAAGAGCAAAAACTAAAAAAATTAACCAACGAAGAAGAACTTCTATCTAAAGAAATAGAAAAACTCATACAAAAATCCAACCAGCTAAAACTTGCTGCCGAAAACTTAAAGGGAGAAAAAAAATCTATAGAAGAAAGAATTTTATTAATCAACAGGTTATTACCTAACAAAGATAAAAACTCTTTTAAAAACTTACCCTTTCATGTTGATTTTTTGCCAAATTTTTTGAATGTAAAAGAAAAGGAAGATTTGGACTTATTAGAAATAGTGTTTAAAGAAGATCTAAACGCTCTTTTAATAGAGGGAATCCCTCATATCAAAACAATCTCAGGATACGTAAAAGAAAATACCCCCCTTTTCCTTAAAAATCCAGAGTTTATAAGGTTTTTTGAAATAAAAAAAGAGGGAGAGCTTACAGAAGCACTTTTAGAAAGTTATGCCAAAAATCCTCGTTTTATCTATGTTAAAAAAGAAGGTTTACTTTTTACTCCATTTGGGTTTATTTATGTTTTAAAGAAAAAAAATGAAGGTAAGATTCGTCTTCAAAAGGAATTAGAAGAACTTTATCAAGCAAAAATACAGGTTGAAGATAGACTTAAAGCCTTAACGTTAGAAGAACAAAATCTAAAAGAAAGGTTATCTTCTTATCAAACTAAACGCAATCAATTTTTAAATGAAATAAAAAAGCTAAAAGCTGAGATAGAAAACATACAAAAACAAAAACAAAATTTTCAACTTTCATGGGTAAAAATCGAAGAAAAAGAAAGCAATGTTAAAGAAAGACTGAATCAAATCAGTCAAGAGATTAATAGACTTAACCAGGAAAAAGAAGAAATTGAAAATCAGTTCCATCTCGTTAAAAATGAATTAGAAAAAAATAAAGAAACCTATCAAAAAACCAAGGCAGAAATAACTGGTTTAGAAAAACAAATTAAAGACATAGAAACTTCGTTAAACAAACTTCTCCAAGAAACAATCCAAATAAAAACCAAAAGAGATAGCCTTTTACAAAGAAAAACAGAGATTCAAAAACAGACTGAAAAACTAAAAAATAATCTAAAAACATATCAAAATTCTATAGACCTCCTTCAACAACAACTCCTACATATAAAAGAAAGATTAAAAGAAGTCAGAGAAAAAAAAGATTCTTATTTAAAAGAGATAGAAGGTTTAAAAAAAGATTTAGACAAAGTTAATCAACAAAAAATTGAAGTAGAAAAAAACTTACGTTCTTTAGAGCAACAAAAAAAACAAAAAGAAAAAGAGATTAAGAACTTAGAAACCCAAATCTATAACTTGGAAATAAGGCTTACTGAGAAAAAACTTTTGTTAGAAAATCTAAAACAAGCTTTAGAAGGAGTAGAGTTTGATCCCTTTTCTCTTGAAAATGAAGAATTAGATAATAAAATAGATTTAAATCTTTTAGAAAAAGAAATTCAAAAGTTAAAAGAAGATTTAAAAAATTTTCAAGAGATAAATTTAGCCAGTATCAAAGAATTTGAAGTAATTTCTGAAAGATACCATCAACTTCTTAATCAAAAAGAAGATTTAGAAAAAGGAATCGCAAAACTTCAAGAAATTCTCGAAAATCTCAAACAGCTTTCTAAGGAAAAAATCCAAACTACTTTACAAGAAGTAAACCAAAAGCTCTCTGAAATTTTTTCCCTGATTTTTAAGGGAGGAGATGCTCAACTTATCTTTAATGGAGATGACCTTTTAACCGCGGGACTTGATTTTCAAGTTAAAATACCAGGAAAAAACATAAAACATCTAAACATGCTTTCCGGAGGGGAAAAAGCTCTGTGTGTATTGGCAATTTTGATAGCTTTTTATCTGGTAAAACCAGGACCATTCTGTATTTTTGACGAGGTGGATGCACCACTTGACGAAAAAAATTCTCTTAAATTCATCAGGTTATTAAATCTTATAAAGAAAAATTCTCAAATTATCCTTGTAACCCATAATCCTAACGTGATGAAAGAAGTAGATACCCTTTTAGGGGTAACCATGGAAGAAAAAGGAATCTCTAAGGTTTTTATCATAAAACCCTTTGAAAGGGTTAACGAAGGTAGGTATCCAGAAGATTGGTTAAAGCATGCTCAGAGATAAGAGAAGTTAAAGTTTCTCTATCTTTCATAGGCATTTCGATAAATTTTACCCCAAATTCTGTGTTAAACCTTTCGGTTTTTACCCACCTAATTTCTGCTTTACATTTGATAGAACTTTTCCATTTTATCAATAAGTTGATAATATCTCCTTCATACAAAGGTATATCTCTATCAGTTTTTAGGCGAGCACCTTCTATGCTTAAATCTAAAATCTCTACCTGAAAAACCTGCCCTTTCTCTGTAGCAACCTTACCCTCCAAACGAATCTTATAGCGGGTATAATACCTTTTATCTTTTTCATACATAAAAAACTCTTTTCAGTTTTTTTGCAGGTCTTCTATATAACGCAAGACGACTTTAAGCCTATCCATAAGCTCTTGATAGGTTCCTCTTTCTTTTTCCACTACCTCCTTAGGTGCTTTTTCTAAAAATTCCTGGTTGTTAAGTTTTTTTTCTATTTGTTTTAACTTAGACTCAAGTTTTTCCTTTTCTTTGGTTAACCTTTGCAACTCTTTTTCTAAATCTATAAGGTTTTCTAAGTTTATTAAAACTTCCCCTTTAGATAAAATATAGGATACTTCTCCTTTACTTTTAATATGTTGTTTTACGCCCTCGATTTTCTTTACCTTAGCCAAAAACTCTATTACCTCTTTTTCTTGAGATAAAAGATTTAAATATTGATCTTCAGAACAATGATAAAAAACTTCTAGATCTGTCTTAGCCGTAAGACCGTATTCTGCTTTAATATTTCTTATCCCAACCGTTAATTCCTGTAAAAATTGAACTCTTTTTTCTGCTAACTCATCTATCAAATCTTCTTTAAAAACAGGATAATTAGTTTTTATTATATGTTCTGTATCTTTTTTTGGCAAGTGAGCCCAAATCTCTTCAGTAACAAAAGGAATAAAAGGATGAAGTAATTTTAGACAAGTGGTTAACACCTCTAACAATACCTTTTGCGTTTGAAGTTTTGTTTCTTCTTTTCTAAGGTAAACTTTGGCTACTTCTAAAAACCAATCGCAAAATTTACCCCAGAAAAAGTAATAAACCTCCATAGCTGCCTGATCAAACTCAAATTCTTCCAGTTTTTCTCTGACCTTTTTAACCGTTCTCTGAAGTTCAGAAAGTATCCATTTGTGCCACAAAGGAAGTTTGGCTGGTTCTATTTCTACTTCAGCGGACTCTTTTTCAATGTTCATAAGGACAAACCTACTTGCGTTCCATATCTTGTTGATAAAATGTTTAAACCCCTCAATCCTTGCCTCAGATAGCTTTATATCCCTACCTTGAGCAGCAAGGGCTATCAGGGTAAACCTTAGGGCATCTGCCCCATATTTTTCTATCATTACCAAGGGGTCTATCACATTCCCCCTGCTTTTACTCATCTTTTGACCTTTTTCATCCCTAACCAAAGCATGTATGTAAACTTTTTGGAAAGGTATTTGCCCCATAAAATGAATTCCCATCATGATCATACGAGCTACCCAAAAGAAAATGATATCAAAACTGGTAACCAAGACAGAGGTGGGATAAAAAGTGGTTAAAGTTTCTGTTTTTTCAGGCCATCCCATCGTAGAAAAAGGCCAAAGAGCTGAAGAAAACCAGGTATCAAGAACATCTTCATCTTGATAAACCTTTTCAGAATTACAAACAGGACATTTTTCTACGAGTTCTTCCTTACTGACGATGGTTTCCCCACAGTCTTTACAATACCACACAGGTATACGATGTCCCCACCATATTTGACGAGAGATACACCAATCTCTTATGTTTCTCATCCAATCAAAATAAAGATTCGTCCAGTTTTCTGGTATAAACTTTATAAACCCATACTCTACAGCTGCTATAGCAGGTTGAGCCAAAGGTTTGGTAGCCACAAACCACTGTTTAGAAACCAAAGGCTCTATTACCGTATCACATCTATAACAGTGTCCTAGTATAAGCTTATAATCTTCCTCTTTTTCAAGAAACCCCTGAGTTTTTAAATCCTCCAATACCTTTTTTCTCGCTTCATATCTTTCTAGTCCTTTATAAGGCCCAGCTTCTTCTGTCATAAAACCATCTTCACCTATTACCTTTATTAAAGGCAGGTTGTGTCTTTTTGCCATTTCAAAGTCAGCAAAATCATGAGCTGGAGTAACCTTTACCGCACCTGTTCCAAATTCAGGGTCTACTGCCTTGTCTGCTATTATCGGTATTTTTCTTTTTATTAAAGGAAGAACCAAAAACTTACCGATTAATCCTTTATATCTTTCGTCGTCAGGATTTACAGCAACCGCGGTATCCCCTAACATGGTCTCAGGTCTGGTGGTTGCTACCACCACAAAACCACTACCATCTTCTAAAGGATACTTTAAGTACCAGAGTTTTCCCTGAGTTTCTCTCATCTCTACCTCTAAATCAGCAAGAGCAGTGCCACAACGAGGGCACCAATTTATGATATAATCCCCCCGATAGATAAGACCTTCTTTCCAAAGGTTTACAAAAACCTCTTTAACTGCCCTCGAAAGACCTTCGTCCATCGTAAACCTTTGGTATGACCAACTACAACTTGCCCCTAACTTTTTCAACTGGTCTATGATGATGTTTCCACATCTTTCTTTCCATTGCCAAACCCTTTCTATAAATTTCTCCCTTCCTAAGGCTTGTCTGGTCAAACCTTCTTTAGCGATTTCTTTCTCTACCACGTTTTGGGTAGCTATTCCTGCATGGTCAGTCCCCGGAACCCATAAAACATCGTATCCATCCATTCTTTTATAACGTGCTAACACATCTTGTATGGTGTTGTTTAAGGCATGACCTATATGTAAAACCCCTGTTACGTTTGGAGGAGGGATAACTATAGAAAATTTTGGTTTATTCTTGTCAAAAGATGGTTCAAAATACCCTTTCTCTTCCCATACTTTATACCATTTGTTTTCTACTTTTTTAGGATCATAACTTTTGTCAAGGTTCAACTCGATCAAAGCCCTTCCCTCCTTTTCTCGTTTTCTTCTATAGTCTTACCAACCCAATTACTATTGTTCAGTAAAAACTACCTGAGTCCCTACACCTTCGTCGGTAAAAAGTTCTATGATTAAGCTATGAGGCACTCTTCCGTCTATGATATGTACCTTCTTGACCCCCCCTGTTAAAGCCTTTTTGGCACTCTTTAACTTAGGGATCATACCTCCTTTTGCGATACCTGTTTCTATCAATCGGTCTATATCTTTTATGGTTAATGTAGAAATTAAGTTCCCTTTTTCATCCTTAACTCCTTCTACATCAGAAAGGTAAACCAATTTTTCGGCTTTAAGAGCAACAGCCAAGGCTCCTGCCACTAAATCTGCGTTTATGTTATAAGCCTCTCCGTCGGGTCCTATTCCTACTGGAGCAATAACCGGAATAAAATCATTTTCTATCAAAGTAAAAAGGATCTGAGGATTAACCTCTTTTACTTTCCCTACTCTTCCTATGTCTATGATTTCTGGAGGTCTATCTTCCCCTCTGTATTTATAAACCTTCATTTTTTCTGCAACGATAAGCTCTCCGTCTCTTCCAGAAAGTCCTACTGCCTTTACTCCAGCTCGGTTTAACAAACTCACGATGTTTTTGTTCACCGTCCCTACCAGCACCATCTCAACCACGTTCATGGTTTCTTCATCTGTAACCCTCTGCCCTTCTATAAACACAGGTTTTAACCCCATCCGTTCCATAACTTGATTAATCTGAGGTCCTCCTCCATGGACTATCACAGGACAAATCCCTACATATTTCATCAAAGCAATGTCCTGAGCAAAGTTTTGTTTAAGAGATGGATCTACCATGGCATGACCGCCATATTTAATAACCATGATTTTTTTATAAAACTCTCTAAAATAAGGTAAAGCCGAGATAAGTATCTTTGCCTTTTCTAATATTTCCATAATATAAACTCCTCCTCCTTACCAAAGAGCAGGGGCATGAATAATGTAACATCTCATAGGAACTTCTCCTTTTACTTTTAAACCATGCTCCTCTTTAGGAAGTATGGTTACGATATCTCCAGCCTTGATAGGTTCCCACTTTCCATTAATAAAAATTTCTCCTTCTCCTTGAAGCACAAAGATGGTATCAGCCTCTTTTTCGTGGGTATGTATAGGGAGTTCTGTTTCACCAGGAATTTCAAGAATGGTTATACTTGCTTCACAACATACGTCTTTGGTAACCACAAAACCTATTTTTACCCCATCAAACTTAGGATGAGGTTTCATCTCAACATCAGCTATGTTAATTTTAACTCCCATCTGCCCCTCCTTCATTACTGTATTTTTTCTTTTACTTTATAAACTACCATATGAGGAAAATCATCTAACACCAACTCAAAATAAGCAGGATCATAACTTCTAAGAAGATACATCTTATTAAATAAGGTTTCAGCTAACATAGGATTAAGGATAAAAAGGGCGGCGTGATTCTCTTTAAACTTTACTATCTCAACTATTACTCCATTTTCAAAAAATTTCTTTTCTATCATTCCTTTAGGGTCTTTTACAACTAACTTTCTAATAGGAATACTCTGGTTACCAGCAGTGACAACTCCTACATTTAGGTCTAATTTAGCGCCTATATCCTGGCAATCAAGCACGTTGGCTGTGGTCATAGAGCATTTTTCAGGAGCTATGATGTTTCCATGAATTCCCTGTTTTTTATCAAAATCATAGCTACCAAAATAATGAATCCAGGCAAATTTGGGTATCAAGTCTTCGGTAAAAACCCAATAAACAGGATGTTTTATGTCTTTACTAAAGTATCCTTCTTGAACCTTTTTAACCAGTTCTTTGGCGGATATCCCCTTTTTTAATTCTTCGGCAATCCCTTTTAACCCATAGTTAGTAATAAAAGAGGTAATGAACCAGGCTTCTTTTGGGTCGCTGGTAGTAAAGCTTCTTGCAATAAAATAAGTCTTAGGAGAAGCCTGTGAACCTCCATCATGAAATGTGGGTCTTCTTGAATAATACTGAAAAGCATAACCATAGTCCCACCAAGTCCATATAGCCGAACCTTGAGGAGTTCTTTGTTTTAGATAATCCATATCTTTTACGATAGGGCTAAAAACCTTAGGATAGCTTGCCCAACTTATTACTGGTTTCTGTACAAGAAATACCAAACCTAAAAACAAACTTCCTATAAGGTTTACTATAATAACCTGTTTTTCCTTTTGCTTAAAAAGGTCTAAATACCCAAGGGCTTTTTCAAAAAGAAAATGTACCAAAAAACCTATCCCAATCCCTATAAAAGGCGAGAGATACATGATAAACCTTGCACCTGAGACAAAAGATAAAAACCCAATCCCTAAGAAAGGAAGTAGAAAGAATAAGTTTTTAAAATAATAACCAAAGCATAAAATTACCCCTATAATTCCTAAAATCCCTAATATAGGACTATAAACAGCTGTTTCAAGAACTTTATCAAAGCTTTCTCTTTGCAACTCAGAGATAGACATAAAAACATTGGGAAAATCTTTAAAAAGTTGTTCTGCGCTGGTGGTAGTTTTGATGTTAAAAACAAGGGTTTTTACCTGTATAAAAAGATGGTAAGGGCCTTCGTAGATATACCAGATTTGAGGAACAATTAGGATAGCTAAATAAAGATAATCTTCCTTCGTGAGTTTTAGCTTTTTATCCCATAGATATCTTATCAGAAACATAAAAATCAACACAAAACACAGATTAGGATGACCGTACCAAAGATAATAGAAAAGAGCTACCAGAGAGGCAAGGCTAATCCATAAATACTTTACCCTGTTTTTAACGGATGAAAAAAACTTATAAAAAAAATAAGCTGCTAAAAAAGGTAGGGTGAGATTAAGAACATCCTGGTCCAACCTCATGAGATTGGTCCTTCCCCAATACATAGGAGAAGCAATGGCTACCAACCCCCCGAGCAAACCTGCATAGGCACATCCAAGGTCTTTAAAATAAAAGAAAAGTGGAAGCACTACCGAAACAGCTAAAATTGGGATTAGATAAAAAGTTAAAGTCTCAAGAGAAAGATTAAACCATTTTGAAAGATAAGCCCAGGTCACACTAATAAAAACACCAGGTACCTGATATTTAGCATAAAATACGTTTTTTTCATCCAGTTTGGCTGAAGATGAATTATCTGGGAATACTCGATAGTGGTCTATCTCTCCAGTTCTGAAAACCCCCTGTTTGATGTCTTCAGCTAACCTCGCAAAATAGAAAGAATCATATTCGCTGTAAATAGGCTTATCTTTGTAGTAAAAAAGGGCTTGATTAGAGTGCCAAAAATTTTTGTCTTCAAATCTTATATAAAGTCCCCAGAAAACAACAACGAATAGCAACAAAAAGGGATAGTAAATCTTTAAAAATTTATCCATTTTAACTCCCCAAGATAAGTTGATAAACTGATAAAAATTATATTAAAAAATTTGTGAAAAACAAGAACTTGTTTGTTTATATCATCTTTTTTTCGATTTTTTGGTATGTTGAGAGGTAGATTTGGCTTTTTTCTTTTTATTAGAATTTTCTTTAGAAGACTTGATTTGTTTAGACTTCTTGGAAACCTTTCGAGGTTGTTTATTTCGTGTGATGGACAAAGATTGATTTTGAGTTGAGTTTTCTAAAATTAAATCTTTTTCTGACAATTCAGAATTAGCAAGGGTTACGATATAAAAAGTTCCGTCTGTAGTTGTTTTTTCTATCAACTTTAATTTTAGACGATTTAGGTTAGCCTGTATTTCCTTTTTTTTGTCTTGAGGAACTTTGAGTAAATAGGGTTTACCCGGTGGTGTTATCTGTCTTCTAAGCTCTGCGTTCATCATCAAAAGCAGGTCATAGGTTATCTGTCCAGCTACAGCAAATACCTTAAGGTCAACCCCTCCGTTAACCTCCATCTCTTCATATTCCAAAGCCTTAGGCTCTAAGGGTTGAAATCCGTATTTTTGGGGATTTTTAATGATAAAGGTAATAGCCATCCACTGAGGGAGATAAGCCGCTGTCTCTAAAGGGAGGCTACCTGAGTTTAATAGTTGCCAATAATCTATAAAGTTTTTAGCCCTTAAAATCCTTAAAAGCCTACCTTCTCCAAGGTTATAGCTTGCTACCGCAGGCCTCCAGTCTCCGAAGATATCATAGAGTCTTTTCAAATAACGCGCTGCCGCATGGGTAGACTTGATAAAATCTTTTCGCTCATCTACCCAGTAGTCTATTTTTAATCCGTAAAATCTACCGGTTTTTTCCATAAATTGCCAGATTCCAACCGCCCCTGCCCTTGAAATCGCAAAGGGATTACAACCACTCTCTATAAAAGCAAGATAAACAAGATCCTCAGGGACTCCATACTCTCTAAAGATAGTTTTAAAATAAGGAAGATAAGGACTACAGCGTTTAAGCCATCTTTCAGTAACTTCCCTTTTATCCTTGGTAAAATATTTTATAAAATAAGCTACTTGATCGTTTATGTCTTGAGGTAAATTTTTGATAACCTTAGGAGGAAGTTCTTCTAAAACTTCATAAACCTCTTCCTCTTGTGGGTTGATATTTTGAGGAAAAGCAGGTAAATTCCAGCTTAACCCAAGAAAAACCATTAAAACTATGGTTGAAAACCACCTAATAACTACTTTAAACCTTTTACTCTTGTAATTTTTCCCCTTCATCGGTTAGAACCTTCAAGTTTAGATAGGTATCTTCCTCGTTGTGAGCTTCTGAAGTCAAGATTGGAACTATCTTTTTCTCCTTTAAAAACTTAAAAATGGCGTTAAACTTCAATACCCCTTTCCCTAAGGCTAAATGGTCGTCTTCTTCCCCTAAGTTATCATGGCAATGAATTTCTTTCAGATATGGATAAAGGATGTCTAACCAATCAAGTTCGTCCTTTTTAGAAAACACCCTTGCATGTGCTGGGTCAAAACACCAGCCAACCCTTCTGGAAAAAGCTTCAAAAATAGGTAACATAAACTCAGGAGTAGGTTCATAAACATTTTCTAAAGATAGAGACAACCTTTCTTCCTGGATAAATTCCAATAATTTATTTAAATTTTCTATAAATATAGAACGCCATTCTTCTTTTAATTCGTGATAATTATAGGAATAACCAGAATGAAGAACAAGGTTTAAGGGTTGGAAAAGAGAGGCCCTTTCAATGGCAAGAAAAATCCTTTTCAGGCTAACCTCTCTTATCCACAGGTCAACAGACCCTATAGAAAGGTCTATAAAAGGCAGATGAACGGTAGTTAAAAGCCCTTCTTCCTTAATCAAGTTAGCAACTTCTTTAAAGGTATGGTAAGAGTAATTATCCAAAGAAAAAGCGTTTAAAGATACTTCTACGTTTATTCTATTCTCTAAAACTAAAGAAAGATACTTTTCTTTTAAAAGGTTAAAAGGAATGGAAACAAAAACCAACGGTCTCATTTTTATCCTCTTTTAAAAAATTCTCTTACCCAGTAGACTACATAGTCTATTTCTTCTGAGGTTAGATATGGGAAAAACGGAAGGCTTAAAACTTCTTGGGCAACTTTTTCGGTCACAGGAAGCATACCTTTCTTAAAACCTAAATCTTGATAAACTGGTTGCAGATGTAAAGGATGTTCATAATAAATCCTGGTTGCGACCCCTTTTTCCTTAAGAAATTCCTGTAGGTCCTTTCTATAAGGAGTCCTTACAGTAAAAAGAGACCAGCTTGGGGTATAGGTTTTAGGAATTTTAGGTAGAAAAAGCTCAGGCTCAAGATCTTGCAATCCTTTTATATAAGCTAAAGCATATTTTTTTCTGAGTTCTAATTCTTCCTTAAAATATTTGAATTTTACAAGCAAAATAGCACAATGGATTTCATCTATTCTTCCGTTTATACCGTGATATTCATAAAAATAAGGTTTGGTCTGTCCATGTTCTTTTAAAATTCTAACCCTCTTTTCTATCCCTTCGTCTGCAGTAAAAACCATCCCGCCATCTCCAAAGGTGGAAAGAGGTTTGGTAGGATAAAAAGAAGTGGCAGAAGCAACCCCAAAGGTTCCAACATATCTATCAAGTATCTTAGCCCCAAAGGCCTGGCAAATGTCTTCTATAAGTAAAATCCCTTTTTCTTGGCAAAACACTTCAATCCTTTCTAAATCAGCAGGAATACCAAATAAACTTACTACTATAGCTCCAGAGACCTTTTTACCTCGTTTCGTAAGATAAAGATAAGCCTCTTTTAACGTTTCTAAGGAAACATTAAAGTTAGATTCTTCTATGTCAACAAAATAAGGAATAAGTCCAGCCCGTACTACTACCTCAGAAGTAGCAATAAAAGTAAAAGATGGTACTAACACATAACTTCCCTGAGGTAGGTCTAAGGCCTTGAGTATTAAGTATAACCCCTCTGTCCCTGAAGAAACTCCTATAGCATAAGGAATATCTAAAAAAGAAGCTAAAGTTCTTTCTATTTCTTTTGTATAAGGTCCATTCAAATAAACCCCACTTCTTAAAACGTTAATAACTTCTTTCTCTATCTCTTGTCCATATTTTTGATATCCTCTTTTCAGGTCCAAAAAAGGAATCTCCATTTTTTCTCCCCTTTACTTAAAAATCTTAGTTATTATACTTTATCTGATTAAATTAAACAACCCTTGACTAAACAATCCCAAAAATCTTGACTTTACTTAATGAAAAGGTTACTTTTTTACCGGAGAGGAGGATTAGGTGATACCCTTCTTACGTTTCCGGTTCTTGAGGTTTTAAAAAGTCAAGGTTATAAAATAACTGTCATAGGGGTTAAAGCCTATTATCAGTTAGCTCAAAAAGTAGGATGGGTAGACGAGATCTATGAGGACCTTTATCCGCAGGTGTTAAACCAACCCTATGATTTAAAAATTTTCTTCTCTAAAACAGAAGGGTTCGACCCTTTCCCTTCAGAAAGGATATGGCTGGTAGACTATTACTTTAGTTGTTTAAACCTACCTAAAAAGTTTTCTCAAATTTTACCTGTCGAAGGATCAACTGAAAGCATACTAAAAAACAAGGTAGTTCTTCATCCAGGAAGTGGTTCCTCTAAAAAAATCCCTGATTTTTTGCTTTTTTCGATGATAGAAAAATTTTTAAAAGAAAAAAAATTTGACTATATTTACATAGTAGGAGAGGCTGACAAGTGGATAAAGGATTTTACCTCAAATTTTTGGGAAGTAGAGGACATTGAGGTTTTAGCTAAGGCTTTAAAAACCGCTCGAGGGTTTATAGGGCTTGACAGTGGGATATCACACTTGGCAAGTTATTTAGGAGTAAAAAGTTTTATCTTTTTTGGCCCCACAGACCATATTGTATGGCGTCCGATAGGCCCTAAACATACCGTCATAACCTTAGGGTTAAAATGTAGTCCTTGTTTTCCTAAGACCTGTTCTGAAAGGCCTTGCTTAGAGCCTCAAAATTTGTTTTTCAAATTTTTAGAAAAGGTAGTTTTATAGGGATTTTTAAAATAATTTTATTTATTTTTTCTATTAGATGGTTTAGGCTAAGGTGTTAAACTTAGAAATTTGAAAAAATTTTAAAAGGGGGCATATGATGAAAACGTTAGATGTAAAAGGGCTTCCCTGTCCTCAACCTGTTATTCAAACAAAAGATTTTTTAGAAAGTTTAGAAGAGGGAGAGGTTTTTCAGATAGTTTTAGATAGTCAAACGTCAGCTAATAATGTAAAAAAATTTTTAAATTCCCAGGGACACAAAATCATTTCTGAGGTAGAAAAAGGAGAAGAAATTTTATTGGTGGTAGAAAAAAAAGGTTCTGAAGTAAAGGTAAAAGATGAAGAGCTTGCTCATTTTTCATGCGAAACAAATTTAGAAAAAAAAGAGCTTTTTGTTATTCTAACCAATGATGTAATCGGTAAAGATGAGGCTTTAGGTAAGATATTGATAAAAGGCTTTTTTGAGACCATGCTTGTACAAAACCTTTTACCAGACAGAATGTTTTTTATGAACAAAGGGGTATTTTTAACTACAAAGGACGAAGAAATAATATCTTTACTAAATGAGATTGAGAAAAAAGGGGTTGAAATCTATTCTTGTGGTACCTGTTTAAAATACTATGGTTTAGAAGATCAACTCAAAGTCGGGAAAAGAGGTGGCACAGACATCTACTTAGAAGGGATGTTTTATTTCAAAAAAACCGTTTGGATAGGTTAAATTACCTCTAAAAAGGCCTTGACAACCTTGGTAAAGATGTTTAAATAATATAAAAAACTTGTTAAATATGGCGGCGTAGCTCAACAGGTTAGAGCATGTGGCTCATATCCACAGGGTTGGGGGTTCGAGTCCCTCCGCCGCCACTAAATTAAATCCCTTGAGGAAAGGCTATGAAGGATAAGATTGAGGTAAAAAAGATTGCCACTCCTCAAGAAGCAGCCCAGCTTCTTAGGCAAATTGCCGAGGAAGTAGAACAAGGTAAGGTAAAGATTGAACAGGTGGAAATAGATTTGCCTGCCAATTTTGAATGTGAACTGAAGTATAAGGTTAAAGAAGACAAAAAAGAATTTGAAATAGAGTTTACTTGGAGGAGTTAAGTTTTAGCTGGCGGCGTAGCCAAGCGGTAAGGCGACGGCCTGCAAAGCCGTGAATCCGGGGTTCGAATCCCCGCGCCGCCTTTACTTTTTATATCACTTTTAATTATGTTCAGATTAAAAGTACAAGATTCTTTTTCTTCAGCCCACTTCTTAAGAAACTACGAAGGTCCATGTGAAAAACTTCATGGACATAATTGGAAGGTAGAGGTGGTAGTAGAAGGAGAACGTTTAAACGAGCTTGATATGCTCATCGATTTCAAAGAGCTAAAAAAAGCCCTAAAAGAAACTTTGAAAAGCTTAGACCATCGTCTTTTAAACGACCTCCCCTATTTTTTGGAGGTTAACCCTTCATCTGAAAGGATTGCCCAATATATCTTTCAAGACCTCAAGAAAAAACTTTCTTTATATACAAACTTAAAGATTAAAGAAGTAACTGTTTTTGAAACAGAAAAGGCCTGTGCCACCTACTTTGAACCTTAAAATCTCTGAGACCTTTTTCTCTATCCAAGGGGAAGGTCCTTTTGCAGGTTATCCTACGTTTTTTGTAAGACTTTTTGGGTGTAACCTAAAATGTACATGGTGTGATACCCTTTATGCAAGAGAAAGTGATAAATACCAAAGCATAACCTTAGAAGAGATAATTAAGTTATGGGAAAACCACTATTCTTCAATCCCCTACATCGCTATCACAGGTGGTGAACCCTTGCTTCAACCAGAAGTCTATCCTTTAATAGATAGGTTTTTGAATAAAAAATGTATAGTTTGCATAGAAACCAACGGAAGCCTCTCTCTTAAGCACCTTCCTCCTCAAGTGATTAAAGTTATGGACCTAAAAACTCCCTCTTCTGGAATGGCAGACCACAATCTATATGAAAACATCGACTTTCTTAGCTCAAAGGACGTCATAAAGTTTGTAATACAAGACAGAAAAGATTTCGAGTTTGCTTTAGATAAAATTAAAACTTTTGACCTTATCTCTAAAACCCAAGTGTATTTTTCTCCGGTATTTGAAAAGCTTTCTCCTAAAGAACTGGCGAACTGGCTTTTAGAAGTTAAACTACCTATAAGATTACAAATTCAACTGCACAAACTTTTAAACTTAAAATAAATCTATACGATTTAAATTGTAGATTTTATTTTTTTGTGTTAAAATAATCACTATGAAAGAACAAGATTTAAATGTCTTAGAACAAGAAACAACCGAAGTTTTATCTCAACTTCCCGCAATCGTCGAAGAAAGTCTCCCCGCTAAATTTGACCCTCTCCAAAAATATCTGAAAGAAATCAGTAAATATCCGGTACTTACCAGAGAGGAAGAAGAACAGATAGCTAAAGCTTATTATGAAACTAAGGACCCTCGATTAGCTTATAAATTGGTGGTCTCAAATCTTAAATTAGTGGTAAAAATAGCCTTAGAATTTCAGAAATTTTGGGCTCACAACTTCTTAGACCTTATCCAAGAGGGTAATCTTGGGTTACTTCAAGCGGTAAAAAAATTTGACCCTTATAAAGGGGTTAAATTTTCTTATTATGCCTCTTTCTGGATAAAAGCTTACATTCTTAAATACATTATGGATAATTGGAAACTTGTTAAAATGGGAACTACACAAGCTCAAAGAAAATTATTTTATAAACTTCGCAAGGAAAAAGAAAAACTTGCAGCCTTAGGTTTTGAGCCAACTTCTGTAGAGATAGCTAAACGTTTAGGAGTTAAAGAAAAAGAAGTAGAAGAAATGGAACAGAGAATGTTTTCTCAAGACCTAAGTCTTGAAGCACCGATAGGGTACGACTCTGAAGATACCTTAGCCAGTTTTCTTAAAGATCATAGACCTACTCCGGAAGAAATCTATGCCAAAGAAGAAATGCTTTCAAAGTTTAAAAAGCTTTTAAAAGAGTTTGCCCAAACGCTGTCTGGCAAAGATTATGTTATCTTTCACGAAAGACTATTTACCGAAAACCCTAAAACTTTGAATGAACTTTCTCAAAAGTTAGGGATTTCTAAGGAAAGGGTTAGACAAATAGAAGAAAAAGTTATTAAAAACCTTAAAAAATTTCTTGAAGAGAGGCTACCTGATGTTCAATACTACACCCTGGCACTTCCAGAAAATCTTTAGTTTATCTCTGATATTTGTTCTCTTCTGTCTTTTTATTCCTGCCTGCTCCTTTGCTTCTAATCACAAAGGCTTAGCTTATTACTACTTTCTTTTAGCCTTAAGACAGGAAAACCCAGAAAAAACAGAACAATATCTAAAAAAAGCCATAAAACTTGACAAAAAAAGCCTTTATCTACAAAAACAGTTAATTTTATACTATCTTCAAAACAAAAAGTTTAAACAGGCAGAGAGTTTAGCTAAAAATCTTCTTTCTGAGTATCCCGATGAAAAAGAACTTACCTTAATTTTAGCCAAAATTTATCTTTTTGAAGATAGACCTTATAAGGCAGCTAACCTACTTGAAAACCTCCTGGAAAAAGAACCTAAAAATGAAGAGATTTTAAGTTTATTGATAAACATTTATCTTGAAAAAAAAGACTGGAATTCTGCTTTATCTCACTTAGAAAAATTACTAAAAATAGACCCTAATAACTATGTTGCTTGGTTGTTTAAAGGTAGGGTTTTAAAGGAATTAAAGAGACTGAAAGAAGCTAAAGAAGCTTATCTAAATGCTTTAAAAAATTCTTCTGATAACAGAATGATTTTGATTGAACTCCTAAAATTTTTAGAAGAAAATAAAGAAGACCAACAGTTAGAAGAGATTTTAAAGGTGCTTATTCAAAAATATCCTACAGATGAGAACCTTATCAAGCTCTTGTTAGGTTTTTATGTAGAAAAAGGAGACTGGCAAAACTCTGAAAAACTTCTCAAAGACATTCCAGAAGGTCTAAAAGATAAACCTGAAATGCTTTTTTTCTTAGGATTTTGTTTAGAGAATCAAAAGAAAATAGACGAGGCTTTGGAAATTTATAAAAAAATTTTGCCTAAGAATGAATGGGGATTAGAGGCTTCTAAGAGAATAGTTTTAATCTTGAGAAAAAAGGATAGAAAACAAGCTTTAGATTATTTCAAAACCTTAGAAGAAAAAACCAAAAAAGATAAATCATGGTATAAGCTGTTGATAAGCTCAGCTGAGGCCTTAGATCTTTGTGAAAAAGGGGTGCAATATGGAGAAGAAGCCTTCAAATTATATCCAGATGAATTAGAGATAATCCTTAGTTTAGCCTCTAACTATGCCTGTTTAGAAAACTATCAAAAGGTCTTAGACCTTACGCTTCCATGGTTAAGTAAAATGCCAGAAAATCCTCATGTTTTAAATTTTGTGGGATATAGTTATGTAGAATTAGGGAAAAATCTTGAAGAGGCAGAAAAACTACTTCTAAAAGCCTTACAGTTTAAGCCTAATGACCCTTACATCCTTGATAGTTTAGGCTGGTGTTATTATAAAATGGGGAAAATTGACCTCGCTTACCAGTATTTAGAAAAGGCAGTAAACAACTTATCTGAGGAAGAAGCTGTTATCCTAGAGCATTTAGCTGACCTGTTGGTAGTGAAAAAGGAAACATCAAAGGCTTGTAATCTTTATAAAAGAGCCCTAAATGCCTCCTTTCATCTCAGAGATACTGAAAGGATAAAAAATAAAATAAAAACCTTAGGTTGTGAATAAAGCTTCTGCTCTAACTAAAGTTATCTTTTGGTTACACTTACCCTTTTTCTTGGTTGCTTGTAGTAAAAAACCTGTCTATTTTTTGTCTGAAACCCTATCTGATAGCATCTACACCGGGAACGTATGGATTACGATAGAGATTAATCAAAGAGAAAAACAAGAAATTAATACAGTTTACGGAGATTTTCAGTTAAGTGCTAAGTTTTTTTATCTAAGGCTAAAAGACCCCTTTGGGACAACTTTAGGGGTTTTGGTTTGGAATACAGAGGAAAAAGAACAAATAAAAATATACGACATATACCATCAAAAAATACTGGTTATTTCTTTTTCTAAAGGTTTTAATCCTAAAGACCTTCCTCAACATTTTTTGGGAATAAAAGAACAGGAAAAAACATGGGAAGTTCCTAATCATGGTATTATAAAATATAGTTTTGACAAAAATTCTGGACAAGGAAAAGTTAAGTTTGAAGTGAAAGGTTTTGAAGTATCTTGGAAGTTTAGAAGTTTAAACTCTGTAAACAAACTCCTTTGGGACCCTGCGTTGTATCAAAAACTTTTAGAAAAAGAGGCTCAAAAAGAATTAATTCAGTTTTGATTTTTCCTTTTTGATAGGTCTAATTTTTATCAAAACTTCTTCGACCGTTTGGGGACTAGCCTTTAAAATTTTAATTTCTAAATTATCATAATAAATTACCTCCCCTTCTCCTGGAATTTTTCCTGTAACAGAATAAATAAAACCATTTAAAGTCTCATAATCTCCTGGGGAGTAGAATATAAATTGTGTCTTTTAATAAAATATTTTAGAGGCATAATAAAAATTTTTAATATTTTTTAAATTAATGATAACATAAAACCTAAAAGACTAAACTAACCAGGAGGTCTGTAAAATGAAAAACTTAGACTTAGATTTAGAAAAAGTTTTAAGTGAAATCTCAAAAATTGAATCAAAAGAGGGTATCAAAATGGCTGCTGCACTCCTCTTAAACGCTCTCATGAAAAAAGAAAGAGAAATATTCCTTAGAGATAGTATTGATAATAAAGCTAATGGTTACTATGAAAGACAACTTGCCTGTTTCTTAGGTAACCTTGGTATCTCTGTCCCAAGAGATAGAAAATCTGAATTCAGACCTGCTATTCTTCCTCCTGAATGGCAAAAAGCTGATGAATCTTTCCAGGACTTTATCCTTAACCTCGTTCTCCAAAGCTACTCCCCCAATAAAATCAAAGCCCTCTTGCAATCTATGAAACTTCCCTACTCTCCAGAACAAATAGAAGAAATTAAAGAAGAATTGTATAACCAAGCCAAAGAATTAAAAACCAAAGAATTGCCAGAAAATTTGTTTGCTATGTTTATAGACGCTTATCATACTCAGATAAAAGATACCGAAGCCAACAGAATCAGAAAAGCAGTTATTTATAATATCATCGGAATAGATATGGAGGGAAGAAAAAATTTACTTTCTTATTACATTTATTTTGGTTCAGAGACGAAGGAGGACTGGCTCCAGATACTTAATGATTTGATAAAGAGGGGAGTTAAGAGGGTTATGGTAATAGTGAGTGATGATTTTCCTGGCCTTGCTCAAGCCATAAAAGCCCTTTTTCCTGAGACAGATCATCAGCTTTGTTTTGTACACATGCAAAGGAACATCAACAGGAACATGTCTAAGCAGGATGCTAAAAAATTTTATGAGGAGTTAAGCATTATAAAGAGGATAGAGGAGTATGAGAGGGCCTTAATTAGATTTGAGGAATTATGTAAGAGTTATGAGAAGAAGTATCCAGCTTATATAAAGGGACTTTTGAAAAAGAAGGAGCATTATTTTGTTTATAAGAAATATCCTGAGGGGGTGAGGAGGTATATATACACGACGAATGTGGTTGAGAATATAAATAGCAGGATAGAGCTGATAAGGGTAAATACAGGGGGATATTTTCAATCAATCAAGACAGCAGAGGTTGCGATATACATAACAGTAAGTCGGATTCAGAAAACGAGATGGCAAAAACCACTTCCTTTAATTAAGTCTGCTTTATACGAATTGAGGCAAATGTTTGTAAAGAGATTTTATAAGGAGACACAATTCTCTTGACAAGTGTCATCTCCTGAAGGAATAGGGATCCCCATTTGTTGCAATTTTTCTATCTCTATAAAACCTTTAAATTTATAAGTATTTTCATTAATTTTTTGATATTCGGGTACATAATAATCTAGTGCGTCTCTAAACTCTCCCAAAACCTCTTCCACCAAATCTTCTATGGTTACAATTCCTGTAGTAAGCCCATATTCATCCACAATAACCGCTATTTCCATACCAGACTTTTGAAGGGTTGAAAGAACCTCATGAGCCCGCGCAACTTCAGGAAAAAAAAGAGGAGAATAAGCGATATTTTTTAAGGGTTTTTCATCTTCTAACAAAGTTTTACCTAATAAATGTTGCACTTTTACGATATATTTTATGTGATGAATATCTCCTTCATAGAGTGGTATATAAGAAAAATTATATTTTTTACTAAATTCTATAGCATCCTTTACGGTGGCTTCTATGGGTAAAGCCTTTACTTGACTTATCGGAATCATAACCTGAAAAACCTTTTTCTTTGCAAAATCTATGATTTTATGCATTAAATCTTTTTCTGTAAGGTCTATTTCTTCTTCATATCTTATAAAATTAAGAAAAACTTCCCTAAATCTGGTTAAAAAAATGGGATTTTTTTCTTGAGGTTTAAGCAATTTCTGGGCTAAAAAAGTATTGATATAGACTAAAGGCCAAAAAATAAAAGAAATGACATAAACCAAAGGGAGTAAATAAAGAATCAGAGGATAAGCAAACTTTTTACCGATGGTCTTTGGTATAATCTGTCCAAAAACTACCATGGAAAAAGGAAGTATAGTTGAAGATACTACTATTCCTATGTTTCCAAACTCTTTGATTAGAAAATAAGAAGTAAAAACACCGTTGCCTGCGATACAAAAGGTAATTCCCATAAGGGTTGTGGTAAAAAGCCTTTCAGGGTTTTCCCAGAACTTAAGATAAATCTTGGCTGCCCTTTCTTTTGTAGCCAACTTTTCTATGAAATATCTTTCTACAGAAATAAAAGAAATCTCGCTACAGGCAAAAAAAGCCTCCCCTAAGATAAAAAAAAGAAAAGAAAAAACACCCAGCATCAAACCTCTCCCTGGGGAATTTTTTCTATCTCAACCCAAAGAATTTTTCTTCCTTTAACCCTTTTTACCGTAAACCTGTATCCCCCATAAACTATGGCCTGGCCTTCTTTAGGAATTTCTTTAAAAAGAGATAACAAAAACCCATTTAGAATCTTGATATCTTTTAAGGCTTCTTCCTCCAATTCTAATCCTAACATAGACTTTAAGTTTTCCATAAGTACTTTTCCATGAACTAACCATTTTTGGTCTCCTAATTTCTGGATAAAATCTACTTTAGCTTCTTTTTGTTCGTATATTTCTCCAAAAAGGACCTCTAAAACATCCTCAAGGGTAACTAAACCTTTAACCATACCATATTCGTCTACCACGATGGCGATTTTTAGATGTTTTCTTTGAAATTCAAAAATTAAATCTCTTACTTTGAAATTTTCTGGCACATAAAATACCGGTCTTACTAAATCAGAAAGCTTCGTTTTTCCTAAAAGCTCAGGAGAAAAATTTTGAATTATATCTTTTACATAAAGTATCCCTATGATATTATCTAAAGAATCTTCATAAACAGGAAATTTGTTGTAGGGCATATATTTAATCTTTTCTAAAAATTCTAAGGTAATATATCTATCTTCAAAAGCCACCATTTCAGAACGCGGAGTTAAGATAGCAGAAACAGATATTTTCTCAGAAAGAAATAACCCTTCGATAAAAATTTTCTCCTTCTCAGTAATTTTTCCTTGTAAATAAGCTTTTTCGATAATATAGACTATAATTTGCTCTACTTGAGAAAATGTTGTAGAATAGATTTTTTCTACTGGGAACATTTTTTCTAAACTTTGATAAATGAACCTATAAATTTTCCTAACCGGCCAAAAAATACAATACAAAGTATAAATGATGTATATTACTTTAGTTATAAGCCAATCTTTAGCTTTAAAACCTACTACCTTAGGGAAAAAATCTCCCATCCAAAACATCAAAAAACTTAAAACAAAAAAAGCTATGGCCTTCCCTTTATCAGGAAAAAGAGAAGAAAACAACTTAGAACCAAGGAAACTAGCAAAAAAATCAACTATTTCATTTCCAGCAATAAGAACTACCAATAAATCCTCTGGTCTTTTTAGCAGATCCAAAAGCTTTTGAGAAACCCCTGAAATCCTCAAATTTGCAAGCTCTATCCTAGAGATAGAGAAAATAGCTGCTTCGGAATACGTTAAAATCATCGAGGTCAACAAAAAAAATAAAATAAGAAAAAAATAAAACTCTATCATCTATGGTTTTATATATAATACAAGAGAGCTTTTTCGATTGGTATTTAAAGAAATTGAAAAACCTAAAAGGTCGGGTATTGTTGTCTTAAATTCATAAACTTGGACCTCCTCTTCATCCCTTACATAATAGGTATGTTTTTCTTGCCATGAATCTAGTAACTCCGAAGAAGTAATCATTAGCCCGTCTAACTTTGAAGTATGACTAAAATCTATATAAGGACCTAAAGTCTGCCAAGCTTTCATTCTTTGTTCAAGATTAGGTAAACTTTCTTGAAGTTCTACAGAGGATGAGATTAAACGATTTAACTCTTCTAAGGGTTTAAAAGAAAAGTCCTCTCCTACTATTTTTTCTTTAAACACTTCTTGATATTTTAATTCTAAACTTTCTAAATCAACTCTTATTTCATAATTAGAAACATCCAATTTTTCAGCTAAAATAAGAGTTATAATCTGCGACTTTATTATAAACTTATCTTCTTTTAATCTTTGGCCCCCTTTTATAGCGGATAAAAGATCTTCCAAAGAATTTTCAAATACATCTTTAAACTGACTAAAATATCTCAAATTTTCTGGAGTTCTGAAGTTATACCCCCATTCCTCTAAACTTTTTACCTCTTTTTTGACTTCTTCAAGGTCAATCTCTAAGTCTGGTTTAAAACCTAAAAAAACAACTTTTTCTTTTAAATCTGTTTTTTCATGATAAAATTTAAGCCAATTTTCCTGAGTGGTACCAAGGTCTAACACTAATAACTTTTCTATTAATCCTATAATTTTTTCAAGATGTTTTCTGCCTAAAAAAGTTTGAGGATATAATAATACCTGATAACCCATATTTCCTTTCTTTTAACTGACGATTTTATTAAAAATACCTTTTAAATACTCTAATTGCCTGTTATATTCTTCGTCCAGTTTTTCTTTAATTTTTCTCCACTCTTCTTTAAATTTAGGATGATTTTCTGGATCTACATGTACCTCTGCCCCTAACTGACTGGATAAAGCCTGTTCGATCATTTCTATTTCTGCAGAAAAACGTTCAACCATTTGTTGATAAATAGTTTCTTTATGGGTATTATACTGAATTAAAAGTTTTTCAATTTCTTTTAAAAGTCGATCCATATCAGGCATTTTATCAAACAGTAGTTTTAAGCCTTTAAGAGCCTTCTTACCATCTTCCAGCTGATCTTCATTCAAAGGTAAAACTATATTTCTTAAAAAGACTTGCACCATCCCTTTAAGGATGGCTTTTTTTTCTTGAGGTTTTCTATCTTTAAGCATTGTTTCTAATCTTTCGTGAAAATCTGACAATTCTTCTCTCAAAAATTTAGCCGCAAGCCTTTGAGCCTCCTCCTGTAGTTCAATTAGTTTTAATTCTTCTTTAGAAGCCTTTCCTATTTTTTCTGCTTTTTCTAAAGCAATCTCAAGAGTACTTCTTATTTCATCCGGCATAAAACTCCTCCTGCAATTTTTATGTTAGTTTTTGCTTAATATATGTTGCGTTGTATAGTAATAATATGGACAACAACAAAATAAAGAGGGACAAGGACTCCATAACTCTTAGGCTTAAAAGCCTCGAGAGGAGTCTGTCCCCCTGTCCCTCAACTCCCAATAAGTTGGTTAGGCTTCCTAAGCCTCTGCCACATGGGAGGATGGAGCGAGGGACATCAACTAAAAACACACCACACAAGGAGGTGCTCCCATGAACACCTTCGTCGGTGTTGACATCTCCAAAGATACCTTTAACATCGCTGTCCTCAAAGATGAAAACTTCATCCTGTCCCAAACCTTCCCTATGTCCCAAGAAGGCTTCTCTCAGTTTCTCTCCCTCCTTAACCAACTCACCAACCCCATCGTTGTCATGGAATCTACCGGCAGATTCTTCCTCCCCTCTATCACTTCCTCCTCGCTAATGACATCCAAGCCTTCATCATCAACCCTAAAATCCTCCATCGCTTCTTTCAATTCATCTCCGCAAATAACCCCTCTAAGTCTGATACCAAAGACGCTAAAATCCTTGCACTTTTTGCTCACTCTAACCCCCGATTCCTTAACCCTCTCCCACCTGACCATCACCTAAGAAACCTCTCCCGCCTTATCCAAAAACTCAAAAAAGAATGATCTTTTGCCAAAACACAAATCAAATACGCCCTCTCTGTTCTCTTCCCCGAAGTTGAAAAACACTTAAACATCTTCTCCTTTTCCTTTCTCAACATACTCCTAAAATACCCCGGTGCTTCCTACCTCAAAAAGGCTTCTACAGATGATATCGCCTCTATCATCAATTCTACCTCCAAAGCAAGAAAACCCTCCTTCTCCCCTCAAGACATCATAAACCTTGCTAAAAACTCCATCGGTATCCACAACCACTGCCTTTCTCAAACCCTCATCTTCTACATCGAAAAGTGTCTCTTCCTCGAACCAAGAATCCAAAAACTCGAAAATATGCTCCTTGAGGAAATAGATCACGACCAAAACCAACAAATAAAGCTCATCTCCTCTATCAGGGGAATTTCTCCAAAACTTGCAGCCCATTTTCTCGCTGAAGTTAAGGATGTGAACAGATTTTCCAATGCCAAAAAACTTATAAAATATGCTGGCACTGACCCAGTAATAAAACAGTCGGGAAAATTTAGGATAAACATGAGTATTTCTAAACAAGGAAGTCCCTGGCTCAGAAACATTCTTTTTCAGATGGCAGTAGGAGTAGTAACCTGGAATTCTTATTTCAGGGAGTATTTTTTGCGCAAGAAGAAGGAGTTTAAGAGCTATAAGAAAGCAATGGTAGCGGTGATGAATAAGCTCATAAGGGTGATCTATGGACTTTGCAAGAAAGGAAGTTATTTTAATCCTGTCTTGAGTTTTAACTCTAAAAATTTTATTTCTATTTGCGAGGGTTCTCATGCTTAAATCCTATTTCCTGATAGTTGACTCCTCTCGATAGAATAAAACTGTTTATTTTAAAAAATTAACATCTAAAACCCTTTTCGGCAAGAGAAAACTTAGGAAGCTAAAACTATAGTTTCAAATTATTTGATAATCAAGACTGAACAACCTGCTTTTTCTGTCACTCTCTCTGCTGTACTTCCCAAAATCCTTCTTCTTATAAAAGAATACTTACTGGGACCTAAAATGATCAAATCAACATCATTTTCCTCTGCTACATTTACAATAACTTCTGCTGGTTTTCCATACTTGATCATAGGAGTTATCTTTAGGTCTTTATCTTTAGAAAGTCGTTCTATATCTTTTAGCAGGTCATCATAATATCTGACTGCCTGTTCCTTAGCCTCTTCTACTTCTGAGATCATCTCAGCATATTCGGGAATGCTCGCTACCCAAACTACTAAAACTTCAGCCTCCAAATTTTTGGCCAAAATCAACCCTTTCTCTAAAGCAATTAACGAACCCTCAAATCCATCATACCCTATAAGTATTTTTTTAAACATGATATCCCCCTTTATTCTTTCTTAAAATTCATATTCATTTCGTTTTTTCTTGGATAAAAAAATTTTTGAGCAATAAGCGTAGGGATGATAGCAGAAAGGATAACAGCCATTACAAGTAATGAATACTGGTTCTTGTCTATTATACCATTTTTTAGACCATAAAGTGATGAGATAGTCCCAAAGGTAAGACCTGTACTCATTAAGAGAGTGTTATACATGTTTAACCGAAAAGGAAACCTTAGTCCTTTTCCCGTTGGATAAAGACCCAAAAACTTAGAGATAACCTTAGCTAAAAAGAGAACTATTAAAACCCCCAAACTTTGCCAAACAGCTTTTAAATCTACCAGACATCCTGCCTTTAAAAAATAAAAGGGAGTTAAGAGTGCTATGGTAGACGCCCTCATTCTCTTTACCAATTCCCTGTTTTTTACAAAGAGATCAGCAAGAACTGCCCCTACTAAATAAGCTGGTAAAACTGCTTCACTTCCTGCTTTGTTAGCAAGAAATCCTAAACCACAAAGGATTAGAAAAATAAATTTAACCTCAGGCTCACTGGGATGGTTTTTTACATAACTAAAATACTTAGTAGTAACGGAGGGTAAAATAAACAGTACGATTAAAGTTATCAAAACAAAAAGTATAAAAATACTTCCTAACTTTGTAAATAATATTCCTAAGGCCATAACCGTACCTAAGTCGTTTATAAAACAAGCGGCTAAAATAAGTTTACCAAAAGGGGTTTCATTCATTTTAGTTTCAACCATCACAGCATATACTACGGCTACAGAAGTAGTAGAAAGAGCTATCCCTGCTAATTGAGCCTGTTTCATTTCCCATCCAAGTAAAAATTGACTTATTGCCCAAGCCCCAAAAAAAGGAGCAAAAAAACCTATAAGTCCTAAAATTATTGCCTCTTTCCAATATCTTCTTACCACATCTGTTTCTAACTCTGCCCCTGCAAGAAAGGTTAAAACTACAGCTCCAAAACTTGCTAAAAAGTTAACCCAAGAGGTTATTTCAGGTCTTATTGTATTTCCTGCTATGATACCTACGATGAGTTCTATGAGTGCAGCAGAAATAGCTAACTTAAAAGAGAAAAAACTTGAAATTAAAACTAAAACAAACCAAACAGTGGCTTGATACCAGAGCTGATCCATCGCCTACCCCCCTTTAAACACAAACTTTGAGAGGTAGGCGTCATCAGCCCCTAAAGACTTTAGAGGCGATTTATGGGGGACGCCATCCCCAATTCTTTGACTTGACTAAAAAATATAAAACTTTTTTATATCTTGTCAATAATCGTATAATTCCCTATTTTGCCGATAGAAAATAAAATCAAAAATCTTTCTTGTAATCTTTACACCTAAAAATCATATTATCCAAGTATCAAGTAAAATCTAATTCTTTTTAAAACCTACGTTCATTTTCTTCAACAATTTTCCCTATCCTATCGACAATAAAACTTCAAAGCTTTTTACTGCATAATAAGTAGATTCTAAGAAAGCAGTAGCTCCAGGTTTTCTTGCAAAACCTCCTTTCCCTACGTAACAACTTATAATAAATTCTTTAGTTTGATTTAAGTTTTCAGGCTTAATTTCTAATAAAGAGTAAATTTTTAATGCATAAAAAGTATTTTCTAAGTAAGAGGTGGTGCCAGGATAGAATCCATAACCTCCATCTGGATTAAAATCTTCCTTAAGCCATTTTAATACCTCTTGAATAGGGAAAGACCTATCAACCTGATAGTTTTTCCAAAGCCAAACTAACTGATAAGCCTCTTTTATGTTTTCTAAACCCCAAGTTAGATTAAAATTTAACTCTATTTCCTCCAGATCGAGACTTCTAAGTGATTTTAATATATAGAAAACTTTTTCTAACTCATGGTTTTTTTGACTAAAAGAACAGAATAACTCTTTACATCTGTTTTTTAAGAAATATAACGATTTATCATCTTGTAGATTTTGAATTATTTTTATAAGATAGTAAATCATTTTATAAGAATGGATTGCATATTTTATAATATTAACCACATTTTTTCTTGACCAAAGTTTTAACCTCTGATCGATTAAAAGTTTAGAGTTAATGGAAGGATCGAATTTTTCTAAAGCTTTAAGAATTTCTAAGGCATAATACGTATCTTCTATGGTAGGGGGAAGATAAGGGGTTGCTCCAAAACCCCCGTTTTCTCTTTTTCTCATTTTTACAAACTGATATACCTGTTTCCAAATATTTTCTTTTAAAGAAATTTTCATACTATCTTAATTAAAAAATTTTTTAAAAATTATATTTCCACAGGACGACCTTGTCCAGGTTTTTCCTTTGTAGTAAAAAATAAAATTTTTACCGTTATTTAATATTTTTTTAGGGTTTTAATTTTATTTTTGAAGAAAAATTTTAATCTATCTTTACAAATTGTAAGTTTTTGTTAGTATAAAATTTATTATACTTGTTGATAAATTTGAATAAATAAGCTACATAAATCTTAATAAAAAGGGGGAATATTATGGAAGAGTTAGCACGTTTTGGAATTTCTATTCCTAAGGAGTTACTCAAAGCCTTCGATGACTATATAGAACGTAAACATTATGCCAACCGTTCTGAAGCTATCAGAGACCTTATTCGTCAGAAACTAGTAGAAGAAGAGTGGAAAGAGTCTAAAGAAGAAGTAGTGGGGGTGATTACCTACCTTTATGACCATCACAAAAGGGAGCTTACCGATAAATTAGTAGATATTCAACACGAGTATTATGAAAAAATTATTACAACCCAACACCTTCACGTAGACCACCACAGATGCTTAGAAATAATTTTGGTTAGAGGTAAGGCTAACGAGATCAAGGATTTAGCAGATAAAATTCAATCCCAAAAAGGTGTACTTCATCTAAACTTAGCTCTAACTACTTTAGGAAAAAGTATTCCTTCTTAATTTTTTTATTTTATTTTTGTGAAATTTTTATTTTATTTATTGTCTTTTAGTGTTTTTTTTATATTCTCTTTTTTTCAGAGTATTTGAGAAATTAGGTGGAGGAATTTTATGCAAAAAGAGTTACAATATTATTATGAAGTAGTTAGAAATTTTAAGCTACAGGTTCCTGAAAAATTTTCATTTCCTTTAGACGTGTTTGACAAATGGGGTAGCCTTCCTGCATTAATTTGGACAGATGGTAAAGAAGTAAAAAGATTTACTTTTGAAGAGCTCACTGCTCTTTCAAGTAAATTGGCAGGAGGTTTAAAAAATTTAGGTATAGGTAAGGGGGACAATGTTTTAATGTTTTTACCTAACAGATATGAATGGTGGATTACAGTATTAGCTTTAATGAGACTAAACGCGGTTATTGTTCCTTCTACCGTGATGTTAACGGCAAAAGATCTAGAATATAGACTTAAATCTTTAGAAATTAAGGCTATCATTTCAGATGAAGAAAATGCTAAAAAAGTAGAAGAAGCAGTGAACCTCACCAATTCCAAAGCTATTCTTATTAACATCGATGATATTCCTGGCTGGGAAAAGTATAGTGAGCTTTTTAAGTTTGACCCTTTTGTAGGAGAAAGGACTTTTTCAGAAGATACTTCTATCATCTTTTTTACTTCAGGCACTACAGGACCACCTAAAATGGTAAGACATACTCAAGTTTCCTATCCTTTAGCCCATGTTATTACTGGAAAGTTTTGGTTAAACCTAAAGCCTGGTATAATACACTGGAATCTATCTGATACAGGGTGGGCTAAGGCTGCTTGGTCAAGTCTTTTTGGCCCATGGAATACAGGAGCAACCGTTTTTGTAAGGCGTAGAGGGAAAAAGTTTACTCCTGATATTATGATAGAAACATTGAAAAAATTTGAAGTAACCTCCTTATGTGCTCCGCCTACCGTTTACAGAATGTTAATCAAAGAAGTTCCCTTAAAAGAACTTTCTTTCCCTACAGTTAATCATTTTGTTTCAGCAGGAGAACCGCTTAATCCAGAAGTAATAGACATATGGAAAGAAATTACTGGGAAGTATATTTATAACGGTTATGGGCAAACAGAAACAGTTAATACCATAGCTATGTTTCCTTTTATTCCTATGCGTAAAGGTGCTATGGGACTTCCTACTCCTGGTTTTGAGGTAGAAATAGTAGATGACAACGGAAAAATTTTAAAACCCTATGAAGAAGGCAACATAGCCATCAAAGTCTTTCCTGAGAGACCTGTGGGGCTTTTTAAGGAGTACATAAATGATGAAAAAGAAATGGCAGCTGCCTTTAAAGGTGAATGGTATTTCACCAGAGATAGAGGATATAAAGATGAGGACGGCTACTTTTGGTTTTTAGGAAGAGAAGATGATATAATCATAAGCTCAGGATACAGGATTTCTCCTTTTGAAGTAGAAAGTGTTCTTATCAAACACCCGGCAGTAAAAGAATGTGCTGTAGTAGCAAGCCCTGATGAAATAAGGGGAGAGGTGGTCAAAGCCTTTATCGTTTTAAAAGATGGTTTCAAACCTTCTCCTGAATTAATAAAAGAATTGCAAAATTTTGTGAAAACAGAAACCGCTCCTTACAAATATCCACGTAAGATTGAGTTTGTAGAGGAGCTTCCTAAAACTGTTAGCGGGAAGATCAAACGAAAAGAATTAAAGTTAAAAGAATTTGGACTTTGGCCTAAATAAAAGTTACTTTAAAAGGCTTGCTTAGGGGGCATAGTTCCTCTAAGCAAGCACAAAATTAATATAAAACCTTCTTAAATCTACCTCTTTTACTCTGACTGTTACAGATTGTCCTATTTGAAAAACCTTGCCTGTTTTCTGTCCTATCAAAGCAATTCCTTTTTCATCTAACACATAAAAATCATCTTCAAGATCGACTACCCTAACCACTCCACTTACCATATACTCTAACAGGTCTACAAAAAAACCAAAAGCAGTAACTCCAGTAATAATTCCGTTAAAAGTCATTCCTATCTTATCCTTCATGAAGAAACATTGAAATCTCTTTAAAACCTCTCTTTCTGCTTCTTCGGCGGTTCTTTCTTTCTCAGAGAGATGTTTACCCATTTTTTCTAATTCTTCTTCTTTGTAAACAGGTTTTTTTCTTTTTAAAGCAGCTTTTAAAGTTCTGTGTACTACTAAGTCTGGGTATCTCCTTATAGGAGAGGTAAAATGACAGTAACAGGTAGAGGCTAAACCAAAGTGACCTAGGTTTTCAGGTGTATATTTAGCCTGTTTTAAGGACCTTAACAGTAGATGATTGAAAAGATAAGCATAAGGTTTTCCGCTAAACTGAGAGATCAATCGTTGAAAAAACTGAGGAGTTACTTCCTCTGGAAAAGTTACTTCTATTCCATAAGAAAGGAAAATTTCAGACAATTGTTTTAATTTGTTTATGTCCGGTGTTTCATGAACTCTATATAAAAATGGATAGCCCTTTTGAGTTAAAAAACTTGCCACCGCTTCATTAGCTGCGATCATAAAATCTTCTATCAACATATGAGCTAAATTGCGCTCTCTTTTTACTATGTTTTCAACCTCTCCTTTGATGTTAATTATTATTTCTGGCTCAGGCAAATCAAAATCTAAACTACCTCTTTTTAGTCTTTTTTCTCTCAAAATAAAGGCAAGCTCAGCTGCGGTATCGAGCATAGGATAAAGGTCTTGATATTTTTCAATAGTTTCTTGGTCGTGATCAACGACCATCTTTTTTACCTCTGTATAGGTCAGCCGAGCATGGGAATGAATTACTCCTTCATAAAATTTTTGGTTAGCCACCTCTCCATCGTGACTAAAATCTATCTCTACTATCATAGCTAATCTGTCTACATTAGGATTTAAACTGCATAAATGATTGGAAAGTTTTTCGTGAAACATCGGAATAACCATTGTAGGAAAATAAACACTAGTTCCCCTAAGATAGGCTTCTTGATCTAAAAAAGAACCTTTTTTTACATAATGAGCTACATCAGCAATAGCTACCCAAAGTTTATAGCCTTTTTTAGTCTTTTGAACACAAACTGCATCGTCAAAATCCCTTGCGTTTTCACCATCTATAGTTACAAACGGAATTTTAGTCAAATCTGTTCTACCTTTTTTATCTTCTAATATAACTTCTTCAGGTAACTTTTGGAGTTCAGCCATCAATTCTTCGGTCCATAAATGAGGAAGGTCATAAGTATATACTACGGCCCAGGTATGAGATTCGAGATTAAGAGGGTCTCCCAAATCTTTAATTATCTCCCCTACCGGAAATCCATACTCTGAGGTAGGTTGAATAATCTTTGCGACTACTAAATGGTTTACTTGAGCTTTGTTAAGCCTTTTTTTTGGGATATAAATCTCAAAAGGTATTCTTGGATCTTCTGGCTCTACAAAATAAGCTTTTTTTCTCTTTACTAAGTATCCCACTAAATTTTTTCTTTTTCTTTCAACTACTTCGATAATCCTGCCTTCAGGACCTTTTAAACTTACCCTATCTATCCTAACTAACACTATGTCTCCATCTAAAGCTTTTCCTATAAAACGAGGAGGGATAAAAATACGCTCTTTTTCTGTCTCTACAAAGCCATAGCCATCAGGATGAACCCTTAACCTTCCTTTTAAAAAGGACACCTGCTCTGGAAGTGCATACTTTCTCTTCTTTAATTTGATAACCTTATTTTGGGCCTCTAAAAATTTCAAAACCTCTCGAACTTTCGGTCTTTTTTCTTTTGGAAGATTTAGAAGATGGTAAATCTCTCTTAATAACAAAGGCTTTTTCACTGATTTTAATAAGTTAAGAAGGTCATCTTGAAGTTTATCTTTGAAATGGTGAATTTTATTACCTTTTTTTTTAGTTAAACCTTTCTTATTCTTTTTAGAAGGCATTTAGATTACTTAAGGTTTAAATACTGAATAGCTTTTTCTAAGTCTTCTTCAGGCACGGTTACATGAAGACCTGACTTTGGGCCTTTTCTTATATAAAACCTTAACTCTTCTGCTGTTTTGATGTTTTTCTCCTTTACTATGTTAGGTAGACTCCTACTTCCTTTATGACATTTTAAACATTTAAAATCTTCAGCGGCAAGTTCTAATTTATGATAGGAATAAGCAACCAAAAGACTGCCTAAAAAGATAACAGGTAAAATGCTAATATCATAAAATCTAACTTTCATAACCTTTCCTCAAAAATTTGTCTACACATCTAAGACTTCTTTTAATTTTTATACTATAACATATAAAAATTTTTGTCAACTCTCTCCTATGAAGAATGTGTTCGGAAATTCTTTCTACTAATTTTTACATAACTATTTTCTTCCTAATCCCTTTTGCCCCTTTTAAAATATAAAATTTTAAATTTTCATGAAACAAAAGATGATTGTTTTTTGTTAACTCTCTATTTTACTATAGAATAATTTGTTAACGAATCATAGACAAAAGGAAATTTTAAAAACATCCTCTACAGGTTAATATTGACACAGAATAAAAAAATTGTATGATAATTTTTATATTTTCATTATCAACTTCCGTTAAAGGGGTGGTTTATGGAATTTGAGGCAGTAATCGGGTTAGAAGTTCATGCTCAGCTTAACACTAAAACTAAGATGTTTTGTTCATGTTCAACCAAGTTTGGTAATCCACCTAATACACAAATTTGTCCAATATGTACAGGGCAGCCAGGGGTACTTCCAGTAATCAATAAAAGGGCTGTAGAATTTGCCATAAAATTAGGTTTAGCCCTTGGTTGTAAAATCAACAAAACCTCTGTGATGGCTCGTAAAAACTATTTTTATCCAGACCTACCCAAAGGATATCAAATCTCTCAGTACGAACTTCCCATAGCTGAAGGCGGAGAAATAGAAATAGAGATAAATGGGACAAGGAAAATCATACCCTTAGTTAGAATTCATATGGAAGAAGATGCGGGTAAACTAATCCATGATGAGAAACAACCCTTTTCTTATGTAGATTTTAACCGGTGTGGAACCCCACTTTTAGAAATAGTAAGTGCTCCTGCTATTTCTTCCCCTGAAGAAGCAGTAGCTTATCTCAAAACTTTGAGAAGGATTTTAAGATATTTAGGTATTTGTGATGGAAACATGGAAGAAGGAAGTTTAAGATGTGATGCTAATGTTTCGGTTCGACCTAAAGGAAGTGACAAATTTGGCACAAAAGTAGAACTAAAAAACATGAACTCTTTTAAACATGTAGAAAAAGCTTTATCCTATGAAATAAAAAGACAAATAGGATTACTCCTAGAAGGTAAAACTATAGTTCAAGAAACCAGACTTTATGATGAAGCTACGCAAACTACTCATCCCATGAGAGGAAAAGAAGAAGCTCATGACTACTGCTATTTTCCTGACCCTGACCTGATAGAAATCCAGATTGATGATGACATGTTACAAAAGGTAAAGAATGAACTTCCAGAACTCCCTCATGTGAAAAAACAGAGATTTTTAACTCAATACCAACTTACTTCTTATGAAGTAGAAATTTTGACAGAGGAAAGAGATTTTGCTGAATTTTTTGAAAAAACCTTAGAAATTTATCCTAACCCAAAGATGGTTTCTAATTTTATGTTAACAGAAGTTTTGCGTTATTTAAATCGAGACAACATATCCATTACTCAGTCAAAACTTACTCCCGAAAACTTAGCTCAACTTCTTAAGTTGGTTGAAGATAACCTTATTTCTATAACCATAGCCAAACAAGTCTTTCCAGAGGTTTACGAAAAAGGTGTTGATCCTAAAAAATTGGTAGAAGAAAAAGGGTTAATTCAAGAAAGTTCAGAAGAAAAATTAAAAATCATCTGCGAAGAAGTACTCCGAGAAAACCCTGCAGAGGTGGAAAAATATAAAGCAGGAAAGAAAGGATTACTTGGTTTCTTTGTAGGACAAGTTTTAAAGAAAACTCAAGGAAAAGCCAATCCTAAAGTAGTTAATAAACTTTTAGAGGAGTTGTTAGAAAAATGAAAAAGAAAAAAAACAATATAAAAGTCCCAGCTCAAACAGATGTAATCCAAGCCTGGATTTGGAATGAAAAAGGACTTTTTTTATTAGACCAAAGAAAGCTTCCTTTAGAAGAAAAATATGTTTTTTGTAACACCATAAATAAAGTTAGAAAAGCTATCAAAGAGTTAGTAGTAAGAGGAGCTCCTGCTATCGGAATATGTGCTGCCATAGGATTCACCATAGGGTTTAAAAACTTTTTAGAAAAAACTAGGACTAAAAAATTTTCTATCCAACGTATCAGCGAAGAGATAGGAAAGCTTAGTCTACTTTTAGAAACAGCAAGACCTACAGCTGTTAACCTTAAGTGGGCTGTAAACAGAATGAAAGGGGTTTGTGAAAAATTTCTTAAAGAGGTTGAAAAACAACCAATAACATTAAAAACTTTAACAAAGCTTTATTCTATTTTAGAAAAAGAAGCTTTAAAAATTTGGGAAGAAGACATAGAGGGAAATCTATCTATGGCAACCTTTGGGAAAGATCTTATTCCTGAGGGAGGGGTTCTTACTCATTGTAATACCGGAGCGTTAGCTACTGGAGGTTATGGAACAGCCTTAGGGGTGATAAGAGAGGCTTATAAACATAAAAAAATCTTTGTGTTTGTAGATGAAACAAGACCTTTTTTACAAGGGGCAAGACTTACTGCTTGGGAGCTTAGTAAGCTTAACATACCTTATGCTATCATCACAGACAACTCAGCGGGGTATCTTATCAAAAAAGGAGAAGTTAAAGCTATCATAGTAGGGGCTGACAGGATAGCTTTAAACGGAGATACAGCTAATAAAATAGGAACCTACAGTTTAGCTGTTCTTGCCCATTACCATAAAATACCCTTTTTTGTTGCTGCTCCATCCTCTACATTTGATCTAGAAATCTCCTCAGGAGAAGAAATCCCTATAGAAAAAAGGCCTTCGAAAGAGGTACTGTCTTGTGGAAAAACAAGGGTTGCTCCTTTAAATGCTAAGGCTTATAACTTTGCCTTTGACATAACACCAGGGAATTTAATTACAGCTATCATTACAGAAAAAGGGGTGATATATCCTCCTTACAGCCAAAATATACCAAAAATCATAAAAAGGAATGAAAATTAAGGACCTACCAGAAAATACCTTAGAAAGACTGATTTTTTATCTTAAAATCCTTGAAAATCTTGAGGATAAAGGTATCGGTTCTCTTTCTTCTGAAGAATTGGCAGAACTTGCTGGAGTAACCTCTGCTCAACTAAGAAAAGACTTAAACTTTTTAGGAAGCCTTGGCACTAAAGGTGTAGGCTATAACGTTAAAACTTTAAAGTTTAATCTAAAAAAATTTTTAGGACTTTCCCAAGAATGGAACCTAATATTAGGAGGTATCTCTCCTTTAGGAATATTTCTTTTAGAAAATAAAGAACTTCAGAAAGAAGGTTTCTACTTTATGGCAGCCTTTGATATCAGAGAGGAACACATAGGAAGGATCTACAATGGAATTTCTGTTTACAACTTGGAGCAGGTTTCCTATGTTTTTAAAGCGATTAAGGTAGACATAGGAGTTATTACAGCAGAAGAAAACGCAGAAGTTTACATAAAAACTTTTTTGGACCATGGATTAAAAGCTATTTTAAACCTAACAAAAATCCCATTTTTTTCCAGGAATGATTCAGTTCGGATAGAAAACCTTTCGTTTAGCTTAGGTTTAACTAAATTATCTTATTTTTTAAGTAGATAAAAATTTTAATCGTAACCGTAAAAGGAGTTAATATGAAGGTAGAGGTATGGAAAAAAGATGAAAGAGCAAAACTTCCTGAAAGAAGCACCGAAGGTTCAGTAGGATATGATATTTTTGCTTTGGAGGATTTAGAGATTTTACCAGGAGAATTTAAACTTATAAGAACAGGTTTAGTAATGAAAGCCCCCTACCCTTATGCCCTTTTAATTTTTCCTCGTTCTTCTCTTTTTAAAAATAAAGGACTTATCTTTCCAAACTCAGCAGGAATTATTGACTTTGATTATTGTGGGGCTGATGATGAAATAAAGATACCTGTAGTCAACATAACTCAAAAAGCCGCTTTTATTAAAGCTCATGAGAAGATAGCTCAAGCCATATTTATCCAAGTGGGATTTCCTGAAATAGTAGAAATTAAAGAACCACCTCAAAAAACTTCCAGAGGTGGTTTTGGGTCAACAGGTGGCTACAGATGAGGCTTTCGGATTTAAGACAACTTCAAAAAGATTTTATTTCTGTAGTAGTTAAAAATTCTGATATTAAAGCTATAACAGATTTTCTCTTCTTTAGCTATTTAGGAGCAAGAATATGTTACGCCTCTTCCCATCCTTTGGCTCTTTTTTCTGAAGAAAAGTTTAAAAACTTTGAGACCTTTAAAAATTTTCTTCTTCATCTAAAAAAATTGGAACATTACAGTGTTTTTGCCCATACTCCAGTTTTCGTCAACACAGAAAACATAAAAGTTGAAGAAAAACTTCTTCTCGCACAGATTTACTTTAAGGTATTTTGGGATGAATCTAAAAAACAAGCCTTATTTAATCTTAGACATCTTGCAGAAAATCTTTCAGAGGAACAATTTGCTAAACTAATAGAAAATCCTCCTGACTTAACCTCGATTGAGATTGTTTATTTTAAAAATAACCAAAACTTATATCAAGGTCCTCTTTTAGAGTTCCCTAACCATCTTCTTGAAGAAGACCGTACAAACTTTTTTGCCGTCCCTGAAGTCATTATCATAAAACAACTGAAACCTTATCCCTTTAACTGGATTGGAGTAATCGTTCATAATTTTTCAAGAATCTTTAGTCATCAGTTCGTAAGGCACACCTGGCTTAATTTCAATCAGCGTTCTCATAGGTATACTGAAGTAGACAAATTTATCGTACCTAAAAATTTTAACGACTACCATGTTAAAACCTACCAAGAAATTATAAAATATACGATGAAGTATTACAGAGATTTTATGAAAGACCTAAAAAAAGAGAGTGCAAGGTTTTTAGTTCCTCAAGGTGTAACTACCACTCTTTTAGCCACCGGGCCAGAATTCGTATGGGAAGATTTTATCAACAAAAGGGCGATACCCCAAGCTCAAGAAGAAATAAAAACTTTAGCATTTCTTTTAAAAGAACATCTTTTATGAATCATTAGAACTTTTTTGAGAACCCTCTTCTTTAGAATTACTTTTCTGGCCTTTTTCTTTACGGGCATAATCTGTAACATACCATCCAGAACCTTTTAAAATAAACCCAGTATTTCCGATAAGCCTTCTTAACTCGCCTCCACATTTTTCGCAAGTTCTAAGAGGGTCTTCAGTAATTTTTTGCCAAACCTCAAACTTATGTCCGCAAGCTAAACATTCATATTCATAAATAGCCATAAGCACTCCTCCTTCTTCAAAAGAATACAAAAATTTATTGATGAACTTACAGAAAAAATTCGTTTGAAAAATATAATACCGACTGGTAATTTTTAAAGAGGATTAAAGTTAAAAATTAAAAGCTATTTTTTTACCAAAGGAGCCAAGATGGTTATCAGTTGTTTCCCCTCTAACTTAGGAGGACTTTCCACCTGAGCCTTATCCTTTACTGCCTCAAAAATAGCCTGCAAAACCTTATCTGCCATTTCAGGATGAGCTATCTCTCTTCCTTTAAAAACAATCCTTACCTTTACTTTATTTTTGTCTTCTAAGAACCTGATAATATGTTTAATTTTTACTTCCAAATCATGCTTATCTGTTTTAGGACTAAGTTTAATTTCTTTGGTTTCAATCTGAACCTGTTTCTTTTTAGCTTCTTTAGCTTTTTTAGCCTCTTGATATAAAAATTCTCCAAAATCCATTATTTTACATACAGGAGGATTAGCAGTAGGTGCTATTTCTACCAGGTCTAAACCATAATCTTCGGCATATCTTAACGCTTCGGTTAACGACACAATACCTATCTGTTTACCATCTGGACCTATCAGTCTTACTTCTTTAGCTTTAATCTGTTCATTAACCCGATACTTTTTCTTCAAGTCTTTTTGCATACTACAACTTTCCTCCTAAGTGAATTTTAATTTTTGGAGATGTTAAAACCTTAACTTTATGACGAAGAGAAAACTTAAGACCTTTCATTAAGTTGATAATAAGGCTGATTTTCAGTTTTTAATTTAGAGATAAGATCTTCCAAGGAAAGGTTGTTTAAAACCTCTCCTGTACGTGACCTAAGGCTTACCACTTGATTTTCTTCCTCTTTATCTCCAAGGATTACCATGTAAGGCACTTTTTCTTGTTGAGCTATCCTTATTTTATAGTTAAGTTTCTCACTTCTAAAATCTCTTTCTACTCTAAAACCAGCGTTTTCTAAAGCTTGAGCTACTTTTTCTGCATAAGGTATAGTTCTATCAGTGATAGTTAAAACCTTTACCTGTACAGGTGAGATCCAGAAAGGGAAAGCACCTGCATAGTTTTCTATCAAAATCCCTAAAAATCTTTCTAAAGACCCTAATAAAGCTCTATGCACCATAATAGGACGATAGAATTTATTGTCTTCTCCTACGTAGACCAAATCAAATCTTTCAGGCAGGTTAAAATCGACCTGAATGGTAGAACATTGCCAAAAACGACCCAGAACATCCTTAATCTTAAGGTCTATCTTAGGCCCGTAAAAAACCCCCTCTCCTGGGTCTATCTCATAAGACAATCCTTTTTTTTCTAAGGCTTTTTTAAGGGCTTCCTCTGCTTTATCCCAAACTTTAGGATCTCCTACAAACTTTTCAGGTCTGGTAGAAACAAAAATCTTATATTCATGGAAACCAAATACCTTCAAGAAATAAATCACCAAATCAAGAACGTTGGTCAGTTCCTCTTCAAGCTGATCCTCTCGACAAAAGATATGGGCGTCATCCTGAGTAAATCCCCTAACCCTTAAAAGGCCATGTAAAACCCCACTTCTTTCAAAACGATATACGGTGCCAAGCTCACAAAAACGTATAGGAAATTCTCGGTAGCTCCTTCTTTTTTGGTTATAGACGTATATATGAAAAGGACAGTTCATCGGTTTTAACTGATAGGCTCTATTTTCAAGCTCCATAGGAGGAAACATATTTTCTGCATAAAAATCTAAATGTCCAGAAACCTTCCATAGGTCTCTTAAAGCTATATGAGGGGTATATAATAACTGATACCCTCGCTTAAAATGTTCCTCTTTCCAAAAATTTTCTATCAAGTTTCTAACAACCGCCCCCTTAGGTAACCATATAACTAATCCAGGGCCTATCTCTTCTTCTATCGTAAAAAGCTCAAGCTCTTTTCCTAACTTCCTGTGGTCTCTCTTTTTGATTTCTTCAAGTCTTTTCAGATGTTCCTCAAGCTCTTCTTTACTAAAGAAAGCAGTTCCATAAATACGCCATAACATAGGATTTTTTTCATCGCCTCTCCAATAAGCACCAGATACAGATAGGAGCTTTACGGCCTTAATGTCTCCTGTTGAAAGAACGTGGGGACCTTTACAAAAGTCTACAAAATCTCCTTGAGAATAAATAGAAACTGTATCTTCGTTAATCTCTTTTATAAGTTCAAGTTTAAACTCTTCTTTTAACGAAGAAAACAACTTTTCAGCTTCCTCTTTACTAATCTCCCTTCTTTCTAACGGTAATCTTTTTTGAATGATTTCCTTAACTTTTTTTTCTATTTTCTCCAGGTCTTCCTCATTAAAAGGTCTTGTATAATAGATATCATAGTAAAAACCATCTTCTATCGCAGGGCCTATACCCAACTTTGCCTCTGGAAAAAGTTCCTTTACTGCTTGAGCAAGCACATGGGAAGCGGTATGTCTCAAAAACCATAAAGCTTCCTTGTCGTCAGGATAGATAGGAATAAGCTCCACCAACTCACCGTTTCCCAAAGAGCTGGTAACAGGAGTATGCCAATCTAAGTACTCTTCTTGAAACTTAAAACCTACAGGAAGTTTTTTGACAACTTTTTTGATTTCAGATAAAATTCTTTTTAAAGGTTGACCTGGCTGAAGGTCAAACTCCCCGATGTCCTGAATAACTATTTTCAAACCTAAACCCTTTTCTCCTCAAGGTTTCAACAAAAATGGTAGGCGCGGGCGGGATCGAACCGCCGACCTCTTGCGCGTCAAGCAAGCGCTCTCCCACTGAGCTACGCGCCTACAGTTTAATTAATCCTTAAAATAACAAAATTTTGGTTTATGTCAAGGTAAAAAATAAAAATGTACCAAAAAATTTTAGCCTGTTTATACAATTTTAACGTCCCCCTCTGGATTTTGTCATAAAGGATTGTATTTTTAAAATAAAAAACACGGAGGTGAAAACTTGAAAGCTTATAAACTATCTTTTATAGCCAAACAAATAAACGGAGAACTGATAGGAGAAGACCTTGAGATAACAGGTGTTAATGCCATTCCTCTTGCTAAAGAAGATGAATTAATTTTTATAGACTCTTTAAAAAAAGTACCTCAGGCTAAAGCCTCTAAAGCAAAGGCTGTGCTTTGTCCTAAAGGTTTGGCCAATCAATTAGAAGAAAAATCTGTGGTCGAGGTAAAGGAGGTTAGGTTAGCCTTTGCTAAGATTACTGAACTTTTTAAAAAAGAACCTGCTATAAGATGGGGAATAAGTGAAAAGGCATTTATAGAAGATGGGGTAGAAATAGAAGAACCGGTTGCTATTTACCCTAATGTATACATACAAACTGGAGCAAAAATAAAAAAAGGGGTGGTCCTTTATCCAGGAGTTTTTGTAGGGTCCTTTTGTGAAATCGGAGAAAACACCGTAGTTTATCCTAACACCGTGCTATACCCCTATTCTAAAATAGGAAAAAATTGCATCATCCATGCAGGGGTCGTCATAGGAGCTGATGGTTTTGGTTTTGCTCAGGAACCTTTAGATGAAGGCTATAAAAACGTTAAAATCCATCATTTTGGAGGAGTCTTGATAGAAGATGATGTTGAAATAGGTGCTAATTCTACAGTTGATAGGGCTGTTTTTGGGTTTACTGTTATCGGAGAAGGAACTAAAATTGACAATTCTGTCCAAGTTGGGCATAACGTTAAAGTAGGAAAACAAAACATTTTAGTTTCTCATACTGCTATAGGAGGGAGTGCTGTTTTAGAAGATTTTGTGATGATCGCAGGACAGGTGGGAATAGCTCCTTCAGCTAAAATTGGTAAAGGCGCAAGAGTAGCAGCTAAATCAGGGGTTGTAGGGGAAGTCCCTCCTAACACCGAGGTGGCAGGAATACCTGCTATAAAGGCAAATGTATGGAAAAGAGCTATAATTATTTTTGAAAAGCTTCCTGAACTATACAAAGAGCTTAAAAAATTCCTAAAGACTTTTTAGTTTCTTCCACAATCCTGTGGACGTCTCCTAAACATCAGGTCTTTTTGGGATTTTTAAGATGACATTCACATTGGCCCTTTCTTTTTTTATCCATGATAAACTCTAAAATTTCAGAACGTCCTTGGTTTTCTTTTACATCTCTTACGATATCCTCTTTAGTAAAACCAAAACAATAACACACCAGTTCTTCCATATCTTTTATCTCTCCTTTTTCTCCTTATTTCACCATATAAACCTTTTTATCGCAGAAAACAAAAAATCTTCCTGTTTTATGTAAGGGTAACTTCCAAAACTCTTTAAAACCTTCTTCGTCAAAATCTTTAGCCTCCCAAAACAAAACCTCTCCTATGTAAAAAACATGATCTCCTACCTCGATGCCCTCTAACACTTTACATTCAAAAGTTGCCATACTCTTCTCTAACAAAGGTAACTTAAAGTTAGGACTTGGTTTAGTTTTTATGGCAAATTTTTTAATTTTATCGATTTCTCTTCCCTTGACAGAACCTACTTTAAAAATAAGCTCATAATCTTCTGTTATATTTACCGAAAAAGCTTGATACTTATCGATAAGCTCTTTTGTATAATGTTTAGTTGCACAGGCAAAACCTATGGTAGGAGGTTCTACAGAGATAGGAGTTATCCAGGAACAAGCCATAAGATTAGTTTTTCCTTGTTCTACATTTCCGCTTCCTACAATTACAGCCGGTCTTGGATGAAGAGCCCTGTAAAATTTCATATTTAGCCCCCTTTAGTTTTTTAAGCTTATATTTTAAACACTGGTTATTTTATCTTACCAAAATAAAAAAACAATAACTAACCCACCGGGTCCTCAAACCTGATTTTTTTTGCTATTTATTATTGACAAAAAAAATTTTTAAGCTACTTTTCTACTATTAATTATAAAAAAACAACATTTAGAGGTAAATCCATGTTAGTAAAAGACGTGATGATCGATGACGTCTTTAAGGTTGACCCTGAAAGTAGCCTATTAGAATTGGTTTCTTGTTTTATAGATAAAGAGATCGGAAGTGTGGTTGTAGTAGATCAACAACAAGAACCCATCCAGATTATTACTCTAAGAGACCTGCCTAAAATTTTCTTATTTGCCCCAACACCTTCTAACGTAGAAGAAATTCTCCAGACTTTAGGTAAAGACAAGAAATCTCTTATAACTGTTAAAGTTGGAATGCCCCTTATAGAAGCCATAAACCTTATGGCCAGGTTTAACATAAGCCATCTTCCGGTAGTTGATGATAATTCTAAACTGGTAGGTCTTCTAAGCTTAAAAGACATAATAAAGTCTGTACCTAGCATGATGTATATAGACCATCTTACTGGGCTAAACAACAGACTTTACCTCGATTTACTAATCCCTAAACTTAAAAGAACTAAAGGTCCTATTGGTTTTATTATGGCAGACATAGACAACTTTAAAAACATAAACGACCTCTATGGACATCTGATAGGAGATGAAGTTTTAAAGGTAGTTGCCCAAACCTTGAGAAAAAACGTAAAAATAAGTGATGAGGTTATAAGATACGGAGGAGAAGAATTTCTAATCATCCTATACAGGTGTGATTTAGATAAGGTAAAAATGGTGGGAGAAAGGTTGAGAGAACGGGTTATGAAAATAAGTTTTGAAACTAATCCTAATCTAAAGGTTACGATTAGTTTAGGGGGGTGTGAATACAGAGGAGAAAAAAACATAATGGAATACATTTCTTTAGCTGATCAAGCGCTTTATCAGGCAAAACAGTTAGGTAAAAACCGGGTTGAAGTTTTAAGATTAGAGGAAAAACAAGAGTTTTGTGAAATAGGCCCTATTTTATAGTCTCTCTTTTTAGTCTAAAGAATTCTTTTAAAAGTTGGGCTGCTTGTTGTTTCAATAAACCTTCTTTCATTTTAATCCTGTGGTTTAATCTTAGATCACTGATTATTTGATAGAGGCTAACACAAGCTCCTGTTTTTTCATCTCGGGTAGCAAAGATCAATTCTTCTATTCTTGCAAGCACAAGAGCATAGGCACACATCGGACAGGGCTCAAGAGTCACATACATCTTACATCCCAAAAGTCTAAAATTACCAATCCTTTGACAGGCCTCTCTTATGGCTAAGATTTCGGCATGCGCGGTTGGGTCGTTTTGTTTTAGAATTTGGTTTCTTCCTCTACCTATGATTTCCCCCTTAGGAGAAACTATCACTGCCCCAACAGGTACTTCATCTTCTTCAAAAGCCTTTAAAGCCTCTTTAAGGGCCTCTTCCATAAAAAATAGGTCTTCTTCTTTAAACATTTTTATACTACCCTAAACTTCTAACAAAAAAACCACACGCTAAAAAAGCTAAAGAAACTATAAAAACTAAGGTTTCTAAGTATACTACCTGCCCAAGAGGTCTCTTTTTAACTACTAAACCAAGAAAATAAGCTACTCCCCAAACCAAAAAGAATACTCCAAATTTGTAATGAAAAAGAGTTGTTAAGCTGGTTATCAATAGTCCTATTAAGATAGTTAAGTTCAAAATTTTAAAGAAAATTTTAGGCTCATACGAAAAGGTAGAAAGTAAAAAATTTTTCGGCAAAAAGCCATCTGTCTGAAAGTAAACGATCTCTAAATAAAGTTTTAGGTATAAAATCACAAGAACAGCTTGCAAAAAAATGACTCCAAAACTAAAAGTCCAAAAGGGATATAGATAAAGAGAAAGGGCTGACAAGAAAAGTATCTCCCAAAAAAAGGTTAATGCACTTCGATAGGTAAGAAAGTCAATCAACAAAAGTGCTATCACCAAACTTATTATCCTTGGTTTATAAAGAAAAGCGGTTATTAAGGTAAAAAAACCCGTTAGCACAGCAAAAAACAAAAGTTTTTTTTGATGTTGAGAAAGAAACCTGTATTTTATCGGAAGGTAAAACTTAAAACTTTCTTTTAAAAGATTTTGGTTTAAAAGGTTTCTAAAAAGACTAAAACTTAAAAACCATAAAAGAAGATAAGAAAACTTAGAGTTTAAAGGATGGTTAATCCCTAACAACAGCCCAAGAAAAATTAAAAATAGGGTTAACGACCAGGTAGCCGAAGAAAAACACATAGCTTTTAAAAACTTATAAAAAAAAGAAGTTCTATTCTTTAAAACATCGACCACCTCGTTTATTAGCCAGTTTGGTGTTGAGGCTCCTGCAGTTATACCTACTGTTTTATGTTTCTTTAAATCTTCCCAAGAAAGTTCTTCAGGACTTTCGACAAGAAAAACATCTTTATTTTCTTTTTTAGCTACGTCTGCTAACCGGTTGGTGTTTGCACTAAACTTTCCACCTATAACCACGATAGCTGAACATTCCTCACAAAGTTTTCTAACCTCGTTTTGTCTGACTGCTGTAGCATTACAGATGGTATTGATGATCTTTCCGTTAGGATAAAGAGACGTTATTCTTTTAGAAAGATGGTTAAACAGTTTTTCGTCTTGGGTAGTTTGAGAGAGGATGACATAATCTTTAAGAGGGGGAAGGGTTACAACGTCTTCTTCTGAGGAAACCACATATCCTTTACCTTCACAATAACCAAGAATACCCTTAACTTCTGCATGATCTTTATCTCCTATGATCACTACCTCTTTTCCCTCTGATACAGCTTTTTTAGCCAAGGCCTGAACCTTAAGGACCCTTGGACAGGTACCATCTATAACCTTATGTTTTTCTGTCAATGCTTTATATTCCTTTGGAGGTACCCCATGGGCACGAATGATTACCACACCTGAGGGAAGGTTTTCGTTAGGGTCTTTTAACACCTGTACTCCAAAAATATCAAGAAGTTTTAAAGTCTGAGGATTATGGATTAGTGGTCCGTAAGTATAAATATATGATTTTTTCTCGTTTAAAGCCTTTAATACTAAATTTACCGCCCTTCTTACCCCCATGCAAAACCCAGCTTTTTTAGCGATTTTTATCTTCATAAGATTTCTCTCCTTATCTCTGCCTTTAACCTGTCTATATCTCCTTTTTCAGCCATACTGTAGTATCCATTTTTACCTACGATAACATGATCAAGCACTTTAATCTGAAGAAGGTCTCCTGCCAAAACCAGTCTTTTAGTAAGCATTAAATCTTCTTTAGAAGGGGTAGGATCTCCAGAAGGATGGTTATGCACTAACACTATGGAAAGGGCCTTCTTCTCCAGTGCCTTTTTAAAAATTTCTCTTGGATATACCGCACTTTCATGTAGGGTTCCTTCAAAAAGGGTTTCTCCTCCTAAAAACTTAGACTTAGCATCAAGAAAAAGAACTTTTAAAACCTCTCGGTCCAAATTTTGCATTTCATACTTGAGATATTCATATACCTCTTGTGGAGACCTTAGATATTCTGACTTTGTCGCCCTACTCTGAAGATACCTTCGAGCAACCTCATGAATAACCTTTAAAGGTAAAATAGCCCTTTCCTTAAGTCCCTTAAACTTTTTAAGTTCTTCTAAAGGAGCATCAAGTACCTGATCTAAAGTTTTATAATGTTCTAAAAGGGTTCTTGCAAGTTTTCTGGTATCTCTGTAAGGAAGGCTAAACATTAAAAGAAGCTCAAGTAAGTCTTCATCTGTAAAACTTTTTGGCCCTTCTTTAAGAAACCGTTCTTTTACCCTAGCTCTGTGGCCTTTTGCCTTTTCATACGCCTCTATCAAAATTTTTTGAGAATATTTTTTTTCAGGCATGTTTAAAACACGATCGTTTTAAAAACTCATCTGAAATTGAGCCCTTCCGTGAACCTGAAAAATTCCATCTTTTATATGATAGGTCATACCCTTTCCCCTAATCAACATACCTTTTTGTTTTACTAAAACTTCTTTTTCCGTAAAAAGATAGTTCTTTTTAGGAAAAAATATCAACTCTTCGGTATATACTTCTCCATAGTTTTCAGTAACCAATTTTACATTGCCTTGAAAAACCATTTTATCCTCTTTGGGATAGTAATAACCTCTCTGAGAAGAGACGTTAATTCCTTTGGATGGACTGATTAAAGTTAAACCCTCTGCCCAAAAAGTACCTTCTTTATCACGTTTAAAGAAAGATGCTTTAAGCTTCCAAAGAAGTCCTTCTTTACTGTAAAAACTGTATTCCAAATCTTTGGCTACCATACGAAAATCTTTGGATAAAGAAGGAGAAACTAAAAACAAAACTAAGATAGATAAAATTGCAACGCCTCTTCCCATTTTCCCTTAGCCTTTAAAATGAGATCACAGACCTCCCTTACAGCCCCTTTCCCTCCAGGGAGCTTTGTTATGTAATGGACATACTCGTTTACCGGAGGCCATCCGTTAGGAACTCCTATAGCTAATCCTACCCTTTTTAACACAGGAAGATCTATCCAATCATCTCCCACATAGGCAATTTCTTCGTCTTTAAGCCCTTTTTCTTGTTTGAGCTTCTCATATATTTTGAGTTTAGTTAATTCTCCTTGAGAAACAAAGATGATACCCAACTCTTTGGCTCTGTGCTGGGTAACTTGAGAGAATCTGCTTGAAAGGATGGCTACTTCAACCCCAATTTTTTGTAAAAGTTTTATTCCCATTCCGTCAAGTACGTTAAATTGTTTAACCTCTTCCCCTTCACTGGTAAGGATGATCCTTCCATCGGTAAGCACACCGTCTACATCTAACAAAAGTAACTTAATTTTCTTCGCTTTTTGTAGAATTTCTTGAGGAAAGTCCATGTTTTTTTAACACCTCTCTTAGGTCTCTAATTTGAGAAAGTAGAGGGTCTAACCAACTAAGAGGTAAAGAATTGGCTCCATCACAAAGGGCTTTTTCCGGCTCTGGATGAACTTCCATAAAAATCCCATCTACTCCCACTGCTACCGAAGCCCTCATCAAATATGGGATGAACTCTCTTTCCCCTCCAGATTTACCTTCCCCTCCCCCAGGAAGCTGAACGCTGTGGGTAGCGTCAAAAATAACCTTATCACTAAACCTCTGCATTATAGGAATACCTCTAAAATCTACCACCAGATTTCTGTAACCAAAGGTATAGCCTCGTTCGGTAGTCCATACCTCTTGAGAGGTAAACTGTTTAGCCTTTTCTACTGCATATTTCATATCCCATGGAGAAACAAACTGACCTTTTTTGATGTTAACCACTTTTCCAGTTTTTGCTGCTTCCACTATCAGGTCAGTTTGTCTACAAAGAAAAGCCGGAATCTGAATAACATCCACTACCTCAGCTACAGGTTTAACCTGCCAGGTTTCATGAACATCGGTAGTAACAGGAACTCCTATTTGGGTTTTTACCTCGTATAACCAGGCAAGACCTTTTTCAAGCCCAGGTCCTCGGTAGGAAAAAATAGAGGTCCTGTTAGCCTTATCAAAAGAGGCCTTAAACACAAACTCAAAATCATACTTAGTAAGAAGCTCTTTAAGCTCGTTGGCTATATAAAGGGTCAACTCAAGGTCTTCTAAAACACAGGGCCCTGCTATGATTAAAAACCTGTTCTTCATAACCATTACCTTTCTTAGAATTTCAAATTTTTAAAAAGTATTTTATAATCAATTTGACATACTTGCAACCCTATGAAAAATCTTATGGACTATACAAGGTTTGAAAAAAACTTTTTCCGTAAAAAATGGACAGGAAGAATTTCTATAGCTTTAGTATTTCCTAATCATTATCAGGTTGGGATGTCTAACTTAGGTTTTCTTTATGTCTATCAAAGACTTAACCTTTATCAAGAAATAGTATGTGAGCGGGTGTTTTTACCAGAAAAAAATGAAAAAATAAGGTCTATCGAAAGTTCTCGTCCTCTTAAAGATTTTAACCTTATACTTTTTTCCATACCCTTTGAAGTAGACTATATAAACGTGGTAAAAATCCTACAAAAAGGAGAACTTGGGTTAAACCCTACTCAAAGGACACAACCTGTGTTAGCAGGAGGAGTGGCTACTTGGTTAAACCCAGAACCAATCTCTTCTTTTGTTGATGCTTTTTTACTTGGAGAATGGGAAGAAATAGAAAAACATGTAGTTCCTATTTTTATAGAACATTTTAACCACAAAAAAATACTTCTTGAAAAATTAAGCACTTTAAACTTTGTTTACCTTCCTCTGTCCTCTGACCAGAAGAAAATAAAAGTAGCCAAAATAAAAAAACCAGAAAAGGTGGTTTATTCAGATCTTATCAGTCAAAAAGCAACGTTTTCTGAAACCTATCTTATAGAAGTAGCCAAAGGCTGTGGGAGAGGTTGTAGATTTTGCGCCGCAGGTTTTATGTATCGTCCTCCCAGAGGTTATCCAGAAAAAGCTCTATCTGACGTACTCGAAAACATACCAGAAAACTCTAAGGTTGGTTTAGTGGGGCTTGAATTTGCTAATAAACAAGAAATCCTTGAGTTTGGAAAAAAACTTTTAGAAAAAAGTTGTACCCTTACCTTTTCTTCTCTTAGGATAGATGCCTTAAACGAAGATTTTTTAGAACTTTTAAAAGGGACAAAAAGTGTAGCCATTGCACCTGAAACAGGGTCTCAAAAACTTAAAAAGGTTATTAATAAAAACCTCACCCCAGAAGAAATCTTTGAGGTGTTAGAAAAATTTCAGCAAAGGGGTTTAAAAAACATAAAATTTTATTTTATGTTAGGATTACCCTTTGAAACCCAAGAGGATTTAGAAGAAACGGTAAAGTTTATAAAAAAGTTACTTGCACAAAAATATAATCTTAATCTTTCTTTTACCTTTTCTTTCTTCGTTCCTAAACCTCATACCCCTTTTCAATGGGCAAAATTTTCAGATTTAAAGAATTTAAAAGAAAAAGAGAAATGGGTAAAAAAAGAATTAGGATATGTTAAAAACCTAAAGGTTGAACCTCCTGAGGAGGCACTTTTACAAACTTTGATAGCCCGAGGTAGCAAAGAATTAAAAGATTTTTTAATTAGTTTAGCTCAAGGTCAAAACCTAAAAAGGATTATAAAAAGTATGCCTAAGGTTTTAAAAAGTTTGTGCCCACAAGATTCGTTAGAGACAGAATTTCCGTGGGATAAGATTGATTTAGGAGTAAATAAAGAGTTCCTATGGAATGAATGGCAAAAGGCAAAAAACTTAAAACTAACTGGTTTTTGCCATCCTGAGAAATGTAAACTCTGTGGAGCCTGCGAAAAATAAACAGATTGTGTTGATATTTTAAAAATTTGTGGTAAGATTAGTTTTTAACTATGAGTGTGTTAATGGGAATAAGTATCTTTCCTGTAGATAAAGGAGAAAGTTTAAGTAGTTTTGTAGCTCGAGCTGTAGAAACCATACAAAAGTCCAACTATCCTTATATAGTTACTCCTATGGAAACCGTGGTAGAAACGGAATCTATAGAAGAAGCTTTGAGGCTTGCTGAAGAGTGTTTTAAAGCTTTAGAGGTAGATTGTAACAGGATCATCGTTAACATAAAAATCGACTACAGAAAAGGCAAATCAGGTCGTATCAAAGGTAAGGTTGAATCGGTACAAAAGAAGATCAACCAACCATTAAATACTGTCTAAGAATATCTAAAAAGGAGGTTCTTTTCTCAAATGCCTAATAAAATTGTCTTAGCTTATTCTGGTGGACTTGATACTTCAGTAATTTTAAAATGGCTTATAGAAAGGTATCAATGTCCGGTGATTGCTTTTTGTGCAGACCTTGGACAAGAAGAAGACTGGGAAGAGATTAAACAAAAAGGACTTAGTTGTGGAGCTGAAAAGGTTATTATAAGGGACCTTAAAGAGGAATTTGTAAAAGAGTATGTATTTTTTGCCATAAAGGCTGGAGCAAGATATGAAGACTGGTATCTTATGGGAACCTCTCTTGCTCGTCCACTGATTGCTAAAGAACAGATAAAGATTGCCTTTGAAGAAGGGGCTGATGCCGTAGCCCATGGAGCAACGGGAAAAGGAAACGATCAAGTAAGGTTTGAACTTACTTTTTCCGCCTTAGCTCCTCATCTTAAAGTGATTGCACCCTGGAGAGAATGGGATTTTAAAGGAAGGCAAGACCTGATTGCTTACGCCCAAAAACATGGTATCCCAATTCCAGTAACCCCAGAAAAACCTTATAGCATAGATGCCAACCTTTTTCATATAAGCTATGAAGGAGGTATTTTAGAAGACCTGTGGACTGAGCCACCAGAAGATATGTTTCTTATGACGGTATCTCCTGAAAAGGCACCTGATAAACCAGAATATATCGAGATAGAGTTTGAAAGAGGAGAACCGATAGCAGTTAACGGAGAAAAATTAAGCCCTGCCAACCTTCTAAAGAGACTCAATGAAATAGGAGGAAGACACGGGGTTGGCAGAATCGATATGGTAGAAAACCGGTTTGTTGGACTTAAAAGCAGAGGCATTTACGAAACCCCAGGAGGAACCATCTTACATATAGCCCATAGAGCTTTAGAACAGATTACCCTTGATAGGGAAGTAATGAGGCTTAAAGATAGTCTTATGCCTAAGATAGCAGAAATGATATATTATGGTTTTTGGTTTAGTCCTGAGTTTCAGGCGTTGAAAACCATGGTAGAACAAACTCAAGAAAGGGTTTCCGGAACGATAAGAGTTAAACTCTATAAAGGAAATGTAATAATAGCAGGGAGAAAAAGTCCTAACAGCTTATATAAAAAGCGTTTGGTAAGTTTTGAGGAAAAGGAAGGATACAATCCTAAGGACGCAGAAGGTTTTATAAGACTTCAGGGATTGAGATTAAAAATTTACAACCTATCGAAGGAGGAGGAAGCATGAAAATCTTTGTTGACACCGCTAAGATCGAAGAAATCAGAAAGGTTAAAGAATGGGGTATCCTTGATGGAGTAACTACCAACCCTACCCTTCTTTCTCAAACAGGGAAACCTTGGAAAGAAGCTGCCCTTGAGATTTTAAATGAAGTCCCAGATTTGCCGGTTTCTTTAGAGGTTTTAGCTACAGACTTTGAGGGTATGGTTAAAGAAGCGAAAGAACTGGCTAAGATGGGAGATAATGTAGTTATTAAAATCCCCTTTACTGTAGATGGAATAAAAGCTGTCCAAGCCTTAGCTGCAGAGCAAATTCCTACAAACGTTACCTTAGTTTTTAGTCCTATGCAAGCTCTTATTGCTGCCAAAGCAGGAGCCACTTTTGTTTCTCCTTTTGTAGGAAGAATAGATGACATCTCCTATGATGGAATATCAGTCCTAGAAGAAATTATCCAGATTTACGCAGCTTATGGGTTTGAAACTGAAGTTATCGCTGCAAGTATACGTCATGTAGACCATGTAAGAAAATGTGCCCTTTTAGGGGTAGATATTGCTACCATTCCCTTTAAAGTAATAGAACAGATGTTTAAGCATCCTCTCACTGACATAGGCCTTGCTAAATTTTTAGAGGATGCTAAAAAAGCCAACATTTCTATCCTGTAAAAGACTGAGTTTTAAGGGTTGCCTTGTTTTTATGTGAGTTAGACCTCAAATTATTTTATGTCATAAACCAATTTAGACATAGGTTATTAGACTTAACCTTACCTTATTTTAGCCATCCAGACCTTATTTATGTCTTTTTTGTTACGTCTGGATGGCTTATCCTTAAAAAGAAAACTTTACTACAAAGTTTGATAATCTGGATTTTTTTAATCTTAGGGTATGTATGGGTAGATTTTAGTTGTGCTAAAATTCTTAAGCCTTATTTCCAAAGACCAAGACCTTTTGTATCTCAGGAAAACCTTTATTATTACTCTGATCAAAAACATCGTTACCTCAACCAACCTTTAAAAAAAGAAACTTCCTACAGTTTTCCTTCAAATCATGCCTCAAATGTCTCTTTTGCTTCCATTTACTTAAGTCTTTTTTATCCTCCTTTTGCCTGGGGCTGGATATTGTTTATGTTGTTGGTAGGTTGGTCAAGGATATACCTTGGGCACCATTATCCCTTTGATGTGCTGTCTGGTTTTTTCTGGGGTGGTTTTTGGGGATGGACGTTTTATCTTTTGGTAAAAACCCTTCTTAAAAAATTAAGACATGAAAAAAAACTTTCTGCTTAAACCACTTTTCTTCTTATTCTCTTTGTTTTTGATAAAACTTTTATATCTCCTACTTTTAGACCTCCCTCTTTCTTATGACGAGTCTTATTATTGGGACTGGTCAAGGAATCTTGCTTGGGGATACTACAGTAAACCACCGATGGTTGCATGGCTGATTAAGATTTCAACCGGTTTTTTTGGAAATTATGAATGGGCAGTCCGGTTACCTGCACTTTTTTCTATTACCTTTACCACTTTATTTTTTTATCTAATCCTAAAAAAACGCCTTCCTTATGAGAAAGAACTTCTTTTAGGTCTAACCTGTCTTAGCTTAATACCTTTACTTACTGTATACAGTTTTATCATGACCATAGACCCTCCTCTTATGCTTTTTTGGACTGGAGCTACCTATTTTTTTATAAATTATTTAGAAACGCTAAGGGTAAGACACGCTTTTTTGGCTGGTCTCTTTATGGGCTTAGGTCTTCTTACAAAACAAACGATGTTGGGGTTTATAGCGATTGCCATAGGATATATCCTATGGTTTAAAAGACCAGCCTTAAAAAAACCTGTAACTTTTCTTATGTTTGGATTACCTTTCTTGATGATTCTACCCAATCTTTACTGGAACTGGATAAATGGTTTTGTTATGTTTAAACATACAGAGGAACATTTTTCAAGAACCGGGATAGAGTTGTCCAAGGGAATAAAAACAATACTTGAGACCTTACTACTTTATACCCCTTTAGCTTTAGGTTTTATACTCATGGCACTAAAAAACTTAAAAGATGAGATATACAAAACCAGAGATTTTATTTATTTTCTTGGGCTTCCGTCTTTATTATTCCTGGGGCTTTCTTTTATGGTAGAAATAAACGCAAACTGGATCTTACCTTTTATGGTTTCAGGACTAATCTGGGTAGTTTATACCCCTCCTTTTCCTAAATTTATCACTTTTCTCAGGTTTAACCTCCTTTATGGTATTTGTTTCCTTATACTGGCCTTGTCATTTGGAGCCTTTTTTGACCGATTTCCAGAGTTTACCCGAGACCTTTTAAAGAAATTTATAGGATGGAGAGAACTTGCCTCTTATGTTGAGACCTTTTATGATGGGAAAACTCCTATCGTTGTCTCTTATCGAGATATAGCTTCCTCTTTAGCTTTTTATCTAAAGTCTCATCCAGAAAACATTTATGTAGTACAAAAGCACCCTTACCCACAAAATCAATACCATCTATGGAGAAAAGACTCAGATTTATCAGGAAAAGAGGTTATCTTTATCCAAAAGAACCCTATCCCTCCTAAAAACCTTAGAAACCCTGTTAAACTTGGTGAAGTTCGGGTTAAAATATCTCAAAAAACTTATAAAGAGTTTTTTATCTGGAAAGGAATTTGGGAAAAGGAAGGATAAAACATGGCTTACTATTGTCAGGAATGTGGTTATAAAAGCCTTAAATGGTTAGGACGCTGTCCTGAATGTGGGGGATGGAATACCTTTATAGAAGAAAAAGAAAGCTCGATAAAAACAAAAAACAAAACCAGAATAAATAATAAACCGATAAAGGTCTTAAAACTTTCAGACATAAAGTATGAAGTAAAACCAAGGATTTTAACAGGTCTTAGCGAACTTGATTTGGTATTAGGAGGAGGATTTGTGCCTGGGTCTTTTATCCTTATAGGAGGAGATCCAGGGATAGGGAAATCTACCCTTCTTACTCAAGTAGCAGGTGTGCTTGCAGAAAAGGGACTAAAAATAGTTTATCTATCTGCCGAAGAATCTGCTGAACAAGTTAAGTTAAGGGTTGAAAGACTGGGGTTGGGAGATGAAGTCCTTTTTATAGGAGATACTGAACTTTCCACGATAATAGAAGAGTTGAAAACCATAAAACCTGACCTTCTGATAGTAGACTCCATCCAAACAGTTTTTTTACCTGAGTTAGAAAGCCCTCCAGGTGGGGTTTCTCAAATAAGAGAGTGTGCGAATCTCCTTATGCGCTTTGCTAAAGAACAGGAGGTGGTAACAATTGTGGTAGGCCATATTACCAAAGGAGGCTTGATTGCAGGACCAAAAGTTTTAGAACATTTGGTAGACGTGGTACTTTATTTGGAGGGAGAGAAAGAAACAGGATTTAGGATTTTAAGAGCAGTAAAAAACCGTTTTGGTCCGGTAAATGAGATAGGAGTCTTTTTGATGACCTCCAAAGGATTGGTTCCTCACTCTCAATGTGAAGACCTTTTTCTATCAGGAGAAGAAAATGCGGCTGTATTTTGTGTGATAGAAGGAACAAGACCTTTGCTGGTAGAGGTGCAATCCTTGGTTGCCAAAAGTTTTCTTGCTTTACCAAGAAGGACAGCAGTTGGATTTGACCCTATAAGGCTATCTTTACTTGTTGCTATCTTAGAAAAAAAACTAAATTTCAATTTTAGTAATCAAGACATTTATGTTAAAATATCTGGGGGGCTCAAGATCACCGACCCTTCTGCAGACATGGCAGTAGCTGTTTCTTTGGTGTCAAGTTTATTAGAAAAACCTCTTCCAGACAAAACTATTTTTATAGGAGAAATCGGGCTTTCCGGTGAGATAAAACCAGTAAGAGAAATAGCCCTTCGGCTAAAAGAGGCAGAAAAGAAGGGGTTTAAAAGAGCTTTTGTTCCAGAAAGATTAAACCTTCCTAAGCATAACCTATCATTAGAAATAATCCCTTGTAGAAAGCTTTTAGAAGTTTGTGAAAAAATCTTTTAGTAGAAAAATATAAAACCCTATGTTTGAAGATTTTATAAACCTTTGGGATAGCAGAGAAGAAATAAGGGTTTTTGTAAAAAATCATCCCATAGCCGGAGGTATTTTATTTGTTTTTTTACAAGCTTTACAAGTAATAATAGCCCCCCTCCCTGGAGAAGTGACAGGATTTTTTGCAGGTTTTCTTTTCGGAGGGATCTATGGGTTTATGTTAAGTATGGCAGGCTTGATGGTAGGGTCTTTAATTTCTTTTTATATAGCAAGGTTTTTAAGAAAAAAATTTTTTAAAAAATACCGTCAATCTCCCATCTATTTGAAGGTAAAGAAAATTTTTTATAAACATGGGCTTACTGGAATGTTTTTACTTTATCTTTTTCCTGGGTTTCCCAAGGACTTGCTAAACTATTTACTTGGTTTTATGCCTGTCTCTCTAAAAGGTTTCACGGTGGTATGTTTTTTAGGTAGAATACCAGGCACTTTTGCCCTTTCCCTTCAGGGGGATGTAGTATACGGTGGGCATCCTCAAAGTATAATTTTAGTAACTCTCACTTTTGTGATAGTTTTTTTAATTTTTTTGGTGATTAAAAAAAGAATTGAAGGTTGGTTAGAAAAAGATCCTACCACTTAGTTCTTACCTTTACCCCCTTTTTAGCTAAGTAATCCTTGATTTCTTTCACGGTATACATTCCATAGTGAACCATAGAGGCTATAAGCGCTGCATCAGCTTTACCTTCGGTAAGAACCTGATACAAATGTTCAGGGTGACCTGCACCACCTGAGGCAATAACCGGAATGTTTACCGCCTCTGCTATCATCCTCGTAATGGTTAACTCATAACCTTCTTTAGTGCCGTCTGCATCTATAGAATTAAGACAAATCTCCCCTGCCCCTAAGTTTTCTGCTTCTTTTGCCCACCAAACAGCATCTATTCCCATAGGTTGTCTTCCACCCTTTATCCAAACCTCATATCCAGAGGGGATTTTAGAAGAAGGTTCAACCTTTTTCACATCCATACCAAGTACGATACATTGAGAACCAAAGGCCTTAGCCCCTTCGTAAATCAGTTTGGGATTAAGCACAGCCGCGGTATTAACCGAAACCTTCTCTGCTCCTGCAAGCAAGACCTGTCTCATGTCTTCGACTGACTTAATTCCACCTCCTACTGAAAAGGGAATAAAAATCCGTTCGGCAGTCCTTCTAACCACGTCTATCATGATCCCTCGATGTTCTGCACTGGCAGTAATATCGTAAAAAACTATTTCATCAGCCCCTTCTTGATAATACTTTTCAGCCATCTCTACAGGGTCGCCTACCTCTACATTGTCTTTAAACTTTATCCCTTTAGTCGTTTTACCATCCTTTACGTCAAGGCATACGATTATTCTTTTACTTAACATGTAAAACCCCTTTACACTTTTTTAAAAGGCAACCTGCCTTTTTCTCTTTTTAAGCTCAGCTAAAACCAAATCCTCCTCCACAAGAACTCTTCTTATAATCACCTACCCCTTTCATCATCGCACATACATTAGATACTACCTTTTCTACCTTTTCTGAACCACAAAAGGGACATTTTACCTCTTGTTCTTCTGTTTTACTAAAAATAAGTTTTTCAAAAATCCTCCCACAATCATAACACCTAAATTCATAAATAGGCATACCCTTCCCCTCCTATATCCTTAAATTTAGCTTCGCAGTAAAATAATAAAAAATTTTTAAATTTCAACCCCTGTTTCTTGTAAAAGCCATCTATAAAAACAGGGGGTAACCTCAGAAACCTCTATTTTTGCGATGCAAGGACAAGAATAAGAATGGTTTTTAAGCACCTCTTTTTCTACCTCAGGATAAAGAGATTCGCGGGTTTTTACTATTAAAACAGCTTCTTGAGAAACTTCTATCTTACCTTCCCACCAATACATAGAGTTAATGTTAGTAAAAAGGTTAACACAACCACAAAGTCTTTTCTCAAGGAGTATCCTTCCAACTTTTTGAGCCTCCTCTGAATTGGGAAAAGTTATGTAAACAAATACAATCTTATCTTGTGCCATAATTACCTCCTGTTTAAATTTCTCTCTAAAAGAGCTAAAGTATAATTATACCTTAATCGTTATAAATTGCCAAAAAATAAAGGTTTTTTCTGTTGTTGGAAAATAACAAAAAGGTTTTATAATGGAGCAAAAATTAGTTATGAGGAGGAGGGATCAGATGGAAAGAACGTTGGTTATGATTAAACCTGACGGGGTCCAGAGAAACCTTATAGGAAAGGTTATTAGTATTTTTGAAGAAAAGGGTCTCAGGGTGGTTGCTTTAAAAAAAGTTAAACTATCTAAGGAGCAGGCAAAACAATTTTATGTCGTACACAAAGAACGTCCTTTTTTTGAAAGTCTAACAGATTACATGAGTTCTGGTCCAGTGGTGGCTATGGTTTTAGAAGGAGAACAGGCTATAAAAAGGGTACGTGAAATCATGGGAGCAACCGACCCTAAAGAAGCTCAAGAAGGTACCATAAGAAAACTTTTTGCGATAGACAAGGAAAAAAATACCGTTCATGGTTCTGACAGCCCTGAATCTGCCGCTAAGGAAATACCATTTTTCTTTAGTGAGTATGAACTTCTCAGCGCTGAATAATGACTGAAAAGGAATGGATAACTTATTTAAAAAAACATCTTTTTGAAAAACCTCCTGTTTTTAAAACCTATAATGAAGACTGTACTGTTATTCAAAAAGAGGAGCAGGAATTTTTACTTATTACAACTGATGCGCTAGTAGAAACAATCCATTTTAAATTAGATTATTACTCTTTTTTTGACTTAGGCGTTAAATTAGCTAACTCTAATTTAAGTGACATCGCTGCCTGTGGAGGGGAGCCTGAATGGGCTCTCCTTACCTTAGGAAGTCCGATCCCTGTAGATGTTAACTGGGCAGAGCCGTTTTTACAAGGACTTAATCAAAGCTTAAATAAGTTTGGTGCCCATTTGGTAGGTGGAGACACAGTTAAAAGTCCCTTCTTTTTCTTTAACCTAACTTTATTTGGTAAAACCAACTTCCCTATTTTAAGAAAAGGAGCAAAGGAAGGAGATTTGATCTTTGTCTCAAGACCCTTAGGAGGAAGTTCTGCTTTTTTAAGAATGGTTAAAACCTCTCCTTTAAAAGAAATACCTGAAAATCTCAAAAAAGCCCATCTTTACCCAGAACCAGAAATAATCTTAGGTAAAGAACTCTCTTCGAAAAATTTAGCTACCTCAGCTATAGATATCTCCGACGGTCTTTTACTTGACCTTTGGAGGATATGTGAAGAAAACTCAGTTGGGGCTGAATTATTACAAGAGGCTATACCTATAGAGCCCGGAGCTACCTTAGAAGATGCCCTTTCAGGAGGAGAAGACTATGCCCTTCTTTTTACTGTTTCTCCCTCTAACTTACACCAAATAGGTGAAATCGAAACCAAACTAAAAAGGAAGTTTTTCTGCATAGGAAAAATCTTACCTGAAAAAGATCTTTATTTAGTTAGCGAAAAAAAAGAAAGATTAAAACTAAAACCCAAAGGGTTTGACCACTTTAATTTTAAATAGCTTAATTTAAATTAATTTTAATAAAAAACCCCAGGAAATTCCTCCCGGGGTTTCTCTTCTAAAGAATTATTTCTCTACGTTAATCTTGATAACTTTTTTCTTTTCTTCAGGCTTTTTAGGTAAAATTATCTTCAAAACCCCATCTTTATAGGTAGCTTCTATCTTATCTTCTTCAACCTCACAAGGAATAGGTATAGACCTCATAAAACTTCCATAAAATCTTTCAATCCTATAGAAGTTTTCTTTTTTCTCCTCCTCTTCTCTTTTCTTTTCTCCTTTAATAACCAAAACATTCTCCATCAAGCTAATTTCCATATCCTCAGGATTTACACCTGGTACATCAACTTTTACGATAACTTTATCATCTGTTTCCGAAACATCTACAGCAGGTGCCCAACTTATACCTTCCCATCTTTCTGTTAACAATTCTTTACCAAAAAATTCTTGCCAAATACGATCCATTTCTTTTTTTAATTCCTGTAATGGACGCCAAAGAATTAAATCTGCCATATTTATCACCTCCTTTTTATATTTTATTTTTGGAATTTCTAATTCTAAAAATAAGTATACACTTGCAAAGTTTCAAGTACCAATTTACCAAAATTTTACAAAAATTTTTAAAAGTTTTGACTATTGAAAGTGTAAACTTTGTATTTAATTTTTAAACAAATAGTAATATTTAAAAAGTGGAGGTTAAACGATGAAGCTTGACAGATACACTTTTAAAGCTCAAGAGGCTTTACAAGAAGCCCAAAAGTTAGCCGAGTCTAAAAACAATCCTCAGTTAGAACCAGAGCACCTTTTATTAGCTTTGGTCACCCAAGAAGGTGGAATTATTCCTACCATCCTGGACAGGCTCGGGGTAAACTCCAAAATCATTGCTTCTGAGCTTGAGGAAATTTTAGATAAATTTCCCAAACTTACCCAAGGAGCTTACCAGCTATATCTTTCTTTAAATCTTAAGCAAATTTTAGATAAAGCCGAGGGATTAGCCCGAGAAATGAGAGATGAGTATGTTTCAACAGAACATCTATTTTTAGCTATCATAGATAGTCCGACTAAAGCAGGAGAAATTTTAAGAAAACGTGGGGTTACCTTTAGCAACACAAAAGAGGTTATCAACAAAATAAGAAAAGGACAAAGGATTACTGACCAAAATCCAGAAGAAAAATATCAATCTTTAGAAAAATTTGGTAGAGACCTTACTGCTCTTGCCAAAGCTGGAAAACTTGACCCTGTGATAGGAAGAGACGAAGAAATAAGAAGGGTTATGCATATTTTAAGTAGAAGAACCAAAAATAACCCGGTGTTGGTCGGAGAGCCAGGTGTAGGTAAAACAGCCATAGTAGAAGGATTAGCTCAGAGGATAGTAGCTGGAGATGTTCCTGAGATTTTAAAAAACAAAAGAATTATACAACTTGATTTGGGCTCTTTGATAGCAGGAACTAAGTTTAGAGGAGAATTTGAGGAAAGACTAAAGGCGGTTTTAAGAGAGGTGCAAGCAAGTGAAGGAGAAATCATCCTTTTTATAGATGAGATACATACCTTGGTTGGAGCTGGTGCAGCCGAAGGAGCTATGGATGCTGCTAACATGTTAAAACCAGCCTTGGCAAGAGGCGAATTAAGATGTATAGGTGCTACTACCATAGATGAATACCGGAAGTACATAGAAAAAGATCCTGCCTTAGAAAGGCGTTTCCAACCTGTATATGTAGATGAACCCTCTCCAGAAGAGGCTATCGCTATTTTAAGGGGTCTAAAAGAAAAATATGAAGTGCACCACGGAGTAAAGATTACAGATAACGCTATCGTAGCAGCGGTAATGCTTTCTCACAGGTATATCACAGATAGATTTTTACCTGATAAAGCTATAGACCTTATAGATGAAGCGGCAGCTAAACTTAGGATTGAAATAGATTCTATGCCTACAGAAATAGATGAGATAGAAAGAAAAATCAAACAGTTAGAAATAGAAAAAGTGGCTTTAGAAAAAGAAACCGACCCAAAGGCCAAAGAAAGACTTACTAAGATTTTAGAACAACTTCAAGACCTTAGAAATAAGGTAGAACAGTTAAAGGAACAATGGCTTAAGGAAAAAGAAATAATTCAAAAAATTAGAAAGCTTAAAGAGAGAATAGACCAATTAAAGGTCGAGGCTCAACAAGCAGAAAGAAAGGGAGACCTAAACCGGGTAGCAGAAATTATCTATGGTATCATACCTCAGCTTCAAAAAGAACTTGAAGAGGAAAACCGTAAACTTGCTGAAATCCAAAAAGAACATAAATTCTTAAAAGAAGAAGTAGACGCAGAAGACATTGCTCAGATTATCTCTAAATGGACGGGAATTCCTGTAAGCAGGCTTTTAGAAAGTGAAAGAGAAAAACTGCTCAGGATAGAAGAAAAACTAAAAGAACGGGTGGTAGGACAAGACCATGCTATTAAGGTCATCGCAGATGCTTTAAGAAGAGCCAGAGCTGGGCTAAAAGATCCCAATAGACCTATCGGTTCTTTTATGTTTATAGGTCCTACAGGAGTAGGAAAAACTGAGCTTGCTAAAGCTTTGGCTGAGTTTATGTTTGATACCGAAGATGCTATGATTAGGATCGACATGACCGAATATATGGAAAAGCATTCGGTATCAAGGTTGATAGGTGCCCCTCCAGGATATGTAGGCTATGAAGAAGGAGGACAACTTACAGAAGCTGTAAGAAGAAGGCCCTATTCAGTAATACTTTTTGACGAAATAGAAAAAGCTCATCCTGATGTGTTTAATATCTTATTACAGGTACTTGATGACGGAAGACTTACAGATGGAAAAGGTAGAACAGTAGACTTCAGAAATACCATCATCATCATGACTTCAAACGTAGGTAGCTTTTACTTCCAAGACCTTTCCATAAGTCATACAGAAATAGAATCTAAAATACACGAACTTTTAAAGGCTACTTTTAAACCTGAATTTTTAAACAGGATTGATGAAATCATCATCTTTAATAACCTACAAAGAGAACATATCATAAAAATAGTGGACATACAGATCAAGTATCTAAACGAAAGATTAGCTGAAAAGAACATGGGTTTGGAACTCACCGAAAAAGCAAAAGAACTAATAGCTACCTATGGATACGATCCTACCTTTGGAGCAAGACCTCTCAAAAGAGCTATACAGCGTCACATAGAAAATCCTTTAGCCTTAAAGATTCTTGACGGGACCTTCGTAGAAGGGGATAAAATCATCGTAGATGTAAACGATTTCGGAGAGTTTGTATTCACCAAACAACCAGTTCATTAATAATATAAGTAACTTCCCCTACCCCTCTATATCTTTCCAACTTTAAGGATATGAGGGGTAGGGATTGAATTTTATATGAAAATTGGTAAACTTTATCATAAAAGGGAAGATAAATTTTTTAAATTTTATCTAAGGAGGGTTTACGAATGATGGAATTTAATTTTACGTTTAAAGGTCTTGATCCTTCAGAGGCTATCAAACAGTATGCTGAAAAAAAGATTAGCAAGTTTGAAAAATATTTTGAAGGACCTGTAAACGTACAGATAGTTTTTAAGAGAGAAAAATTTAGAGAAATCGTAGAAATAGTACTTAAAGGAGATGGAGAGGTATTGGTGGTAAAGGAAGAAACTTCAGATATCTATGAAGCCATAGACCTTGCTTATGAAACTTTAGAAAAACAGGTGAAAAAATTAAAGGAAAAAAGAAAAGAGTTTAGAAAAGGAAGGACTGTTGAAATCTCAGGAGAAGCCTCAGTTTCTAACTATGAAATCAAAAAAGTTGAAATTAACCATCTTTCTACCGCAGAAGCTATAAATTGGTTTAAGAAAAACCATGAAGAAGATTTTTTTGTTTTTTACAACACTGATTATGATAAAATATGTGTTCTTTATTTAAAGGATGATAAACCAGTGGTTCTTGTACCAGAATTTGCTTAAAGATGCCTAATTTAATCATCATAACTGGCACCTCAGGTTCTGGGAAAAGCACAGCTTTAAAGGCTTTTGAGGATTTAGGCTACCTTGCTATAGACAACTTTCCTACCCGACTTTTAATTTCCTTTTTAAAGGAAGTTAAGGAAAGCCTGTCTACAGACAAGGTAGCCTTAGTAATGGACCTAAGAGATAGATACTTTTTGCCTGAGTTTAAAACCGTACTTCCTCAGATACACAAGCTAGGTTATTTTTGGGAGCTCATCTTTCTTGATGCAAGAACTGACGTTATCATTTCAAGGTTTAACCTCACAAGAAGATTGCATCCTCTTTTAAGAGAAAAAGAAGTTGGTTTAGAAGAGGTTATAGAGAGGGAAAAGGAACTTTTAGCAGACATCAGAGAACTTGCTACTCTCTTTATAGACACCTCTAACTACAACGTCCATCAACTAAGAAATGAAATTTTTACAAGATATCAGACAAGAACTGACCTGAAAAATTTAGTCTTACATTTTATCTCTTTTGGATATAAATATGGAATACCTCCTGAAGCAGACTATGTCTTTGATGCAAGAATCCTTCCTAACCCTTATTTTAACCCAGAATTAAAACCTCTTAACGGAGAGAACCCTCTTATTAAACAATATTTACTAAACTACGATATAACCAAAACATTTTTAAACTTTCTAACTGAGTTTTTAAATTGGTTAATACCTGTTTATGCCAAAAGCAACAAACGATATCTTACTTTAGCCATAGGATGTACTGGGGGTAGACATCGTTCAGTTGCTCTAATCGAATTTTTAGTAGAAAATTTAAAGAAATCTTTGTTTGAAGTAGAGTTTATAGTGTCTCATAGAGATATTAAAAAAGATGTTTAAAATCGAAGTTTTGGACCAAGAAAAAGACCTTGAGTTTATAGCCCTTACTGAAAAGGAATTGTTTAAAGATGAGTCGTGGGACTATACAAGACTTTTATCTGAGTTTAAGAATTCTTTTTCTCAGATATGGGTCTTAACCAAAGAAAAGGAAAAACTCGGCTATCTTGTGTTTAGGATAATCTTAGACGAAGCAGAACTATTAAGGATTGGGATAAAAAAAGAACATCAAAACAAAGGGTTAGGAACTTATTTTTTAAAGGAATTTTTAAATCATCTTAAACAGCAAGGGGTGAAAAAAGTACATTTAGAACTAAAAATAGACAACCATCCTGCACTTAAGTTATACCAAAAAATGGGGTTTCAAAAAGTATACGTTAGACCAAATTACTATCGAAATAGCGATGCTTTAGTTATGACAAAAGACCTTTAAACAATGATAGAAAAGTTCACTTCTAAAGCCTTATTAGCTAATTTAGCCTACACTTTTGTAGAAAACGTAGAGTACGACCCTAAGTATAATGTTTTCCCAGAAATTTATGCTAAGTTTCCAGCTCTTAGGCAACAAATAGAAACACTTTTAAAAGAGGCCTTCCATCCTTATAAAAATAATTTTCTTGTTTTAGAAGAACTTAGAAGTTACTTTTTAAAGAACCTTTCGATTTTACTTAAACATCCCTACAGAAACAGGGCTTACTGGTTAATTTTTGACCTTTTATTTAAGTTTTTTGGAAAAGACCAAGAAACTAACATCAAAACCGCAGAGACTATTTTTTCTATACTTGATAAAACAGCTGACCTAATCGACCAAGAAACTTTTTACGAGCTAATCCCTGTTTTAAAAGAAATTTTAAAGGCCATAACCAACCTTCCAGAAGAATATTTTTTGAATTTTTTAGAAAATTACTATTCTTTTAAACGTTTAGTTCAAAAGTTAAGCAAACTTTCTTTTTCTCGGGAACTTGAGTTGGTTTACATAGACCTTCTCAAAAAAACTTATATTTCGACCTATACTTTTTGGGGAAAATTAGCTAAAACCTGTGAAGCTAACCTTATTCAAAACACCTCAAGTATAAGGCTTAAAGAAGACTTTTTGACCTCAAACTATTTTGAAAGTCTCATTAATTCTTTAATTGAAAAACCTGTGACTTTGTCTAATCTTTTATCTCTTCCCGATCATTTAGATTTACTTAAAAAATTAAAAGATTTTATTTCTTCTATCAATCAACTGAACCATTACAATTTTTCTGACGAGCTAAAAATCAATTTTCTTTTTGATTTAATAAAGGCCCCTATTCTCAAACTTATCCATGAAGAATTGATCAAAGAAGTAAACCGTAACTTAATCTTAATGATTAACTCTAAACCTTACCAAAACTTAGACGAATTTATCAGAAAGTTTTTTGATATCCTAAAAGAAAAGCTCAACCTTTACCCACGTACTGCTCTTGAATGTATTAAAAACATAGGGATTTGTATTTTAAACAAAAAAGAGGTTTACCTTATAGAGGTATTGATAAATGAAATCATAAAGTTTGGATTTCAACCTCCGCAGATCAAAGGTATTGGTTTAAATTGGAAGATTATCCAAAACCCACACCATCTCCTTAACATAAAAACTTGGCTTGAGATTTTTAAGGTCAATCCTGAATGGTGTAGCAGTCTTTTGGCTGCTATGATCTTAAACCTAAGACTATATGGAATTTCTATCAAAGATACAGACCTTTTCCAAAAGGAGATTACTCAGCTACTTAACGCTCCTATCAAACCAGTGTACAACCTTACCAAACAGTTTTGTAAACTACTACCTGTTTATTACAACGAAATCGGAGCAGAAGGTCTTATAAGAGACCTCTCAACAGAATTAGATGAACTTTTTAACAGACAAGATTCTTTAATCCATTTTTTAAGAAAGTTTATACACATCGAAAACTCAAGCTTAGCAGTTGAATTTATAAAAGATATTCTTAAATACTGGTTTACCCTGGAAGATAGACATATTCTCAAATATTTACCTGAAGTACTTCATAACAAGTTAAAAAATGAAGAAATTGAAATTCATATCAAAATGCAAAGTTTGTTTCAGGCTGTTTTTCAAAAAGCAAATTTAAAAAATTTTGAGGACTTTTTAAACTTAGAGCTTTCTTCTTTAAAAAAAATCCTTAACGACATAGATTTCGAAGAAATATATAAAAAAGAAACTCTATCTTACGGTTTCTTTGTACCATTTAGAATGTCAAAAGTATTTTGGAGTTTTAAAAGACATAAACCTTTTGTTAATCCAATACGACGAAAAGGAATATCCATTTATAGCAGAACTAAAGGACCTTCTTCAAAAAGAACCTCAGGACTTATATGTGATTTTAGAAAAGATCTTAGACTGGATGTCTGAGCTTAAAGAGATTATTTTGTCTAAGCAAACCTATCCTCCTATAGAAGAGATTCTTCAAAAAAGACACGTAGCTGCTGACATTCCTTCTATGTATGGGAGGTATAAAGAGAAAAAATTTGATGCCTTAGGACTCACCTTTCGTCTGGAATATCTTGCCAATCTTTTATTTGAAAAGCTTATAGAAAAGTTTGACCTTCAGTTTATCACAAGAGCCTCTTTTTTTAAAATCCTGAAAATATTAAAGCTTTTTAAAAAGGCTTTAGAGATCGATGGAATTTTTTCTCAAAAATTTGAATCTTCGTTAAATCTTCTCGAATATTCTTTGAAAAGTTATCCCCTAACCTACAGTCAATATTTAGATATTTTTCGTGGATTATTAGACGGTGTTCAACACATAGTAAAAGTTTACTATGTAAACCCTTTCCTCAAGGTCTTTCCTTTGGTATTTCAAACTCTAAATGAAGACGAAATTTTAGAAAAGTACAAGAAATGTTTGTGTGGTTTAGAAAAAGAGCAACGTTATTTTTGTATAAGTGAGGTGGTAATAAAAGACCTTATAGGAGAGGCTTTTAGTCTAACCCATCTAGACCGTTTTCTTAAAAAAATCTACGATATCCTTTCTTCTTATTTAGAAAAGATAGCTAAAGAGGACCTGAATTTATTAATGAGCTACGACCCAAGAAGAATTCTCTCTTCTCTACATAAACCTAATAATTTAGTAACAGATTTGATTTACCTCGGTAACAAAGGATACATTCTTACGATATTAGCTCAAGAACAAAAGATAAAAAACAAAATCCCACCAGGTTTTATTTTAACTACAGAAGTGTTTAGATGTTACCCTCTTATAAAAAAATATCCTGAATTATGGCTTGATTATACTGAAAAAATTGAACAAAATATCAAGATGTTAGAAGATATTTCTCAGAAAGTTTTTGGAGGTAAAGAAAATCCTCTGGTAGTAAGTATAAGAAGTGGAGCGGCCCTCTCTATGCCTGGGATGATGAATTCTATCCTGAACGTAGGTTTAAATCTTGAGACAGTAGAGGGGTTGGCAAGGGCTTCTGGGAATACTTGGTTTGCTTGGGATACCTATCGCAGGTTTATTCAAAGCTGGGCTATGGCCTTTGGTGTCCCTCGAGATTTTTTTAACCATCTTATGCGAGAGCATAAACGAAAATACAAAGTAAAGAAAAAAAGAGAGTTTAGCGGTGAACAAATGCAAGAACTTGCGCTGCTCTACAGGAAAAGTATTCAAGAATTGGGAATTCCAGTCATCGATGATCCTTGGGAACAGCTTTTTAAAGGGATTGAATTAATTTTAACCTCTTGGTTTAATGAAAAAGCTAAGTCTTATAGAGAAATAATGCAGCTTTCTGATGAGTGGGGAACGGCTGTAATCATCCAACAGATGGTTTTTGGAAACATAGGAGATCACACAGGTACAGGGGTAACACTTACTACCTCCCCTGTAGGCAAGTTTCCAAGAATTATTCTCTGGGGAGATTATACCTCCTATAATCAAGGAGAAGACATCGTATCAGGTTTGGTCAACGCCTACCCAATTTCTATAGAACAAAAGAAAATAGAAGAACGAGAAGGACCTTGTTTACAAGAAGCCTTTCCAGATGTATATAAAGCTTTACTTGATTTAGCCTATTATCTAGTCTATGAAAAAGGATGGGGACATCAAGAAATCGAGTTTACTTTTGAAGGAAATGACCCAGATTCTCTTTATATTTTACAAGTAAGAGATATAATTCTTAGAGAAGAAAGGGATATTCCTTTCTTCTCTAAAGAATTGCTAAAAAATTTAGAGTATATCGGGAAAGGAATAGGAGTTACAGGAGGTTTAATCTCAGGAAGGATAGTGTTTGGTTGGGAAGATATCATAACCATGGATACAGGAGATCCTTTGGTGTTAGTAAGATATGATACCGTACCGGACAACATTAAAGAAATTCATAAAGTAGATGGAATCCTTACGGCAAGAGGAGGGCAAACCTCTCATGCTGCTATCGTAGCCTCAAGATTAGGTAAAATCTGTGTAGTTGGTTGTGAGAATTTAAGCATAGATGAAATAAAGAAAGAAGCAAAAATTAATGGCCACAAACTTAGATTAGGAGAATGGATCACGTTAAACGGGATAACAGGTCAAGTTTTTAAAGGAAAGATTGACCTTTTAACCAAAGCCTCTAAATATAATCTATAAAAGGAGGGTACCATGAAATTAGGAATAAATGGATTAGGAAGAATTGGAAAACTTACTTTGTGGCATCACATAGCAAGAAAATATTTTGACGAAATTGTAGTCAACGTAGGTAGGGAAGTGGGAACTTCTTTCGCTGATATAGCAAGCTACATAGAGAAAGACAGCACCTATGGATGGCTCCCTGTTTATCTTTATGGGCACAAAGGTAAAAGAGTGATTGAAAATTTGGACGAAAAAGAAGGAACGATGTATATAGATGGTATTAAGGTAAAAGTCTTGAGAACTAGTAGGAATCCGAAAAACATAAACTGGAGAGAAGAAGGGGTAAAACTGGTGGTTGATTGTACTGGAAAGTTTAGAGACCCAAATACAGACCCGGAGGATTCTAAAGGTTCAATCAGGGGACATTTTTTAGGAGGAGCCGAAAAAGTAATTCTTTCAGCACCTTTTAAAATTAAAGATAAAGAAAAAGGTATTCCAGAAGACGCAATCACTATAGTTTATGGAATAAACGAAGAGGTTTATCAACCTAACAAACATAACCTTATTTCAGCTGCTTCCTGCACCACTACTTGTTTAGCTTATATGATTAAACCTCTTTTGGACTATTTTGGGGTAGATAGAATACTTTCTGCCTCGATGGTGACAGTTCATGCTGCTACAAGTTCTCAGGTAGTACTTGACCGTTTACCTAAGGAAGGGGCAAAAGATCTAAGAAGGATGAGAAGTATCTTTAATAATATCATCCTTACCACTACAGGGGCTGCAGAAGCTCTTAGTTTAGTCATACCTGAAATGAAAAAAGTAGGTTTTATGGCAGAAAGTGTAAGAGTTCCGTTAAACACCGGAAGCTTGATCATCCTGACGGTTAACATCCAAGATGAAAGCATAGAAAATCACATAGATAGAGAACTTATCAACAACATTTATAAAGAAGCAGCCAATACTAAATACAAAGACTTTTTGATTTTCACCACAGAACAAAACGTCTCTTCTGACATCATAGGATATCCTAAAGCAGCCGCAATAATTGAAGGAAGTGAAACCCATACCAGAACTGCAACTGCCAAGGTAGACATCTGTAAAGCCCTTCCGGAAGGAAATAGCATGACATGCACTCATGTAGAGATACCCATTACCCAAGTGGTGATTTACGGTTGGTATGATAACGAGCTCGGTTCTTACACCAACATGTTAGGAGAACTCACAGTTTACATAGCTGAAAAAATGATTTAAGTATGGTTAGGCAACTATGATTAGAAGAAAAGGTAGAGAAATAGCCTTACAGATTTTATACCAGAAAGAACTTTCTAATGTGTCTATAGATGAAGCTATCACTCTTTATAAAAAGTTTCTTAATATAAACAGTCCTGAAGCTTTAAAGTTTGGAGAAGAACTAGTAAGAGGTATCTATGAAAACTTAGAGTTTATAGATTCTATCATAAGAAAATATACCCCTTCTTGGCCTTTAGAAAGGATAAACGTTACAGACAAAAATATATTGAGAATAGCGGTATATGAAATGTTTTTTAGACCTGATATCCCTGAAGTGGTTTCTATCAATGAAGCGATAGAAATAGCTAAGATTTATGGTACCGATGATTCGCCAAGTTTTATAAACGGGGTTTTAGACAGTATTTATAAAAAGGAAATAAAGGCGCATAAAAATGAAAAAACCTAAGATAATAACCATAGACGGACCTGCAGCCTCTGGGAAAACCACCATAGCTAAGCTTTTGGCTAAATCCCTTGGATATTGTTTGTTAGAATCAGGGGCTTTTTATAGGTTGGTTACCTACCTTCTTTTAAAACACAATCTTTACGAAAAATTTATCCAAAAAAACTTAAACCTTATAGAAACATTAAGCAAGCTTTTTTCTTCGGTGAAGATAAACCTTACGGCTGAGGCAACACAAATTTTTTACGAAGGAAGGGAAATAAAATCTGAACTCAGAGAAATCCAAGTAGAGGAAAGAGTTTCTGTAGTAGCTTCTATACCAGAAGTAAGAGAATTTATCAACGATTTTTTAAGAAAGTTGGTGGACAACCGTTTAGTAGTAGCAGAAGGGCGTGATATGGGAAGTGTGGTTTTTAAAGATGCTGAGGTTAAAGTTTTTCTTACAGCTGATGAAAGGATTAGGGCTGAAAGAAGATTTCAAGAGAAAACCGAAAAAGAAAGTCTACCTTATACCCAAGTGATGGATAGTTTAAAAAAAAGAGACCAGCTTGACAGCACAAGAAAGGTAGCGCCTTTAACTGTTCCTGAAGGAGCTTTAATTTTAGACACCTCTCACTTAACACCTGAGGAGGTATTAACCAAAATTTTAAATTACTTAGAAAAAATATGAAAAAAAATTTTTTGAGTATAGAGGAGTTTATAAAAAAAGAAAAGGAAAAAGCTCGTAAACTTAGACAAACAAGATGGTGGAGAAGACAGTTAGAAAGAGGTATATGTTATTATTGCGGAAGAAGAGTAGGCGCTAAAAATCTTACGATGGACCATAAAATTCCTCTTTCAAGAGGGGGAACTTCGGACAGAGTCAATATAGTTCCTTGTTGTAAGGATTGTAACAATAAAAAAAAGTATCTTTTACCTTGGGAATGGGACGAGTACATAAAAAGTCTCAAATCTAAAAAGGTAGACGGAGAATGATATGTGCGGAATAATAGGGTATATAGGAAATAGACCGATCATTCCTGTTTTGTTAGAAGGTTTAAGAAGGCTTGAATACAGAGGTTATGATTCAGCAGGGATAGTGTTTTTAGAAGACGAAGAAATAAAAATAGTTAAGACTAAAGGAAAAATCTTAAACTTAGAAGAAAAACTCTTTAATGATTTCCCTAAGAAAGCTAAAGCCCCTGGGTTAGGACATACCAGATGGGCTACCCATGGAGAACCTTCTGACGAAAACGCTCATCCTCATTTTGACTGTCATAAATCTTTAGCCTTGGTGCACAACGGCATCATAGAAAATTATTATGAGTTAAAGACTAAACTTATAGCTAAAGGTCATAAGTTTTACTCAGCAACTGATACTGAAGTGATCGTGCACTTAATAGAAGATTTCTTAAACCAAGGAATACCACTTAAAGAGGCGTTTTTTAAGGCTCTAAAAGAACTAAAAGGTGCCTATGCTGTGGCCTTGATTCATAAAGAAAATCCTGATTTTATTTTGATTGGAAGAAACCAAAGTCCTGTAGTAATAGGTTTAGGAAAACAGGAAAATTTTGTAGCCTCTGACATCCCTGCTCTTTTACCTTTTACTAAAGAAGTTTTGTTTTTAAACGATGGGGAAGTAGCTATACTTAGGAAAGATCAAGTAGAAATCTATGATTTATCAGGCAATCCTGTTGCAAGAGCCCCATATCATGTGACCTGGGATATAGCCTCAGCTGAAAAGGGTGGTTTTGACCACTTTATGCTAAAAGAAATCTATGAGCAACCTGAAGCCATAAAAAACACGATGTTAGGAAGGATTGATTTGGATAAAAACCAGATTGATTTTTCTCAGGAAGGATTAGACCAAAAATTTTTAGAAGGAATACAAAGGTTTTATATCGTTGCTTGTGGTACCTCTTATCATGCTGGATTGGTAGCAAAATATCTCATAGAAAGGGAGTTAGGCCTTCCTGTAGAGGTAGATATTGCCTCTGAATTTAGATATAGAAACCCTATTTTAGACGAAAAAACCCTTTTTATAGGAATTTCCCAATCAGGAGAAACAGCTGATACCCTTGCCAGCTTACGTTTAGCTAAAGAGAAAGGTGCTAAAACCCTTTCTATCTGTAATGTGGTAGGAAGTACCATAGCCAGAGAAACTGAGGTTGTATTATATACTAAAGCTGGGCCTGAAATAAGTGTGGCTTCTACTAAGGCTTTTTCTACTCAGGTTTTAACCTTTGTCCTCTTTACCTTTTATCTAAAACAGCTATTATTTGGAGAAAATGAAAAAAAACAAAAAATCGAGGCTTTAATAAAACTACCCTCCCAATTAAAAATTTTTATCGAAAAGGTCCATTCTAAAGTTAAAACTTTGGCTCAAAAGTGGTATCAAGCACAAAATGCACTTTATTTAGGAAGAAACATCCTTTATCCTATAGCCTTAGAAGGTGCCTTAAAACTTAAAGAAATTTCTTACATCCATGCAGAGGGTTATGCAGCAGGGGAGATGAAACATGGACCTATAGCCCTGATAGAAGAAAAGGTACCTACTGTAATCCTTGCAGCCAAAGAAACAGGCATTGTTTACGAAAAAACTTTGTCTAACGCTGAAGAGGTAAGGTCACGTAGAGGGCCTATTATCTCATTGGTAACCGAAGGGGCCAAAGAATTCCAAAAAATTTCTGACGAATACATAGAAGTTCCCTTGACTTTTTATGAATTTTTACCTATTTTTTATGTAGTTCCTCTTCAACTTTTAGCCTATGAAATAGCTACTTTAAGAGGTTGTGACGTAGATAAACCAAGAAATTTAGCCAAAAGCGTAACAGTTGAGTAAAAAGATAGGAGTAGGCTTATGGAATGTAAAAGGGATAAAAACCTTAAAAATTGTAATTGCTCTTATGATCCCTGTCCTAAAAAAGGGATTTGTTGTGAATGTTTGCATTACCATAGAAAGATGAGACAATTACCAGCTTGTTTTTTTCCCCCTGAGTATGAAAAAACCTATGATAGAAGTTTTGAACTTTTTGCTAAATTAGTTTCTGAAGGGAAGGTATAGGACATGGAAAGCAAAGTGTTGGCAGAAATAATCTTAAAGTTACTTGAAGATAAAAAAGCAGAAAACATAGTGCTTATTGATGTAAAGGATAAAGTAGACTATGCTGACTATTTTATCATATGTAGTACCCATTCAACCAAACATACCCAGGGGCTTTCAGACTATATTTTGTTTGAATTAGAAAAAATAGGTATCAAACCTTTAGGTATAGAAGGAGCTGAACTGGGACAATGGATAATTCTTGACTTTGATTCTGTTATAGTCCATCTTTTCTATGAACCTATACGTCAAGTTTATGCGTTAGAGGATCTTTGGATGGATTTTCCTCTTCCAAGGAAACAGGCTCAAGAACCTTATCTGTTAGATACTCAAGAGGAGTTTTAAACAGTATTTCTTCTATTTTGGTTAGAAGTAGGTCTAGGTTATCTCCTCTTTTGGCTGAGACAGGGATAGCTTTATATCTATGAGAAAGTGCTTTTATTAGTTGAAACTCTGAAGGAGGTAAAAGGTCAATTTTGTTAAAAACCATCAACAAAGGATAATGTAAAAGTTCCATCTCTTCTAAAATTTGATTTACGGTTTCTATTTGGCTTTCAAAATCCGGATTACTTATGTCTACGATGTGAAGTAATAAATCTGCTGAGTATAATTCTTCAAGGGTGGCTCTAAAGGCTTTTTTTAGGTCTTCTGGTAGGTTTCTTATAAAACCTACGGTGTCTGTGATAAGAAATACTTGATTGTTTGGAGTTCTTATAGCTTTGGTTACAGGATCAAGGGTAGCAAAAAGTTTATCTTCTGCCAGATATTGACTCTTAGCCAAAGTATTAAACAAGGTAGTTTTACCTGCATTGGTATAACCTATCAACGCAACGGTCTTAAAAGCTAATTTTTTCCTGCGTTTTCTTTTTATATCTCTTTCTTGAGAAATCTTTTCTAACTCCCTTTCTAACTTAGCAATACGGTCCTTTATCCTTCTTTTATCTATTTCTAACTTAGTCTCTCCCGGACCTCTACCTCCTATACCTCCAGTAAGTCTGGAAAAAGCATCGTCCTTAGCCCTAAGTCTTGGAAGAGTATATTTTAGCTGAGCTATCTCTACCTGAATTTTTCCTTCTTTAGACTTTGCTCGTTGAGCAAAGATATCTAAAATAAGTTGGGTTCGGTCTATAACCCTTAAATCAGTACTTTCAGTAATGGCTCTTACTTGAGAGGGAGTAAGCTCTCGGTCGAAAATCAAAAGATTGGCACGGTTTCTCAAGGCAAGAACCATCACCTCAAGAAGTTTTCCTTTACCTATTACATACCTTGGGTCTGGACTTGGCTTTTTCTGAACTATTTCTCCTACTACCGTTACTCCTGCAGTACGGGCTAACTCTCTTAATTCAAATATCCTTTCTTCTAAATAAGGATCGTTAGGTTCTCTTAAAAAAATAAGAATAGCCCTATCCTTTTGTTCCTCTACCTCTTTAAGTGGTTTTACCCGTTCGAGCTCATCTTCTAAATTTTTTATAAGCTCTAAAAAATTTTCTTTTAACTCCCAAACATAACAAGGTCTTAAAAAATAAAAAAATTGGTTTTCTTTGTCTGAAAGAGAACCTCCTGCAAAAAACTCTGGATCAGGGATAATATGAGCTATATGAATTTTACCTGGTTCTCCGTTCGGATGAACTTCTAAAGCACCTACTAAATCGAGTCTTAAAAGAGCTAGGTCTATCAAATCATCTTGATCAAGCTCAGAATGGGTAATTTTAGAGGTTAAAAGATGGGTATGAATAAAGCGCAAACCCTTTAACCTTGCGATGTGATCACGATATCCTCTTAATTCTGGGAGTTCAATACGATTAAATGTACCCACTACCACATAATCTATCTCACCCTTTCGATTAATAAGAAGTCCTACCTGACGGTTTAGGTCTGCTGAAACCTTAGCCAGTTCTCTTGCTAATTCATGAGAAATAATAGACGCAGGAGGGACTCTCCTTCTATAGAACCTTTCCAAATTTTTTAATTCACTTGGCTTTAAACCTACGGTATGTCCGAATACGTTATATCCCATACCTCCTCTTTATATTTCTCCATTTTGTTTAAAATTTTAATACACATTTAGCGTGTTTAAAGTCTATAGCATTAAAATAAAAAAAATTATCTATCTCAATTGACCAAAAATCATTATAGCCTTTATTAAATTTTTTTTACATTTTGGAAATCAAGAAGGTTTTTAGTATAGATTTTAAGTATATAAATTTCTATAATTAATAAAATCTCTGTTCTTATCTTGATACTATCATAAAGTTGGTTTAAAATATTTTTAAAGTAACGTATAAAAAGTTTGAGTAAAAATTAGATGATAGTAGTTACAGTAAAATGTTTTAAATGTAGACGTACCTTTGACAAGGTTTTCCCTGATAGTGAGCTTTCTTTTATGTCAAAAACCATAACCTGTCCTTTTTGTCGGTCTATCAACACGCAAAAAGTAATGGTTAGGCAAGTACCTGACGAAAAAGAGGCTAAATGCGATTTTATCATCGAATGTCTTAAAAAAGGCTGATAGCTTCATTTAACCCTGCTTGAAAGCAGGGCAAAATTTTTTCTACTACTTAAATCCACAAAATTAATAAAAACTTACTTGTCTAATTTACAATTACTTTCAGAAACTTCTTTTTCCCTATCCTAAAAACATACTCTCCTGTTGAAAGATTTAGCTCCTCTTGAGTTAAAACTTCTTTATTCAAATCTATAGCCCTCTGAGCTATAAGACGCCTGGCCTCAGAGTTGCTCTTTACTAACCCTTGATCTTTTAAAAGTCCTGGTACCCATACCTTGCCTGCTGGTATTACCACCGTAGGCACCTCGGTAGGTAGCTCTTTTTTACTAAACACTCTTTCAAACTCTTCTTCTGCCTTAAGGGCTGCCTCCTCTGAATGAAACTGGGTAACTATATACTTGGCCAACCTCTTTTTTACTTCCTTGGGATGTAACTCTCCTTTCTCTACAGAAGCCTTCATGTTATCAATCTCTTCTTCTGAAAATTCGGTAAGGAGCAGATAGTATTTCCACATAAGTTCATCTGGTATAGACATAAGTTTTCCAAACATTTCATAAGGTGACTCCATAATTCCTACGTAGTTACCAAGGCTTTTACTCATCTTTTGGACACCGTCAAGCCCCTCTAATATAGGTAATGTAAGGATAACTTGAGGTTCTTGGCCATATTCTCTTTGGATGTCTCTTCCTATCAATAGGTTAAAAAGTTGGTCGGTACCCCCTAACTCTACATCTGCCTCAAGGGCTACTGAATCATAGGCCTGAAAAAGAGGATAAATAAGCTCATGGATACTTATAGGAAGTCCACTTTCGAACCTTTTTTTAAAATCCTCTCTTTCTAATATCCTTGCAACGGTATATTTAGCACATAACCTAACCATGTCTTCAGCAGTCATCTTAGACAACCATTGACTGTTAAACACGATCTTCGTTTTTTTTGGGTCTAAAATCTTAAAAACCTGTTCTTTGTAAGTTTTAGCGTTCTCTAAAACCTGTTCTTTAGTAAGAGGAGGACGAGTTTCAGACCTACCTGTTGGGTCCCCTATCATAGCTGTAAAATCACCTATTAAAAAATAGACTTCATGCCCAAGGTCCTGGAATTGTTTCATCTTTCTTAAAAGCACCGTATGCCCAAGGTGAAGGTCAGGAGCTGTAGGGTCAAATCCTGCTTTTATCCTAAGAGGACGTCCCTCTTTATAAGACTTCTCAAGTTTTTTTATTAACTCCTCTTCTTCTATCAAATCAACCGTTCCCCTCTTAATAAGCTCTAATGCCCTTTTTATTTCTTCATTCATAATTCCCTCCTACATTTAACTCTTTTTTAAATTTTTTAACAGTTTTAATCTGAAAAATAAGTTAAAATTGCCTCTACCAGACCTGGTATGGTATATTCTTTAGCCTCTATCTGTGGAGTAACACCATGCTTTATAAGTTCTTGAGAGGTAATCGGACCAATGGAAGCAAAAAGCGTATTTTTTAACTCTACTTCTTCTTCTAACTCGGACAGAAGCCTAAAAAAATTCTTAACCGTAGAAGAACTGGTAAAAGTTATGATATCTATACCTTGTTTTAACTCTTCTTTAAACGCAATTTTTGTCTCTTCTGGAAGGACGGTTTGATAGATCGGAACTACCTCTACAATGGCTCCAAGTTCTTCTAAACCCCTAGGTAACACATCTCTAGCTTCTTTAGCTCGAGCAATAAGCACCTTCTTTCCTTCGATAGGTATCTTCGAAAAAGCCTCTAAAAGCCCTTCTTGGGTAAAGTTTTTTTCAGGAATAAGGTCAGCCTTAATCCCCCAACCTTCTAAAGCTTCAGCCGTTGCCTTTCCTATTACAGCTATCTTTAAATCCTTTAAAACCCTCAAATCCCTTTCGGTTTCTAACAGAGTTTTTATAAAAAATCTAACCCCATTTTCTGAGGTGAAAACCAGCCAATCATAAAGGTTTAATCTTTCCAAAAACGCTGTATTACAAATTGGCACAACTTTTATCAAAGGTAACTCTACTACGTCTGCGCCAAGTTCTTCAAGCAAAAAAGAAAGTCTGCTTGCTTGTTCTCTGGTACGTGTAATAGCTATCCTTTTACCAAACAGAGGTTTCCTTTCAAACCAGTTAAAATCAGGTCTTAGTTTTACCACCTCTCCTACCACGATGATAGCCGGAGGCTTTATCCCTGCTTTTTCTACCTCGGCTACGATGTTTTCTAGACATCCAGTAACTACTTTTTGCTTTGGAAGAGTTCCCCATTGTATTAAAGCTACCGGAGTTTTAGGGTCTTTGCCTTCTTTTATCAAATTTTCGACGATATATTTAAGATTTTTAACCCCCATCAAAAAAACTAAAGTTCCAAGTTTAGCTAAAGCTTTAAAATCGATTTTACTTTCAGGTTTTCCTTCTGCCTCATGTCCGGTGATGATGGCTAAGGTAGAGGTATAGTCACGATGGGTAACAGGAATCCCAGCATAAGCCGGAACTGCAATCGCAGAGGTAACGCCAGGAACTACCTCAAAAGGAATCCCCTCCTTAACAAGCTCCTCTAGCTCTTCACCACCTCTACCAAAAAGAAAAGGATCTCCACCTTTAAGCCTTACGACCTTTTTCCCTTCCTTAGCTTTTTTTACCAAAAGTTTATTGATTTCTTCCTGTGGTAATGTGTGTTCTCCACCTTTTTTACCTACATAGATCTTTTCAGCTCCTTCTTTACAAAAAGAAAGAAGTTTGGGGTTAGCTAAATAGTCATATATTACTACCTCTGCTTGTTCTAAAATTCTTTTTCCTTTAAGAGTAAGAAGTTGGGGATCTCCTGGACCAGCACCTACCAAATATACCTTTCCTTGAGCCATGTTTTATCTCCTCGATTAGCTACTTTGATATATTTCAGATAAAATCTTTTCTCCTCCCAAGGAAAGAAGACGTTTTGCAAGCCTTTCCCCTAAAATTTCTGGATTTTCGACCTCACCCTTTTCAACCTGTTTATAGAATCTTTCTCCTTCTAAATCACTTATAAAACCCACCATAAAAATTTCGTTTCCTTTTAACCACGCATAGGCTCCAAGAGGAACTTGACAGCCACCTTCCAAAGTCCTTAAAAAGGCCCGCTCAGCCCTTATACATATCTCTGTAGGCTCATGGTGGAGACAGGAAAGTAAATTTTTTATCTTTAAGTCATCCTTTCTAATCTCTACAGCTAAAGCTCCTTGACCTACAGCTGGAACCATTTCTTCTATAGAAAATCTTCTATATTCTATGCAAAGGTTTAACCTTTTTAAACCAGCCTCAGCAAGTACAATCCCTGCAAACTGGCCTTCTTTCCATTTTCTTAAACGGGTATCCACATTTCCTCTTAGAGGTAAAATTTCTAAATCTTTTCTAATTTTTTTCAGTTGCGACATCCTTCTTAGACTACTTGTTCCTACCCTTGATTTAGAAGGTAGGTCTAAAAAATCCCGATCTGAAATCCAAACATCAAAAGGAGACTCCCTTTCAGGAATACAACCTATTTCTAAACCATCAGCCAGCACCGAAGGAACATCTTTAAGGCTATGAACTGCTAAATCTATCTCCTTTCTTAAAAGAGCCTCTTCTATCTCCTTAACAAAAAGGCCCTTTCCTCCTATTTTACTCAAAGGGGAGTCTACAATTTTATCTCCTGTGGTTTTGATGATTACCTTTTCAAAGTGTATATGTGGAAAAAACAATTTAAGACGACCTATTACCCAATCGGTTTGAGCTAAAGCTAACTTGCTTCCTCTGGTGCCAACCCTTATTTCCACAAACCCTCCGATAGACGAATTTATCCACAGCTACTACAAGTTCCACCTTTACAGGTGGCGCAAGCAGAACCCGATGAACTTACAAACTTGGAACCTGATTTAAAAGCTACTTGAGACATAAGTTTAGTAACTTTTGGGCTTTTACATTTTTTACACCTTACTTCTTCTGTAGGTTTTAAAACGAGCTCTTCAAAAACCTCTCCACATTCTTCGCATTTAAACTCATAGATAGGCATGGAGCTTAACTCCCTCCTTTTAAAAAATTTTAACTAAAACGATTTTAAAATAAACCCTTCTACCGTTAAGTCAAGACTTAAAAAACGTTGGAAAAACTTTAAGGATATATAATCAAAATATTCCCTAAACCTCTTACTTGCAGGGATTGAAAAAAATAGCAAAAAATGATATATTCAAAATCTATGAAAGCCATAAGAATAGAAGTAGCGGTTAAACCTGAAATTAAAGACGTTTTTGGTCTAAAAGTCCAAAAAAAGATAACTACAGATCTTAATCTTGAGGTTGAAGCTGTTAAATTTATCAAAGTATATTTAGTAGAAGGGAATTTTTCCCTTGATGTTTTAGAAAAATTTGCCCAGTCTGCCCTTTGCGATCCGGTAATTCAAATTTACACTCTTAACCATCCAATAGGGTTAAAGCTCCAGTATGATTTTGATTGGGCTTTAGAAATCGGTTACAGACCAGGAGTTACAGATAACGAAGGGAAAACAGCAGAAGAAGCCCTGTCTTACCTTCTTGAAAGACCTTTAGATTCGCAAAAAGAAGGGGTTTATTTCGCTAAACAATTCTTAATTAAAGGGAAACTTTCGAAGGAAGCCATAGAAAAAATTGCTAAAGAACTTTTGGCTAATGAACTTATAGAAAGATGGTTTATTCTTTCTAAAGAAGAATTTTTAGAAAAAAATGGATTTACTTATCCTGTTCCAAGAGTCACAGAGTATTTTCCTCCTTTAGTTGACACTTTTGACTTAAAATCTTTTTCAGATGAAGAATTATTAAATCTTTCCAAGCAAAGACTTTTAGCCTTAAATTTAGAAGAAATGAAAAAGATCCAAAGTTTTTTTTCTGATCCGGAGTTCATCCAAAAAAGAAAGGAAGTTGGGCTGAACGAAGAGATTACTGACGTTGAGTTGGAAAGTCTTGCTCAAACCTGGTCTGAACATTGCAAACATAAAATTTTTAACGCCAAAATTTTTTATAAAGATTGGGATACCGGAGAAGAAAAAGAGATTGATAGCCTATTTAAAACCTATATCAAAGCTTCAACCGAAGAAATTCGGAAAGAAAAAGGAGAAAAAGACTTTTGTTTATCTGTTTTTGTAGATAACGCTGGCGTTATAAAACTTGATGAAAACTGGGCTTTGGCTTTTAAAGTAGAGACCCATAACAGCCCTTCAGCCCTTGACCCTTACGGTGGAGCTTTAACAGGAATAGTAGGAGTAAACAGAGATCCTTTGGGTACAGGAATGGGAGCTAAACTCATCTTTAACACCGATGTCTTTTGTTTTGCTCCACCTAATTGGGACAAGCCTTTACCTCCACGGGTACTCCATCCCAAAAGAATTTTTGAAGGAGTAAGAGAAGGTGTCGAACATGGTGGAAATCAAAGTGGTATCCCTACGATAAACGGTTCTATTGTTTTTGATCCAAGATATATAGGTAAACCTCTGGTTTATTGCGGAACCGGTGGACTTTTACCTTTATATCTAAACGACAAACCTTCTTGGAAAAAAAAGGCTAACCCAAATGATTTAGTAGTGATGATAGGTGGGAAGATAGGTAAAGATGGGATTCACGGTGCTACTTTTTCTTCAGAAGCTTTACATGAAGGTTCTCCAGCCACCGCTGTACAAATAGGTGATCCTATTACCCAAAAAAAATTGGTTGATTTTATCTTAAAGGCACGGGATGAAGGTCTTTACAATTCTATAACTGACAATGGTGCTGGAGGTTTATCCTCATCAGTGGGAGAGATGGCTAAAGAAGCTGGTGGGGCTGAAATAGATTTAGCGAAAGCTCCTTTAAAATATCCTGGTTTAAGACCTTGGGAGATTTTAGTTTCAGAAAGTCAGGAAAGAATGACCTTAGCTGTTCCCCCAGAGAAAATCGAAAGATTTTTAGAATTAGCTGAAAAGATGGGAGTTTTAGCCACAGTTTTAGGAAGGTTTAACGATTCTGGTTACTTTCATGTAAAGTATCAAGAAAAAACAGTAGCCTTGTTACCTTTAGAGTTTTTACATGAGGGGGTGCCGCAACTTAAACTTTTTGCGGAATGGAAGGCTCCTCAATATCCGGAAAAGTTAAATTTTGAACCTCCTAAAGATTATGGAGAAGTTCTTAAAAATCTTTTAAGTTCTTACAACATCTGTTCTAAAGAATACGTAGTCAGGCAGTATGACCATGAGGTACAAGGAGGTAGTGTTATCAAGCCTTTAGTAGGAGTTGAAAATGACGGTCCAAGTGATGCTGCTGTACTTCGTTATGATTTAAACTCTGAACGGGGAATAGTAGTCTCTCATGGAATATGTCCCAAGTTTTCAGATTATGATACTTACTGGATGGTAGCTAATGCCATAGATGAAGCTATAAGAAATGCGGTATGTGTGGGAGCTGACTTAGAACATATGGCAGGTCTTGACAACTTCTGCTGGTGTGACCCTATAGAAGGAGAAAAAAATCCTGACGGAAGGTATAAATTGGCTCAGTTAGTAAGGGCGAATATGGCTCTCTATGATTTTACTAAAGCTTATGGAGTCCCTTGTATTTCAGGTAAAGACTCTATGAAAAACGATTACCTAATGAATGTGGGGTTAAAACCAAATGAACCTAATCCTTATGGTGTAGGAGTAGTTCTTCCAGATGGAACCCTTAAGATTTCCATACCCCCTACTCTGCTCTTTTCTGTAGTAGCTACTATTCCTAACGTTAGATTAGCCCAAACGATGGAAGTGAAAGCTCCGGGAGATTTGGTCTACCTTTTAGGAATAACCAAAGAAGAAGTTGCTGGGTCAGAGTACTTGAGTCTACTCGGACTAAAAGGAGGGGTCGTCCCCAAGCCTAATGCCTACCTTAACAAAAAACTCTACCTAAGACTAAGAGATGCTATTTATTCAGGGTTTGTTTCTTCTGCCCATGATGTTTCAGACGGAGGTTTAGCGGTATGTCTTGCGGAAAAGGCCTTTTCTGGTGGTTTCGGCCTCTTTATAGACTTAACAGCTGTGCCTTATGAAGGAGAAAAAAGAGAGGATTTTATTTTATTTTCTGAAAGTGCGGGGAGGATAGTGGTAACAGTAAAGAAGGAAAAAGCTAAAGATTTTGAAGCTTTGATGAGAGATGTCCCTTGTTCTTTGATAGGCGAAACCATCGAAGAACCTTACTTAGTGATAAAAGGTTTTGAAGAAAAGGTGTTAATAAAAGAGCCCTTAAAAGGACTTAAAGAAGCCTGGCAGAAACCTTTTAAAGATTGGTAAGAAGAGGTAAATAACATGCCTCTAAAAGTTTTTTCTTATCCTTCTAAAAGAGCTGAAACATATCTCAATAAGCTTTTAAACCGGGTAGAAACCTTTCCTGCTAAAAAAGAAAAATATGTAAAGTCTATAGGAGATAAGGTAAAAAAGTTTGGAGATAAAGCCCTTTTAGAATATACTCTACTCTTTGATAAAGTATCTCTAACTACTTCAGACCTTAGGGTAAAAGAAACAGAGATAGAAAAGGCTTACCGGGAAGTATCTGAAGAACTTGTCAGTGCCATCAGGCTTGCGGTAGAAAAGGTTAAACGTTTCCATGGTCAGCATTTACCTACTTCTTGGTTTATTAAGCAGGAAAAAGAGGTACTTCTTGGCCAGTTGGTTACTCCGGTAGAGGCAGCAGGAATTTATATACCTGGAGGTACTTCAGGAGAAACCCCACTAATTTCTACCGTGGTGATGACAGCAGTTCCTGCAAAGCTTGCCGGGGTAAAAAAAGTGGTTATGGTATCTCCTCCTCGAAAGGATGGAAGCTTACATCCAGGGCTTCTTGTTGCAGCTAAAGAAGCGGGAGTAGACGAAATTTATAAAGTAGGTGGCCCTTGGTCTATTTTTGGATTGGCCTATGGAACAGAAACTTTACCCAAGGTTGACGTCATCTGTGGTCCAGGTAATATCTATGTTACTATCGCTAAAAAACTAGTCTCTTCTCAAGTAGGTATCGATATATTAGCAGGCCCAAGTGAAGTTTTAATAATAGCAGACGAAACCGCTAATCCTGAGTTTGTGGTTTGGGATTTACTTGCCCAGGCTGAGCACGACCCTATGAGTCTTGCTGTGCTGGTTACCACCTCTTCTTCTCTGATAAAAGAACTTAAAAAACTTCTTCCTTTGGCTCTAAAGAAAGGATTAAGAAGTGAGATAGCAGAAAAAGCCCTAAAACAAAGAGGTGCAGTTTTTAAAGTAAGAACACTAGAAGAAGCTTTTTATCTTGCTAATATTATCGCTCCTGAACATTTAGAGTTGATGATAGAAAACCCTATGGATCATCTTTTTAAGGTAAAAAATGCCGGGGCGGTGTTTTTAGGTGCCTTTACCCCAGAAGCTATAGGAGATTATATAGCGGGACCTAATCATGTTTTACCGACTATGGGGCTTGCCAGGTTTTCTTCTTCTCTTTCTCCAGAAAAGTTTCTTAAAAAAATAAACTTTATCCAGTATTCAAAAGAGGCATTGGTTGATGAGGCATCTAAGGTCATTCTTCTTGCTGAGACAGAAAACCTTCCCTCTCATGCTGAAGCTATTAGGGTTAGAATAAAAACTCTAAAAGGGGAAGACCTATGAAAAACCCTTTCTGTTATTATGAATTCTTAGAAGAAATCACTGAAGAAGTTTCTACCGAGATAGAAACCTTAGGTCCTTGCAAAATACCCAACCCAATGCCACTTTCTCCCTCTTGTTTTGTAGAGGATAACACTAGAATAATCCTAAGGCTTAACGTAGACTATTTAAAAGCTCAACTAACGCAAGAAAAACCTGTCATTTCTTTAGAGGTAGCTGGACCAAGACCTTATATCTATTTTGATCCGTCTAAATTAAAGGTAGGCATAGTAACCTGTGGAGGGTTATGTCCTGGGATTAACGATGTAATCAGGTCTTTAGTTATGACTTTGTATTATTCTTATGGAGTGGATAGAATCTTAGGCTTTAAGTATGGACTTCAAGGTTTTATCCCAAGGTATGGACATGAAGTAATAGAGCTTTCTCCAGAAAAGGTAAAAGATATCCATTCGATGGGAGGGACCTTTCTTGGCACCTCAAGAGGGCATCAACCTATCGAAGAGATAGTTGACACCCTTGAAAGGTTAAACATCAACCTTTTATTTATGATAGGAGGAGATGGGACTTTTAGAGCAGCTAACAAAATTAAAGAAGAGATAGATAGGAGAGGAGTAAAAATAGGAATTGTTTGTGTTCCTAAAACGATAGACAACGATATCTGGTTAGTTTCAAAAACTTTTGGTTTTAATACCGCGGTAGAAATGGCCTGTTATGCTATTAGATGTGCTCATACAGAAGCTATAGGAGTACCTTATGGGATCGGCTTGGTAAAACTTATGGGTAGGCATTCAGGGTTTATCGCTGCTGCAGCAACTTTAGCTACCAGAGAAGTCAACTTTTGTCTTATTCCAGAGATGGATTTTGATTTGGAAGGGCCTCAGGGACTTCTTTGTAAGTTAGAAAAAAGATTGTTAGCAAGAAAACATGCGGTTATAGTGGTAGCTGAAGGTGCTGGGCAAAAATATGTACAAAAGGATCCCCCTGAATATGATGCCTCAGGTAATCTAAAATTAGGAGATATAGGCAAGTTTTTAAAAGAAAAAATTGAGGAATATTTTAAGCAAAAAGGTCTTCCTGTGGTTATACGTTACATAGACCCAAGTTATATCATAAGAAGTGTTCCTGCCAACGCAGAAGACAGAATTTTTTGTGGATTTTTAGCTCAGTATGCAGTTCATGCCGGAATGGCAGGAAAAACCGGTCTTATGATAAGCTATCTCAACGACCAGTTTGTCCATATACCTATAAAAGAGGCGATTAAAAAACGAAAACAGGTAAATCTTTATGGCCGATTCTGGCTTTCGGTTTTAGAATCTACAGGACAGGGTACACTAAAAAATAGCTGATGAAAAGGGCTCAAAAATTAGTTTTAGTTATCTTTTCTTTTTTAATTCTTTTAACTTCTGTGGTAGCGATTGAAAAACTTTATCCAAAATACGAGCTTCTTACTTACAGCGAGTTTAAAACCTTAGTAAGGTTGGGATTGGTTGACAATCTTACCTTAAAAAAACATGAAATTACAGGAATTTTTCGTGAACAAGCTGCAGAGAAACTTTATGAACTAAGAAACAAACCGGTAAAAATTTCTAACTCATTTAAAGTTTATCGAGCAGAAGACCCTGACCTTTTAAAACTTCTTGAAGAAAAGGGAATCAGATATCAGGTTAAACCTGAGAGCAACCATTGGATTGGGTTATTTTCCTGGTTAATACCGTTGATAATACTTATTGGCTTTTGGCTTTTCCTTTTTAAAAAGTTTACGTCGTCAGATGGAGGTATCATAAGTTTTGGTAAAAGTAAAGCTAAAATCTATGTAGAAGACGAAATACAAGTAACCTTTAAGGACGTGGCTGGGGTTGATGAAGCTGTAGAAGAACTAAAAGAAATCATAGAGTTTTTGAAACATCCTGAAAGGTTTACCAAGCTTGGAGCCAAAATTCCGAAAGGAGTATTACTGGTAGGTCCTCCTGGTACAGGTAAAACCCTTCTTGCAAGAGCTGTAGCAGGTGAAGCAGGAGTTCCCTTTATTTCTATTTCAGGGTCTTCTTTTGTAGAAATGTTTGTGGGAGTAGGAGCTGCCAGGGTGAGAGACCTTTTTTCTCAAGCAGAAAAAATGGCTCCTTGTATCATTTTTATAGACGAAATAGATGCAGTTGGAAGGGTTAGAGGGGTCTCTGCTACAGGAGGTACTGAAGAAAGAGAGCACACCCTGACCCAGCTTCTTACCGAAATGGATGGGTTTGACCCAAAAAAAGGAGTCATCATCATCGCAGCTACCAACCGTCCTGAAATCTTAGACCCTGCCCTTCTTCGTCCAGGAAGGTTTGACAGGGTGGTTGTGGTTGATAGACCTGATTTAAAGGGGAGAGAAGAAATCCTTAGGTTGCATTGCCAAAACATACCTCTTGGTCAAGATGTAGACTTAAAGGTTATTGCTGCAAGAACACCTGGTATGGTGGGAGCAGATCTTGCTAATGTTGTAAACGAAGCAGCTTTGCTTGCTGCAAGAAAGGGTAAAAATTATGTTGAGATGGAAGACTTTGAGGAAGCTATCGATAGAGTAATAGCAGGCCTTGCTAAGAAAAACCGTTATATCTCCCACGAAGAAAAAACCAGAATAGCCTATCATGAAGCAGGACATGCGGTGGTAGCCTCGGTGTTAACACCCCAGGAAAAGGTGCACAGGATTTCTATCATCCCAAGAGGTATTTCTGCCTTAGGCTACACCTTGCAACTTCCTACCGAAGAAAGATATTTGATGACCAAAACTGAACTTTTAGCCAAAATCTCTGTACTTTTAGGTGGTAGGGCTGCCGAAGAATTAGTTTTTAAAGAGGTATCTACAGGAGCTCAAAACGATTTAGAAAGAGCTACCGAAATAGCAAGAGCTATGGTCATGGATTACGGAATGAGTGACATCTTAGGACCGCAAACCTTTAGAAAAAGAGAACATCTGTTTTTGGATGTTCCTTTTAAAGAGAGAGAAATGGTTTCTGAACAAATAGCCTCTCTTATAGACCAAGAAATAAGTCAAACCCTAAAAACTTGTTATGAAACCTCTACCAGAATCCTTTCCGAAAGAATAGAAATTTTAGAAACTATTGTTAAGATTTTAATGGAAAAAGAAGTTTTAGAAGGGGAAGAACTGGAAAAATTGCTTTATCAAAATCCAAAAGGAGGAAACAGTCGATGAAGGTCATATTTAAAGTCTTAATATTAGTCTTTTTTATTTTTTCAACCCATCAACTCAGTTTTAGCAGTCTACCCCCTGAGGTTTATGAACAGGTCAAAAAAGACTTCTCTCCTCTTTCTGGATTACTTATCGGTATAGAAGATAGAGAACTTATAATCGATAAAGGTTTGGTGCAAGGAGTTAAAAATAAAGATATTTTTACGGTTTATAAAAGAGGAAAAAAGATCGTTCACCCTGAAACTCAAAAAACCCTTGGATATCTAAAAGAACCGGTAGCTAAAATAGAAGTTGTCAGAACAGACGAAAACTTTGCCATGGCAAAAGTTATCTATCAAAAAGAGCCTTTAACCGTTCCTATGCCGATTACCAGGTATGCAGACCTAAAAATCCTTGTTATCGTTGAACATACCAACCCAAACGAAAACCTCTTTTTAACCTTAAAAAACAACCTTCCAGACTGTACTATTATTTTCGACCCTAACCTTAGATTTAGCCAAATAACCCCTGAGTATTTATTAGCTGAAAAGTTTGACCTTCTCTTTGTAGAAGAAGAAAACACCATAAAGGTATATAACTCAAAGTTAGACCTTATAAGATACTATGGAGGACTTTCTTATTCAAAGGTATCTACCTCAACTTACCTTAGACCTTCTCAAACCAAAGTAGAACCTAAACCCTTAGGTGAAACACAACCCTCCCTTATAGGTAAGACTAAGGGGGAGGTAGTACAAGCTGAGTTTACAGATATAGACAACGACGGAATTCAAGAAATGATTTATTTTAATTCCCAAGGGCTTTTTATCGTCAAACTAAAAGGAGGGCTTTTAGCCTATTACAAACCTTCTTCAGGAAAGATAGTAAATTTTTCAGTAGGACCAAATGGTTGGATCGCTTTAAACGTGTATGACGATAGAGTTGGGATGAAAAGTGAAATTTTACATTACACCAATCAAGGACTTAACCCAGTGATAACCAACATCAACCTGATTTTAAACTTTGTAGATTATACTGCAAGAGGAATTAAAGATACCCTTTTAGGACAAACCTTTGACCCAGAAACCTTTTTCGGAAAAGAAGTATTTATTCTAAAAAGAGAAAACAACCAGCTTATCTATGCCCACAAACTTAACCTTTTTGAAGGATATCAAAACATAGGAACTAGCTTTGTAGATTTTGATCAGGACGGACAACCTGAGATTTTAACCTACTTAGATGACGGAAGATTAGGGGTGTATAAAAACAATCAACTTCAATGGACTTCTCCTTATGCTATAGCCCAACACTTTTATGAAGTAAGACTTATAAAGGGGAAAAAGGGACAAGAAGTAGTTAAAAAAGTGATATTACCCTTTGTTTCACCTCTGGTTCAGTATGCTAACGGCAAAACCTTTGTATTTTTTGCTTCAACAGAGTTTCCTTTAAACACCGTTAAAAAAGAATTAAAATATCTTCCTTTAGATAGCGCTACTTCTCAGATTTTTGTCTTAGGGTTTGAAGGAAACTATTATTATAGAAACCTTACTTCTGCTCAGAGAGGATTTATTACCGGAATTGGTTACGATAATAGCCTTCTTTATTTTACAGTAGTAAGAGGAAAATATCCTGTGGATACAGAGACAGAGCTTTATAGCCTTATTTTAGGAAGGTCTTCTTTTTAGGATTTTAAGGCTTTTCTACCGTTATGACGGTATGAACGTTCCCTCTGGGGTGAAAATCTCCTATTACTTTCAATTTTTTAGGTTCTAAAACCTTCCAGAGGGCATCAAAAATCTCGTTAGTAGCGGCTTCATGAGAGATGTAACGATTTCTGAACTTGTTAAGCCATAGTTTTAACGACCTAAGCTCAACAATTTTTTCATTAGGTACATATTCGATCTTGATTACCGCAAAATCTGGATATCCAGACCTGGGACAAAGGCAAGTAAACTCAGGGAAAGTGATGGTTATTGTATAATCCCTATCAGGATAGGGATTAGGCCAAGCTTCAAGTTCTGCTTGTTCTATGGCTAATTCACCATACTTTTTCTCACTCATGGGATTAATTATAACATCTTAATAATTAATGCCAAGAGTGAAAACCTTTATTTTAGAAGAAACCTAAAAACTAAACCTTTTGGAAGTAGTGTTTTATTAATTGTGTCTAAATCTTAGGGGTTAGGGGCTCCCCCTCCTGGTAAAAATGGTAAAGTTAAACTCAAAATTAAGAAAGAGGGAAAGTGGTTAGATTTACAAGGTGATATATTTGGTATTGTTGGATGTTGGAGGATATTTAATTTTAGGAGGGAGGTTTCTTACCACCACATTGGTAGACACAATTAAATAAACACTATGCTTTTGGAACAACTGTGTCATTTGATAAAAGTTGTCTTTATCGATTTTAAGGTATAAAATTAGCAAAAAACACCTAATTTTTCGGAGGTTTATCATGCCAGAGGAGAAAAAAGAATATCCTCACATCCCTCAGGAAATCATAGAAAGGGTTAAAAAACTTAGGGAAGAGATAGAGTATCATAATTATCGTTATTATGTACTTGATTCCCCTGTTATTTCTGATGCTGAATACGATGCATTAATGAGAGAACTTAAAGAATTAGAAGAAAAGTATCCAGAATTGATTACCCCAGACTCTCCTACCCAAAGAGTAGGATTTAAACCAGCAGAAGGATTTAAAGAAGTTCCTCATGCAGAACCAATGCTATCTCTGGATGATGCTATGGACGAAAACGAAGTATTAGAATTTGATAAAAGAGTTAAAAAATTTTTAGGATTACCTGAAGAAGCTCAAATAGAATATACGGTAGAACCAAAAATAGATGGTCTTGCGGTAGAGTTGGTTTACGAAGATGGAACCTTAAAATTAGGAGCTACCAGGGGTGATGGTTATGTAGGGGAGGATGTTACTGCTAACATCAAAACCATTAAATCTATCCCTCTAAAACTAAAAAAGTTTGATGAAGATGCCCCTGAAATACCACCAAGAATTGATGTAAGAGGAGAAGTTTATCTAAATAAGGAGGAATTTGAAAAAATCAATCAAGAAAGGATAAAAAAGGGAGAACCTCCTTTTGCTAATCCAAGAAATGCTGCTGCTGGCTCTTTACGTCAGCTTGATCCTTCGGTTACAGCCAAAAGAAAATTAGATATATTCTGTTATGGGGTAGGAAAGGTCGAAGGTTATAACTTCAAAACTCAATGGGAGGTGCTTCAAACCTTACCTAAGTGGGGCTTAAAAATAAACCCGCTGGTAAAGTTAGTTAAAAATATCAGAGAAGCCATCGACTATCATCACGAAATGGAAAAGAAAAGACAAGAACTTCCTTATGAAATAGACGGTATTGTAATCAAAGTAAATGATCTATCTCTGTGGGAAAAACTTGGTACCAAAGCAAGGTCTCCAAGATACGCCATCGCCTATAAATTTCAACCTACTCAAGTAACCACCAAACTTTTAAACGTAGTTTTCCAAGTAGGAAGAACCGGTGCTATCACTCCGGTGGCTATCTTACAACCTGTACAAATAGGAGGTGTTATCGTAGAACGAGCTACTCTTCATAATGAAGACTACATCAAAAACTTAGACATAAGGATTGGAGATTGGGTGCTTGTACAAAGGGCAGGAGATGTGATCCCTCAAATCATCATGCCAATAAAAGAAAGAAGAACAGGTGACGAAAAAGAAATTAAATTTCCTACAGAGTGTCCAAGATGTGGCACTAAGCTAGTCAAAAAGCCTGACGAGGCTGTGTGGAGATGTCCTAACCCTAATTGCTACGCCAGTTTGATAAGAAAAATTCTCCATTTTGCCAGTAGACTTGCGATGAATATAGAAGGCTTAGGAGAAAAGGTGGCAAAAGACCTGGTAGACAGAGGTTTAGTAGAAAACGTAGCAGACCTTTATTATCTTCGGTTAGAAGACTTCTTACGACTACCTGGCTTTGCTTATAAAAAAGCTAAAAATCTCTATGAAGCCATCCAAAAAAGTAAAAAAAACACATTAGCTCGTTTTATTTATGCCTTAGGAATAAGGCATGTTGGAGAGGCAATGGCTCAACTTCTAGCCAAAAAGTTTAAAACCTTAGACAATCTTATGAAAGCCTCTATGTCTGACCTAATGTCAGTGGAGGGCGTAGGTTATGAAGTAGCTAAATCTATAGTAGAATTTTTTAAAAATGAGCACAACCAAGAGATTATCAAAAGATTATTAGATGCAGGGATTACTTTCGAAGAGGAAGAAGAAAAACAGGAAGAAGTCACTCCAAAACTTGAAGGGTTAACCTTTGTGTTTACCGGTGCCTTAAAAAGCATGACCAGAGATCAAGCTAAAGCTAAGGTTTTACAGCTAGGAGGTAAAGTTTCAGACCATGTGTCTAAAAACGTTGACTACGTAGTGGTAGGAGAAGCACCAGGGTCTAAATATCAAAAGGCTTTAAAACTTGGACTAAAAATTATTAACGAAGAAGAATTTTTAAAACTTATAGGAGAAACCCAATAACTCATTAACCTCTTCCATGGTTTTTTTAGCTATACTTCTTGCTTTTTCTATTCCTACCTGCAGTAGCTCTTCCCAGTTTGCTTTTTCTATCTCAAAACGTCTTTCCCAGATTTCAGTTAACTCTTCTATAACTTTAGAAGCCAATCTTTGCTTACATTCTACACATCCAAGCTTAGCCTTTTTACAATCTTCTACGACTTCCTGCCTTTCTTCCTCAGAAAAATAAATCTTTATTAGATTATACGCTACACAACGATTTTCAGGATCTCCCGGATCAGATTTTCTGGGTCTATGAATATCAGTCACATAAGACAGAACTTTCTTCTTCACTACTTCAGGTGGGTCATTCAAAAAAATAGCGTTTCCATAACTTTTACTCATCTTTCTTCCGTCTGTTCCTGGTATTTTGGGTACCTCAGACAAAAGGGCTTCAGGTTCAGGAAAAAATTCGGTACCGTACAGATAATTAAATCTTCTGGCAATTTCTCTGGTTAATTCTAAATGAGGTACCTGGTCTAAACCTACAGGAACTTTCTCTGCTTTATAGATTAAGATGTCAGCTGCTTGTAAAACCGGATAGCCTAAAAACCCATAGGTAGTCAAATCTTTATTTTGAAGGTTTTGAACCATATCTTTATAAGTAGGATTTCTTTCAAGCCAAGCTACTGGAGTAATCATAGAAAATATCAAAGAAAGTTCTGCATGTTCTTTAACAGCTGATTGTAAAAAAATCACACTCTTTTCTGGAGAAAGCCCTACTGAGAGCCATTCCAAAAACAATTCTTTTACAAAACCTCTTAATTTTTGAGGAGAATCATACTCTGTAGTTAGGGCATGCCAGTCTGCCACAAAGTAAAAACATTCGTGATTTTCTTGGAAACTCAACCAATTTTTTAAAACACCGTGAAGATGTCCCAAATGAAGTGGACCTGTAGGACGCATTCCACTTAAAATCCTAAATCTTTTCACCGTCCCCACCCTTCCTTCTCATTTTTGATAACTCTTAAAATTACCATAAATTCTAAAAATTTGTAGTAAACCATCTTTTAAAATGTTTAATTTTGGATAAAATATTTTTCATACTCTTTAAGGGAAATAAATAAGGAGGTACAATTAAAATGAATTGCAGTAGATTAAAAACCCTTATCAGAGATTGGTATCAAGAAGTAAGGTCTTTTACCCTTTCTCCTGTCAAAATGATGGATTTAGTAGAAAAACATGTGCAAAACTGTGAAGTTTGTCAACAAGATGAAACTTTACCTTTGGAGTTAGAACAATTAAGAGAAATAATTAGAGTCCCTTATAAACCTCCTAAAGAAACTGACTTTAAATTCTCTGAAGACATAGAATACATCTATGATGAAGATTTAGAAGACTTAGAAGAGGAAGAGATTGAATCTTAGGGGTGACTTATATTTAGCCACCCCTAATCTATTTAAGACCTTTTATGGCAGTCATTACACTTAACTGGCGCTTGTTTACCTTCTTCACCGTTAACCTTCTTATGGCATTCAATACAGGTCTTATGGTAGGCATCCATAGCTTTTAAAGCTTTATCTTTAGCCTGAGCTATATCATGACATTCTACACATTTTTTTACTTCTTTAGTAGGATCGGCTTCTGCATGATGACATACTTTACAATCGATTTTATATACATCTACATGGTTTGCATGATTAAACTTCACAGCTGGAAATTTAGCTCCTTCCAGTTTTAATTGTAATTCCGTTGGAAGTGCAAAAACTAAAGTAACACAGAACAAAATTCCTCCTATGATTAACCCTCCCCAAACTTTCTTTTTCATAGTTTTACCCCCCCTTGTTTTTAATTAGTGCCCGGTATGTTCTTCATGTTCTTCTTCATATCCGGTAAACATAGCTATGATGTGAGCTAAAGGTGTATGTCCTAAAGTACTTAAATAAATATGAACAAAAAGGAAAAATCCGTAAAACACCCAAAGGCCATTGTGAATTAAAGAAACAATCTGAATACCTCCCATCAAACTTTCTAACCAAGCAAACTGAACAGGATCCCAAAGCACAAGACCTGTCAAAATTTGTAAAGGTATACAAAAGATCATGATGATAAAATAAAAAACCTGTTGTAGAGGATTAAATTTGTTATCAGGGGTTGGATGATGAGGGTTTTTCTCTCCTACCATGATACCATAGGCATAATACTTTGCTTGAGCAAAAGCTTTTTTAATAAAATCTACAGGTCTCCAAAAAGGAGGGATATAAATCTTAAAAATTTTTCCGGTAAACAGATAGTAACATAACCAGATAAAATAATTAGCAAGCAAAATAAACCCTAACCAGCTATGTATCTTAACCGCACTTTCAAAAGACATAAGATTTATCTTATCTACCAATCTGATCTGTAATCCGGTAATTATCAATACTATAAAACTGATAGCATTGATCCAGTGCCATATTCTTACAGGTAAAGGATGTAAATATACCTTCTTCATTATTTCCCCTCCCTTCTTTTTCTTCTAATAGGTGTGGTTATAATTCTTAAAGATAGATGCCCTAAACCAAAACCTATACCGCAAACCACAGCCAAAACAAACAATATATCTAAAACACTAATCCTTGACAGACCTAAAACATAAAAATCTCTAACATTTGGTATGGCATATACCGAATTTAAAATCTTTCTATCTACTAAGGTTTTTAAGGTTTTATCTCCTTCTTTACTGATTTCTAAAACTCCGGCAAACTTAGCCTCAGAACTATGACAAACAGTACAATCTTTTATGGCTTCTTTCTTAGAAAGAATTTTATGAGCATCATTAGAATTTACTAAGTCTAATCTTCCTTTTAATTCAACTTTCACCTTCTGTTTAACCGTATTCAAAAACTGCCAGAACTCTTTTTCCTGGACCAAACCATCTTTATTAAGATCTATCTTATTTTTTACCTCTTCAACCGGCCAGTTTAAAGCTTTACTTAGATCTTCTACCGTTATGCCTGTTTTTTTAGCTTTATCTACCAAAGACAGCATCACTGCCTTTTCACCTTTTGCATGACACACACTACAAGAAGCACTCTTAAAATGGACATCTACAAAGGATTCTAAGGTAAAAGGTGGATTATAGAGCCATTTACTATGAGCCTTCTTGGAGTCCTTATGGCAGGACAAACAAGAGTCGTTTAACTTTGCCATACTAACAGGTAAAACGTCATGGGCTTTATGACAGTTAGAACAATTAGGAGCATTAGGCTTGGATTCAGAAAGGGCTTTAAAATGAATACTATCTTTGTAAGCCTTGGCCTCTTCTCCATGACAACTTGCACAGAGATTGAACTTTAACTCATTATTAGGTAAAATACGCGCCACTTTATGATAATCATGACATCTTATACAGTCAGGAGCCTTCTCTTTCCCTTGATAAAAAGCCTTGGCATGGATACTTTTGTTAAATTGATCTACCTCTTTAGTATGACATTGCTTACATATTTCTATAGCTTGTTTTCTATACTCTTTTAGTGATGCTATCTTTTTAATAGGATGCTCTGTTTTAGAATAACCTTTATGACAATCAGTACACTTAAGGTCTTTATGTACAGAACTTAAAAGATGAGACCCATCTACCTTTACTGAAAGAACTTCACCATTTTCAAGCTTTTTAGTTATAGATTTACTATGGCAAGTCAAACAATATTGATTTTCAGGTAAATTTTTACCTATTTTGGCTGGTTTAACCCCATGATATCCATGACATTCTATACAAGAAGCAGTCTTAGAAATGGTGTAGTGTACCTGATTTCTTCTTAATGTAGCATCGGTATGACATTTCTGACATATCTGTTTAGAAAGATTAGCCGCATACTCTCTTTTATTCTTAAATGTATATGAAGGATGTTTAGTTTTTGAAAAATCACTGTGACATACGATACACTGAAAGTTGCTATGAACAGATTGTTTGATTTCATTTAAGTTTACCTTAAGATTTAACTTTTCACCACTTTTTAACGTTTTGCTTAACTCAATTTTATGACAAGACATGCAGTATTCATTAAAACTTGCTTTTTGCTTCCATTCCTTAAAACTTAGGTCTTGAGAAGGTAAACTTCCGATAACCCTTTTAGAAGTAGCAGCAAGCAAACCGGTTGTCAACAAAAGCAGACTTAACAACAAGAAAGAAAAATATAGCGTCTTTTTTTTTCATTATTTAACCCCCACAGGAATATTTGTATGATATCCGTGGCAATCAATACACATAAATCTTTTATCTCTAGCTACTATAGCATGACCTGGATGTTTAGAAATGCTTTCATAAGTATGACATTTAGTACAACGAGAAGCCATTTCTTTAGTGTAATCTTTTATAGATCTAATGTTAATAGGTTTAGGATGAAAATCTGTGTTATAAATATCATAATGGCAAGCAAAACAACCTATTTTACCGTGAGGAGTTTTGGCAAATTTTTCTGAATTAACATAAAGATACATCTTATCACCGTTACCTAAAACCTTAGGCAACCTTTCTACTTTATGGCACTTTATACACTCTTGGGTCTGTTTTCTTACTAATTTGATAGGTTTAACATAGTGAGAATTATGACATTCAGAACAAAGGGTCTTTCCCTCTTTTACTATGTTTTGATGAAAAGAAGAAAGTCCGGACGCAGGATGACAGGTTAAACAGTTTTGGTTTACCCCTTTGGAATAGCTATAACGACTTTCTATTTTGATCGGTTTAGGATGGGTAGATTTATCAATATCCTGGTGACAGAATAAACAGTGAACCTTATTTCCGTGCGCAGAATCATAAAACTTCTTTGAATCTACATAAAGAGCCATCTTTTCTCCATTAGGTAAAACCTTATGAAGCCTCTCTAACTTATGACACTTTAAACAATCTTTAGCAATCCTATCAAATTCCTCTTTTATAGGTTTAATGTAATGTGAACCGTGACACTCTGCACAAGAGAGTTTATTTTCTTTTACTATGTTTTTATGGATAGGAGAAAGACTTTCGATAGCATGGCAATTTACACAATTAGCAGAAACTATCTTTTTATATTCCCTTACACTGGCAATTTTCATCGGTCTTGGATGTTCCTTTACGTTAAGGTCGGCATGACAAGAAAGACAATCCATACTTCCATGAACAGAGGCCTGAAACTTCTCAGGGTCTACATAAAGAGCCATCTTTTCTCCATTAGGTAAAACCTTATGAAGCCTCTCTAATTTATGACACTTTAAACAGGCATCGTTTGAACCACTGCTACTTGCTATGGACGATTTATTAAAGGTTAGAGGAAGAAAAAAACTGATCCCCAACAGAACTCCAGATAAACACAACCCAAGAAAAAAATATCTAAAAATTTTTCCCATTATCAACCCCCATAAAGAAAGATTTTAAAATAACCCTATTTTGCCTATTAGATATAGATATTATATAAGCTCAATCCTTAAGTCAAGCCTAACAAGTTCTAAAAAAGTAGGTTTTTAAGTTCTAATTTCTATTAAACAACAAATTTTTATAAATTTTTTTTTATTTTTTTCTTTTATCTATCACTCGTACAGCTTTTCCTGGAACCCTTTGAATGGTGCCTTCAGGAACGATTTGAATCTTACTTCTAAAACCTAAAAAATCATAAAGTTCTAAGTTTAGCCTCTCCATTTCTTGATCGGTTAACCCCCCATCGGTTTTTTCTACAATGATGGTCATCTCATCTTTGCCTTTTACATTTTCTATTACCAATTGATAATACGGAGCAAGTCCTTTGTACTTCAAAAGTATAGCCTCTATCTGAGAAGGATAAAAATTTACCCCCTTTACCTTCAACATATCGTCTGTTCTGCCTTTAATTCTATCTATTCTAACGTGAGTTCTTCCACACTCGCAGGGTTCGTAACTTATTATCTTAGATATGTCTCTTGTTCTATACCTGATAAGAGGCAAGCCTTCTCTGGTAAGAGTAGTAACCACTATTTCTCCTTCTTCTCCTAAAGGCAATACCTCACCTGTTTCAGGATGTACGATTTCTATGATATAATGATCTTCCCAAACATGAATGCCTTTTCTTGCTTCACAATCTATCCCTAAACCTACTCCCCCGGTTTCTGTCATCCCTATGATATCAAAGGTTTTAACCCCCATCATCTCTTCTATCCTTTTTCTGTATTCATCTGACCAGGTTTCAGCACCTAAAATAGCTACCCGAAGATTAGTTTTTCTAAAATCAAACCCATTTTCTTGAGCTACTTCGATAAGTCTTGCTGGATAAGAAGCTATAGCCCCTATGGCGGTAACCCCCAAATCTTTTATAAGTTTAAGTTGCATAAGAGTTCTTCCAGCACCTGCTGGAACGATAAAACATCCTAAGGTTTCTGCTCCATAATGAAAACCAAAACCTCCGTTAAATAACCCAAAGGAAGGCATAATCTGTAACCTGTCTTTTGAGGTAAGCCCAGCACAAGCCAAGCATCGAGCCATTATCTCACCCCACTGAGCCACATCATTTTTAGTCATAAGGTTTAATACTGGGATTCCTGTAGTCCCTGAACTCATATGCATTCTTACACAATCTGAAGGATCTACAGCTATGTGTCCAAAAGGATAACCATCCCTTAAGTCATCTTTTGTCGTAAAAGGCAGGTATTTTAAATCATCTAAACTTTTTATATCTTCAGGATGGATGTCTTTAATCTTCTCTTTTAACATAGATTTAGAATTTTTAAGAAATGCGATGGTTTTTCTTAATCTACCAAGCTGAATTTTTTCAATCTCTTCTCTTGGTAAAGTTTCCATCTTAGGATTAAACATCTCTTCCTCCTAAAAGTTTTATATTATAAAAATTTTCTCCATACACAAATAAGTTTTCAAAAAACTTTCACATATAAAACAAAAAGATTTATTTTTTCTGTCTACATCCGCTATGGTATTAGAAAAACTCATCACACAGTTTGGGTGAAAACAATGAGGTAGAAAAAAAAGATGACCAAGCTCATGGGTAACCTCTTTAATAAGCCTTTCTGTAAAAATTTTTTCGTCAAAAGCTAACCCATAAAACTCAGGGTTAAGTCTGGCATGAGATACTACAGCTATTCCTCTTTTAGGGTCAGCTTCTCCAAAAACAAAATTTAGCCCATGACTATAAAGGTCAACGTCTACTAAAACTACCCATTTTTCTTTTAAATTTTTTTTATATTTAGAGAAAAGATCTATGATTTTAGAGGAGATGTATTGATTTCTTTTGGGGTTGTAGGCTAAAGAAAAATCAAAAACCAAACCGTAAAAATTAACCGAATATCCAAAAATAGTCTCTAAATGAGACTTTAAAGCTAAAAGAATATCGTCTTTTAAATCTGTATAAACTAAAAATATAGAAATTTTTTTCATGTCATAGTTAAAATATCAATTTTAACTATGATGTCAAGTTCTTTAGAAGATTTTTTTCTATAAGAGGTCCTGTGAGATTAACCAACCTTACAAGACCTCTTATAGTTAGATGTTATATGGATTTGACCATAGGTTTGACTTTAGTTTTAAACATGATATTTCTTAAAAACTTCTCTTCAGACCTACTCATCAAAGAGATAGCCGTACCAGTTTGACCAGCCCTTCCGGTTCTGCCTATACGATGGATATAAGATTCGGCATCCTTAGGCAGTCCATAGTTGATTACCAATCCAACATCTTTAATGTCTAAACCCCTCGAGGCTACGTCGGTTGCTACTAAAATTTTAAATTCTCCTGCCTTAAAACCCCTCATCACCATCTCTCTTTTTTTCTGCGGATAATCTCCATGTATAGCTTTTACTGAGTAGCCCTCTTCCCTTAAAGCTTTGGCTAACTCTTCTGCCTCTAACTTAGTTTGCACAAAAATAATGATCTTAGGTTCTTGCCAGATAGATAAAATTGCCGTTAGTTTTTCAAACTTCATATGAGAAGGCACTTTGTAAACCTCTTGGGTTATCTGTTTTAACGTAATCTCTTCAGGTTTAATTTTTATGGTTTTATAACCATCTCTAAGGTATTTTTCTGCTAAAATCAAAATTTCCTTAGGTAAGGTGGCAGAAAAAAGAAGGGTTTGTCTTTCCTTAGGGGTTTGAGAAATTATGTAATCGATATCGTCTATAAAACCCATGTCAAGCATCCTATCTGCCTCATCTAAGACTAACATCTTTATACCATCAAGCTTAAGATATCCTCTATTGATAAGGTCTTTAATCCTTCCGGGAGTACCTACTAAAACCTTCCCTACCCTTTTTTGTAAAAGTTCTATCTGTTTTTTTAAAGGTTTCCCTCCATAAAAGGTAAGCACAAAAATCCTCTTATTCTTTCCTATGTTTCTTATTTCTTCACTAACCTGAATGGCAAGCTCTCTGGTAGGGACAAGGATTAAGGCTTGAAGTTCCTTCTTTTTAAACTCTACCTTCTCTACGATAGGAATTCCAAAAGCGGCAGTTTTGCCTGTACCAGTTTGAGCCTGACCTACTAAATCCTCTCCTGCTAAAATAAAAGGTATAGCCTTTTTTTGAATGTCTGTAGGGTCTTTATAACCCATAATGTCTAACGCCTCAAGCGTTTTCTTAGAAAGGTTAAAACTTTGAAAAGTTAACATAAATCCTCCATGATTTGTTTAATTTGTTAGCAGAGAAAAGAAGTTATATGAAAATTAAACCGAGACCTTAAGGGAATTTTAAATAACCTCTTTTTACTGCTTTGTTAAACAATAACACTACAACAAAAAAAAACAAGAGACTAAACCATAATTTATTATTTTTATTAGTATCTAAATTAATTTAAAAATCTAACCCCTAAAATCAACCTTGACTATTTAAACAAATTTTTTTATTTAATATTTTTATAAGCAATTTAAACCAAGGGGGTTATAATATGGGGGTGCCTAAAGTATTAACCATCTTAGGACAAACCGACGCAGGTAAGGCAAAACTTTCTGAAGCACTATGTAAAGTTTGTGGAGAAACCATTAAAGGACAAAAAAAAGAGTCCAACTTTTATCTTAAAATCTACGGGTTTAATTATAAAGATACACCTTTCTATCTGTTAACCACCCCAGGGGATGAAAACTTTTTAGGTGAAGTAAAGTGGGCCTTAAAAGTCTCTGATGCAGCTATTTTGGTGGTAGACTCTTCCAATCCTATTAAATATCAAACTATAAGAGTGTTTGAAATGGCAAAAGAAATGGGTGTTCCGCTTTTTATCTTTATAAATAAAATAGACGAAGAAAAGAGTAATTTTGGTCAAACCATCTGTGACCTTCAGGATAACTTAGAGATCTTACAAGTACCTGTCGTTTATATCTTTGAAGGTCAACCTAATAACCTTTTGGTAGATTTGGTAGAAGATAAAGCTATCCTAGAAAAAGGAAATAAGATTGAATACATAGATTATCCGGAAAATGTGAAACATAGAGTTTCTACTTTAAGGGAAAACCTTATAGAAACTGCAGCTGAAGGTAAAGACGAATTAATAGAAAAATATCTGGATACAGGTAGTTTAACTAAGGAAGAAATATTAGAAGGACTAAAATTAGGGTTAGCTAACAATAAAATTGCCTTAATCTTTGCTGGTGCTGCCAAACCAGGCATAGGAGTATCTGTCTTTCTGGAATACTTATATCATTTTGTACCTTCCTATGAGTTAGTAAGAACACGTATAGAAGCAGACGAAAAATCTTCTGGTTTTATCTTTAAAACCATCATAGATCCCTTCGCTGGCAAACTCTCTTATGGAAGGGTATTTGCTGGTTCTTTCTTCTCAGACAACACAATCTTTACGTCTAATGGAAAGGAAGAAAAATACACACAAATTTTTGTCCCAAGAGGAGATGGATTACAGCAAGTAAAAGAAGTTAAAGAAGGAGAGGTTATCGTTTTTGCCAAGGTTGACGGTTTATATACAGGGATCACTTTTTCCAAAAATCCTAAGTTTAAACCTATTGCTTTACCAGAACTTCCTTCTCCTATGATTACTATGGCTATCCATCCAGAAACCAGAGCTGACGAAGATAAAATAAGTGGGGCTTTGGTAAAAATAAAAGAAGAAGACCCCTCTATAATCTTTACCAGAGATGAAGAAACTAAAGAACTTCTTATCTCCGGGTTAGGAGTATTACACATAGAAAAAACCATAGAAAAATTAAGAGAAAAGTTTGGAGTAAAGGTAAAACTCTCTACCCCTAAGATTCCTTATAGAGAAACCATCAAAAAAGCGGTACATGGAGTTATTTACCGACATAAAAAACAAAGCGGAGGTAGAGGACAGTTCGCTGAGGTACATTTTAATATTTTTCCATTAGAAAGGGGTAAAGGTTTTGAATTTTTAGAAACTCTTACCGGTATGAACGTTCCGAGAAACTATGTTCCGGCAGTAGAAAAAGGAGTAAGAGAAGCTATGGAAAGAGGTCCTTTAGCAGGATTCCCTGTGGTTGACGTGAAGGTACAATTTTACGACGGAAAGTCTCATGAAGTAGACTCTTCTGACCTTGCTTTTAAGATAGCTGCTATACACTGTTTTAGGAAAGGTGTAGAGCAAGCTAACCCTGTACTTTTAGAGCCCTATGTAGAAATGGAGATATATGTTCCAGATGAAACTGTAGGAGATGTAGTAGGAGACCTAAACTCAAGAAGAGGTAGGGTTTTAGGGATTGAAAAAGATAAAAAGATGACTAAAATATCTGCGGTGGTTCCTATGGCAGAGGTTCAAAATTATGTAGTATCTTTGCAAGGGTTTACAGGAGGAAGAGGGTATTTTATCTCCAGATTTTCTCATTACGAAGAAGCCCCACCTTTTGTGGCAGAAAAGGTGATTGCAGAAAGAAAATCTCAGATGGAGGCTGCTAAAGAAGAATGATAAAAGTAGGTATCCTTACCCTTAGTGATAAAGGATTTAAAGGGGAAAGAGAAGATAAAACCGGAGAACTTCTTAAAACCTTGGTAGAAAAAGAAGGCTGGCTGGTATCCAAATATTTAATCCTACCTGATGAAAAAGAAAAGATAGTAGAAGTGTTAACCTCTTGGGCAGATAAAGAAAAGTTAGACCTTATTGTTACCAACGGAGGAACAGGGGTTTATCCAAGAGATGTCACCCCTGAAGCTACTAAAGAAATAATAGAAAAAGAAATCCCGGGGATCCCAGAATTTATAAGATATATAAGTTATCCCCTAACTCCGATGGCAGCCCTGACAAGGGGAATAGCTGGAGTTAGGGGAAAAACCCTTATCATCAACCTCCCTGGTAGCCCAAAAGCGATAAGCGAAATTTTTCCCAGTTTAATACCTATCATAAAACATGCTGTAGAGAAAATTAAAGGAGACCCAAGTGAGTGTGCCAGAAATTAAACTTTCTCAGATGGTCAAGGCTTCAGGCTGAGCAGCCAAGCTTCCACAAGAGTTTCTTGTGGAAATATTAGAAGGTTTAGAGCTACCCTCTCATCCTAACCTTATTCAAAGTTTTGAACATGGAGCAGATGCAGGTATATATAAATTAGATGAAGAAAAAGCCTTGGTTTTTACTGCAGACTTTTTTACCCCTGTGGTAGACGACCCTTATACCTTCGGTCAAATAGCCGCTGCCAACTCTTTAGCAGATGTATATGTCTGTGGAGCAAAACCTCTTTTGGCTTTAAACCTCATAACTTTTCCTAAGAGAGGGATTCCTAAAGAAATCTTAAAAGAAATCTTAAGAGGTGGTTTGTCTAAGATTAAAGAAGCAGGGGCTTTACTGGTAGGTGGACATAGCGTAGACGACCCAGAACCTAAATACGGGCTTGCAGTGGTAGGTTTGGTTCATCCTAAAAAAATAATAACCAACAGTCAAGCCCAAACAGGTGACCTTCTCTACCTTTCTAAACCCATAGGCACAGGAATCTTAATAACCGCCTATAAAGGTAAACTGTTTGACGAGAAACATGAGGCTTATCAAAAAATGGTAACTACCATGACTGAACTTAACGACAAAATCTGTGCTATCATGACAGAGTTAGGTCTTAAAGCTGCTACTGACATCACAGGCTTTGGACTAATCGGACATGCCCTTGAGATGGCAACAGCCAGTAAAAAAGACCTTATTATTTATGCCAGCAAAGTTCCCTGTTTTGAAGAGGCTAAGGATTTAATTTCTATGGGGATAGTCCCTGAAGGAGACTATCATAACCTTAATTTTTGCAAAAAATTTATACAAATCCATCCTGAAGTTTCAGAAGACGAATTGATTTTACTATCTGATGCTCAAACCTCTGGAGGAGTCTTGGTAGCTGTTCCACCAGAAAAAAAAACAAGCTTTGAAACAAAAATAAAAAAAGCTGGTCTTGATAACGTAACTCTCATCGGAGAAGTTCAAGACCCACAAGGTCACTGCCCTACTGTGAGGATATACCCTTAAATTCATTGTTTTTTTTCAATATATCAACTTAATTTTTATTTATAATTTCTATTTGACTTCACATCTTTTTCATGAAAAATTGATTTTAACCTTCAAAAAACTTAAATATTTAAGTAGGAGGAGTTTATGGGAGAAGACTATATCAAAATGTGGGAAAACCTGGGAATAGATTTAGAAAACCATGATTGTTTACTTAAGGCATTAGCCGAATTTTATCAACAAATCTATCTTTCTCAAGAAAACCGTCCTGAAGGGATGAAATACTTTGACTTTGTAGTTTCTGAGGCCCATGGCTTAAGGATAAAAGAACTCCTTGAGGCCAAACAACAAGGGAAAAAAGTAGTGGGGGTCTTTTGTGTATATGTACCTGAAGAGATGATACGTGCGGTAGACGGAATATGTGTGGGGCTTTGTGCAGGGGCTCAGATAGGTTTTGAGGAGGCAGAAAAAGTTTTACCTAAAAACACCTGTGACCTTATCAAGGCTTTTATAGGTTTTAAACTTACTCAAGTTTGTCCTTACACAGAAAGCTGTGACCTTTTAATAGGAGAAACAACCTGCGACGGAAAGAAAAAAGCTTATGAAATCTTAAATAAACTTACTCAAAAAGTCTATGTTATGGAAGTTCCTCATATGAAAACAGAAAGAGGGAGAGAGCTGTTTTTAAAGGAACTTTTTGCCCTTAAAAACAAGTTAGAAGAGCTAAGTCAGCAAACTATGACTTTAGAGCGTTTTAAAGAGGAAGTCAAGGTTGTAAACGAAAAAAGAAAAGCCTTGATGAGACTTGAAAAGTTAAGAAGTTATGACCCAGCTCCTATCTCAGGTCTTGATGCTCTTTTGGTGAATCAGATTGCCTTTTACGACGACCCTGTAAGGTTTACCCAAAAAGTTAACGAACTTTGCGATGAACTTGAGGAAAGGGTTAAAAAAGGAATAGGTGTTAAACCTAAAGGAACACCAAGAATACTTATTACCGGATGTCCTTTTGCCTTACCTAACTGGAAACTTCATCACATGATAGAAACAAGCGGTGCTGTTGTGGTAGGTGAAGAGTCTTGTATAGGAAGAAGGTATTATCATAGTTTAGTGCCTGAAGATTTTAGTAGTATAGAAGAAGGCATCAAACTTTTAGCAGAAAGATACCTAAAAACGCCTTGTGCCTGTTTCACTCCCAATCCAGAAAGGATTGAAGAAATCCAAAACATGGCTAAAGAATTAAAAGCTCAGGGGATAGTCTATTATTCTATCCAGTTTTGTACCCCCTATCTTTTTGAAGCCTATCAGGTAGAAAGCGCTGTTGACCTTCCTTTTTTAAAGATAGATACCAATTACAGCACGGAAGATATAGGACAACTTAAAACAAGATGTGAAGCTTTTATAGAAACGTTATAACCCTTAAGTGTAAAGAGTCACATCACTAAGTTTAAAAACCTATGAGGATATTAGGACTTGATGTTGGGTCTACTTATATTAAAGTGGCCCTTTTTGAAAATGAAAGGTTAACCCTTTTAGAAAGAGACAAAACTTCTTACCAACCCTTAGAAAGGTGTCTTCAATATATAAACAAATACCAACCAGATCAGATAGTTGCTACTGGATATGGAAGAAACCTTATTAATAATAAACTTCCAAACTGTATCACCCTTTCTGAAATCAAAGCCTTTGCTATGGGAGCCCATTTTATCCATCCTAAGGTGAGGACTATCTTAGACATAGGTGGTCAGGACACAAAAGTTATAGGTCTTGATGAAGAAGGTAAGGTAGTTAAGTTTGAAATGAACGACCGGTGTTCAGCTGGCACAGGCAGGTTTTTAGAAATAATGTGTAAGGCTTTAGGGTATGAGATAGAAGAATTAAACCAGTTAGACCTCGACGATGAAGTTAAGGTAAAAATCAGCAGTCTTTGCACCGTTTTTGCTGAATCAGAAGTTATTTCGCTTATAGCCCAGGGAGTTCCCAGAGAAGAAATTTTAAAAAGTGTACATTTTGCGGTAGTTCAAAAGGTAGTCTCTATGTTAAAAAGAACCAATGTTATTGAAGATTTTGTTTTTGCTGGTGGATGTTCTCAAAATCAAATTTTAAAAAAGTTTTTAGAAAAACAACTAAAAACTAAGGTAATTACCCTTGATGAATCTCCTTTTCTAGGGGCTATAGGAGCAGGAATTTTTGGAATCTCTCAGATTAAACGTTAGAAAAACTCTTGATAAAATCTAAAAATTTATGTTCTACTGGTAAAAATTTTGCCATTTTTGGATAAACTACATAAAATTTTCTTTTTATCGTAAAATTTTTAATTCTTACTACTTTTAAAATTTTTAGAGAAGTTTCAAGTTCTACGGCTAAGGAAGAAACGAAACCAAAACCAAGGCCTGACTTTACTGCTTCTTTTATCGCCTCTGTAGATCCCATCTCTCCTATGAGGTTAAGCTTAGTGCAATCTATACCTTTTTTATCTAAAGCCTCTAAAAAATTTTTCCAGGTGCCTGAACCCTCCTCTCGTTTTAACAACGGTATATGATACAATTCTTCTAACTCTATTTCGTCTTTATTAAAATCTGTAGGGCCAATAAGAACTATTTCATCTTCATAGCAAGGGAAGAACACCAAATCTTTGTTAGTAAAAACAGCTCCTACCATACCAAAATCGATTTCTCTTGCCAAGACCATCTCTATTATTTCTTTGCTATCTCCTACCTTTAAGAAAACTGAAATGTTCGGATGATTTTCTTTAAAACTTTTTATAAGCTTGGGAAGGATATACTGACCTGGTATGGTGCTACCCCCTATTTCTATCAACCCTACCTTTTCATCTTTTAGAAGTTTTAATTCTTTTTCCATCTGTTTAAGTATATTCAAAACCTCTTTCCCGTAACGATAGACTATTTTCCCAGCTTTACTAGGGACTACCTTTCTGGTATTTCGGTCAAAAAGATTGACCTCTAACTCCTGCTCAAGGTCTTTGATATGAAGAGTAATGGTTGGTTGAGCAAGATGTAAGGCAGAAGAGGCTTTAGAAAAACTTTGGGTCTCATATACCTTAATAAAAACCTCTAACTTCCTTAAATCCAACATCTCTCCATTCTTCAAATATTTTTACCTTGAATATACAAAAAACCTACTCAAAGACAAGGGTATCTTTTATAGAAAAAAACTATAAATCATTTTTAAATTGATAGATTTTTTCTATTTGACTTAAAATTGGATTTTTTCTATTTTTAATACTTAATCAAAAATATACTTATAAACCAAGGAGGAGTGGATGAACGGCATCAGTAATTTTTTAGCTACCAGGTGGGGCATTATTTTAGTAGGTGCTATCATAGGAATCTTAGCTCCCATTCTTCAAAAACTTGGAAACCCACCTAACATGGGGATTTGTGTTGCTTGTATGGAAAGGGACATAGCAGGAGCTTTAGGTTTTCATCGAGCAGAGGTAGTCCAGTATATGAGACCAGAAATCATAGGATTTGTTTTAGGGTCTTTTATAAGTGCTCTTTTGTTTAAAGAGTACCGCCCAAGGGGTGGTTCTGCTCCTTTTATCAGGTTTATTTTAGGGATGTTTGCGATGATCGGTGCTTTAACCTTCTTGGGTTGTCCCTGGAGAACCGTTCTAAGGCTTGCAGGAGGAGACTTCAACGCTATCTTTGGTTTAGCAGGCTTGATTTTCGGTGTCTTTATAGGAACTATCTTCTTCAGGATGGGATACTCTCTTGGCAGGTCTCAAGGATTCCCTTATAAAGCCGCTGGATTAGGTTTTCCCTTTTTGATGTTAGTTTGTTTAGTTTTACTTTTAATCGATAGTCCTTTACCTGGTACTAACAAAGGGGAGTTTTTGTTTTTTAGTATCAAGGGTCCTGGATCTCAACATGCCCCTATTTTTATCTCTCTTTTAGCCGGTCTTTTTATAGGGATCCTTGCCCAAAGAAGTAGATTTTGTACTATGGGTGCCTTTAGGGATGTAATCCTTTTTAGGCAATTTCATCTATTCTTAGGGGTTGCTTCTTTTTTTGTCTCTGCATTAATAACCAACCTTATTTTAGGACAGTTCAATCCAGGTTTTGAAAATCAGCCTATAGCTCATACCATGCAGTTATGGAACTTTTTAGGTATGGCTTTAGCAGGGCTTTGTTTTGCCTTAGCAGGTGGTTGTCCTGGAAGACAACTCTTTCTTTCTGGAGAAGGAGATGGAGATGCTGCTATCTTTGCTACTGGGATGATAGTAGGTGCTGCTGTAGCCCACAATTTTGGTTTAGCAGCCTCTCCTAAAGGAATAGGACCTCATACCCCTGAAGCTATCCTTTTGGGCTTTATCGTATGTATAGTCATAGGATTAACCATGAGAGTTAAAAAAGCTTAGACAATAAAAATTGCAGGAGGGAGAAATATGCCAGAAGTAGTAGATGCAAGAGGACTTTCTTGTCCAGAACCGGTATTACGTACCTTGGAAGCAATCAAAGCTTTAGGACAAGGAGAACTGGAGATATGGGTGGATAACCCTACCGCTAAAGAAAATGTCATTAGAGCAGCTAAAACCTCGGGGTGGGAGGTAGTTGAAATAAAAGAACTTCCTGATAGTATTAAGCTGGTGATTAAAAAATGATGGAATGGCTTAATAAACTTTTACCAACCAAAAGAAACAAAAAAGATAAAACAAACCAAAGTTCTCAAAAGGCTCTTCTTATATTTGAAAACACCTCTGAGGTGATCCAAGCTGAAAGGATTTTACAAAAACAAGGTTATAAAGTAAAGGTAGTTGGGCCTCCTCCTGAAGTTAGAAAAGGATGTGACCTTGCTATAGAAGTACCAGTAGTTGAAATCCCAGGTATAATAAACCTTCTAAAAACTCAAAAAGTAGAACCTTTAGATTTCGTTTCCTTTTCTGAAGAAGAAATTTTAAAGCCTGTAGACCTTTTTCACGTAAAAGACTTTGGAGAGTATTTGATGGTAAGGGCTGCTAACATGAAAATAACGGTAGATAAAAGAACTCTCACCATCGTTAATGTTTCAGGAGGAGGATGTCCTGATGTCCCATACTTGGCTTCGATTTTGGTTGGATTAAACCTGAAACATTCTTTCCCTCCTAAGGAAAAAGGACATACCCTCTGTGGATATGCCTTACATTTAGCTTATGAAAAAGCTAAAGAACTGTTATGTTCGGAATAGCAGGCATTATCCCTGATGAAACACTCCCTTTGGTTTATGGAGTTCCTGTTTTAAATGATAATCGACTTATCATAGACCGATGGCAAATTCCTATAGAACGTGGAACTGCTGCCCTCATCGCCTCTGCCATAAAAACCTTGGAGGTTTTTGAAAAGTCCAATCCAATAGTTTTTCTGGTTGGAGATATAGGTAAAGGTAAGGGAAGTAAGATTCTATATCAGTTTTTAGCAGAAAAAATTTCTCAAACTTCCTTTCAGGTATTTACCTTTCATTATATCCTTCCTGAAGTAGACGGCTGTTTAAAAGTAATCTTCTCGATAGAAAAACTTTCTAAAAAACCCTTTTTAATAGCTGACGCAGGTTTTATGTATGCGGTAAAAATGGCAGGATATGCTAACTTTTTTGACCTTTTTACTCCAGACTTAGGTGAATTAGCCTTTTTAGCTGATGAAAAAGCCCCTCATCCTTTTTATACCCGAGGTTTTCTTCTCTCAAACGAAAAGGACATAGAAAGCTTGATAAAACGGGCATATCAACATCAAAATGCCCCTAATTATCTTTTGGTCAAAGGTGAAAAGGATTGGGTAGTCTGCAATCAAGAAATTTTAGCAACTGTAGATGAACCTTTACTTCCAGAGCTTGAAGCTATAGGTGGTACAGGAGATACTCTCACAGGTATAGTTTCTGCTTTGATTTATGCAGGATATCCACCAGAAAAGGCATGTATTTTAGCGGCTAAAGCTAACAGGTTGGCTGGTGCCTTAGCTTCTCCTACCCCAGCTACTCAGATTTCAACCATCATCGATTTTATACCCAAGGCCTTAAAAAAACTGACTGGTTAATTATTCCACAGGAATAATCGTTATTTTTTTAGAATTTTTAAGTTCTTTTAACTTTTTTGGATCTTCTAAAAGCCTTCCTACAAGGTTTACTTCACTGGCAGGTACAGGCTCATCGTCAACAGAAATAGGGGTTGGTCCAAAAAAGATAGCTAAAGCTTTTCCTGGGGGCCAATAACCTATGTCTCCTGATTTTACCTTTAAGGTAGCTGTTTCGTCCAAAGGATGGTCTAAAGGTATAGAAAAGTAAAATTCATCACCTCAGGTGTTTAAGTAGGATTCTATGGGTAAAATTTTGTAGACTTCTTGACCGCAGGGAGTATCAAACAATTCTGCCAAAACTTCTTCTTTTCCGTCAAAGATCAACTTAACCTTCATCTTACCTCATCTCCCCGTTTAATATTAATTAAATTTTAATGTAAACCTATCTTTTTTAAAAAACAAGAATTTAAAACCGGTGGTCTTTTTAATCTCATAAAGCTTATAAACGTGCACTACAGGTAGCTATACAATCGTTTGTGAATAAGATTTGTTATGTAAACCTTATTTTAAATCTTTCCTTATTTTGTTTTTATGAATAAAATTTATAAAAGAAACTAAAAGACAGATAAATATAATCAGGAGGTAAACAAAGATGAAATTCAAAGGTTATGTTAGACCTAATGGAGAAGTAGGAGTAAGAAATCATCTTTTGATAATTCCTACCGTAGTCTGTGCAAGTACTGTGGCAGAGAGGATAGCTTCTTGTGTAGAAGGAGCGATATCACTTGCCAATCAACATGGATGTTGTCAAATTGGAGCCGATCTTGTCTTGACTGAAAACGTCCTGATAGGATTAGGAAAAAATCCTAATGTAGGAGCAGTACTTGTAGTGTCATTAGAATGTGGAGGGGTTTCGGCTGAAAGAGTGGTTGATGAAATCGCAAAGACAGGGAAACCTGTTGAGTACGTAGGGATACAGAAAAGTGGGGGAAGTTTAAAGGCTATAGAAAAAGGAACAAGGCTGGCAAGTAAAATGGCTCAAGATCTTGCTAAACTCGATAGAGAAGAAGTTGATATCTCAAATTTAATCTTATCTGTCGAATGTGGAGGTTCTGACACAACCTCAGGACTTGCTTCTAATCCTGTGGCTGGTTATGTAATGGACAAGATTATTGACCTTGGGGGGACAGGTATATTTTCTGAAACTGCCGAAGTGATCGGTGCAGAACATATCCTTGCAAAAAGAGCAGTAAGTAAAGAAATAGGAGAAAGGTTAATTTCGGTAGTTAGAAGAACAGAAGAGAAAGCTAAAACAATGGGGGTAGATATGCGTGGGGGTCAACCTACTCCAGGCAACATCGAAGGAGGTATTAGCACGATCGAAGAAAAGTCTTTAGGTGCTATTTACAAAGGAGGAACCAAACCTTTGCAGGGAGTATTAGAGTATGGTGAAAAACCACAAGGTAAAGGATTGTACTTTATGGATACTCCTGGGCAAGACATTGAGTCCATAACTGGAATGACAGCAGGCGGTTCGCAAGTTGTTATCTTTACTACCGGTCGTGGTACTCCCACTGGTTCTCCAATAGCACCGGTTATCAAGATTACTGGAAATCCTGAAACTTACAGAAATATGGAGGACAATATAGATTTCAATTGTGGCACTATAATCGAAGGTACAGAAACAATAGAAGAAGCCGGAGAAAGACTGTTTAAACTTTTGATAGAAGTTATTAACGGATCATTAACAAAAGCTGAGGCTTTAAAACATAGAGAATTTGGCATGTTTAAATTAATTTCTACTTTTTAAAAAAAATATAAAATGACAAGGGTTTCCATTTTTACACCTATTTCAAAAAGTTTTAAGTGGTTTAATGAGAATATTTCTTAAGGAGGTACCAAGTATGACTGAAAAAAGAAAATTTGCAGTCGTTATTAATAAAAATGACAACGTTGCCACAGCAGTCAAAGATCTATCAGTAGGAGAAGAAGTGTATATAACTATAGATGGGCAAGAGGTAAAGATCACGCTGTTGTCAGATATTAAATTTGGCCACAAATTTGCGATAGTTGATATAAAAAAAGGAGAAAACGTCATCAAATATGGAGAAGTTATCGGTAGAGCAACCTCTGACATTAAAAAGGGAGAACATGTACACGTTCATAATATTGAGAGTTTGAGAGGGCGTGGCGATTGGAAGGTAAGCTAAAAATATAATTCTAATCTAAAACTTAAGGGAAGACTGATATAATTAAGATTTAAAGTTGAAAGTTTTGTAACGATGATTATATTTTAAAACATGCCTGAGATGTCAGGTTTTGGAAAATTTTTAGTATTATTAGGAATTTGCTTGATATTACTGGGAATTTTTATCTCTATACTTCCCAAGATACCTTATATAGGAAAACTTCCCGGCGATATTTATATCAAAAAAGATAACTTTACTTTCTATTTTCCCTTAGCAACTTGTATTTTAATAAGCATTTTACTTACCATTATTCTTAACCTGCTTTTTCGTAAATAAGCTTTTAAATCTCTACTGGTTCACCCCCTATTTCTTGGATAAGTCTTTCAATTTCTTCTTTAGAAAGATGTACCACGGTATCCTTTCTCATAGATTGGCTTATTTTTTCCTCTATCACCGTTCCGTGAAAATGGTCTGCTCCCCATAACAGGGCTATCTGAGCTAATTTTACCCCCAGAAAAACCCAATAAGCCTTGATATGAGGAAAGTTAGACAAAATAATCCTTGAAATAGCGATAGTTTTTAAAATCTTTAAAGCAGAAGGCCCGGGTAGATAGGAAAGTTCATTGCCTTCCGGTATAAAGGCCAAAGGGATAAAACAATAAAACCCTTTGGTTTCTTCTTGGGCTTCTCTGAGGGTTAATAGATGGTTTATTATCTCTTCGTCTGTTTCTAAATGTCCAAAAAGAAGGGTAGCATTAGTAGGTATTCCTAATCTATGGGCTGTCTTAGCTATCTCAAGCCATCTCTGATAACCAATCTTTTTAGGATAGAGCTCCTTATGAAGTCTTTCTGAAAAAACCTCCGCCCCTCCTCCTGGAAGAGAATTTAACCCTGCTTGTTTTAGCTCGGTTAAAACCTCTTCTACCGGTTTTTTAGAAATTTTCGATAACCAGTCTATTTCTACACAGGTAAAAGCTCTAATTCTTAAAGAAGGAAAATTTTCCCTTACCTTACGTATCAGTTCTACATAGTACTCATAAGGCAACTCTGGGTTTACCCCTCCTACTATATGAACTTCTTTTAATTCTGGTGTTGATTTTAACGTTTCTATAATCTCTTCTACTTGATAGGTATAACCTCCTTTTTCACCAGGCTTTTTGTGATATCCGCAAAACTTACAATTAGTAGTACAAACATTAGTATAGTTAATATGTCTGTTTATCGTATAATAATAACGTTTTTGATGCAAATTTTCTTTTACGACATTAGCCAGGGTGCCCAGAAAATAAAAATCTCCTTCTTGATACAACCTTAAAGCCTCTTCGAAGTTTAAAGTTTTTCCAGAAAGTATTTTTTCTGTTATTTCTCTGTAAAAACGGTTTTTCTCTGCATACTTTTCTAACACCAGAGAGCTTTCCACCTTATCCCTCCTTTTTTAATAATTACACTATATTAAATAACGATAATTTTTGCAAAGGGGTAAATACTCACAGTACTTACAGAAGTCTTCTTTTTCAGTAAAATAAAATTTTTCTGAGAATAACATATGATTAACTATCCATTCTAAAAAACTTTTGGCTTCTTTTTCAAAAAACTGATTTACCGCAGCGTATTCTTTCTTTTTAAGATTAAAAAGAAAATCTTCAGGTTCCTTAAAGTTAGAAGGTCTAATAAACCCTGCGTTTATGATATAATTATCTACCTTTGAAGAGATAAATTTCTGTTTATTTTTATAGAAGAGATAGCAATAAAAAAACAACTGAAAGTTTGCAAGGCTGTCTCCAAAGTTTTCAAGTATTGAACATAAACTTTCTAAGTCATATTTATCTGGCAGAGAATATTTATTTATAAACTCTTTCATTTTTTTAGGTTGAGGAGATATAGAAGGATTGCTTTTAAAATCCATAATTAAATATTTTCTCACCTCTTCTTCCCTTTCTATCAAAAAATCAAAAATGCCATAAAATGTAATATTTAAAGTCCTACCATCACAAAGCACTATATCTTCTTTAGTCTCAAGATCTTTTTCTAAACCAAGAAGTTTATGCGCTTTTATCTTTTTTTCTTCTTCTTTTTTCCTTAAAAATTCAAAATATTTTAAAATACTTGCCAAAGTTATAGTTTTTGAAAGGTAATGACTTAAAGGATCAAATTTTTTTTCAAACTCAAAATTTTTCCATAGAATATCAAATTTATTTTTAATCCTATTTTCATCATAAATTTCTAAGATCAAAAACCTTTTTCCTTCATAAGGCCTAAAAAATTCTTCAAAAAAACTGTGAATAAATTTTCCTGGATCTTCTACCTTAAAACCCAACCTCTCAGGTTCTCTAAGTTTCATTATATACTTAAAGAAAAATTTAGCCCCACACTTAAGATAGGTTTCGAAATAATAACGACTAACCCTTTCTCTGGATAAGTGGTTAAACAAACTCTCTTTTATTTTTTCAGTTTTAGGTATCCCTTCTTCTCTTTTTGAAAAAACACAAAAGTTAGGTTGGATGAGCTCTTCTTCGGGTTCCTTTCCTTGTTGCTCTAACTCCCATTTTAACCTATGTATAAACCTCGAAGGTTCTTTAACTTCCTGGGTAGTCGACTTCTCAACAAGCAGATAAAATAGGTGTACTTCTTCTGCAGAGTTTACAAGTCTATCAAAATAATAGCTCCAAAGTTCATTGTGATTAAAAATAGGTATTTTTAACCAAGATTTAATCTCGTCGGTAAGCAACGGGTTAAACTTTTGAGAAGGAGGAAAACTTCCTTCGTTTATATCTAAAAGGATAAGCTTTTTAAACGAAAGAAGTCTTGTTTCCATAAGACCAAGGATCTGTAATCCCCTAAGAGGGTCTCCAGACAAAGGAACTTTTTGGGTTTTCAAAAGATACTCTAACAAGGTTAAGAGATTTTCCTTATTGTTTATAAAGGGAGGAAGGTAATCTTTGGTAAAAAAGGGAAGAACCTCTGTTTCTATTACCTCAAGATAGTTATGTAAGACTATATCTTGAAAAGAACTTTGAGACTTTAAATTAAAATCCTTGAGGTTTAAAAACTCTAAAATTTTTTCCAAGTTTTTACCTATATCCTTTGGAGATCTTATGGTTTCCCAGTTTTTAAAGAAAACCTGATGAACCTCCTTGATAATTTTTCCTATAATATCCTGGGTGTATTTACCTTGATGATAAACCCCAAATTCTTTTTCTATTTCTCCTAAATCTATGGTCACATAGCCCTTATTTCTAATGAAATCTTCTATAGGCTTAAAAAATTCCTCTCCAAAAGTATTGTCTGAAAAAGCACGATTAAGCATAGGATGTTTTATCACTTTTAAATAAGACTGGGTAGAATAAAGTCCCTGAATTTTATCTCTTTGAGCTTTTATAACCGCTGTGAGAAGAGAATTTAGAGGAAAACTATCGAGGGGATAAAAAAGAGAAATATTCACCTCAAGGGGAATATCTTTTTGTTCCAGTTTATAAATTAAAGGTATTAACGTATTCGGGTCAGAAAGCACGATCGCTATCTCGTCTGGCCTTTGAGGATTTTCCCTTATCAAGTCTAATGCCTTCGTTATTTCCAAATGTAAGTCAGTAGAGCGATAAATTTTTATAGAAGGAGTTTTTACCTCTTTTGCATAATATTTTTTAGGTAAAACTCTATAATCCTGGTTCATCCCAAAGAGTTGTAACGTGTTTTTCACCACGTTTGGCAAAACGGTAGGGTCTTCTTTGGGAACTTCGAATACTAAAAAGGCTTTTTCAAAATTTTTTAAAAAAACTTTAAATAATTTTTCTTCTATCTTTCGTAAACCAGCGAAACCTACCAGCCAAACCTCTTCTATCATAGAACCTAAAAAAGTTTTTTTCAAATCAATCTTTTCTAAAGTCTCTACTACCCTCTTTAACCTAAAAGTAGGGCTAACCCAACCCTTTTGGTTTAAAACTTTATTGTATTCAAGATAAATTTTCTTTAGCTTTTCGAAAATATCTTTAGCGATAGGAGGTAAGTTTTCAGGTGGATATACCAAATTTTGAGGCTCTGTATCCTCCTTTTCCAACTCTTCAAAAACCTCAAGAAATTTTATGCCCCAAAAAAAGTTTTTTTCAAAACTCTCGCTTACATTTTCTGATAAAACTTGAGGAAAAACCTCTAAAAGGGGTAAAAGCCTTAAAATCTTTGTGCCTGTTGGACAAGGGTGGTCTTCCAGCATGACATAAAGATAATCTACCAAGGTTTCTAAAGAAAAAATACGAGGGAAAAAACCAGCTTTGTTCTTCCCTCCTTTTTCTTTTAAGTAGTGTTTAAAAAAAAGGGCAGAACGTTTATTAGGAAAAACTATCCAGGTTTTTAAAATACTTTCGTCTAAAGACCTTCCATCCAGAAAAAAGTTAACTAAGGTTTTCAAAAAGTGAGAGTTGGCAGGAATTAGTATAGCTTGAGGCATCTTTTTTGGTTATTTCAATTATGTTAAAAGGCTCTAACACTATGAGGTATGCTGATATATTAACATCAGGATAAAGTTTTTGCAACAAAGAAACATAGCCCTTAAGTTGGTCTTCATCTCTAAGATCAGAAGCCTGATGAAGTTTAAACTCAAAAATTATCCAACCCGAAAGAGACTTAATTATTAAATCTGGCCTTACCATCTTGGCATCTTCTGTTTTTTCATCAAACAAAAAACCTTCTACTTCAGAATATATGTTTTTAGCCTGCTTTAAAACCTTGCAAATCAGTTTTTTAAATTCAATTTCTTCAAAAAGTTTAAGTAAGGTCTCTTTTGCGTTCTTTTCTATCTCTTCTTTCCCAAAAATAGGTTCTTGATACAGAGCTAAAGCTTTTTTTAGATAAAAGGAAATTTTTTGAGTAAAAAACTCTTTATCGTGAAAAAGTGTTTTGATATCTTTTTCACAAACCAATAAACTTTCTAAAGTAAAGTGTAAAATTTCTCCTATGAAACGGTTGATGGTTTCCTGGTTAAGCTGTCTTTTTGAGAGATTATTTTGCTTTAAGATTAACCCCATGTTTTTAAATTTTACCTCAAAAGAAGGTCTTGTCAAAAAAACGAAAAGGTATATTCTAAATTTGAGTTAAAATTAGACAGGAGGCCTAACCATGGAAATTGAAATTCATTTAGCTAAACCTGAAGATAGAAAGGCCCCTAATTTTGATAAACTTGTCTTTGGTAAAATTTTTACTCCTCATATGTTTGTGATGAAATATGAGGAAGGTAAAGGCTGGCATTCTCCAAAAATAATCCCGTTTTCGAACATAGAACTTCACCCTGCTGCTATAGTGTTGCATTATTCACAAACCATATTTGAAGGGATGAAGGCCTATTTTGGGGTTGACGGAAAGATTAGGCTTTTTAGGCCTTTTGACCATATAAATAGATTAAATCGTTCTGCAGACAGGATGTGTATTCCTCAGGTAGACCCTAACTTTGCCTTTGAGGCTATTAAAACTTTAGTTTTGTTAGACAAAGACTGGATACCTAAGCAAAAAGGATCAGCTCTTTATATAAGGCCCTTCATTTTTGCTACAGAAAATACACTTGGGGTAAAAGTTAGTCATGAATATCTTTTTATGATAATTCTTTCTCCTGTAGGCCCTTACTATGCCGAGGGATTTAACCCGGTTAAGATTTATGTAACTGAAGAATATGTAAGGGCTTGTCCAGGAGGAACAGGCGAGGTAAAAACTGGTGGAAACTATGCAGCAAGCCTTAAAGCCCAGGCTGTAGCTCAACAAAAAGGGTATACCCAAGTGCTATGGTTAGACGGAAAAGAAAGAAAGTATGTAGAAGAAGTAGGTAGTATGAACATCTTTTTCTATTTTTCTGACGAATTAGCCACCCCTGCTCTTTCTGGATCGATCCTTCCAGGGATAACCAGGGATTCTGTATTAAAACTTGCTTCTCATTTAGGAATTCCTGCTAAGGAAAGAAAAATTTCTATAGATGAAGTAATCTCAGCAATACAGGAAGGTAGGCTGAAAGAGTGCTTTGGAACAGGAACTGCTGCTGTGATTTCTCCGGTAGGAGAAATTTGTTACAAAGACAAACCCTATGTAATAGGGCAAGGTCAAACAGGAGAACTTACCAAAAAGTTTTTCGATTATATCACTGGAATACAATACGGAGAAAGAGAGGACGAGTTTAACTGGACGGTGGTGTTGGAATAAAAGGTGTATTGACCTAAAAATCTACTACTTTTCTGGCTTTAGCAAGTTCTCTCTGTACTTGTACAGCTTTGTCTAATTCTAAATCTGCAGCTTCTTCAAGCCCTTTTTCTCTTAATATTTGACTTCTTGCCATATAGGCAGCAGGATAAACCGGTTCTAAGTCTATAGCTCGAGTAAAAAGCTCAAGGGCCTTATCTAAGTCTTTTTTCTTATAATAAATTTGCCCTAACCTAAAATATAATCTTGGATTTTCTGGTTCTAACGAAAGAGCCCTTTCTAAATCTTTTTCTGCTAAGTCTAACTGATCTTTTTGCAAGTAGATCACAGCCCTTGCCTCTAAAGCCTTGATGTGGTTAGGGTCTAAGGCTAAGACCTTCTCAAAACATTCTAAAGCCTCGTCAAACCTTCTAAGGGTTATCAGTTTAGCTCCTTCTAAAAAAAGGTCTTCTATATCTACCTGAGACATAACCTCACCTCTTCTTACAATTTTTTCTAACTAAATTTATACTCTTTTGTAAATAAATCAACTCTGTAAGAGGACTATTTCAACGGCAACCTTAACTCAGCTCTTATTGATTACTATCTCCTTAAATGATCTCTATCTCTTTACGGCTTAAATCATAAAGCTTGTAGACAAGCTCGTCAATCTGAAGATCGTATTCTTTGAACTTGGCTTGCTTTAGAGGGTTGGAGGGTTACCGTCAGATTAGGTGAGAGAGATGGTTTTAATTCGCATTATCCTTCTACGTACTTCATGGCCCCAAAGTATTCTTTAACGTTTGAAATTTCCACTTTTTCCCTGTTAATCATAGAGGAAACCTTAGTATAAAATCTTTTTATTTTGCTGTTTACATCAAGAGGCGGGTGGACTTCAAAAAGCTTTAACAAAAATGAATGATATTTACTAAATGAATCATCTGCCAAAAAGAAAGGTAAAATTATGTTGAAAAACATTTCCCTTTTTCTGCTTATACCGATACGCTTGAAATTCATTATTTTTTCAACAGCCATCTTGGCAGATGACTTCTCCACTATACCGGTGTAATTGACCTCTATCTGCTTTTTGAAATAATTGTAAATTCCCATTTGAGTTGTTTCAGCTAGCAAGTGGGAAAAATCTTTTATTCTTCTGTCAGGAAAGTTTACGGGACGTATTGACCTGTAGTTCCAGTATGTTTTCTCTAATCTCAGGGAAATGTCAAAGTCAGGGGGAAGGCCAGAATAATCTTCTACAAATCCAGCTCTGTAGAGCAGAGCCTTTTCTATGAGCGGTTGAGTGTTGAGTTTTTTTATTTCTCTGTATGGAAGAAGAAGAGAAAGCTCCAAAAACTGAAGCTTGTTCCTGGGATAGCCAAGGGAAAGCATTAGCTCCCTGTAGAGGGCTTCGTCAAAATCAGCAATCTTCAAAAGGTTTTTCATCCGATGAATTTTTGAATATAAAACTTCTTCCCCGAACCTGCTAAGAATTTGCCGTAGTTCCGATGTTTGCATGTATAAATCCTACCTTATTGGAGCTTTATCGTATTCACCTTTTGATATATTTCCACCACATTTACACACTCTTTGCTTTATCCAGTCTTGCCTTTACAAGCTCGGCAACTGCCCAGTAGACTTCTTTGCGTTCTTGTTCAGTAAGTCCTAAAGCGTCAAAAACGATATCGTCAAGTTCTTTCCTGTCGGGTAGAGGGTTTGGCTCTTGTTCACGGATGGGATGGTTGGGGTCAAAACCAAGTTCGGTGAAGATATTTTCTATATTTCTTGATCTGAGTCTGTTAAAGGAATTTAATATTTTCCTTGAAACAACTTCTGGATTTACCACCTGTATATTTACCAAATCAACGCCTAAAGAACTCAGGCCACCCTCTCCGAGAACTTTTCTTCCATGTAGCTCTTTACCAAACCACACCATGGTAGAATTAAGTATGGCTCCCGTAATATCAAAATCATATTTTGGATATAACACTGAAAATGTATCCGCAGCATAAATGTGCGAACGATAAATTCTATGTGAATCGTTATGTATTCTTGACCATAAATATGAATTTTTTTCCTGCTCTCCCAAATCCCACCATAAATTTCTACTTCTACATGTTGGTCTTTTGTGATATTTTTGCCTCTCCCCGCACTCAATATACTCCAACGTCTTTGTCCCTTTCAGTTCCCCCTTGCTCTTATGACACATAAAAACCAAATAATTCAAATCCTCAAGCTTTACCATTATGGTTTTTAGTTCTCTTGGGCTTTTTATAACCGGCTTTAAAAACTCCGCCTCAATTTCACCTTCCCAGCCAGCACCATTTTTTACTCTGATTAATGCTTTTGGATCTCTTTCAGCAACTTCTACAACTTCCTTAACAGTCATACCAACTGGTTTAAGATAAAAGAATTCGTTGGCACCTGTTTTGATTCCAAATCTTACCTCTGCAATATCTCCCAATCTTACCAGTTTATCTTTTCCTTTTTCCAGAATCTTAAAATAAATCTCTGGTGCTCTTAGGTATTTCCCACCCCATTTGTTGCCGATATAAGGTAAAGATTCTACAGAATGCCTTAATCCTAATTCTGTTTCTTCTTCTGGATATTCCACGCCCTCTTCTAAAAGCTCTTTTTTGGTTTTTGGATAAACTCTAAAGAGAAGATGGTCAAAAATAGGTTTGTTTGCTATTTCAATTTCTTTAAGAACATCTGGCGATATGGCTTCTTCAAATGGCTTTTTAAAAGCAACGAATTTTATTACATAATCTTCCAGTTTGTTTGCTGGCTTTTGGATTAAAACAATCACCGTGTTAACATCTGCCTGCTTGAATGAACGCTTGGCAAGGTTGTCAATTATGTAAATTGGCTTCATGTTTTTAAGAAGAAATTCCTGAAGTCCTGCACCATATCCTACATCAAGCCAGCTATTGGAGTTTATGAAGCAGAAAATCCCTCCATCATTGAGCAAGGATAAGCCCTGATAGTAGAAGTACACATATAAATCACTCTTTTTGTCTATTTTTTTAACATCTTTCCAGACGCTTTGAACTGCTTGTATGAGCTTCTCTTTGTATTGTTTTTTAATCTCTCTCCATTCATCAGGAGTATAATTTTCTTCTCTTGCAAGGGGTGGGGCTATAAGTTCTTGCCTTACATACGGTGGATTTCCAATAACGATGTCAAAACCACCCTTTTGAGCAAAAACTTCTGCAAAATCAATTTCCCAGAGAAAGTAATCCTTCTTTTCACCTTTACCGATTGTATAAAGAACATTTTGGTATTTGTGTATTTCATTTTCAAATTGCTTTATTTCTTCTTCAAGTTTTTTTAGTTCTTTTTCTTGTGATCTATCTTTTTCAAAAAGATCTTTTTGACCTTTTAAGCTATTTAATTCTTTCTCTTTAAAATTTCTTTTTTCTGTTAATTCATCAATTCTTTTCTGCAAAATCTCCCTGAAAATCTCCATCTCTAAGCTTTCTATCTCATACTTTTCTTTTAAGTCTGCACTTCTTTTTCCGGAGAAATAATCTGCTTTTCTATCAATCAGTTCGGCAATTTTCTGCTGGATGGATTTTGGTAATGTTTTTAGAGCATTTCCTCTTAAATTTATGAATACCCCTCCTATCTCTTCAACCAGTGAGTCACCCTGTCGAATTTTAAAAGAAAGGTTTGGAAGAAGTGGCTTTGTGTAAATGTCCATATATTTTTCATCGGTTTCAATGATGAGCGAAAGCCAGAGACGAAGTTCACCAACCATCACAGCCCAGTCTTTGATGTCAACACCGTAAAGGTTTTCAAGGATTATTCTGTTTTTCAGGGCGAAGAGGTTCTCTTCCCTGTTTTCTATCTTTCTTGTGAGTTCAGAATGAAGCTCCACCAGCACGCTCATCATTCCAACAAGAAAAGAAGCAGAGCCAACCGCAGGGTCAACAATTTTAACCTCTTCAAGGTATCTGCGGATGAGTTTCAGATTATCAATGTTTTCGTATTTGCTGATTGATGGTGGATTAAAAATAAGGTCTATCAAATCTTGCTTGTCAATGCCTGCTTTAGCATGAAGATATTCAACTAAAGACAGCCTGCACATTAAATCTATTTCGTTTCTGGGGGTGTAGAAAATTCCAGAAGAACCACGTTCCTCTTCGTTTATCAAGGATTCATATACTTTACCGAGCATTTCAGGGTCAACCGCAACTTCCACGTCAAGAGGTGTTGCCTCATCAATGGTAAAATTGAAAATTTCAAGAAATCCCTTCTTTTTGTCAGAAGACCACAAATCAGGCTCAAACAACCATTCAAAAACTTCATCAGGCACATCAAAGCCAATCTTATCTAATTCATTCTCCGAGAAAAGACCGCCATTTAAAAAAGGCATCGTGGAGTAAGATTCTTTAATATCGTCAGGCAACTCAGAATGGATGAATTGAAATCTTTTATTAAATGCTCCAAAAAATAGGCTTTTTAACCATATAGAATAAAATTTATCCTTTTTACAGTGCTTTTCTTTGTATTTCAACCACAGATTTTTTAAATAACTTTTGTCTTGCTCGTAGTTTTTCCATTTAAGCCATCCTTTCTTCTGAAGGAAGTAAATAAACAGGATTCTTGATAAGAGTTGTTGTGCAAAGGAATGTTTTTTCTCATAAGGAATTTCGTTTATATTCTCGTGTTTTAGATTTTTGATAATTACTTCGTGGAGCGCATAGCGGTAGGCATCAAAAAATTCTTGAGTAACTACTTCAACATTAAAAGCCTCTTCCAGATCTTTTAAGGCAGGTTTCCAATCATCATTTTCAAGAAGCGGTAAAAACCTGCTCTGGGCGGTGTGGCTCTTTTCGTTCTTTCCTACAAGGAAAGACCATCTTCTGGCGGGGGTAATTTCTTCTTTAACCTTTTTCTCCTCAAAACGATAGTCCATCTTAACAAGTGAAAATCTCCAGTCTTCGCTGGTTGGGGAGACAAAGGCAACCAGCGCGGCATCTGTTAACCTCCCCTTCAGATACCAGGCGATGAAGTTTCTCTGCATCGTCCTTGCACGTTCAAGGGAAGTTTCTTTCTTAAGCTCTACTATAAGAAGGTCTATCTCCTTTCCGTCGTAGTTATACTTTCCAACTCTTTCCAGAGTCCTTACGTATTTTTCAAAGGCGTCTGGGATGTAGTTCCCCTGATAGACAAAGGTGCTTTCCTCAAAGGATTTCAAAAGGTTTCTCAGGAAATAAACAAAGCGGTCTTTAGCAAAGGGATTTTCAAAGGTGTTGATTATAAGCTTTTTTGCCTGCTCTCTATCCATGAGTTTCTCCTACTCACCGTTCGCCAAGTATAAGGAGAGTATAACTTCTCTCTTTTCCTCGGTTACGATGGATACTTCAGAGTAATGACTTTCAAGAAGTCTGTTTGAGATTTCTTTATGCAAGACTGCAATAACCTTTAAGGGATTTAATTTTTCTCTGCCAAGTTTATTTAGCTCAGACAGGACTTTTTTTACCGTTTGTTTAGGCAAGGCTCCACGCTCAAGCTGGGTTATGACTCGTTTGAGGTATTCTTCCTGATCTTCGGTGAGCTGTTTGCTGTGACTTTGCGTTGCCTTAAGCTCTATAATAAGTTTGCTATAAATATCTTTACTACTATGCTTGTGTTTTACTATCTCTTCTGCTGTTGAGTAAAAGAATGCTGTTTTATTCTTGTGTAGCAACTCGTAGTAAGTTTCAACGGGAATTTCTACCCTCTTTTCGTCAACTAATGATTCCAAGATTTTAGCAGTAGTCAAAAAATCAAGCTCAATCGTTCTATTCTTCTCTGATAAAAAAAACTTCATTAGCTTTCCCTTTCTGAAAAATGTAACGAGAGAGCCGGGACTGGCAACATTACTTAAAGATGGATTGAAAACTTTCCCTGAGCGGGCTTTTTTGGGGAGGCATTTTATCTTTTCAAAGAGCTCTGGATTTTTGTCCCTTATGTCCTCAATAACTCTCAAATACTTAAGTTCGCTTTCTTCTTCCTCATCTTCTGTGATGGTCTTCTTTGAAAGGAGTTTATCAAATAACTCATGAGAAGATACAGGCTCACCTTCAGTCAGAATGGCGCTATCTCCACCAAGCAAGGTAAGGAAGGCTTCTATCTTTGAACGGGCGATGTTTGTAAGCTCTATCTCAGACTCAGACTGTTTTGTTGGAAAAAAGTTAAAGGTGTAAATTTTGTCAAAGGGGGTGTCTATACGGTTAACCCTCCCCACTCTTTGCATCAACTTCGTTGGGTTCCAAGGTATATCGTAGTTTATCACTATGTTTGACCTGTGAAGGTTGACACCTTCTGAGAGAACCTCTGTTGACACAAGAATTCTATAATCATCCTTTTTATTCTTGGCCCTTGCGTCAAAGTTTTCTATGACTTTGTCCCTGTCGGCTTCAGATGAATTTCCGTGGAAAAGGAGCGCGATTTCTTTTTTGAAATACTCGTTTATCTTTTCTGTTAAATACTCTGCAGTCTCTTTTGATTCCGTGAAAATAATTACCTTCTTGTCCTTAAGTATTGGGTTATTTTCAAGGTTTGAGAGTAGGACTTCAATTTTGGGGTCTCTTTTTATTTTGCCCCACATTGATTTTATTCTTTTTAAAATTTCAAGGTCTTCTTTCAAATCTCTTCCAAACTCAGGCCTGAAATCTTCTTTGTTATACTTCTCTGCCTTTCCTTCATCAATAATTTTCTGAATTTCTTTATCATCCCCCTTTTCTATGAGGTTAAATATTTTATTTATATAGTCCTTACTTACATACACATTCCCTTTTTCAAATTCTTTAATGAACATTTCATATGAACGAATAAACCTGTCAATGCTACTTTTGAAAGCGTGGAAGCTACTTTCAAGGCGCTTAACAAGAAGGACTTTCATAAAGCCAGCCATGTTCCTCTGCGATTGCTCTTCAAGAGGTTTTATTCCTTTTTTTAAATAAAGAAGTGGCGTGTAGCGAGCATATTTAAACTCTTGAGTTATGAGCCTTACTGTTTCTGTGAAAATTTCATCTTCTTCATCGTTGAGCTGATAGTAAAGGGGCTTAGGGTCTTCAACCTCTGGAAACTTGACGTTGTTTCGTCCTAAATCTTCGGCAAAGTATTTCTCAATCTCGCTTCTTGTTCTCCTGATCATGATATGTTTCAGCACTTTGTTGCGGATTTCTTTGGCGTTCTCTCTTGTTATTTCAAGGAATTTTTCGTAATCTCTCTGACGATTGACTTTGCTTAGCCTTCTTTCAAGCTCTTTGAAAAACTCTTCAAGATTGCTAACACCTGGTATGGTGCTTTTTCTAACATTCTGAAAGAGTTTGATTTGAGCAAGAATATCGCTTGGGTAGTTATTATAAGGAGTAGCAGATACCAAAATCACCCTTTTTCCACGGCATATCTCTGCAAGCTTCTCATATCTCTTGGTCTCCTCTGTTCTGAAGTAGTGTGCTTCGTCTATCACAACATTTTTATATTCTCTGTTTTCTATCATCTGAATGGCATCGTCAAGTTTGCCGATTGATACGAAATCAGCCTGCACGTTAAAATCGGAAAAAACATTAGGCCATGAACCGGGATTATTTTTGGTTAGGAGTGCAGGAGGGGCCACGACAAGCGTTCTTCCATCAAGCTGTTTTACGAGCATCGCGGTGATATAAGTTTTTCCGAGCCCAACCACATCGGAAATGAATACCCCACCATGTTCTTCTAAAATCTTTTTTGCGTTCAACACTGCTTGTTCCTGGTATTCAAACCGTTTAAACCCTTGCGGTAAGTAAACCAAAGAAAGTTTTTCCTTCAGAGAAAGGTCTTCTTTAAAGTATTCGTAGAGGAATTTCAGATATAATTCGTAAGGGGTTATGTTATCGTTGAGCCAGGTTTTTTCATTGATTGTTTGAACATATTTCTCACTGACAGGAACAGCCTCAGACCACAACGCTTCAAATCTCTCTTTGGCAAAAAAATAGTCGGATGGATTTTTCAGTTCAACGTTGAATTCCAGTTTTTTCTCAAGCCCAGAATAAGTAAGGTTGCTTGAACCTGTAATAACCCTTCCAATGTCTCTGTCCCCCTCTCTAAAAGTCATGATATAGAGCTTTGCATGAAGTTTCTTTGATGGATATGCTCTTATTTCAAGCTTTCCTTTTTTTATCCATTCGATGAATTTTTTAATCCCAATTTCAACCTTAAGGTCATCTTCAGAATCAGCCATTTCTTGCTCAATCAACTCAACCACCTTTTCTTTTGTTTCTGCATGAGAAGGACGTGAAGACGGATTCTGTGCCGACTTTATCAATTCAAGGGTTTGTCTATCCGTTCCTAAACCTATGAGAATTCTTATCTTTTCAGTTTTTTCTAAAGGTTCAACAAGTAGGTGAAAGCCACTCAAATAAAAATACGCAACCAGACAATCAAAGTACTTACAGTCCTTTATAAGCTCACACAGTCTATCTGTTAATTTCTTCCCTGATTCGTTAGTTATGAAGGTTAAATCAAGAGGCACTTTTTCATTAACCATAGTATTTTTATCTTGATTTAAACATTTTGTCATTTAAAAATTACTACTATATACCAAATAAATACCATATAAACAAATCTGAGTCAATAAGGTAGTGTTCCCCCTAATTTGCCGATAAAAATTTATAATCATCCATAATCTCCCCATTTTCCAATTGCTCTAAACGATTTATAATATCACCCATTGGGTAAAAAAATTTTCTAAATCTAAGAGGGTGCCATTATACTGCAAAACTCTCTTAACTTCAAAATCCTGATAACTAACAAAAATCTAACAACTAATTCAGAATTTTTTTGTTGGTGCCTTTACCTGATTCAAACAGATGTTATAGTGCCTGGTAATGTATCCAACCTATCCTTCTTATCCTTATAGGGGGAGATCATATCTGGTAGATTAAAATTTTTAGTCTAAAAATTACAGGAAATTTTTTTGATTTTATTTTCTATTAGTATTTTCGTTATAAAAACCCTCTTGATTTATTGAAAGTTTTTTGCTAAATTGGTTTCAATTTTTTATAAAACTGAAAAATGAGGTAGGCTTATGTTTTTGAGTTTATTTCTAATTTTTTTAAGTTTTTTTCCGTTCTTAGTATTAAAGGCTTATGGGGCTGGAATTGCTATCTATGAACAAGGGGTTAGTGGGCTTGGCAATGCCTATGCAGGGGCTGCAGCTTCGGCTGAAGACGGAAGTACTATTTTTTACAACCCTGCAGGACTCACTAAACTTACCAAGCCTGAAATTTCCTTAGGTACTCATGTAATCATACCTACCGCTCATTTTAAAAACACAGGCTCGATTAAGGCTGATAAAACACCTCTTACTGGAAACAACGGCGGAGATGCAGGGGTAATAGGGATAGTTCCTAACCTTTATGTTTCAACCCCGATAAATGAAAAGTTTTTTTTAGGTATAGGGATAAACTCTCCTTTTGGATTGCAGACTGAGTATGACAAAAACTGGGTAGGTAGATATCATGCTATAAAGTCAAAGCTTATAACCATAAACTTAAACCCGGCTATGGCTTATAAACTCAATTCAAAGGTTAGTTTGGGTTTAGGGGCAAACTTTCAACGGGCAGAGGCAGAAATAACCAATGCAATAGATTTTACCAAATATGGAATTACTCAAGATGGTTTTGCCAGATTAAAAGGAGATGACTGGTCTTTTGGTTGGAATGCAGGCATTCTCTATGAACCCTCAGAAAATACCAGATTGGGTGTTGCTTACAGGTCTAAGATAACCCACCAACTAAAAGGAAAGGTTAAGTTTGAAAATATCTCTTTTCCTTTAAGCAGTATATTTCATAAAGATAATGTTAAAGCCCGTCTTGACCTTCCTCCAATGCTATCTTTTAGCGGTTTTCATAAGCTAAACTCAAAATGGACCGTTTTGGCAGACATCACCTGGACTAGTTGGAGCAGGTTTGAAGAATTAAGAATTAAGTATGATACTTTAACCATAGGAGACACAGTGATTACCACCAAGTGGAAAGATTGCTTCCGCTACTCTATAGGCTTATCTTATCAACCTACCTATAAATGGGTTTTTCGCTCAGGCATAGCCTATGATGAAACCCCTATTGCTTTTGATAAACATAGAACTCCAAGGATCCCAGACACAGACAGGTTTTGGATAGCTTTAGGTTTAGGTTATACCTTATCTGAAAAACTGAAGTTTGATTTAGGATATGTGCACATATTTTTTAAAAAATCTTACATAGATAAAGACCCTGTAGGAGAAGATGAACGAAGAGGTGGTTTAAAAGGTTATTATCGAGGTCATGTAGACATAATAAGCGCTCAGTTGCGTTATAGTTTTTAATTTGAAAAGAGGGAAAGAACATGCAACTTCATGAAAAATTTATTTATACAGCTAAAGCCTATCCTAATAAAATAGCTATTGTTGACAGAGCCATTGATAAAAGGTTTACTTATCAACAAGCCTTGATTGCAAGTCTTATTTTTTCCCGAAAAATAAGAAAATTTAGGGATCGATTGATTGGAGTTATGCTTCCTAACTCCTCTGCAGCCGTCTTTACAGTAGTAGGTATTCTTATGGCTGGAAAAATCCCAGTGATGATTAATTATTCTACCGGTCCAGAGTATAACATAAGATATGCAAGGGAAAAATGTAGTTTTAAGACGGTGGTGACTTCTAAGAAACTGCTTGAAAGGGTAAACTGTCCAGTTTTGGAAGACATGGCTTTTGTAGAAGACTGGATAGAGGAGATAGACTTAAAAGAAAAGTTAATCTCGTCAGCCATCTCACGGCTTCCTTTAAAATTTCTTATGACTTATTGTAACATCGATGAAGATGCAGAAAAAACAGCAGTTATACTTTTTACCAGTGGAAGCGAAAAAGACCCTAAGGCTGTGGAATTAAGTCATAAAAACATTCTTAGCAACATAGAAGGTTTTAGTGAGATGGCTAAGCTTACAGAAAAAGACATCATACTTTCCATTTTACCTTTTTTTCATGTTTTTGGGATAACCGTAAATCTCTGGACACCACTTTATCACGGTATGACTTTTATTACCTATCAAACCCCACTTGAGTATCAAAAGATCTGTCAAATTATAAAGGAAGAAAGACCTACAGTTATGGCGGCTACTCCAAGTTTTTGGTGGGGGTATCTTAAAAAGGCAGAACCAGGAACCTTTGACAGCTTAAGGCTTATGGTAAGTGGAGCAGATAAATGTCCTCAATCTCTTAGAGATGCTATGTGGGAAAAGCACAGAAAAATACTTTTAGAAGGCTATGGGACTACTGAGACCTCACCTGCCATCTCAGCTAACATGCCTGATGCTAACAAACCTGGGAGTGTAGGAAAACCACTCCCTAACGTGGAAGTTATGATAGAGAACTACGAAACAGGAGAAAGGTGTGGGCCTAATGAAATAGGAAGAATTTTAGTAAAAGGTCCTAACGTAATGAAGGGTTATTATAACGATTTAGAAGAAACCTCTATGAGGATAAGACATGGATGGTATGACACAGGAGATATGGGTTATTTAGATGAAGATGGTTATCTCTGGCATGTCGGAAGACTTAAAAGGTTTGTTAAAATAGGTGGAGAAATGATATCTTTGGTTAAAGTAGAAGAGGAGTTAGAAAAGGTTCTACCTAAGGAGATAGAATGTTGTGTGGTAGAAGTACCTGATGAAATTAAAGGGGCTAAAATCGTTGCAGTGGTAAGCCAAAAGATAGATGAAAAGTCAGTGGTAAAACAACTTGCTAAGGTGCTCCCAAATTTAGCAATGCCTAAACAATTTTTAATCATCGAAGAACTCCCTAAGATGGGAAGTGGGAAAATAAACTTTAGTAAAGTACAAGAAATGGTGATAGAAAGGCTGAAGCTTAAAGGTTAAGGTTTTTTCTTTTCATCGGGTTCTATATGGATGGTTACCTTGATGTCTCCATGTTTTTCTGAGATGTTTTTTTCTATTTCATTACAGATATCGTGGGCAGATTTAATAGACATCGTTTCTGAAACGGTTAGATGAAACTCTACAAATCCTTTTCTTCCGGCTCTTCGTGTTTTGAACTCATGGATGTCATGAATCTGTTCTTTTTGAGGATGATTTTTGATGGTTTCAGAGATGATGTTTTTGATAGAATCAACCTTTTCTTTGGGTAAGCTTGCATCAAGAAGAGAATTTATCGATTCTTTGGTAATTTTATAACCCATATAAAGTATATTGACCCCTAAAACCATAGCTATCAAAGGATCTAAAATCCATATATTAAAAAATTTAGCAACAAAAAGACCAATCATTACCCCTAAAGTAGTTAAAACATCGGTAAATATGTGATGGGCGTGTGCTATTAGTATCGGTGAGTTTTCTTTTTTTCCTTGTAAATAGGCTATAAAAGAAATAAACCCGTTAAGGACTAAAGTTATTCCTATTAAAACAAACCCCTGATTAAGATTAGGTGGTGGTTGAGGAGTTTGAAGGTTTTGAAAGGCCTTCCATAAAATAGAGATAGATGCAATAAAAATAAAGGTAGCTTCGACGATAGAAAAAAGGTATTCTATCTTAGTGTGGCCATAGGGATGTTCAGGGTCAGGCGGTTTAAGAGCTATCTTTAAGCCGATAAAGGCTGTTAAGGCAGAAAAGATGTTTATGGTTGATTCCATAGCATCCGAATAGATAGCCACAGACTTGGTAATAAGATAAGCAAAAATCTTTATTAAAAAGATTAAGACAGCCAGACCTAAGCTTATAAGAGAAACTTTTGTGCCCTGAAAACCTTTAAGTTCCATCGTTTTCTAATTTTATCACAGCGACAAAAGTTTGAAAAGAATTAGGGCTTGACAACCGAGGATATCGTTTAAAAATAAAGGGTATGTTTAAAGTTTTTTTATCTCCAGGCAGCAAGGGTTGTCAAAAGGCAAGAGATCTTAAGGCTATAGCAGTGGTAGTAGATGCTCTAAGAGCAAGTGCTACTATAGTAACTTTGTTAGAAAAAGGGGTAGAAACTATCTTTGTGGTTTCAGAGGTAGAAGATGCCTGGGCATTAAAAAGAGAGTTACCCCAGGCTATGTTAGTAGGAGAAAGAAACAACCTTATAATAGAGGGTTTTGACTACAGTAACAGTCCTTCAGAGATATTTTCTGCTTCTAACTTAAAGGGTAGGTTAGTTATTTTTACCTCAACTTCTGGAGCAAGGAGAATCCTTGCTTGCAAAGGAGCTACCAGGGTATTTGTGGGAACTACCTTGAACGCAGAAGCCTTATCTGCGGTTTTAAGAGAGGAAAGCCAAAAACATCAAAAAGATATTGTTATAATTCCTGCAGGGGTATATGGAAAAGAAGAGTTTTCAGAGGAAGATGTGGTAGCTTCCTGGGAAATAGCTAAAAGGATAGGATTTAAAGTGATAGATGAGACAGGTTTTTTAACAGAAGAGGTCAAAAACCGTACAGTAGAAGAAAATTTTTATTTATCTAAGCATGCTAAAGAATTAATAGAACTTGGTCTAGAAAAAGATGTTAAATTTTGTGCTCAAGTAGGAGTAGCTAAAACCATCCCAGAGGTTTTTCAGTTTATAGAAAAAGCAGCATTAGTCAAAAATCGTCTATCATAGAAAAGGCTTGATGATATCTCTTAGGGTTATGATACCTACAACTTCATCTCCTCTGGTTACAGGAAGTCTGATCAATCCTGTCATTTCCATAAGTTTCGCAGCATATTTGATGTCATAAAATTCAGGTACAGTTATACAGGGTTTGGTCATTATTTCTAAAACTTTGACCTTTTCTAAAGGTAACCCTTTAGCTATTACTTTGTAGACTATATCTTTAACTGTGATGATTCCATAAGCATCTTCTTCGTCTGTTTTTTCTACCACCAATCCTCTACAACCATTTTTTATCATAAAATCTGCCGCTTCTTTAACTGTGGCATTTCCGTTGATGGTAAACACAGGGGTACTCATAACATCTTTAACCCTGATTTTTTCAATCTCTATCATAGCCCTTCACCCTTTAATTTTTTGCCTCTATTATAATAAAAAATTAAAGCACAGTCAAGGTAACCTGCTTTTTTAAGTTTAATAATCTTCAAATTAAACCCATAGAGGCTGAATTAGGTTGTCAGATATTATATAAAAATTATTTTAGGATTTCGTTAGCCATAGCATTCCCAAGTTTCTCAGCTGCTTTTAAATAACACTCTTCAATAATAGATTTGTATATCTGACACTTGTCAAGAGAATTGTGTCTCCTTATAAAATCTCTTTACAAACATTTGCCTCAATTCGTATAAAGCAGACTTAATTAAAGGAAGTGGTTTTTGCCATCTCGTTTTCTGAATCCGACTTACTGTTATGTATATCGCAACCTCTGCTGTCTTGATTGATTGAAAATATCCCCCTGTATTTACCCTTATCAGCTCTATCCTGCTATTTATATTCTCAACCACATTCGTCGTGTATATATACCTCCTCACCCCCTCAGGATATTTCTTATAAACAAAATAATGCTCCTTCTTTTTCAAAAGTCCCTTTATATAAGCTGGATACTTCTTCTCATAACTCTTACATAATTCCTCAAATCTATTTAAGGCCCTCTCATACTCCTCTATCCTCTTTATAATGCTTAACTCCTCATAAAATTTTTTAGCATCCTGCTTAGACATGTTCCTGTTGATGTTCCTTTGCATGTGTACAAAACAAAGCTGATGATCTGTCTCAGGAAAGAGGGCTTTTATGGCTTGAGTAAGGCCAGGAAAATCATCACTCACTATTACCATAACCCTCTTAACTCCCCTCTTTATCAAATCATTAAGTATCTGGAGCCAGTCCTCCTTCGTCTCTGAATCAAAATAAATGTAATAAGAAAGTAAATTTTTTCTTCCCTCCATATCTATCCCGATGATATTATAAATAACTGCTTTTCTGATTCTGTTGGCTTCGGTATCTTTTATCTGAGTATGATAAGCGTCTATAAACATAGCAAACAAATTTTCTGGCAATTCTTTGGTTTTTAATTCTTTGGCTTGGTTATACAATTCTTCTTTAATTTCTTCTATTTGTTCTGGGGAGTAGGGGAGTTTCATAGATTGCAAGAGGGCTTTGATTTTATTGGGGGAGTAGCTTTGGAGAACGAGGTTAAGGATAAAGTCCTGGAAGGATTCATCAGCTTTTTGCCATTCAGGAGGAAGAATAGCAGGTCTGAATTCAGATTTTCTATCTCTTGGGACAGAGATACCAAGGTTACCTAAGAAACAGGCAAGTTGTCTTTCATAGTAACCATTAGCTTTATTATCAATACTATCTCTAAGGAATATTTCTCTTTCTTTTTTCATGAGAGCGTTTAAGAGGAGTGCAGCAGCCATTTTGATACCCTCTTTTGATTCAATTTTTGAGATTTCACTTAAAACTTTTTCTAAATCTAAGTCTAAGTTTTCCATTTTACAGACCTCCTGGTTAGTTTAGTCTTTTAGGTTTTATGTTATCATTAATTTAAAAAATATTAAAAATTTTTATTATGCCTCTAAAATATTTTATTAAAAGACACAATTTATATTCTACTCCCGTATATCTCAGGAGAAATATAATTGACAGATTTCACCGTGCCTTCACCAAGGATTAATTTTTCTTGCACTCCACCCTTTAAAACTCCTTCGATTTTACACTCCCATATAATTGTGTTTTTAGAAAAAGTAAGAAGTTCTCTCCAAAAAGATTGACCTATGGTCGGTTTTGTGGGTATAAACTCATATGTAATTTCCTTTCCTGGGGTTTGAGCCGCGTTGTTTACTACTAAATATCCAGGGACCCTTTTTTGAAGTTCTGGTACTATAAACTCACTGATTTCTCCTTTATAGATATATCTGCCTCGGCTGTGTTCTACAGGATGTTGATAAACAAGTATAACCTTTGTTGCCCGTTCTGAATTGACAATTTTTACCTGCTCCCCAAGGTAATTAAGCTTAAATTCCTTAGGGGTACAAACAAATAAGAAAACTGAGAAAAGAAGAAGCTCTATTTTTACAGATTTTTTCATAATATCCCTCCAACCCAATTTTATACATAAAATTCAAGCTCTTTATCCATCAATACGTTTATTTTCAATAATTACCACTTCATAGTAATAAACAGGTTAAATGTTCCTCACTTGTTCAATGATATGTTTTTTAGAAAAAGTTAGCTATTAAAACAGAGGTTTTATCTACTACTTCTTTAGCAGCTATCTCTTTTTTAAGGTTGGTTTGGGTAGCTGTTACCGCTAACTTAGTTCTATAGGTTTGATAGTTGGTAGTGATAGCTTGTTCTGTCTTGATAGTGGTAGATGTTCCTTGTTTAAGGTTAGAGGTTATTACACCTACAACCGGGTTTTCTGTTTTTTCCATGATCTGTATTTTCACAACTCCAGCAAAGGTTTCTATTTTGAGAGCTGAACCTATTAAAGCACCGCCAACATATCCAACTCCTGCACCGATGGCTGCTAATATCAAAGCATCAACGTCTCTTCCACCTGCAATACCACCTGCCAATCCACCTGCTACGGCCCCGGTCAAAGCCACCATCTTTGGCTGCTGTTTTTCTGTAATAATCAAAATAAACTACGTTTACCTGAAGTATGTAATCAGCAATGCTTGGATCCTGAACTACATTATACCCTTTGGCTTGAAGTTTCTGCTCTATCGCATTTTTATATAAACTTGTGTCTATTTCTTGAAGTTGAGAGGTATTTCTGACATCTACAAAAATATTTTTATATTTGGCTCTTTTGGTTACATCAAGAAAAATGGTATCTGTCATTTTATAGTTAGTGTAGAGTTCACGATATTCAATAGCTTCAGGCAAAGTAGCACAACCAAAAAGTTGAAGAGAAAGTGCACCAATTGTGGCAAAAGTTGCGACTTTTTTGGTAACTTTGCTTTTTAATATTGACATATATATCCTTCTTTTTTATTTTTTAAAAAAATTTTTAAAATATTTTTTATAAATGCAAATATAATTTTTGAATTTAAACTTACTTATAGATGATAAATTTTAATTTCTTGTGAAATTTTTAAATAAAAGTATATTTTTAAATATTTTATTAATTTTCAGTAACTTAACATAAACGAGTAAGGTTAAAATTGAGAGATTTTTGTGGTCTCATGGCATCCTTTTATGTTTTGAAGTTTTCTTCTGAGTAACATTATAAATTTCTGCAGACAATTTTGGGTAAGGTTGGGTCAATTGAAAAAATCGTAATCTGTTTTATAATTTATTTAAAGTTCTTTGAAAATATGGGGGCGAAAAGGGCTCGACGGGGATAGGTAGGATTAAACAGCAGGCCGTGGTCGCACCCAACCACGTTAAATAGGGTGCAAAAACACAACTGCCAACGAATACGCCTACGCTTTGGCAGCCTAAGCGTGCTGCCACGCACCTTTAGACCTTGCCTGTGGGTCTAAAGGTGTGTGACCTAACAGGCTTTGGGAGGCTTAATCGGTGGGGTTAAGCCTCCCGAGATTACATCCCACCTGGTAGGGTTGCTTGGTGCCTGTGACAAGCACCCTACGAGATTTTCCCACAGGCTAAGCCTGTAGCGGTTTAATCTGAACTATCTCCGGACGCGGGTTCGATTCCCGCCGCCTCCACCAAATTTTCTTTTTGATACCTTTTTTACCTACAACTTTTTCTTTTTCAAATTCCCCTGTTTTTAAAATCATTACCCCATATCCTCTTTTAACCTACCAGATATGGGCTCTCCCTATAAGCATAACAAGGATAGGTTGAATAAATTGCCAACAACTGTAACCTCTATTTGAACCAGGTAAGGGTATAAGCTGGTCCAGTAAGGTTTTTATTCTAAAAATTTTTGTCATTAACGAGGCCTAACAAGGGTTCAGGTTAGTTTTTAGGATTTTGAAGGTAAGAGAGTTTTACGGCATAATAGCATCCTCTTAGGTTTAGGGAATTTTCACCTAATGGGTGATATTATAAGAGTAAGTGGAAAAGGGAGAAAATCATGAATGATTGTAAGTTCCTGTCGGAAAATTTATAGGTTTTTATTGGCTATTTGTCTGAGAACCTACAAAAACAAAAACTTATTCCTCTTTCCATTCTTCTATTTGTGCACCAATTTGCTTAAGGGTTTCTTTTACTCTGAGATTAAGAGTGTTTTTATCAAAACCTTGCTCTGAATCTGAGACTGCCTTAATCTCTATTGAAATCTCCAGTGAAGATGCTTCTCCTTTTAGTGGTCCTATTACACCGCTTATAATATTAGAAATCTTATCCCATGAAACATTGAATTTCAGTTTGAGATTTTTAATATTTTTTTCTTTTTTGCCAACTGGTTCATCTTTGATTTGATCATCCTTTCCCCCTACCACAATTTCAGGAGAAGTAACTATTTCTGCAGGTTCAGTTACATTTTGTTTTTTTCTTTGATTTTCTTTAAATTCCTTTGCAATTTCTTCTCTTAATACGACCCAGTCCATAGCTGGAGTGACATCTTCACAATAATAAACTTCTGTGTCTTCTTTTACACCAACAATTCCCCTTTTTACTCCATCCTTTATTGCATTAACCAAAACTGATTCATTTTCAAGAATTGGCATCCCAGGAGTTTTTAAAGAAAGTTCGTAAATATCTCTTAACAGTTTTTCATTTTCTTCCTTCGCGAATGTTTTCTCTATGATGTATTTTGGGGTTATACGGTCTAATATTTTTTCTTGATCTTTAAGATATTGCCTGACTCTCTCAGCAATAGTCTCGCTGCTTCCAACAGTTGGAATACCAAGGTCTTTAAATAAAAGACCTTGTTTATCTAACCATGCAAGATGTCTGTATGTGGAGATGATTTTAAAAGGTAAATCCTTTTCCAAATCTTTAATTTTCTGTTTTAATTCATTCACATTTTCCTGCGTTAATGTATTTAAAAGTGTTTTATCGCTTTGAATGCTTCTTAAAGCAAGCAATCGCCTGATTGTTTTAGTTAGAGCTGAATATCCATTGTTATCCATACAAATAACAAAAACTGTATTTCTATATACTCTAAATCCTGCACCTGCTTTATCAAACAACTCTGAAACAAACTCATTCGTAATTGTAGAACCATAGAAAAACTTGGCTGAAAGTACAACGAGCTTGAGAGCTTTATTGTCTGGAATATCTGAAGAACTTTCTGGCCAGACATAGACCTCCATACTACTGCCTGCATACTTCTGGATAAACTTTTTTATTTCCTCCTGAACGTTCTCTTCTGATATAGTCTCTTCTCTGTCCACAATGACACGATTAAGATTCGGCCTGTTAAGGAATGCATACTGTTTACCTTCAGAGTGAAAAAACCAGAGTTGTTCTTCAAGCTTACTCACTGCATCTCCAAGTATAGTTGTTGGAATACCTTCCCTTAAAAGTGCTACACGAAGTCTTGGCAAAGTAGTTCCCTTTCTTTCACCACCACTAAAAGAATATAGAAATACACTTGTAGCAATGCCTGTGGCAATTTTATATTTTTCGTATTCACTGCCCATCTCTTTATCTATCTTAGTTGCTTTCTCTAATATATCTGAAGCTATAACACTTTCATACTCATTACCAATGTGTTTTACAAATTCTCTTCTTATAGATGGGTTTTGAAGATTTACCAGTGAAGACTGGATTAAAGGTGAGGCAACTTTTCTCTTGTAAAGATCAGATACAACTTCAGCCAAAAGCCTCAGAACGCCTCTTGTTCTTTGAAATGTTGGGAAAGACCCCCATCTCTCATATAGAACATCAATGATTTCTGGATGAAATGGATAGGCATGTTCAATTTTTTCTCTATATTCCAAAGACTTTACTTCAGGAGGAACATCTGTACCAAGCCTTTGATAAAGGTCAAAGTAGTATTGAGAAACTTCCTTTATTGATTTATCGTCTCCTATATCGTCAAACAGCCTTTTACGGATTACCTCATAAATTTCTACTCCTTCAACTGGCGTGTAGATTGATTCAACTCTGCCATAGACATTCTGCAGTTGAGTGAGTGTTTTTTCTGCATACTCATCATAGGTTTCAAGAATGCTTGCTGGCAGGGTAATTACAAGGCAGGAGTTTTTAGATGATGCAACAACCTCTGTAATCTCCTGAAGAAATGCAAGAGTCTGTCCATGAGTTATTTTTTCAGTTTTTTCTACCTGACTGGCTTTAACAATGTATTCAAGCAGTTCATCAATAAGTATTAGTGTTGGACCTGAGTTGTCTATAATTTCTCTTAGTTTTTCTTTTCCTGGTGAAACTCTTTTTCTGTCATGCTCTGCTATTGTCTCGTATTTTCCTAACTGATGAGCAATTTCACCCCAAGGGGTTCTTCCCTGCAGGGCATCTGCCTGAGTTCCAACAAAAACAGCCACTCTGGCATTTGAAGGCACTTTTATTCCTTCAAGCTGGGGTAAATGTTTAATTTTTTCAAAATTTTTTACTGTGTGATACAGTGTTACAAGGGCATGGGTTTTACCACCGCCAAAAGGTGTTTGAAGTTGAATCACAGGGTCTGATTTGCCACCACTTAGGCGAACTACTACATTGTTAACCAAATTTTTTAATCCCTGAGTTAAATAGGTTTTTTGAAAAAAAGTAACAGCATCGCTGTATTCTAAAGGTGCATTTCCTTTCACTACATCCCCTAAATCAGCAGCAAATAATGCCTCACTTAATTTACCCTCTCTTATGTCTTTATGTGGCGTTGCTACCTGCCACCAGCTTGGCAGAGCCATGTTGCCCTCCTGTATTGTTTAATCAAATAATCCTAATGTGGATTCTTTTTGTTTGGTATCATCTTTTTTATAACTTTCTTTTCCATATAAAAATCCCTGAAGCATCTGTTTTTCTTTATCTCCATCAGGCAAAACCTCGGAAATCGCCTGGGCTACCTGCCAGAAAGCACTGTTATTTGTATTTCCCGTTTTTTCTAATAGCTCTGATATTGCTTTTTTGTTATTTTGCTCCCAGTATAAAAGGCAGGCATGAAGTATGTCTATCAGACTTTTAAATTTTCCATCTTCTATGTCTTTTAGAAATTTTTTGCCTCTGTCAACAGCATCAAGCACATAAATAAACTCTTTTTCCTTTTTGATAAATCCCTTATCCCACTGCTCTGTTATCTCCACTCCAACAGCCTGAGCCAGTTTTCTTGCATCATCAAAATGAACCTTTGCACCATTATAAGTCCAGCGCCATAGTAGATAGAACCTTGTTTCTTCATCAATTCCACCAAGTTGTGGATTGTTTAAAATCCTTGAGAGAGCATATTCACTTACAGTTTTACGAATGAATTCAAGCAGTTCTGAAGCAGAAACTTTTTCCCCAGATAATTTTTCAACACTCTCATATTTACCAAAAACTTCCATTGCAGGACCTATGGCAGAGATGAAGAAGTCACTTCCACCTATTCCCTCATTCCAGAACTGGTCAAGTTTTTCTTTAACTCTTTTTTCTATTTCTGGTTTGATTTCGTTAAAGTAGGCAGTTTCTTTTTTTATACGTTTACGGCATACCATATAAATAGAGGAGGCAAGAGCGGCTGATTCATTTGCACGCAGACGAGCCTTCATTTCTGTATGTAGCGGCCAGCTTGCAGTGAGATACAAGCCAGAATTAAGTAATGCATTTATAATAGTTTCCCATGCCTCGGTGGATTTATGGGCAAAGACGATACAAGCAATACCATCAGGTTTTAGTATGCGATATATTTCTTTAAAAGCTCTGGTAATCATATCTTCAAAAAACTTTTTCCCACCTTCAAAACCACCTTCACCGTGCGAATAAGCAACAATTTCTTCAGATTTTGGTGTAAGTGGAGTGGAAAATAAATCGGGATATAGATCTCCAAGAGTTCTCTTTAGCCAAACATAGAAAAAGTCAGAAAGATAAGAATATGGTACATTGTCATAATAAGGCGGGTCTGTGATAACAGCATCAAAATAGTTGTCGGGATAAGGTAGAGAAGTGGCAGAGGATTGAATAACGGTAGCGGGGATAGAATTGAATAAACTACAATGTCTTACTACATTCAAGTTGTATTCTACTGAATTTAACCAATCACCTGTGGAACCACTAAAGGGGTTAGATTCAAAATAGTCCCAGACCATTGGTAATGCTTGGCGACTGAAAGAACCGGCAATAGTTTCTTTAGTATTAGCCCATCTGCTAATAGAGTTATTTTTTTCTGCAACGTTATCAATACTTAGCCCCAAATAACTCACCACAGCTTTGGCGTATTCAGGGTCATATTTTTCTTTAATCATTTCTTTATATGCATTCCTTACCTTTTCCACAAATGTAATCAATGCAAGCTTTTGCCTTGAGTTAAAAAGATCGCCCCATGAATTCATTCCATAAACCCAAACATTTATTACACCAAAGGAAACTGGCACTCTAACTAATTCTTCATCAGGCACAGGATCAATTCCCCATTCTTGCATTAGTTTTGACCTCTTTTCTTCCAGATATTTTTCTGCTTCTTTAAATACTTCTAAATCTTTTTGTGTTGCCAGTCTATATGTTTTCCCCTGTTTTTTGGGATGATGCAAAACAACTGCAACCATTCTCTGTCCCGCTTTTCCTTCCTGAAACTGTTTTCTTACCTCTTTATCACTTATCCCGGTTTTACAGCATGGACATAAGACTTTTGCCCGAGAAACAGTTCCTATTTCCGGGTCAAAATCTATATTCTTACCCTCTCTTATTTCAAAACTAATTTTGTTTCCCTCTGGAATTATTTTAAATGTAACTTTTTTGTTATCTTTTTTTGCAAGCCATCTCTGTCTTACAAGAGGAATATCTGCCCCACAGGCAGGGTTTGTGCATCTTATTGTTCTTGCCCATATGTATCCAACCGGAATTGATCCGTCTTCATCTTCTGGATAAAATCTTCCAATTTCCTTCTTCGCCTCCTCTAAAACCCAGTTGCCCCATTTTTTTACATCTTCAAGGAGCGGATTTATTTCCTTTTCACCAAGCAGGTTTGAAGCCTTTGCCTTAACTGGCTTACCATACTTCTGCGGATACTCCAAGGTGCATTTTAAAATCAAGACAGCTACTGGATTTAAATCATTTGCATATGTTTCACATCCAAGCCTTAATACTTCAAGCGGAATAGAGCCACCACCAGAAAATGGGTCTATCACTTTTGGTGGTTTGCCACCATTTGCCTTTAAAATCTCTTCTCTTGCTTGATTTATGATATCTCTGTTTAATGAATTTTCCCACTTAGATAATTTTGAGATAAAATTGGATCGCTTTATTCTTTCTTCTTCATCCTCAGGCTCTGGTGTTAAACAGGCATAAATAGATGCTCTTGATGATGCAAGAGGACGCCTCGCCCACCATATATGCAGTGTTGATATATGTCCATGACGAATATTTTTTTCCCTTGCAGATTCTTTACTTACCTCTTTAACAGGAAAATCAGATTCAATAAAGCTCATCCTTATATCCATTAATTTTTTACCTCCTCAACTTCCTCTTTTTTGCTCTCCTCTAACAAATGAGCCAAAGATACCAATAGTTTTGACCTTGTATTTGTTCTATCTCTTTTTTATGAGTTTGAAGTTGTCTTTTTATCTCTTCAAGTCCTTTTAAAGGTTTTTTCTTATTCATCGTGGTTAAGTCCTTTCTTAAAAAAATTTTTTATTCATTCAATACCTCACTGGCACTTTTCTTCCAATCTTTTACTAAATATCTGACAATATCAACCAATGGTTGTGGTTCAATTTTTTCAGCAGGATTCTGAATAAGATAGAGCCTGGGATTAGAAGCTGCATCTGTAACAATATAAATCCAGTATTCATCTTTAAGCCTTTGTGCCATAAGCCATTCATTTGGCGTAAGGGCTATTGCACCTTCCTTTGCCCTTGCTTTTACTTCAATGTAGCGATAATTTCCTTTTTCATCATAAGAACGAATATCATAGCCTAAATTCTGTGAAGATACATCTTCAGGAATTCTTCCATTTTTTCGCTCAAATTCCATTACCACATCCATACCAATCTTTTCAATTTCTTCATCACTAACCATGTCTGCCTCTAATTTTTGAGGAACAACTCTTATGACACCCAATATTTTTGGCTCTGTAAAATGTAAATGGATATCTGCTTCAATTTCTTTTTCTAATCGCTCTTTTTTACGTTGTAAATCTTCCTTTTTTCTAATCTCATTTTGAATTATAACATCAGGGATGTTTTCCCCTTTTAGTTTTCTCGTTTCATACTCAGCGATTTTGGTCTCTGATTCAAAAATCATTGACTCAAGTGAACGAATTCCATATTTTCTCTTTACTTCAGCTTCTTTCTGGCGTCTTTCTAAAAGCTCTTTTTTGTAATTTTCAAGTCCCTGTCCTATAACAAAATATTTAACTGCATTTTCATCTGGATTTTCTGTTGATATTTGCATAGAGTTTTCATTGAGAGGTTTTAAATCCCATATAACAGCAGGATTAATGAATGAAAGTTTACCATCATTATTCTGATAAACTGCAAAAAGTCTCTTCCCTGCAATTTCATTTCTTCCATCTCTTATTTCTGACTCCAAGAACCAGATATAGCCCTGTTTTTTTCCTTCTGGATCCATAAAGGTGGCTCCACGTGCAAGATCTTTAGAGTAATGATTAAGAATTGTCTCAATAACCCCTTCTAATAGAGGATGTCCCATTGCAACAAATTCAGCCTGAGATCTAAATGCCTGTTCTTTGTCAAAAGAGATTTTTGAATACTCTTTATAGATTTCTCCAAATTTTACCTTAAAACTATGAGGTTGATTCCGAACCTCAAAGGGCACACTGGTAATTCGCCAGAGGCCATCTCTTCCTTTTTCCATCCTTATATTGAGAAGCTTGGCAGCTCTTTTGAAAAACTCCTCCACATACTCAGGAACAAGTCTGTTTTCCTTTGCTATTCTTTGTTCACCTAAAATTTTTGTAAGGTCTATGTGTCTGGTTGCAAGAGCCTCTAAGGTTGTTTGCTTTACTCTTTCAATGGCTTCATTATCTGGAATTAGCTCCAGATCTTTTAGAATATCTTCCATTGTTCTGCGATTGGCAATTGCATCAAGAATAAGATCTTTAAGATTTTTCCCAACCAGAATCTCACCGATTACATCAAATACCCTGTCTGAACCAAGATGTTCTTTTATCTGGGAGAGTTTTTCAAAAAGTCTTGCAAGTATTCTACCTTCTCTTGTATCAACTGCTACAAGATTGTATATGTGAACTTCATGTTGCTGTCCATAGCGATGAATTCTTCCCATTCTCTGTTCTAAACGGTTAGGATTCCACGGAATATCGTAGTTTACCATTAACCAGCAAAATTGAAGATTTATACCTTCTCCACCTGCCTCAGTTGAAACCATTATCTGTGTCTCATTTCTAAAATCAGCCTCTGCTTTGATTCTTGCATCAAGATTCATCCCACCATGAATGAATGTAACAGAGTAACCCCATGACCTTAATTTTTCCACGAGATATTCCAGAGTGTCTTTGGATTCTGTAAATATGAGAAGTTTTATTTTTGAGTCCTGAATTTTTTCTGCATCAATGACTTTTTTAAGTTCATTAAGTTTGGTTTCAATTTCCTTTTTTTCTACGTTTTTTGCAAGTTGTACTAATTCTTCAAGTTTATCAATCTCCTGCTTTAATTCTTCTAAGGTCTCAGAAGAGGTGAGTTTTTCAAGAAGTTCCTCTTCTTCTTTCCATCTCTCTCTTTCCTCTAAATCTTCTATAGAGGTCTCATCATAATCTGCTTCGGATATAAGCAGACCTTTTTCATATAGTTCTTTTAGTCTTTTATGTCTTCTTTCAAGAGATTTTCTAACAGCTCTTACACTTGATGCAAGACGGCGCTGAAGAATTGTAAGAGCAAAGGCAACATTGCGTTTTTCTTTTTCAATTGCTTTATTAAAGTATTTTTCAACATATTCTGTTACAGCATTGTAGAGCACCTTTTCATCATCTGAAAGATAATATTTAATAGTTTCTACTTTTCTTGGTGGAAAAAGTGGAGCACCGTTGAAATCTTTTAAATCTTCTTTGAGTCTTCTTAAAAATAGAGGATTATCCTTATTTTCAATAGATTCTGCAAGCATCTCTGTGGTGGCAAAAAATCCTGGTTCTAAAAGGTCAAGAAGTAGTCGAAAGTTTTCTGGATCTCCTCTATGTGGAGTTGCCGTAAGAAACAGTAAATAGTTTGTAATGGAGGAAATAAGCTCTCCAAAATGGTATCTTTGAGTTTTGCTTATTTTTTCTCCATATTTGTAGGCAGACATTTTATGGGCTTCATCTACAATACACAGGTCCCATCTTGAATCTTTAAGAGCAAACATTACATCTTCCTGTTTTGCAAAATCCATAGATATTATTACCTGGTTTCTTTCAAGAAATATATTTCTGCCCCACTCTGAATTCATGGTGCCTCTGTTTACAACTGTAAAATTTTCGTGAAACCTTTCTTTCATTTCTCTAAGCCACTGGTCTTTAAGATGTCCTGGAACAACAATGAGAATTCGCTCCACTAAACCACGATATTTAAGTTCTTTGATAAGAAGACCTGCCATTATCGTTTTTCCAGCTCCTGGGTCATCTGCAAGCAAAAATCTAATACGAGGATTTTTTAATATATAGTGATATATAGCATCTATTTGATGGGGAAGTGGATCAATCTTAGAAACATTTATTGCATATAGTGGGTCAAATTGAAAGGCATTTCTTATTCTAATTGATTCAAGGCAAAGAAATACTCTTTCACCATCAGCTGAAAATGAAAAAGATTCTTCCTTGACAACCTGAATTTTTTCCAAATCTTCGCATGAAAGAATTGGATCATAGTATTGTCTTGTTTTAACTCCAATAGCTTCAAGTTTAAAGTAATTTTCGTTGAATGGTATGAATGACTTTACCCTTAAATCTTCCTGCCAGAACGGACCTCTGATAATACTGTCAATTTGAATCGATTTCATTTGGTTATTTTTAAATTTTTATAGTTTTTTTAATTCAATTTTATCAAAAAATATAAAATATTTCAATCTTTTTTACTCCCCCTAATTTGCTGATAGTGCCATGTCTTTAGACTTCCAAGAATGGGACCAGTTTTTAGGGGAATGTTTTTAAGCGAAAAAATATCTAAAATACTTGAGAGAGATATAAAAGGCTAAAATTTATTCTAATACATTTTCATTTGTTCTTTCTTTAATTTTCTGAAGTTGTGCATGATATTTTTCTAATCTCTTTTTAAATTCTTCTTGATTTTCAGGTTCCCATAATCCAATTTTATATCCCTCAATTATCATATCATAAACAGCTTTTTCTATCGCCTCCTGAACAGCCATTTCTACCGGCTCATTGGCTGCAATTCCTGCTTCAGCCTCTAAAAGACGGTTCAACCTTACATATCTAAAAATCCCAGCTGTTATCTCTTTTGATAGAATCACCTTAGTTGCCTGAACAGTTTTTAAAACAGTCCCAGTTTTAACAGAAACTGCCCTTAAGTAAATAGTAACACGGTCTACTCTATATTCCACAGCACCACCTAAACCAAAATACTTAGCTCCGATTCCTCCGCTGGTGATGTTTGTGTCATATCCGATTATTCCTCCCTCAAAAAGAACTCCTGCATAAAGAAGGGGCGGGAGAGGTTCGATAGTTTTTTTCTCATTATCGTTTAAGTAAATATCTCTCATTTGAAGAATAATTCTTCTTTCTTGAAGAAGGTTTGCTAACCCTTCTCTTTCTACAGGTAAAAACCATCCGCTATCTTCCAGAGCTTTAATTAAAATTGAAGTTGCTCCCTGAGTGACAGCTGTTGAAAAGTTAGTAGATCCGGTAGGTGGTTTATATTGTCCTGTTTGATCACGAAATTTATAAACTGCTACAGGGACTTTTTGTTTAGGTTTAGGTAGTGAAATTAAATCTTCATGGATAGAAGTAATGTATTCAGGTCCACTTACAGCTTCTTGAGAAAGAGTTTTGGGTAAACTCCCTGCACAACTTGTTAAAGCTACAATTAAAATTGCAACAAATATAAATTTTAGACCTTTTTTAAAAAAATTCATGTTGTATCCCCCTTTTATTCATTTATGGACCTGTAAACTGCGGAACTACAAGTTGAGTTGTTTGTCCTGTGCTAAGGTCTGTTACTGTAAGTTGAATTCCACCTGTAACATAACTTACAGTAATTTCAAACTTACCCATGAGATAAGTTCCAGGCTGTATCTGAGAACCTCCTTCATCTTCCCCAAAAGCCTGTGCGACTATACGAGAAGCTAAATTGTAAATGATTTGTGATTGAAGAACATTTTCAAACTCTTTTAATAAGCTTGGGCTTTCAAAGTCATAATCCTCTTTAAACTTGTTTTGCATTTTTGCTTGCTCAAGATAAAAAGACCCATAAAGAGGGTTTCCTCCAAAAGATGGATTGGTAAATTCAAAAACAAGCTCACTAGAAAAACATAAAGATGGATATAAAAATAAAACTGTTAAAATTAAAAATAAATTCTTACTTTTCATTCTTTCCCCCTTATCTTTATAAAATTTTCGATTCCATTTCTAATTGTTTCTTGTATTTTTCTAAATTTAAAAGAAATCTTGTAACTACTTCCAAAGCTTCTTTTACCTTTAACTCTATATCTTCTTCTCTTGGTTGAACCAAATTTTGATAAAGAATGGTGTCATCAATTTTTATAGTTATTACACTTCCAAATTTAGGATCTACCCACTCTTCTATGGTTATGTTAAAGATATCTAATCCTGAGGGAGGACTCCAGTTTTTGACAAACTCATCATAAAAAGTTCTACCTATTTTAGATTTAGTATGATCAAAAATTAAACCTGTAATTTCTTCTTTTTGAGCTGAAACATTTGATAAAAGCAGCGAAAGAAAAACTATGATAAAAAAAATTCTTTTTTTCATTTAAAAACCATCCTTTTGGAACCCCTTCTCTTTTATTAAATTTCCGTTTTTATAAAGCGTTGCAACAATGTTATATTTATCTTTTGAGAAAAGATTAAGTTTGCTTTGAGAAAAGCATTTCTCTTCACCTGGGTTAAGAAATATGTTATTAAACTGTTTTGAACTACTTTTTCCAGATTTTCCGCTCTTTGTTATTTCAACAAAAACTTCATAGAAAACTTTTCCTTTTCCCTCATTTCGTCCGCAGGTTTTAATAGAAACAAAATCTTTTTCTTCTTTGATTTCAATCCATATTTTGCAAAGCTCATCTGTTAAATCAATAGTATAAAGTTTTCTTATAGCAAAAGAGAAAAGAGGGAAAATTAAGAGAAAAAGAGAAATCATAAAAAATTTATACATTTTATCTCCTCAGTTTTTACTCCTCAGTTTTTACTTAAATTTGTTATATTGAATGATGTTAATGTTTCCTCCATTTCCATAGTGAGTTAATGAATAGCTTAAATTTGAACCGCTTTGTAAAGCAAAAATGTTATTTAAATTTCCAAAAATGTTTAAATAAATAGAGTTGTAGCTACCTAACTGAAGCTCTTTTATACTGTTTCCTATACCATTTTCAACCACTGAGGAATAATTATTATTTCCTGTTTGATAATTGGAGAAATAATTGTTTGAACCTGTTTGAATAAGAATAGAGCGGTTCTTAAAATCACTTTGGTAAGAAGAGGCAAAATTAAAAAAACCAATCTGTTCAATTTTAGCATCGTTTAACATTCCATTTTGGTTTATTTCTGCAAAGTTTTTAAGTCCCCTCTGTTCAATGTAGGCTGAATTTTCAATTCCTACTTGTTCAATATAGGCTGAATTAGAATCAGAAAAAGAAATCTTAGGCAAAAGAAATATAAAGAAAATCAACCATAAGAAACTACTTAATAACTTTTTAGCAACCATTTTTAACTCCTTTTGAGAAACTTTTTTAAAATTTTACCTGGCACAGAGGGGAAAATTCAAATTTTACTTCTGAGTTATGGTTGCTGTATTATACGAACCATACTGAGTAATGTTTGCAGTATAGTATCCGTATCCGTTAGTCATACCCTGAGTTATGGTAGCAGTATTTCCTACGGAATAGCCTATACCTTGTACGATGTTTGCGTAATTATGATCAGAGTATTGATCTATGGTTGCTTCATTTCCGAATCCATTTTGAGTAATAAAAGCATCATTATGATCTGCAAACCAATGTTGAGTAATATCAGCAGTGTTATAGCCTCCGTTTTGCTTAATAACAGCTTCGTTATGATTAGACCAACCTAATTGCTGAATATTTGCAACATTTGAAAAACCATTCTGCTTGATTTCAGCGTAGTTGTTATTGTTATTATCTTGAGTAACAGAAGCAGTATTCCCACTACCTATTTGCTCAATGATGGCTTCAGTGCATCCTGTATAGCCATTTCCTCCACAATTAGGTTGAGAATTTCCACCACCACAATTACCACCCCAGCAATTATTCCAACCTGATGCCATTGCTGGTGTTACTAATGCTAAACTAAAAAGCCCTGCAATTAATACCTTTTTAATACTCATTTGTGACACCTCCTTTTTTAATTTTAACCCCTCTATGCCAGACTTTTGCTTTCTGCTGCTTTTTTAATTTCTTTATAATTAAAATTATGGATTTGAAAAATTAAAAACAAATTGACAAAAAGTTCAAAGTTAAAAAAAATTTAGACTTTAAAAATTAGTTATAAAAAAATTAAAACTTTAGTAGTAAAACTTTAATTAAAAATGGTTAATTTCAAGGAAAATACTGACTAACTGAGTTCTGCTTTGTACATTAAGTTTTCGGAAAATTCTATTTAGATGAGCTTTTACAGTTTGTTCACTTATGTTTAATTTGTCTGCTATTTGTTTATTAGAAAGTCCTTTACAAACTAAAGAAATTATTTCTTTTTCCTTAGGAGTAAGAGGAAGTCTTTTCTCTTTTAAGTTTTCGAGATTATTAACTAATTGTTTTAAGTATTTATTATCAATCCATATTTCTCCCTTTTTTATAACTTTTAAAGCTTTTTTAAAAAGCTCAAGATCCGTATAAAGGGCTATTATTCCTGATAATTTATGTTGAACCATAGCTCTTAGTAAAAGATTAGGCTTTATTCCTGTATCTACAAGAACAACTTTAGCTTTTGGATAATTTGATAAAATTTCTGAATTTAAACTAAAAAAATCAGTTAAAATAATTTCTGGATCTTTACAAATTTTTTCCTCAGCTATGCAAGGAATGAAATCTTCTAAATTTTTTAAAAGATTGTAAAAAGCTTGAGTAACAAGGTTGTTTTTGAAATTAAGCAGTACTTCTATCAAAACTTAGATCCTTAAATTATGTCTAAACCTCAAAATATATCTATTTTAAAACTTATCATAAATAAATTAAAAAACAACAAACTTAGGGAACCCTAATTTACCGATAGGAATTTATATTCATTCATATCTCCCCCATTTTCCAATTGCTCTAAACGATTTATAATATCACCCATCAGGTGAAAAATTCCTAAACCTAAGAAGATTTTGTAATGCCGCAAAACTCTCTTAACTTCAAAATCCTAAAAACTAACGAACCTATCACCCCTTGTTCAGGTCTTGATCTCGTTGATGCCTTCCTGAAAAACTATGTAATAAAAACCTTAATAGACCAACATATGCCTCTACCTGGTTCAAACAGAGGGTACAACGCCTAAACAATATATTCAACCTATCCTTCTTATCCTTATCGGTGGAGGCCGTTATGTAGAAGATCTACATGGTCTGACCCTACGATTATACAAGCAGAAAAGCAGACAGCCAAGATGACTTACAAGGGGTTTCGTGGATATAGACCTATTATTACGGCCTTTAAAGAGATACCATTGATAGTTTATCATGAATTTAAGGATAGGAATAGACATGATGGGCATTTAAGGGCGATAGAAGCGGCTTTTGAGGTTTTGCCTGAGGTAAAGAGGATAGTACATGTATCGCTTGATTCTGAGTATTACAGTTCTTCGGTGATAAATTATTTGATGAAAAAAGAGGGCTAAGGTGATAGAGGTATTTTCAGGAGTGGATTCAGTTTGTAAGGTGGTATATTTGGTATTGTTGGAGATGAACGAGAGATACAGGGGTAGGAGTTTACCTGGATTTAAAGAAGCGATATCTAATTTTAGGAGGGAGTCTTCTTACCCAAAATTGGTAGACACAATTAAATAAACACTATATTAGAAAATTTTTTAACCCGATGGGTAATATTAAAAGAACAGGTAGAGGATGAGGGAATTATAAATGATTATAAGTTCCTGTCGGGAAATTTAAACCTCAAAGAAAGGGGCATAAAAATCAGAAGTTTTGAGAAAAACTTAAAACACTGGATAAATTCTGTCTGCAACCATAGAAGTTTTGGTAACCTTAGGACCAAAAGGAGCTTGTTTCCGTTTAAACTCTGCCTTTTTAACCATGGATAAAACCTTTTCTACCACTGATTTTTCAAAACCTTTTTCTATGATAGAGTTAACGGAAGCTTTTTTTTCAAGATAGAGCTCTAAAATTTGATCAAGGATTTCATAAGTTGGTAAAACTTCATAGTCAGTTTGGCCTGGACGTAGTTCCGCAGAAGGGACTTTTAACAAAACCCTTTCTGGAATGTCAGGTTTCAAACTGTTTCTGTATTTAGCAAGCCTGTAAACCATAGTCTTATAAACGTCTACTATCGGAGCAAACCCTCCGGCTATATCTCCATAAAGGGTCCCATATCCAACCGCTGCCTCGCTTTTGTTTGAGGTACAAAGAACTAAATATCCTCTTTTGTTAGAAAGATAAAATAAAATATTAGCTCGCAAACGAGCTTGAAGATTTTCGTCTGCCACGTCAAACTCAGGATAACCAAAAGTTTTTCTAAAAATTTCAAAAACCTCATCTATAGGATACTCTAAAAACTCTATGCCTAAATTCTGAGCCAATTGCATAGCGTCTTCTTTACTTTCTTTAGAGGTAAAGGGGGAAGGCATAAAAACTCCAACCACTCTATCTTGACCTAAGGCATCAACGGCTATACAAGCTACTAGAGAAGAATCAATCCCTCCAGAAAGTCCTAAAACAACCTTTTTGAAACCACTTTTTTCTACATAATCTCTCAAAGCTAAAACTAAAGCTTTATAAACTTCCTCTTCTTCAGAAAACTTAGCCTCTATTTTTCCTTTAAAACTCAAGAGCCTTCTTCTGTCTTCCAGAAAAACCTCATCAAAAAAGCAATACTCACAAGGTTCTTCTTTTTTTAGTTGAACATTAGACAGTTTTTTTCTCAAGATTGTGTCATAATCTATTGATAAAATGCAAAAATCTTCTTCAAATCCAGAAAGAAGGGTTACTGTTTCTTCGTAAGGGTCTACTACAAAACTTCTTCCGTCAAAAACCCAACGTTCTTGTCCACCTATTAGATTTACACAAGCTACATAGGCGTTAAATCTCTGAGCTAAAACTTGACATACCTTTTCTCTTTCTTTAAAAGAGCCTTGATAATAAGGAAAAGCCCCTAAGTTTATCAAGAGGTCCACATCCATTTGGTTGTAAAAATGAAACCATCCGTTTTCTTTCCAGCAATCCCAACCTATGCTAACTCCTATCTTAAATGTATTAAAGTTTATGACCAGGGGTTTAACCCCTGGCTGAAAATACCTTCCTTCATTAAAGGCCTCATCTAAACAGCGTTTATGATATCCTGCTAATATGGTCCCTTTTTTTACTATTAAAGCACTGTTAAACAGTCCTCGGTCAAAGTAAGGAGTACCTATAATAATGGTGGAATTGAAGTTTTCTGAAGCTTTTACCAACCTTTGTATGGTTTGTTTTAAGTTTACTAAAAAATCTGTTTCGAAAAAAAGGTCTGCTGGGAAAAAACCAGAAAGGGCAAATTCTGGAAAAATTACTATGTGAGAATGCCCGTCAACTTGCCTCCAAACTTCTAAAACTTTGTTTAGGTTGTAATCAAAATTTCCTAAAGTTGGGTTTATTTGAATCAACGCTATGTTTAGTTTATCCATTAGAGTTCTTCCCTCTCTAAAGGATAGGTAAATACTTCTCTAACTCATAAGGAAACACCTGTATTCTATATTCATCCCATTCCTTCTTTTTGCTTTCTATAAGATTATAAAAAGTATGTTCTCCCAAGGTCTCCCTAAGAAGCTCACTTTTTTCAGCATATTCTATAGCTTCTATTAAACTTCCTGGCAGATTATCTATTCCTAAAGCCGCTCTTTCCTCCGGGTCTAAGTGATATACATCAACCTCTACTGGTGGAGGTAATTCATATTTTTCTTTAATTCCTTTTAGACCTGCATTTAACATACAAGCGAATGCCAGATAAGGATTACAGGCAGGGTCAGGAGACCTAAGCTCAATCCTGGTGGCTTTTTCCTTCCCTGGTTTGTAAAGTGGTATCCTTATAAGTGCGGACCGATTTCTTCTTGCCCAACAGATGTAAACAGGTGCCTCATAACCAGGCACAAGCCTTTTATAAGAATTTACCCACTGGTTAAGCACTAAGGTTATCTCTTTTATATGTTTTAAAAGACCTGCGGTATAATGTTTGGCCACATCAGACAAATAAAAAGGATCTTTAGGATCAAAAAAGGCATTTTTATCACCTACAAAAAGAGATTGATGAGTATGCATTCCACTTCCACATTTTCCGAAAAGAGGTTTGGGCATAAAGGTTGCATAGACACCATATCTTTTAGCTATTTCCTTAACCACTACCCTATAGGTCATAACTATGTCTGCCATCGTCAAGGCTTCTGCATATCTTAAATCGATTTCATGTTGAGAAGGAGCTACTTCATGATGGGAATATTCAACCTTTATACCCATCTTTTCTAAAGTAAGAATAGTATCTCTTCTAATGTTTTCAGCAGCATCTAAAGAATAGTCAAAATAACCTGCCTCATCTAAAGGCTCAGGATATTTATCTGACTTGAAATAAAAAAACTCAAGCTCAGGACCAATGTAAAAGGTGTAACCAAGTTTGGCGGCTTTTTCAAGGTTCAATTTTAATATATATCTTGGGTCACCTTTATATGGAGTACCACCTGGCTCATAAATATCACAAAACATTCTGGCAGTGGTTTTCTCAGGAGAAGTCCAAGGTAAAAGGGCAAAAGTTGAAGGGTCAGGTATAGCTATCATGTCTGATTCATCAATCCTTGCAAAACCATGAATGGAAGAACCATCAAACCCCATACCCTCTTCAAAGGCTGCTTCTAACTCTTCTACTGCAACCGTAAAACTTTTTAGCTGACCTAAAATGTCTGTAAACCATAGACTAACAAACTTAACGTTGTGTTGTTTAATAAGCTCTTGAACATCCTTTTTATCCCTGGGTTTATCGAATAACATCTTCAAGAGCCTCCTTAAAGATTAATAATTTTTAATAATTAAACCGCAAAATAAAAAAAAGTAAACCTTTAACAAAAAAGGGAGGTAGACAAAAAAATTTGTCTACCTCCCTTTTAAAAATTTAATACTCCAAAAAGATCGATGATCTTTCAACCTATCCTAAAAGAATTTCATAAGCTTTTTCCATATCTGCTTCCATCACATAGGGAATACCAGTAACCTCGGCAGCTTCTTTGGTAAGGGCTACCAAATCGTTTCTGTCAAGATATTCGATAGAGAATTTTCTCGCTCCAGCCATAAGCTGTTTCAATCCGATGGTAAGCCTTTCTACGAAAGTATACATGGCTACAGCGCCCCAAGGTATTTTTTCAAAATCTTTTCCATATTTGTTTTTAAGCACCTCTGTGTTGATAAAAATCTGTTCTAAGGACTCACCATACTTTTTAATTTCAGGAGGAAGTTTTCCTTCTTTATACCAGTTGGCGATGTTTTTACCCACAAAGGCTGGGATCATTAAAGCCCTTCCCATACAAACTGCTTTAAAGAAAGGAGCTCCAAGAGCCAAGGCTTTAAAAATATGATCTTCTAAAGAGAAACCACCTGCTATCGCTAAATCAGGCACATATTTTCCTCTGGCTGCAAGTTCTTTAGCAAAGTTGTAAGCTATAGACTGTAAGTAAATAGTAGGAATACCCCATTCGTTCATCATCCTCCATGGGCTCATACCGGTACCACCACCAGCTCCGTCTATGGTCACAAGGTCAATCCCAGCATCAGAAGCAAATCTTAAAGCCCTGGCAAGGTCAGTAACCCTATAGGCACCTGTTTTTAAAGAAATAAACTTAGCACCAACCTTTCTGTAATATTCTACAGTTTTCATAAAATCATCATAATCTACCATACCGAGCCTTGAATGTCTTTCAAATTCTTTTATTTCACCTTTTTTAAACGCTTCCTGAATAACAGGATCTTCTGGGTCAGGAACAACGATATAACCTCTTTTCTTAAGCTCTAAAGCTCTTTCCAAGGTTTTTAGCTTAACCTCTCCTCCGATGTCTTTAGCTCCCTGTCCCCACTTTATTTCAATGCAGTTAACCCCTAACTTTTCTATGGCATACTCAGCAGAACCAAGTCTCGAATCCTCTATGTTCTGTTGTAAAATAACCTCTCCATAACCTTCATACCAATCTTTGAAAGCCTTAACCCTTCTTTCAAGCTCTGGGGATTTGATAACCTTGCCGTTTTTAAACTCGGCATCTGGGTCCATACCTACCACGTTTTCTCCAATGACTACCATAATACCAGAAATAGCAGCACCGATGGCTAATTCATTCCAGTTGTTTTTAGCTATATCAGTAGAACCTAAAGCTCCGGTAAAAATAGGAATACGAAGTTTGATTTTGTAATTTCTACCTATTTCTCTTTCTGTATTAACCGCAGGAAACGTAGCTTTATCCGGGTCTGGCTCAATACCAACAGCCCCCACACAAGTACCTTGAATGTTAAGATGAGAGTAATCTACAGGATATTTTTTGGTAGCACCTGCAGTAACTTTTCCAAAAGGTTGAGGATAGAGAATCTCTCTTCCTCTAAAAGAGGACTTGCCTACTTCACAAAAGCCCGGACATCCGTCTAAACAAACAGAACAAATACCAGAGTATGGTGCCGGGTCAGAAACCCTATTACGGGTACCTGTAGCAGAACTAGCATTAGGTTGACCTGGATAAACGCTCATAATTCCCCCTCCCTCCACAAAATTTATTTTACTTTTTTATTGCAAGAAGTATGCCATTAATCAACATCCAAAAATAGTGAAAAATTTTTAAGGAAAATGATGACAAAATTGTTCCAAAAGAACAAAATTGTATATTTAGAACCAAAAGATGAAAATAACTATTTTGTGAGTATGCCGTATTTTTTAATCCTATAACTTATTTGTCTTTTAGTAAGCCCTAACATCTTAGCAGCTTTTGTCTGATTATATCTACATGCTTTAAGTGCCTCTTCTATAGCCTTCTTTTCTATAAGCTCTATATGAGCAGGTAAAAGTTTTTCTTTAAAATCTCTTTCTTTTTTTATTTGCTCTTCTAAAAAAGCTTGTCTTATATAAAAAGGAATGTCTTCTAAAGTAATAAAATCTTTTTCTGCCAAAACTACCAACCTCTCCAACGTATTTTCAAGCTCCCTTACGTTTCCAGGCCAATGGTAAGCCATAAACTTTTCCATTATCTCCGACGAAATTTGCACGTTCTTGTTATACTCTTGATTAAATTTTTTAAGAAAATGGTCTACTAAAAGAGGAATGTCTTCTCTTCTTTCTCTTAAAGGAGGTAAATAAATAGGTATTACATTTAATCTAAAATAAAGGTCCTCTCTAAAAGTCCCTTCTCTTACCATTTTTTCTAAATCTCTGTTGGTCGCAGCTATAATCCTTACATCAACCTTTATTGACTTAGTATCTCCTATCCTTTCGAAAGTCTTTTCTTGAATAACCCTTAAAATTTTGGCCTGTAAAGATAAAGGCAAATCTCCTATTTCATCTAAAAAGATAGTTCCACCATTAGCAAGCTCAAATTTACCTGGTTTTGAGATAAGAGCACCGGTAAAGGCTCCTTTTTTATAACCAAAAAGTTCCGCTTCAAGAAGGGTTTCAGGGATAGCAGCACAATTAATAGCTACAAATGGTCCATTAGCCCGATCACTTTCAAAATGAATAGCTTTAGCTAATAGTTCTTTCCCTGTTCCACTTTCTCCTATCAGTAAGATATTAGCCTTACACTTAGCAGCTTTAATAGCAAACTTAAAGACCTGCTGCATCTTGTCAGAAATACCGATAAGATTCCTAAATTGATATTTTCCCTTAAGCTCTAAAGATAGTTTCTCTTTTTCTTCTTTTTCTTTTCTAAACATTTGATAAAGCTTTAAATATTGTGAAAAGAGGGTAGCTACTATGTTTAAAAATCTAATATCCTCTTTAAGGTCTATTTCTTCGCTAAATATTCTATCTACTGAAAGAACACCCAACACCTCTCCCTCTATTTTGAGAGGGACACATAAAAAAGAAATATTTTCTTTGGTTAACCTTGCTCCGGTTTTATTTAAAAACATTGGCTCCTTTCCGATGTTAGGTACTACTATAGGTTCTCCTGTATCAAAAACCTTCCCCACTATCCCTTCACCTTTTTTATAAATCCCTTTTTTCATTTGCTCTGGAGTAAGTCCATAAGCTACGGAAATATGTAAAGTATTAGTTTCACTATCATAAAGGGTAATGGTTGCTCGTTGCATGTCCAAAATGTCTGAAAGAACTTTCAAGCTTTGATAAAGATTGTGATGCATATTAAAAGAAGAACTTAAAATTTTACTGATCTCAAGTAAAGCTAATAGTTCCTTATTTTTTCTTTCAAGCTGGTCTAATACCTCTTGATGAGGCATAATCATCTCCCCTGAATATCTCTATAATTTTAGACAAATCTTTTTGCCAAGTTTTCTGGTTTATAAAAAAAATTTCTACGTTTTCTGCAATTGTTAACCCTAAAGACCTGTAAATTTTTCTATAATGGTCTTCTCCCCATCCTTTATAACAAACCAACAAAAACAGGTGCTTACACCTTATTTTTCTTAAAAAATATGTTACAGGAGGACAGTTAAAGGTCCATTTAGGAAAACAAACTAATATCTTTTCTTCTTGAGGTGGTTCAAACCAGCTTTTAACAGGAAAATATGGAATAAAAGACAAAAAAAGCCAAAAAAAATACGGCCATCTATAAGTTTCTATTTTTTTAGGTTTTGCCCCTAAAAAAGAAGAAATTTCCCTTGCTACAACTTCTGAAAATCCGGTGTAAGTAAAATAAAAAACTTCCACTTTTAATGCATGCTTTTTTGATTAATGTATTCTTCTATCAAACTGTCAGGGTTTTCTTCTGAGTTTTCAGCCACCAAAACTCTTATTCCTTGTTTGACTAAGTCGTCGGCAAGCTCCTTAGGTGGGGCATAAAGTAAGATGTGGGTAGCCACCTGTTCTGTCAGAAATGAAAAAAGGTCTTGATTTTGAGGCTTCTTTACTAAATCTTTGACCAAGATTTTATTGTTTTCTATGTCATAAACTAAAAACATGTCGAAATTTTCCAGAGAAGGCTCTATCTTGTTAGGCGGTGTAGTCACCGGCACAGCAATCCTCATAAATCTTTCTTCTAACACATCTTCTTTCATCTCTTCAGTAGCAGCTATAATATTTCTAACCAGTTCTTCAAAGGCTTTAGCAGTAACACTTTCTGGATAAGCAGCAATAATAGGTCTCCCTGTATCTCCGGTGTCAACCACCCTTGGGTCAACAGGTATCCGACCTAAAAACCTTAGTCCAAACTCATCTGCTAATTTTTGTCCCCCTCCTCTTTTAAAAAGGTCGATAGGTTTTCCACAATGTGGGCAAATAAACCCACTCATGTTTTCTACTATCCCTAGAATCCTCATCTTTATTTTCTGACAGAACCTTATAGACTTCTTAACATCTATCAACGAAACCTCCTGAGGAGTAGTCACGATTAAAGCATAAGCATCTGGAATCGTTTTTGCAACAGTTAACGGCTCGTCCCCGGTACCTGGGGGAGCGTCTATCACTAAATAATCAAGTTCTCCCCAATCTATATCTCCTATAAACTGTTTGATCGCCGAATGTTTGATAGGACCTCTCCAGATAATAGCTGTATCTTCGGAAGGTAAAAGAGGTTCAATAGAAAGAAACTTTAAATTAGGAGAATATTTGATAGGCCCCATCCTTCCGTCTGGTTTTCTAGAAATTCTCAGATCTCTCGCACCTAACATTTTAGGGATACTTGGGCCATGAAGGTCTACGTCTAAAAGCCCTACCATAAAATCTTGTAAGGATAATCCGACAGCTATATTAACTGAAACGGTGCTTTTACCTACCCCCCCTTTCCCAGACATTACCATAATTTTATGTTTTATTTTAGCTAATTGTTCTCTTACTTTCTTGTCTTGCTGATCCATCAAAAACCCTTTCTCTTTTCCAACCATAAAATCCCCCTTTTAGAAAAATCTTATTAAACAATAATAATATTTTTATATTTTATCCCGCCGTTTTATTTTAATCTTAACTCGTGTTTTGTCAAATTAGAAAATGAAAGTGTTTACTATGAATTCTAAAATTACCAAGAACGCCCCCGGCAGGACTCGAACCTGCGACACCGAGATTAGGAATCTCGTGCTCTATCCTCCTGAGCTACGGGGGCAAAACTGAAGCTGTTTATTAATTTAAATAATAATAGCCTTTAAACAAATTTTTGCAAGAGAGCATTTTATAAAATTTCTATCCTTTTATCCAGCCTGAAAATTTATAAAAATTTTTTAATTTTAGGTCTTAAGTTTTTTTCAATTTATCCGATAATATTTTTAAGAAAGAAAGTAAGGGAGCGTGTCTATGAACATAAAAAAGATAGATAGCCAATCCTTTGATTTTTTCTTATCCTCGCAAGAGGTTACCATAAAACCTCGAGACCAAACCTCTTCCCCTAAAAAATCCTATGATTCGACCTTTCCTTCTAAAGGTAGTTCTACCCAAGAATCCTTAACTATGAACCAAAAGCAACTCAAAGAAACGTTGAAGAATTTTAACAAACTCATTGAAGCCTTGAACAAACGCTTAGACCCGTTAAGCAAAGAATTAAAAGTAGAGATAGACCAAGAGTTAAACTTACCTATTTTTAAAATTTTAGACAAAGAAACCAAGGAAGTTTTACGTCAAATTCCATGGGAAGAAACCTTAAAACTTCTTAAATACTTTCGAGAAATAAATCTTTCTGATAATATAAAATTAGAAAAATTAAAAGGTTTATTACTACAAAAAGAGGTGTAAAACATGGCTGACACTCCTTTATACTTAAACAACGTAACAGGACTGCTTGACGTAGATTCGATGGTTCAAGGTATATTGCAACCTAAATTAAAAACCCTTAATAAACTTCAACAGGATAAAGCTACTCTTCAAATTAAAAATACTGCTATAGCCAATTTACTCGGAGCCATAAAGAGTGCTCAGTCTTCAATAGACAGCTTAAACGTAGAAAATTTGTTTAAAAATAAAAGTGTTGTGGTAGGTGATAGTTCAATCCTTTCAGCTTCAGCTACCAAGGATACCCCAAACGTTTCTTTAAATCTTACCGTTTCACAACTTTCCCAACCAGAAACAAGAATTTCCACCCAAGGGGTAGAAAGCTTATCCAGTTCTATAAAAGCAACCACTTTTAATTTAAAATACTATACTTCTAACACAGATTACCAAACATTTACCATTAACTTCGGTGGTGGAAACCTTCAAAATCTAGTAGACACCATAAATCAATCCCAAGACAAAGTTACAGCTTCAGTGTTTTATGACGGTACTTCTTATAAACTCATGCTTGCTGAAAAAAACGCAGAGGCCTCTACCAAAGAAACCCAAGACCAAGATACAGTCATCCAGATAGAGGGAAACTTCCCTGCTGTATTAGGTGGACTTACCACCTTACAAGAAGCTAAAAATACTAAGATTCAAATAGGCACAAATACCATAGAAAGTCCTGGGGCAACCGTAAATAATCTCCTACCTGGTTTAACCGTAAATGTAAAAAAAACAGGTAGTACTTCTATAACTATAAAAGATGATTATTCACAAGTTTCATCTGAATTGTCTAAGGTTTTAGACAACTTAAACTCTGTACTTAGCTTGATTAAATCTAACACCGACAAAGGGCAACTTTTTCAAGGTAATGCCATGCTTACCCAAGTAAAAACACAATTTTTAAACAACTTTAAACCACTTATAAAATTAGGAATTATCAATGTAAATGATGAAGGCAATTTTTCTATAAACACCTCAACCCTAAACAGCCTATTAGAAAAAAACCCTGATCAAGTAAAGCAAGCGATTTACGAATTTAAAAATAACTTCTCTAAAACTTTAACCAATCTTAACTCTGCTTTTAATATCTTCCAAAACAGACAAAATCTTCAAATAGAACTTATAGATAAAAAAATTTCTTCTTTACAGGAAGCTATAGCTAAAGAAGAAAGCAGGTTAAGGCTAGCTTTTAGTAAAATAGAAGCACTATTGTATAGAAATGATCAACTAAAAGCTAAACTACAAAGTTTTGCCACACCTTTGTCTGAATCAAAATAAACTCTAATAATTAGGAGGATTTATGGTTAAGATGGTTTACAACTACCTAGAAAATCAGGTAAAAAATGCCGATCCTTTAGACTTAGTAATCATGCTTTATAGTAAAGCCATCTCTTGTCTAAAGATTTCTAAAAATGTGATAGAGTCTGGACTGAATAACCCTGAAGATATAAAAAAGAAGGCAGAAAACTTAGGTAAGGCTACCGATATCATAGCCTATCTACAAGGTTCTCTTAACCTTGAAAAAGGCGGAGATATTGCCAAAAATCTAAATGAGATATACCAAACCCTTTTAGACGAGTTGATTGTAGCAAACACTCAGAACGACGCTAAAAAAATCACAGACAGTATAGAGGTTTTAGAAAAACTTAAGAAAGCCTGGGAAGAAATTAAATGTCAATCTCAAAACTCAAAGAAAGACTGATTGAAATAGAACTTGCTATAAAAAATCAAGATTTAGATAAAGCTTTAACAATTTATGAAGAAATTGACCAAAACTTTGAAAAATACGTAAAAAACATAAAACAAGAAGAGTTAAAATCTGTTTTAAATTTGGTAGAATTTTTAGAAAAATTACTTAAAGAAAAACAGGCAGAGCTTATAGAGTCTAAAAAATTCCTTAACCTAAAGAAGGCCTATACAAGGTTTTAACTTTTTTCCATAAAGGCTTTTAGCCCTGCTAACCTTTGTTTTTCTGACTCTAAAGCTTTATAGGTTTGCCATAACTTCCTAAGTTTAGGGTTATCTTTAATCTGTAGCTCCTCTAACTCAGAAACTTTAACATTTAACTCTTTTTCTAAAGCTTCAAGCTTTTTTGTCAAACTCTTGATATTCTCTTCGCAAACTTTTATCTCCCGAGAAGTAGTAAACCAGACCTCGTCATAAACTATTCCCATTAGATCTCCCCTTTTATAAAATTTTTTATTTTCTCCTGTCTATAAAATAGTTACTTCCTGGCATCTTCTTTACCAAGGCTTTTACTTCAGCCGCTCTCTGTGAAATCTCACCTAAGTGTTTAAACTTATTAGGATAAATCGGTACTAAAGCTATAGAAACCGAAGGCAAAGGAATTTGTCCTAAGTGTCCTTGTCTGTCTTTGGTTATAAAATATCCTCTTTTTAAATCTTCTTCTTTTAAAAATATAGGAAGGGTTGCTTCAAATTTTTTGATGATTTCTTTTGCAACTTCTTCTCCTTTTTCGATAGGAACCACAAAAACAAAATCATCTCCTCCTATGTGCCCCAGAAAATATCCTTGGCCTACCTTTTCATTTAAGGTTGTGGCTAAAATCCTTGCTAAATTTTTGATAAGCTCATCCCCTCTTGAAAAACCATACACATCGTTATATACCTTGAAATTGTCTAAATCTACATAACCTATAGCTACCTTTTGTTTTTCTTTAAGAATCTTTTCTAAATATTTAGAAATAGAAGTATTCCCAGGAAGCCCGGTGAGAGGATTGGTGTCAGAGATCCTCTCTATTCGTTTAAAAGCATATTCTATTCTAAGGATAACTTCTTTTAAGTCCTCGTGAATGATTACAAAATCGTCTACCACCTCAGCTTTATTTATCAAAAAATCAAAGTCTAACTCATTAACCACTAGTATAACAGGAATACCGGTGAGGTTAAAATTTTTCTTAAGACTTATTATTTGTTCAAAGGCTAAAGGGTCCTTTTCGTAGTTAAAAAGAATCATATCTGGTGGTCTAAACAAAAAACTTTCTAACAAACTCTTGGAAGAATAAAAAAACTTAAGAAGATATTTATCTTTAAGCTCAGAAAAAAGCTGTTCTTTCCATTTTTTAAAAACTTTATCTTTTTTCAAAAACAAATAGATGGTCTTAGGCATTAAACTTACGTGACTTCTGTTTCTTTTTTAAGTTCTTCAGTAAAAAATTTAAGCTCATAAAGTTTAGGCTCAAGTTTAAAAAACAACTCTTTAATAAAAGAAAAATCAAGCTTTAGAATTTTAAAAGCCTTTTCATCAAGAGGAGGTACTTTCTTGTAAAGGCTTTCACCATAACCTCTTGCATGAATTAAAACGTCAGCAAGATGGACTACCGCCGCCTCTTTTTTAAATTCTTTAGCCTTAGAAAGATTATGATGAGCTTCTACTGCCTCTATCAATCTTTCAGGCAAATTCCATTGTCTCATCAAAAAAGCTCCAATTTCAGCATGGTTTATTCCTAAAACCTCCTCTTCTGCTTTTAAAGGTTCTTTTTTTTCCTTTTCTATAAGCTCGACTATCTGAGTGTATTCCTGCGGAAAGGCTACCTTTTCTATCACCCTTCCCAGGTCATGTAAAAGCCCAGCTGTAGCTATTTCTTGAGGTTCCTTTAATTCTACTTTTTCTGCAAGAATTTTAGCACAGGCAGCCACCCCAACGGAATGTTCCCACAATCCTACATCTTCTTTATGTAAAATCTCAAAAATAGAAGAGGTGGTAATCAAAATCTTTATTACGTTGATACCGAGTAACATCAGGGCATTTTGAACAGTACTTACTCTCCGTGGGAAACCATAGAAAGCTGAGTTAGCAAGCCTCAAGATTTTAGAGGTTATTACCTGGTCTTTTTCTATCAACTCTGCTATTTGTCCTATAGAAACCCTTTCGTCCTCTACCATGGCATTTAGTCTTTGCACTATAGGAGGTAAAGTAGGTAATCCTTCCAGTTTACGAAGCTTTCTTCTTACTTCTTTTCTTTTTTCATAGGGATCCATGAAATCTCCTAAGTTTCTTTATATTTTTCCAGCAAAAACTCCTTTAACACTTCTTTTATGTTAAGTAGAATTGGGTCAGAAATCCCTTCAAACCTTTTTTCTAAACCTTCTAACTCTTCTTCTAAAGTTTTTTCCCAAGGAAGCTTTACTTTAAGTCCTTCAACCGTAACAAACTGAACTCCAAATTCTTGAAATTTTTTTAAATGTTCTTCAGTTAGCTCCACCCCTTTGCCACAGAGAGTTCTCCCGTTTACATCTACTACCTCTTCGTAAGTTTTCATTCCAGGAATTATATAAGACAAAGGTAGTCTTTGCATGTTGTACCTCTTTTAAAATCATTCTTTGTTTAGATAACTTTGTTTAAACTATACTCTATGATTCCTTCAGCCCCTAACTCTAAAAGTTTGGGTACCAGGTCTCTCACCTCTTTTTCTGACACAATTACTTCTATTGCATACCAGTCTTTGTTATAAAGTTGGGCAATGGTTGGAGAGGTAATACTTGGTAATATCGCAATAATCTTTTCAAGATTAGAAGCAGGCACGTTCATCTTTAGCCCTACCTTCTTATGAGAATTAAGAGCACCTTTAAGTAACACTGCAATTTGTTGTATTTTTTTTCTTTTCCATGGATCTTCCCAGGCTTTTTCGTTGGCTATTAACTGAGGATAGGTAATCAACAATTCATAAATAATCTTTAAACCATGAGCTCTTATGGTAGTACCTGTCTCTGTAACTTCAACTATGGCATCACAAAGACCCTGCACAACCTTAGCTTCTGTAGCACCCCAAGAATAGCTCACTTCAACGGGAATTCCTCTTTCTTCAAAAAACCTCTTTGTGAACTGGACAAGCTCAGTACTAATCTTTTTCCCTGCTAAGTCTTCAAGCCTTTCTATCCCTGATCCTTCTTTTACTGCCAAAACCCATCTTGCAGGTTTCTTACTTACTTTAGAATAAATTAGCTCCTCTACCACCACAACTTTTGAATTATTTTCTAAAATCCAGTCTTTTCCAGTAATACCTGCATCAAGTATTCCTAGTTCTACATATTTACTCATTTCCTGAGGTCTACATATTACCATCTCTAACTCACAATCATCAACCTCAGGAAAATAGTTTCTGTGATGAACATCTATCGTCCATCCTGCTTTTTCAAAAAGCTCGATAGTTGCCTTTTCTAAACTTCCTTTAGGAATCCCAAACTTAAGCTTTTTTTCCATAAACCTCCTCCGGATTAAACATTTTTTCTTCTATAATTTCTAAATTTTTTTCGCCAAGTTTTCTATAAAAACAACTCATATATCCTTCATGACATACAGGACCCTTAGGCTCTACCTTAAAAAGCAAAGTATCTTCGTCACAATCAACCAATACCTCTTTTACCACGAGATAATGTTTTGACGTTTCTCCTTTTAGCCAAATCTTATTTCTCGTTCTACTATAAAAATGCATCAAACCAGTCTCTAAGGTTTTTCTTAACGCTTCTTCGTTTAAAAATCCTACCATTAGAACTTTAGAAGTCTTAAAATCTTGAATAACCGCCGGCAAAAGACCCCCAAGTTTTTCAAAATTAAGTTTTAGCTCCATCTACTACCTCCCTAAAAGCTCTAAGTTTTTTCTCAGGATTTTTGGCCTTAACCAAAGAAGTCCCTATCAATACCCCTTTAAACCCTTTCTTTATCAAAGGCTTTAAATCTTCAGGATTATGATAACCACTTTCAGCTATTACTTGACATCTCGAAGGAATCTTTTCAAAAAGAGCTAAACTTTGGTTTTGGTCAACCTTTAAAGTTCTCAAGTTTCTGTTGTTAATCCCAATAAGAGTTGCCCCTACAGAAAGGGCCTTCTCTAAATCCTCTTCGTCATGAACCTCAACCAAAGGGGTTAACCCTAATTTTTTGGTATGTTTAAAAAGTTCGTTAAGGTCTTCTTTGGTTAAAATAGTACTTATCAAAAGAACAAGGTCTGCTCCAAAAGCTCTTGCCTCTTCTATCTGTATAGGGTCTAAGACAAAGTCTTTTCTTAAAAGCGGTAGGTCTGTTATAGTCCTTATGGCAGCAAGATATTCTAAAGAACCTCTAAAAAAAATCTCCTCAGTAATAACTGAAATGGCTTTAGCCCCTCCTTTAATATAATTTTTGGCAAGCTCTAAAGGGTTAAAATTCTCTCTAAAATTATCTTTTAACGGACTTGCCTTTTTAATTTCAGCAATGATAACAAATCCTTCCTTTTCCAAGTATTTTTCAAAATCAATAGGGGTTCTATCCTTAAAAGGTCTAAAATAAAGACCTCTTTCTTTTCGTTTTAAAACTTCGTAGTATTTTTCTAAAAGAATGCTGGATAAAACTGGGTTGATTTTATGTTTTTCCATATTATCTTTATAGGAAATTTTTCTTTTATTTTATCCTGTAGAAAATTTTTTAAAAGATGTTAATATCATAATTTTTAGAAATATGGAGGTAAGGAGATGAAGAGGACTTACCAACCAAGTCGTTTGAAGATGAAAAGAAGACATGGATTTAGAGCCAGGATGAAAACCCGTTCTGGCAGAAGGATCCTTAAAAACAGAAGAAGAAAAGGACGTTGGCGTTTAACTGTTTAAAATTTAATTAACATTTAAAAGTTTGAAAAAAGAAGGGCTTTCTAAAAAGGAACGTTTAACCAAAAATTCGGAGTTTCAGAAAGTTTTTAAATATGGGAAAAAAGTATGGGTTGATTCTATACTGTTAATACTTTATACACCTAACGAATTAGGAATAAGAAGGTTAGGAATAGTAGTTTCTAAAAAAATTAAAAAAGCTACTAAAAGAAATAAAGTTAAACGCTGGATTAGAGAAATTTTTAGGAAAAATAAAGAATCCTTTCCTGAAGGGTGTGATTTTATAATCATCCCCCATCCGAAAATGGGGGAGTTAAGCTTTGCAGAGATTAAGACTAAGGTTTTAGAAAAACTAGCTGAATTGAAAAGTTAAGATGAAAGCTTTGGGTATTTTTTTGATAAAACTCTATCAAAAGTTCATTTCTCCCATATTTTCAGTATATTTTAACATAAACTGCAGGTTTTATCCTTCCTGTAGTGATTACACCAAAGAAGCAATCCTAGAATTTGGCCTTTTAAAAGGGACCTTTTTAGGGATTAAAAGAATCCTTAGATGTCATCCCTTTTGTAAAGGTGGATACGACCCAGTACCAAAAAACCCTGCAAGGAGGATTTAATTTCAATGGATAATAGGATTTTAATTGCTTTAGGCCTTTCTTTTTTGGTAATAGTTTTCTTTCATTACATCTATCTAAAACTTTTTCCTGCTCCTCCTATAGAACCAACAACCTTAAACTCAACTTTATCTAATTCAACAGTTAGTCAGAACAATACCTCAACACCTCAAGCCTTATCTTCAAAACCAACCCTACCTAATAATCCTACCTTTTCTGAAAGATCCAATCTACCTTCTTATGCCATTGTTTCTCCTAAATATAACGCTACCCTAACTGCCTCTGGGGTAAGGTTTAACGAGTTTTTATTAAAAGAGTTTTTTAAAGACAGAAGCCAAAAGGATCCAGTAAACCTCATAACTGCAGCATCCTACTCTTTACCCCTTGAGGTTTACTTAGAATCCAAACCAGAGCTTGCGGTTTTAGGTTACAATTCCAATTCTCCTTCTAAAGTGGTTTTAGAAAAAGAGGGAGAAAAAGAGTTATCCTTTTACACATCCTATCAGGGTATATCTTTAGAAAAAACTCTAAAATTTAAACCTCAATCTTATTTTATAGACCTCAAAATCAAAATTACCAACCAAAGCAACCAAACTCTTACAGATAAGCTTCTTCTTAGAGGTGCCTTTGCCCCCTTTGTAGATGGAACAAAGTATGTATTTACAGGTCCTTTTTATTACACCACTCATCTAAACGAAGTTAAAGTCAAAAATTCGAAGGTTGAAGAATACGTAGGAAATTTAAAATATTTGGGATATGAAGATAATTATTTTATGGTAGCTCTTATACCTGAAGGATTTAACAACTCCTCTTTAAAAGCTACTTTTAGAAAACTAACTGACACAGTTCAAGAGTTTATACTTTGGGTTCCTGTTGAAAACCTTAAACCAGGTGAAGTGGCTTCTTATCAGTTTAAGCTGTATATGGGTCCTAAAAAGTTGGAAGAAATGCGAAAAGAATTTCCTTTACTTACTAAAGCCTTATACTTTGGAATTTTTGATTTTATTGCTAAACCTTTACTTTATGTGTTAAAATTTACTCACCAGTTTACCCACAATTTTGGATGGGATATCATAATTATGACCTTGCTTTTAAGGATCCTTTTCTTCCCCTTAAATCATATAAGCTATAAAAGTATGAAAAAAATGCAAGAGCTACAGCCTGTGATCCAGAGGCTAAGAGAAAAATATAAGGATGACCCCCAAGGTCTAAATCGTGAAGTGATGAACCTTTATAGAACTCAAAAGATAAACCCTTTTTCAGGATGTCTTCCTATCCTTATTCAGATACCTGTTTTTATTGCCTTTTATAAAGTGTTATTAATGGCGATAGAATTAAGACACGCACCCTTTATGCTCTGGATAACCGACCTTAGTGCTCCTGAAAGGCTTTACATAGGGAACTTGGTTATACCTTACTTAGGTGGTATACCTGTACTTACGATTTTGATGGGAATTTCGATGTATTTACAGCAAAAGTTGACGCCTTCCTCTCCTGATCCTATGCAAGCCAAAATTATGCTTTTTATGCCTATATTCTTTACTATCCTTTTTATAAACTTCCCTTCAGGACTTGTTTTATATTGGTTTGTAAACAATCTCTTATCGATCGTTCAACAATATTTTACTTTAAAATTAACCAAAAAATAATCTGAGAGGTGGGACTATGGTTTTAGAGAAAGAGCTTGAGGGAAAAAGTTTAGACCAGCTTTTGGAGGTTGCTTGCCAAGAATTAGGGTGTATGCCAGAAGATTTGGAGTTAGAAATTTTAGAAGTCACCTCTTCTTCTGGACTTTTAGGTATGCCCAGCAAAAAAATTAAAATTAAAGCTAAACTAAAACCTGACAAAATGCTCTCTGAAAGAGCTAACAAAGCTTTAACTTTTCTAAAAGACCTTTTTTACTACACCGACTTTCAAATAGAAACCCAAACCAACCTTTTAAAAGACAAACTCCAGATAGAAATCTTGTTAAAAGGTGAAGACCTTAAGTATCTTGTACAAAACGGAGGGGAGGTACTCTCTGCTTTGGAGTTTCTTACTAACAAAATCGTAGCCAAATCCTTAGGGGTAGGGCCTAAGATTGTCTTAAAACCTGAGGGAATTAACTTAGAGAGAGAAAAAAGACTTATCTCTGCAGTGAAAAGAGCCATAGAAAAGGTAAAAACCACCAAAGAGCCTCAGATAATTAAGGTTGGGTCTCAAAGGGAAGAAAGGATTGTCCTTAACTTAGTTAAACCTGAGAAGAATATAGAGGCTGTGGTAGAAGGTGAAGGAAAACAAAAAAAGGTTATCTTACAATGGACTAACTCTTAAACGAGCCTTGAATAAGGGGGTAATCCCCCCTTTGATGTTTTATGCAACCTAAACTTTATCCTGAAGATACTATTGCTGCGATTGCTACACCTTTAGGTCGTGGAGCTATAGGTATCATCAAAATAAGCGGTGAGTCCGCTTTATCTATTTTAAAACAAATATTTAAACCCAAAAAAAATACAACTAGCTTTCAGTCTCATCGACTTTACTATGGGTTTATTGTGGACCCAGAAACAGAAAAAGTAATAGACGAGGTTATGGCAGTTTACATGCAAAAACCTAAGACGTATACAAGGGAAGATGTGGTAGAGATTTATGCCCATAGTGGGACTCTTATTTTAAGAAAAATCTTAGAACTTGTTTTAAAAGCAGGGGCAAGGCTTGCTCAACCAGGAGAGTTTACTTTAAGGGCTTACCTCAACGGAAGGATTGACCTTTCCCAAGCAGAAGCGATTCAAGAGCTGATCTCAGCCAAAACAGAAAAGGCTCTACAACTTTCCTTAAACACCCTCTTAGGCAGGTTTTCAGAAAAGATAAATCAAATAAGGCAGCATCTCTTAGACCTTTTAGCTCAGGTAGAAAGCGCCATAGACTTTCCAGAAGAAAACCTTGAGATACTGGAACCACCTCAACTTATTGAAAGAATCAACTCTCAAGTTATTCCTGAATTACAACAGCTTATCAAAAATTATCAAGAAGGAAAGGTATATAAAGAAGGTATCAGTTTAGTGATAGCTGGGAAACCTAATGTAGGAAAATCCTCTTTAATGAACGCCCTTTTAAAAGAAGAACGGGCTATCGTTACCCCTATCCCTGGAACTACCAGAGACTTTTTAGAGGAAGAGGCAACTATCGAGGGACTTCCGGTTAAACTCATAGACACTGCCGGTATAAGGGCTACAGAAGACCCTATAGAAAAAATAGGGGTAGAAAGGGCTAAACACAAATTTAAAGAGGCGGACCTTATCTTGTTTTTGGTAGACGTAAGTTCTCCTCCTTCTGAAGAAGAAAAAAACCTTTTTGAAGAGGTAAAAATCTACCCCCACTTGGTTTTAATCAACAAAATAGACTTAATACCAAACTATTTAGAAGCATGGGAGAAAGAACTCGAAAAATGGGGGGTCAAAGACTACTTACCTATTTCTGTAAAAGAAGGAAAAAACTTAGACCTTTTGGGTAAAAAAATCTTTGAAAAAATCACCGGAGGTAAAGAACCAGAGATACCTGAGTTAGTACCTAACTTAAGACAAAAAATCTCTTTAGAAAAGGCGATAAGGTATCTAGAAAACGCTTTAGAAGAGCTTAAAAAACCTAACCCCCTTCCTGAGATCATCTCTATAGAAATAAGAGAGGCGATCTCTGCTCTTTCTGAAATCATAGGAGAGGTTACCACCGAAGACCTTTTGACTCAAATCTTTTCGACTTTTTGTATAGGAAAATAAGGGCAGAGGATTAAATGTACGTCCTTTCTTTAGCAGGACTTGACCCTTCAGGAGGGGCAGGAGTTTTAGTAGATGTTAAGGTCTTCTCTCTGTTAGGTTTAAAAGGAGGTGGGATACCCACAGCCCTTACCCTGCAAAACACCTCTGTTTTTAAAGGCTGGGTCCCGATAGATTTAGATTATTTTAAAGAAGCTTTACAGATGGTGTTCTCTGACCTACCTGTAACCGGTGTAAAAATAGGTATGGTTGGGGCTTGCGAGGTGTTAGAAATACTTGTCTTTTACCTTAGAAAATATCGGCAGCAACTTTTAGCAGTAGTTTATGACCCTGTGCTTAAGGCTACCCTAAATCATCCTCTTTTTTCTTCTGAAGAATTTTTAGACTTAGTCAAAAGGGAACTACTCCCTCTTTTAGACTTTATTACCCCTAATCTTTATGAAGCTTCTTTGCTAACCGGTAAAGAGATAAAAACTGAAGAAGATTTAGAGAAGACAGCCAAAACCCTTTTGGAATATGGATGCAAGCAGGTGGTGATTACAGGTTATCAAAAAAAGAATAAGATTTACGACTATTTCTTTTCAAAAGAAGAAAAAATACCCTTAGGGAAAAAAAGGTTAAGCCTTGAATTTCATGGGACCGGGTGCGCTTTTTCTTCAAGTCTTCTGAGTTTTTTAGTGAAAGGTTTTCCTCCTTTTTCTGCCTTTAAAAAAGCCAAAAATTGGTTATACTTATACCTCAAAAAAGCAAGCGTTCAACCTTTAGGAGGTAAGATATGCCTATTTCTTTAGAAGAAATCCTTAAAATCGCCCACTTATGCAGACTTGAATTTGATGAAGAGGAGGCTAAAAAGTTTTCTGAAGAGCTTTCTAAAATTTTAGACTATTTTGAAACCTTACAAACTTTGGACACTCAAGATGTACCACCTACCTTTCATGCCGTAAAACTTCCTACCCCTTATAGAGAAGATGAGGTTAAAACGTTCGATAACATAGAAGGTTTGCTGGCTAATTCTCCTAAGGTTAAAGATAACATGATAGTAGTTCCTAAGGTAGTGAAAGCTCCTTCATAAACTCAAGAGAGGTGAGAGATGAAAAGCACAACCCTAACAGAGTTTACCATAAAAAATGCTTTGGAGATGCTTGAAAAAGGAGAAATAAGCTCTGTTGAGCTTGTCGAAGAAACGTTTAACCAAATTAAAAGGTTTGATCCTGAGGTCAAAGCCTTTTTGCATCTGTTTGAAGAAGAAGCTCTTTCAAAAGCCAAAGAAGCTGACGAAAAACGAAAAAAAGGCGAAAAAGGAAGCCTTTTAGGAATACCTCTTTCTATTAAAGACAACATTTGTATCAAGGGCTATCCTACGACCTGTGCTTCCAAAATTTTAGAAAACTTTATCGCCCCTTATGAAGCTACGGTGGTTGAAAAACTCAAAGCTGAAGGGGCTGTGTTGATAGGAAAGACGAACTTGGATGAGTTTGCCATGGGATCTTCTACAGAAAATTCTGCCTTTTTTCCTACAAGGAATCCATGGGATTTAGAAAGGGTGCCTGGAGGCTCATCTGGCGGTTCTGCTGCGGCTGTAGCTGTAAGGATGGGGCTTGGGTCTTTGGGTTCTGATACAGGAGGGTCTATCAGACAACCTGCCGCTTTTTGTGGGGTGGTAGGATTAAAACCTACTTATGGCCTGGTCTCCCGTTATGGTTTGGTAGCCTTTGCTTCTTCTTTAGACCAGATCGGACCTTTCGGATTAACCGTAGAAGACACTGCTATACTCTTAAAAGCCATCGCAGGAAAGGATGAAAAAGACTCTACCTCTGCCGCGGTTAGCATACCAGACTACCTACAAGTAATACATCAAAACGAAAAAACTAAATTTACCATAGGTCTACCTAAAGAATATCTCCAAACAGAAATGGACCCAGAAATAAAACAAAAGATCGAAGAGGTGGTAAACCTGCTCAGGAAAACCCATGAAATTAAAGAGGTGTCTTTACCTCACACCCCTTATGCAGTAGCTACTTATTATATCATCGCTCCTGCTGAAGCTTCATCAAACCTGGCACGTTACGATGGTGTTAAATATGGATTAAGAGTGGAAAGCACTAACTTGATTGACATGTATAAAAAAACCAGAGCCAAAGGGTTTGGAAAAGAGGTAAAAAGAAGGATCATGATAGGAACTTATGCCCTTTCTGCCGGATACTATGATGCCTTTTATCTCAAAGCCTCTAAGGTGAGAACCCTGATTTTAAGGGACTTTTTAGAGGCTTTTAAACAGGTTGACCTTTTAATCACCCCTGTAACCCCTACTCCACCCTTTAAAATAGGAGAAAAGATTACCGACCCCTTGCAGATGTACCTTTCTGACATCTTTACCATCCCGGTTAATCTGGCAGGACTTCCTGGTATTAGCCTACCAATAGGCCTTAACTCAGAGGGGCTTCCTATAGGATTACAAATAATAGGACCTCATTTTAGAGAAGATTTACTCCTTAGCTTGGCCTATCAAATAGAAAAAATGATAGACCAAAGGTTTATACCTCCTCTGTTAAAAAATTGAGCTTCAAGGATAAGAAACATGAAAAAAAAGGCACTTGGCAAAGGGCTTTCTGAACTAATACCTGACATAGACCAGGAGATCTCTTTACAAGAAAAAACTGACCATAAAGGTATAAGGTTTATTCCTGTAGATCACATACTTTTTTCTCCACTACAACCTAGATTGGTGTATAAAGAAGATGAAGAGTTTGAAGAGCTGGTTAAGTCCATCAAAGAGACAGGGATTTTGCAACCTATTTTAGTACGAGAAAAAGGGGAAGGTTTGTTTGAGTGTATCGCAGGAGAGCGCAGGCTTAGAGCTTGTAAAAAAGCTGGACTCTCCGAAGTCCCTGCCATCATCAAAAACCTTTCTGATGAAGAGGTCTTAATAGTTGCGCTGATAGAAAACCTGCAAAGGAAAAATCTCAATCCCTTAGAAGAGGCTATAGCTTATAAAAACCTTGTAGAAAAGTTCGGTTATACCCAAGAAGAGATTGCAGCTAAAGTAGGTAAAGACCGTACTACTGTAGCTAATCTGCTAAGGCTTTTAAACCTTCCTCAAGAAATCCAGCAAGACCTTATGGAGGAAAAGCTTACGGTAGGACATGCTAAGGCCCTTCTATCTCTAAGTTCTAAAGAACAACAATTAGAGGTAAGAAACATTATCCTACAAAAAGGACTTTCAGTAAGAGAAACTGAAAGACTGGTTAACAAGCTTTTAGCAGGAGAGAAAGCCAAAAAATTAAAACAACCTGACCCTAATCTTTTATATCTGTCTGAAGAAATAAGTAAGCTTGTTGGCACAAAGGTTAATATAAAAATACAAAACAAAAAAACTTATTTCATCTTCGAGTTTGAAGAACCAGAAAGGGTAGAAGATTTTTTGGAAACTCTTAAAAAAGCCTTCGGTATTTAGAACTATTTTCTAACATTTAAGCCCTTACATAGGCATATCCTTCCTGTTGCAGCTCTACCAAAGCTTTAATACCAGCAGGAACGGTTTTACCTCCTTTAGGCACTGCCTCAAAAGGTATGTTAAAGCCTTTTAAAGCGTTTTCACAAAAATAAACCTCTCCTCCTAAATCAAGTAGCTCGTTAAAAAGGTCTGTATAAGGGGTAAAATCTTTTAAAACGGTTATTCCTTCAAAGTTCACGATTATTTTAACCAAAGGTTGTTCTTCAGACCTACAGGCATTAAGAAAATTTTTCGCCATTTTTAATGCTGGTACAAACCTATCAGATTGAGGAACATGTAATAAAAGCTTTAACTCCATACTTACCCCCTCATCTATGATAATATATCCAAGTTCTCAAACTCTTTTTTAAGACTCCTTGAAAGGAGCCTTTTCAAACATTTTTGAGGGTTTTCCTTTTCAAAAAGGACATGGTAAACCTCTTCACAGATAGGCATCTCTATCTTAAAATGACGGGCTAAACTCCTTACCACTTTAGAAGTTTTAACTCCTTCAGCTACCTCTCTCAGGTTTTGCAGGATATCCTCTAATTTTTCTCCCTTTCCTATTCGGTATCCCACCTGATAATTCCGAGAAAGGGCACCTGTACAGGTTAAAACAAGGTCTCCAAGGCCTGCTAGCCCATAAAAAGTAGAAGGCTGTCCCCCCATCTTGATACCTAAACGTATCATCTCTATAAGACCACGGGTTATCAAAGAAGCCCTGGCATTAAGACCTAATTGAAGTCCGTCGCAAATTCCAGAAGCTATGGCTATCACGTTTTTTATAGCTCCAGCGATCTCAACCCCGAGAGGGTCATCGCTTCTGTAAACCCTAAAATAAGGCTGGGCGATTAGTTCTTGGATCTTTTTGGTTTCTTCTTCTTTTTTACCTGCCAAAACTACCGCTGTAGGAAGCTCCTTAGCCACCTCTTTAGCAAAAGAAGGTCCTCCCAACACCATCACTTCGTAACCCTCAGGCAACAACTCCGTTAATATATTATAAGGGGTCTTTCCTGTTTCTAAGTCTATACCTTTGATAGCGGAAACATGATATTTTATCCGTTTAGCCAAAGATTTTAACCCTTCTAACAAATGTCTTAAGGCATAAGAAGGCACCACCCAAAAAACAGCCTCAGAATTACCAAAAGCTTCTTCTGGGTCTAAGGTAGCTTTTAATTTTTTAGGTAGCTTAATTCCTGGGAGGTAAAAAGGATTTTCTTTTTCTTTATTGATACTATCACAAACGACCTCCCTTCTAACTAAAAGAGAAACCTCGATGTCTTTTGAGGCTAATACTTTACCTAAAGCTGTTCCCCAACTTCCTCCTCCTACTACCGTTATCTTCTTCATATACTCATACCTCTTTTTTATGGTATCAAATATTTTTGTCTTTCTTTAGGAACCCACCATTCTTCTAAGTTATACCCTATTCCTATGGCTGAGGTTTTTACCTCCTGAACCCTTGAACTTATAGCCTCTAAACTCATAGGTATATAAAGAAATGTATAGGGTTGGTCTTCAGCCAAGATCTCTTGTACTTTAAAATAGATTTTCTTTCGTTTTTTTACATCTAAGGTATATCTTCCTTGTTCTAAAAGACGATCAAGTTCAGGATTAGCGTATCCCACAAAATTTAACCCAGGAGAGACTGTTTTGGAAGAATGGAAAATGTCGTAAAGGTCTGGGTCTGGGCCAGTAGACCAACCCAAGATAACTGCTTCAAACCTTCTTTTGTCTATAAACTGATGGATAAGGGTGGTCCATTCTAAAGTTCGAATGTTTACCTTTATTCCTATTTTTGAAAGCTCTTGTTGAATAATCTGAGCGGCAAGAAGCCTTGGAAGATTACCTTGATTAACCAATAGGGTAAACTCAAAGGGTTTACCTTCCCTTTCTAACAAACCTTTTTCGTTTCTCTTAAAACCTGCTTCTAAGAGTAAGGTTAAAGCCTTTTGAGGATCATAGGGACAACTTTTTTCTATCGCCGGGTTGTAAAACCAGGTATCAGGTTTATAAGGACCATAAGCCGGTATCCCCTGACCTAAAAGCGCCCCCTTTACTATCTTTTGTTTATCTATCGCATAACACAAAGCCTTTCTTACCCTTTTGTCTCTAAAAATCGGATGAGCCAGGTTATACCCTATGTAAGTAAAAGAAAAAGCAGGATATTTATAGATATGAAAAGACTTTTCTATTTCTTTTTCCCTCTGAAGTTTTAAGTATTGAAGAGGGGTTAAGGAAACCCAATCTATACTCCCAGAACGAAGTTCCATAAAAAGGGTTGTAGGGTCAGGAATGATACGATAGATAAGATAGTTTAAATAAGGTCTACCTTTATAGTAAAGAGGATTAGCTTTTAAAACAATTTCCTGCTGAGTCTTCCATCGTACCAACGTAAAAGGGCCATTACCGATGGGATTTCTTCCAAAAACATTTTTTAAATAATCAAGGTCCTTCCCCTCAAGCAGATGTTTCGGAAGAACCACCAAATTACCCCAAGAAGACAGAGCTAAAGCAAATGGCCTTTTATAGGTAACCCTAAAGGTATAAGGATCAAGTATCTCAAACTTTTCTACCTCAAGAAAATCGCTGGCATAGGGAGTAGGTATCTTAGGGTCAGTAATCAACCGGTAACCAAAAGCTACATCTTCTGCTGTAACCTCAACCCCATCACTCCATTTAACTCCTTTTCTTAAATAAAAAGTAAAAGTTTTTTGATCTTCTGATATTTCATACCTTTCAGCCAATTCCCCTACAAGATTAAGGTCAGGTCCGTATTTAACCACCCCCAAAAACAGATGCCCCCCTATCGTATGACTCATAACATCTGTGGCTATCATAGGCACCATTACGCTGGCATCAGCTATAGCTCCTATAACCAGGGCATCTCCGTAGTCTTTAGAAAAGCTCTGTTTAGAGGTAGTTCCATAAAGCAAAATCAACGTCCCAAAACCAAAAGTAAAACATAAAACTAAAACTAAAACTAAAATTAAAAACTTTGGTTTCAACGACATGGTTATTCCTGTAAAGAGCTAATCCGAGGTTTTTTAAAAATTTTTATTCCCTTGTATATTATCAAAATAAACCTGCTCACTACCACCAAAACGATGGCAAAAGCCCACCAAAAAACTTCAAATCCTGTGACCTTGCCTTCAAAAAGATGTATCATAAACTCTCTTATCAAGAAGGCTATCAAAGCCTCTATCAGGATTTCCATACTTACTGCCTCGTGTTCAAAATAATCTACAAAAGCCCTTATCAATTCAAGTACCACTATCAAACTCAATACGTTGGTTACCAGATCTTTAAAACTTGCCCTAACTGTGGGTTCACTAAAAACAAAGGTAAGATCTTTGACGGTTTTAAAAATTCCTATTCCTAAACTTACGATCAAAATGATGATGGCTAAATTAAAAGCAAGCTTAATGATACCTTTATAAACACATAAAACAACATTTTGTAAAGCCTCTAACTGAGAAGATGGGCTACAGGGAAGGTCTTTTTTCATACCTTTAGTCCTACCTCCTTAAAAATTTTATAGACAGGACCTTTAGGGGTTAGTTTGCTCTCAAAAAAATCAATCTTTCTTACAGGAAACCTTATACCTTCAAGTCTTTCAGCCTCTTTGTAAAGGTTCTTAAAGTAGTCTTCAAAGGCTGACTTGTCTTTTATTTCTTTTATCCTAAAGAGGGTGATATGGGGATGAAACCTTTGATCAAGGCCTAACTTGAATTTTTTAAAGGCTTTATGTAAATCTTCTACCAGTTTAAACAAAGTCCCTGTCTCTTCTTTAATCCCTATCCAAACCACCCTTGGATTTCCTTTTTCAGGAAAAAACCCAAGTTTATCTATGGATAAAACAAAACTTTGATGTTGGGTAGCCACCTTTTCTACAGACTCAACCAATCTTTCCAAAAGGTTAGCCCCAATTTCACCGAAAAAAACTAAGGTAAGATGAAAATTTTCCAGTTCTACCCATTTAGTCCTAAGACCCTCTGGTTGTGTAACTTTTTCTAAATCAGCAAGACCTTTCTTCAACTCCAAGGGCAAATCTATACCTAAGAAAACTCTCATCATATAGGATAAGCCTCCTTAACATATCTAAAGTGGTATAACTACTCATCAACTGAACCTCTCTTCTTTCTAAACCATAAAACCCAAATCTAAAAGCCTTTACCTTGTTTTGATAAGCAAGTCCTATGTAGACTGTTCCCACCGGGTTTTCAGGAGTACCTCCTCCAGGGCCTGCATAACCTGTAATTCCGATAGCAAAGTCTACCTTTACCTGTCTTCTTACTCCCTCTGCCATATCTAAAGCCACCTGATAACTCACCACCCCAAACTGTTCTATATGCTCCTTTTTTACCCCAAGTAGTTCCATTTTGCTCTCAGGACTATAAGTCACCCAACCTCTTTCAAAATAGTTAGAACTCCCTGCAACTGAGGTTAAAAGAGAAGCCAACATCCCTCCTGTACAGGATTCGGCAACCGCTACCTTTTTTCCTCGTTCTATCAAAAGGTCCCCAACCACTTCTACCAAAGAGCGATCTTCCTCACTTACTAAGGAAACTCCAAACTTTTTTTTAAGCTCAGATATTACCTCTGACAATAAGCCTTGATTTTTGCTCCTAACCACCAATTTAACCTCAGGCCAGAGGGGATAGTATCCTATCTTTAAGTCTTGAGTATTTAAAGTATAACTTTTTAAAAATAAATTAAGGTCTGTTTCATTTAGGTCAAAAAATCGCAAAGATTTAGATAACTCTAAACCTTCTGCCTTAAACCTCTGAGATAAGAGTGGTAGTACCTTTTGGGTTAAAAGATATTCAAACTGATGAGGTACTCCAGGCAAAACAAAAATAAGTTTTTCTTTAAAGTCTAAAAGATATCCTGCCATAGTTAAGTTATCTGCCAAAGGCACCGCACCCTCAGGAAGCAGAGACATCTTTTTGGCTATTTCTTGAGAACTAGCATATTCTTTAGAATCCTTTATAGCCTTAGACACTTCCTGATTTTCAACCAAATTAAGCCCTAAAGCCTCAGCCACAGCCTGGTTAGTCAGGTCATCATCTGTAGGTCCAAGCCCACCAGACAAAACCAAAAAAGAATACTTTACATATAGGTCCTTTAAATAAGACTTTACCAAAGATAGATCATCAGGGATGGTAACTATTTCTCTAACCTGAAATCCATGCGAAGAAAGTTGCCTGGTAGCAACGATAACGTTGGTGTTTACCACCAACCCAGAAATTAGCTCATCTCCAATAAAGATTAAAGCACCTTTCATCTTAAAGATAAGTTTATATCAAACCAGAGATTTTTACAACATAGACTAACAAGGTTACGATGGCGTTGGTAAGGATACCTGCCAACAGATCGTCTAACATAATACCCCATCCCCCAGAAAAACTCTCTAAACTACCGATAAAAAATGGTTTTCTGATGTCTAAAACCCTGAAAATTACAAAGGCTAAAATAAATTCAAATAAGCTAAGTTTGCCTATCAAGGAAAACCACATCCCTGCTATCTCGTCTATCACCACAAATTCTGGGTCTTTCTGTCGAACGATTTTACTTGCCAAGTGGCTGGATAAAACCCCTAAGAGTGAAAGGCTTAACGTTAAAAAAATCTGAGTTAACAGGTCAGCCTGTTTGATAAACCAAAAATATATAAGCCCGGTTAAAGCTCCCAAAGTCCCAGGGCAAACAGGTAAAAACCCTACAAAACCCCCTGAGGCAATAAAAATCCAAAAAAGATTTCTTAGAAATTGAGGCTGCTTAGAAAGGGGCATTTTCTATCTCTTGGTTAAATTTTTCATAATCTTCTAAAGCTATCAAAGACCTCAGTTTCCATAAATAAAGTTCTATCCTTAACCTTTCTTCTCCTTTTTTGTTTTTTAATATCTCTTTAGCCTTTTGTTCCACAGCTTGATATTTTTGCATCGCTTCCTTTTTAAGGGTTTCTCGGTAGGTTTCAAGCTTGTTTTTTAAAGTTTCTACCTTAGGTTTAAACCTTTTCAACTCCCTTTCGCATTTTTTATAATACTTCTTTTTATAATACCCTTCTATACGTTCCCACTCCTTTAAAACAGCCTTATGTTCTTCCTTATAAAGGTCAGGTACCTTAGCTCCTTTTATCCATTCTATCATCCCTTTTATCTCTTGGTAAAGCTCCTTAGGTGGAGAATGAAGAGAAACATATTTTCTCACCAAAGGTAGGTTTGAAAGAAAAACCTTAACACGCTCTACGTTGTCCTCTTTAAACTCCTGAAAACGCTCTTTAAGGGTACAAGAAGACAAAAATAAGGTTAAAGTTAAAATCACAACCAAATTTTTAATCAACCTCTTTCTACCCATTAGTCATCTCTTTCTCAAGTAATTCAAGTTTATCTGGAGGTCCTATAGCTAAAAGAATATCTCCAGGCATGATATAGCTTTCTCCAGAGGGATTAAACTCTATCTTTCCTTCCTGCCTTTTTATCCCTACGATAATCACTCCAAAGACCTTGCCTATTTTTGCTTCCTTCAAAGTTTTCCCTGCATAGGGGGAGTTTTCCGAGACATAAATCTCTTCTATGTCCACGTTTAAATATTCTGAGCTGGTTATAAACTCCCAAAAATCCACCACATTAGGCTTTAAAAGAGAGTGTGCCATCCTTAAACCACCTATATGATAAGGGCATACCACTTTGTTTGCCCCTGCCATCTTTAGTTTTTTTCTGGCTGACTCTTCTGCAGCCCTGGCTATGATAAAAAGGTCAGGGTTTAAAGCCCTGGCACTTAACACCACGTAGAGATTATCGGAATCTGAAGAAAGGACTGATACAAGCCCTTTTGCTTTTTCAATGCCTGCTTCTTTAAGAATCTCATCTTTGGTTGCATCTCCTATCACAAATAAGTATCCCTCTTCCTTAGGGTCAAGATTTTTTTCTATCACCACTACCTCCTTACCATTAGCCTTAAGTTCTTTTGCAATAATCCTTCCCATCCTTCCATAACCACAGATGATGTAATGACCTCTTAGTTTTTCTAACATCTTTCTTCTCCTCCTTTCGTTAAAAACATCTTTTAGCTCTCCCTCTATCAAAATTTGAGCAATGGTTGTGGCTGCATAGGTAAAAACCCCAAAACCCAGGACAATAAGAACTATGGTGAAAACTTTACCTACTTCACTAAGCTCTTTGACCTCTCTAAAACCCACGGTAGCTAAAGTTATAACCGTCATGTATAAAGCATCCAAAAAACTTAATTCCTCGATTACCATATAACCAACAGTTCCTAAACCTATCACCACCAGAAGTAATGTTAAAATAAAAAAAAGACGTTTACCTATCGAATATGAATATTCTGTAGGCATTAACTTAACACCTTAATAACTCCTCTTCCTTCAAACTTGGCTTTGTAAAGTGCCTGGTCTACTTTAAGTAGCAACTCCTCTAACTCCCTATCTGGCTCTATCTTAATAATACCTATACTGACAGAACCTACCACTTCTTTTCCGTTTGCTTTGATGCGGATTTTTTTAACCTCCTGTAAAACTCTTTCAGCTAATTTTTTTACCCCTTCAAGGTCTGCTCTAAGAATTAAAAGAAATTCGTCCCCTCCCCATCTAACAGCAATGTCCTCTGCCCGAGTATTTTTCTTTATTACCTCAGCTATAGCTTTTAAATATTCATCTCCTACCAAGTGTCCAAACTGATCGTTTATTTCTTTTAGATAATCCACATCCATAAAAAGTAAACAGTAGTTTTGCCCTCTCTTTACCAACTCGAAAATCCGTTTGATAACATCCTTTAAATATACCCTGTTATAAAGTCCTGTAAGTTGATCTTTAGTTGCTATATCAAAAAGTTGTTCCACCCTTTCTTTAAAGTAAGAAACATCATATCCTATCACTAAGTAATACAGACTGTATTCTTTTATAGGGATTATCTCAAAGCTGAAACACACCTCTTTTCCATTTTTTACTTTTAAACAAAACTCAAAACTCTCATCTTTTTCTAAATCTTTTGAATCCATTAAAGACAAAAAGGAAGATAAAGATTTATCGTCCATCAAGTTTTTCCATAAACTGTTTGCATATATCAAATTTTTTTCTTCATCAAATACCGCAACCACCAAGTTAGACCGTTCTGCTATCATCTGATAGATCTTCTTAGCTTGGTTGATTTCTTCAATCTGGAGTTTTAAGAGCGAATAAACTTCGTTAAAATGTGCTACCAGTTCAACAAGCTCATCTTCTCCTTTTAAGGTGATCGTTTCCTTTTTACCCTGAGGAATCTGTTCTATTTCATCTTTTACAGAATGTATCCTTTTTAACACTTTCATCATATGAAAATAATATATTCCAAAAATAAGTGCTAAAAATAAGGCTTGTATCAGGATAAACTCCCAAAGATATTTTTCAAACATCAACTTTCTTGGAGCAGTAAAACTCATAGCCAAAGGATTCCCAAAGAAATCTTTAATTGTGGTGACAACCTCATAAAACCCTCTTTCATCGAATTTAATGCTATTCTCGACCTTTCTACCTTTATAATAAACAAAACTTACTTCGCTAAGCCCAAAAATGTTTTTAATCAAATCTAACTTCTCTTCGTCTAAAGGAGAAACCATAACCAAAATCCCTACAGGTGGCTTTATGCCCTCTGAATCACTTACAGGATAAAAACTGACTATAGATGGAACGTTTTTATAAAAAGAAAGCGCGGTATAAACAGAAGTTAAGGTTATCTCTTTATAAAGAGAACGATAATAGTGATAGTGTTCCTCTAACCATAAATGGTCTAAAGGAAGGATCTCTCTAGTTTTCTTATCAAAAAAACCTCCTGCCTTTACCCTTCCGTCAGGATAAAGATAGATAATCACAGAAAGTTTGTTGTTTTCGTAGGATTCTATGTTTAAGTTTGACTTAGGAAATTTAGGATTTTTATCCTGTAAAAATTCATATACCTCATCCCAAACCGCCCAATCTCTGGTTAAAAGTTCAACTCTCTTTTTCTCTGCTTCAAGGTATTTTACTATTTCTACACTTGTTGAAGCAATCCAGTTTTTTTCTATTTCAAGTAAAACTTTTTTAAAAAAACCAGAATAAATCCCCCAACTTAAAACTAAGAACAGAAAAAGTTGAACAAAAAGCCAGAACAAAATCTTCTTTTTAAGCCTCATATAAAAACCTTAGTTTTTTTAATCTATACGCTAATTTTAATAAAAAAAGCAAATTTTACTACTCATTTTTAACCAAAAACTTTTTTAAAAACTCTATTTCATCTTCTTTAGTTTTAACCTTTCCTTCTAACCTTTTTAAACGAAGGATCTTTAAAATCTCTCCTATTTCTTTCCCTGATCTAAAACCCAATTTTTTTAAATCTTCACCGTTTAACTCAGGTCTAACCTTAGAATAAACCTTTAAATACCGAAAAATTTCTTCTTTAAGTTCAGGGAAAATAACTGCAAAAGCACAAAGATACTCCCTCCGAACTTTATCAAACCACTCTAACTTTTCTTTCAAGCTTAACGTGTTTATTTTATGATAAAATCCTCTAAAGTTATTGAGAAGACTTTCAATCCTTGTAATCTCTACCTCACTAAAACCTAATCTCTCTAAACCACTTAAGCTTTCAACCATCCCTAAAAAATAAACCTTTTCCCTTTCTTTGGGACTAAACTCTTCTTTTACCTCTTTTAACACCTCACAAAGTAACGGAAAATTTTCCCTGGCTACCTCAAGCCCTGCCTCTTTAAAAACCTCAAGCTGATAAGTAGTTTCAAGGAGCTTTAACAGAATCTCTTCCCCTTCTTTAAACAAATAAAGTTTCAGCTCATTGGCCAACCTTGCAGAAGAAAGCTTTTTTAAAGCTTCCTTTTGATAACAAACCTCTAAAGCCTGATAAAACTCCTCAGAAAAATCAAATCCAAGCCTTACTTTGTACCTTATCCCCCTAAAAATACGGGTAGGATCTTCCACAAAAGAGTTAAGGTGCAAGGGTTTAACAAGAGAAGCTTCAAGGTCTTTTAAACCGTCTAACAGGTCAAGCAAAAGCCCTTCATAAGGAGCAGAAAGCCCTATGGCTAAAGCATTTATCGTAAAATCCCTTCTTAAAAGGTCGTCCATGAAGTTAGAAGGAAAAACCTTAGGAAGCTGGGCAATTTCTTCATAAACCTCTCTTCTTGCTGTGATAAAGTCCACCTCCAGAGGTTCTCCGTCTAAAAAAAATCTTACTTTGTAGGTAAGAAATTGAGACTTAAAAAGGATTTCTTTGTTTAGGTCTTCGTTTAGTTCCTGTAAAAACTTCTCTAAGTTTCCCTCTAAAACGATATCAAAATCTTTAGAACTTTGTGGGTTTAGTTTGCCTTTTTTAAAAAGGAGGTAATCCCTTACCACCCCTCCTGCAAAATACAAAAACTCTCCTCTCTTTTTGGCTAACTTCCTAAGTCTATCCAAAAATTCTTTGGTTTCCTCTTCCTTAGCCACAAAATCTAAAAAATCTTCGAAATCAACAGGATAAACCTTAGGCCCTTGGGTGATGTTTGTCATAAACTTCTCTAAGCCTCTTGTAGTCTAAGTGGGTATAAATCTGGGTGGTAGCTAAGCTACTATGTCCAAGCATAAGTTGAAGGGCTCTTAAGTCTGCCCCTCCTTGCAGGAGATGAGAAGCAAAGGAATGTCTTAACACATGAGGAGAAACCTTTTCAGGGTCTATCCCGGCTTTTAAGGCATACTGTTTAATTAACTGCCAAAATCTTTGTCTGGTAAGAGGACCTCCCCTTCGGTTTAAGAACACATAGTCTTTACTTTTAGGGTTGGCAAACAAAGGCCTTATGTTATAAAGATAGCCCTTTAAAAACTCAAGGGCATAATCTCCCATCGGAACAAGCCTCTCTTTTCCACCCTTACCCATAACCCTTAAAAAACCTAACTCAAGGTTGAAATCCTTGATCTTTAGTTCTACCAATTCAGAAACTCTGAGGCCTGTGGCATACATCACCTCAAGCATCGTCCTATCTCTATATCCCAACGGATGGGTCAGGTCTGGTTGAGACAACAACCTTTCTGTCTCATCAATACTTAATACCTTAGGGAGTCTCATCGGAAGTTTAGGGTTTTCAAACCAATCCGAACCGATGGTAAGTCCCTTTTCTACCTGTAGAAATTTTAAAAAACTCCTAAGACTTGAAAGCTTTCTTGCCACGGTAAAAGGATTATAACCTTTGGTCTTCAAATACTCTAAGTATTCGTTGAGATTGCCTATGGTTTCTACATTTAACACGCCTTTTTTTTGTAAAAACTCTTCTAAATCTCTCAGGTCATACCCATAGGAAACAATCGTGTTGAAAGAAGCATTTTTTACTGCCAAAAGATAAGACAAAAATTCTTCGATATATTCCTTAATCAAAGGGAAAGTTCCTTTAGAAGGGTTTCTACCTTAAAACTTATGGTTTCATCCTTAGAAGTAAGCACCAACGTTTTTAGCTTAGAAAGCATACCCTGTTTTTCTGTGGTAGTCCTTTGAGGAAAAAGTTCCTTTATTTTTTCTAAGGTTTTGATTACCAAATTTTTGTCGTCCAGGTCTAAAAAAAGCATAAGGGTCCGCCAATCTTCAGGCAACCCATATCTTTCCACAAACTCTTTGGCTAATTTTTTGAAATTCTTATTTCCATATTGCTGGTGTAACCGCTCTAAAAAACTCTGCTTTTCCAGCTCTTCTTTATCTACAAAAAGTTTATCAAGCTCTTTAAGGTATTTTTGTTTGTTTTTGGTGTCTATCCCAGAGGAAGCCTTATCTTTTCTTTCAAGTTTTTTTCTGATTTTACTTAAACCACTTTGAGACTTTAGTTTGTCTATCTCTCGCCAGGAAAGTTTTCTGTCTCCATCGTCTTTCGACATGGCTACCTCCTACTTTTACATTTTACCTGAAAAAATTTTATATCTGGTAACATAACCGCCGTTAGAAAACCTCCATACACACAACCTGTGTCTATACCTATCCTATCAGGACCTAAAAATGGAGTTGGAAAAGGGGTATGACCAAAAACTACTGTTTTAGGTAGAACCTTTTTTGACTCATAAAAGAGCCCTCTTATCCATAAAAAATCTTCTTCTGTTTGATCTTTCAAACTCTTATAAGGATTTATCCCAGCATGCACAAACAAGTAATCTTCACACTCAAAAAACAACCTTAACTCCTGAAAAAAAATCTGATGCTCTAAAGGAAGCTCAACCATTCGTTTTTCTGAATTATAATACTGACTAATAGTGACCTCTCCTCCGTTATAGAAAAAAAGTTCCACGTTTTTCCCCTCTAAAAACCATTCAAACATCAACTCGTGGTTTCCTTTAAGGGTAATTACATGCTCTGGATACTTCTTTTTTAAGGTTATAATTTTTTCTACCACCCCTCTCGGATTTTCTCCCCGGTCTATGTAATCACCTAAGAAAATCAACAGATCCTTTCCCCAGTTAATCGGCAAGATTTCCAGCAAGGCTTCTAAACTTTCCAGACATCCATGAATGTCTCCAACAGCAAAGATCTTTAAACCCTCATACATATACAACCTTACAGATCCCAAAACCTTGCCCTGCGATCATCAAGACGCTTAAGCCCATACTTTTTTGCCCAACCTAAGGCTCTTTTCCATTCCTCTTGGGTAATCTTTCTATCAAGGGGAGGATATTTCCAGGCATCTCCACAAGGTCTGTACTGATCCATAAGGTTAAAGTAGGTATCCTTTGAAACCTCTTCAGCGATAAACTTAATCACCTCTTCTGTCTGAGAAAGGTCTTCAGGTAAAACTAAATGTCTTACAATCAAACCTCTTTTGGCTATACCCCCTTCTATCACCAAATCTCCCACCTGTCTATGCATCTCTTTTACAGCTTCCCTTACCACAGAAGAGTAGTTTTTTACTTTAGAAAGTTTTAAAGCAATTTTATCATCCATATATTTGATATCAGGCATGTAAATATCTACTATGTCTTCCAATAATCTTAAAGTTTCTAAAGATTCATAACCTCCGCAGTTATAAACAATCGGAAGCCTTAGCCCCATTTCTGCTGCTAACTTTATAGCCTTTACAATGAAAGGAACTTGATGGGTAGGAGTAACTAAGTTGATGTTATGACAGCCCCAGACCTGAAGGATAATCATGATCCTTGCTAAATCCTCTACTTCTAATAAGTCCCCTTCTCCTAAATGACTGATTTCCCAGTTCTGGCAATAAACACAAGCCATATTGCAGTAAGTAAAAAAGATAGCTCCAGAACCGTTTTCCCCTACCAGAGGTCTTTCTTCTCCAAAATGAGGGCCATAACTTGAAATCATAGGCTTATGTAAAACCTTGCAAAAACCTCTTTCCCCCTTGAGCCTGTTAACCCCACACCGATTGGGACAAAGGTCACAACTTTCAAGCTTGGCATAAAGAATTTCTATCCTTTTATCTATCTCTCCGGTTTCCATCAGTTTAAGATAAGAGGGATAGGCACTCATAACAACTCTAACCAATGCTTTATCTGAGGAGGTGAGCTTAATACCATGTTAAAATTAAGAAAACAACCGGCACAAAATGTGGCAACAACCTTTACCTTTACTAAGTTTTGAATCCAAACCCGTTTATATTTCTCCGGAAAACCTTCCCAATAAAGAGAAATCTTTGGAGAACCACAACAAAACTCACTTACCTTTATTTTATTTTTTACCAAAGAAAACTCTTCTGTCAAGTGGCAAGGAAGATGAAAAAGAACAGAACTATCCTTTGACCTATCAGCTAAAACTTTTAACTCCTCTTCTCCAAACAAAGAAAGGGCTTTATAGGCAAAAATTCCCCTTTTAGCTAAATCTAAAAAATCCTTTTCATAAGAGGTGCCTTCGAAAAACTTAGGATAAACCTTTTTAAACATCCAGAGACAGGTAGCACAGAAAAAAACCACAGGAGCCTCTACTTCTTGCAAAACCTTAAGGTTTTTTAATGCCCTTTGTTTTACCAAAGAGGGGAACCCTAAGCTTAAAAAATGCGCCCCGCAACATTCAGAGTCCTCAACTACCCAAACGTTTATTCCTTTCTTCTTTAGCAAACTTAAAAATTTTTCTAAAACCTGAGGATAAAGATGTTTTAAGTCACAAGAAAAATAAACCAACAAATCTGGTTTTCCCTGATTTTCTTTAAAAGAATAGATCTTTTTAGGGTTAACTTTACCTTTTTCTGGTAATATCTTGTCAAACCTGTCTAAAAACCGAAGTTTAGATAGGATTTGTAGGGGATGACCCCCTATAAGGTCAGAGGCTTCTTTCAAAATTATGGGTTCTTTTTTATCCTTTATAATTTCAAGGCCTGACTCTACAAACCCAACCCTGTTGGGGCACACCCTTTCACATTTTCCACAAAACAAACAAGCCTCAAGGGACTGATGATATATTCCTCTTTGAAAAAAAAATAACCTACCTCGTGGGGAATAAGTCTCAGACCTAAAAACCCTGTAGGTTGGGCAATGAGGAACACATTTGCCACAACGAGTGCAGAGGTTAGCGTTGATGTTTTTTACGGTAGAGGTCATTGTTTTTTATCAAAAAATCATACCACCAGCTACACCAATCAGTTTCTAAAATACTTTCAACCAGGGTTTTAGCAACCTCGGTGATTAACTTTGGCTTGGCATAATCGATCCATTTTTGAGCATAAGGGTTATTGAGGTCCTTTTGTTCTTTAAGCTGTATGATAAGGTCGATTACGTCTGCGTCATGAACCAGTCTTGCCTCTAAAGAGTTTAGGCTTCTATACTCCTTCCATAGCTCAAGAACTTCCTCACTTAAGGGTATACCCTGAAAGGCGTCTTCAAGAGCCTTTTTTTCGTCAGTTTGGTTGTAAAGCTTGTTTAAAGCATTAAAATCTCCAGTCCTTGTCTCTGGAAGGTCATGTATTAAGGCTATCTTGAAAAGCTTTTCTTTATCTACTTTTTCTTTTACAAGCTCTGAAAGTATCCAAGAAATAAAAGCAACTCCAAAGGAATGAGAGGCTACATTTTCATGCCCTGTACCAAGATAGGGATATCCTGTCCTTTCTACTCTCTTTAGAAAAGCTACCTCAAAAAGAAGATTAGCATATCGATTATAAAAGTCCTTCATTTTTAGCGGCCAGATATACAGCTACCTTAAAAATAAGTTTAGCTGCCAAGAACTCTGTAACAGGATTCCCAGGGTCTGGCTTTACCTCAACCAAATCCATACCTATCAACCGATGCTTTACCAGGATTTTAAGTATGTTTAACGCTTCCCACCAATCAATCCCTCCTGGTTCAGGAGTTCCAACCCCAGGGGCTACCGCAGGGTCAAACACATCCATATCAAAACTAAGGAAAATATAACCATCTTTGAGAAAACTTTCTATCTTTTTAAGGCATTCTTTAAGATCAACCTTTAAATCTTTAGCCCAAATGACAGGATAGTTTTCCTGTTTTATAAACTCATACTCTTCTTTACACAGAGTACGAATTCCTATGCTTAAAACAGGAACACCAAGTTCATAAATCCTTCTCATAACTGTAGCATGGGTGATTGAACTATGGTTATACCGGTCTCTAAGGTCTAAATGAGCGTCAAGATGAACCACCTTTAACCTAGGAAAAAACTTTTTTAAAACCCTTATACTTCCTAAAGTAACCGTATGTTCTCCTCCGATAACTAGCGGGAATCTGTTTAAACTAAGAGTTTCCTCTACTTTTTGAGATATCTCTTTTAGCGATTCTTCAGGGTCAAAGGATAACTCCTCTACCGGATAGGTAAAAAACCCCATCTTTTCTGAAGGGTCTAAGAAATATTCTTCGTCAAAAAACTCCATGTTAGGACTTACTTTAAGGATTTCTAAGGGAGCTTCTTTTGTGCCCTTTTTCCAAGAGGTAGAATACTCAAGAGGAGCTGGGATAAGGGCTACCTTGGCCTGAGGATGGTCAGGTAGCCCTAAAAAAGAAATTTTCATAAACCTATATTATAAGGTCCTTTCTTTCCATCTTGATAAACTTTTCTACTGCCCTGATAGAACGCGGGAACTCAAGACCTCTGTCAAAAAACTTTATCTCGCTCTTTTGGATTTCAAAAATTCGGGTAACGTCACTGATAACCTTGTCAGCATCAAAAGGTTTACAGGAAAATACATCGATGCTGAGGTAAAGCTTCTCTGGGAAGGTATGGATGCTTATATGGCTTTCTGCGATGATAACAAACCCAGAAATACCCCAGTCCTCAGGCACAGGAGCATAATATTTAAACACATAGGGAGGCATAATCTTGGTCATTTCTATCTCTTCAGGATATTTACTAAGAAAATTATATATAAAATCTAAATCCATAAGCTTTTCTCTGTTAGCACCATAACCATCTATCACCAAATGCTGACCAAAACCATACTCAAACTTTTCCATCTCTTTCATCTTTATATCCCCCCTAACCTAAGTTAGATTAAACCTCAAGTCGGCTTTTAAAATATATCAGAAAAAAAATTTGTCAAGATTTTTCCTGTAAAATTTTGAAAAATTTTTAATTATCTAATAATAACCTGATTAAAACCCTAAAAGCTTTAAATTTTTTTGTTTATTCTTTATTTTTTGGTAAAATTTGTCGTTGACTTATTAAACTTTAATTTTTATAATATGTTTATAAATAATTACCTTTTTGAGTTGTGCCTTGGTTCGAAATTTTTTGAGAGGTTTTAATTTTAAATCAATTTTTTATGATTAAAAGTACAAAAGACATTTTTTTAAAAAAATTTTTAACAACCATTTACCTGTTTTTGGTGCTTTTTGTTTCTGGTTGTGCCAACTCTAACGGACCTTTTTTAAACTTAATTCCTGAAGAAAAAGAGATAGAATTAGGGAACCTATATGTCTATCCTGCTATAGATGAATATGATGGGCTTTATCCTGAGAAAATGGTGCAAGAGTATGTATCAGGCTTAGGACAAAGGCTTGCCAGGTTTTCTGAAAGAAAGCTCCCTTATAAATTCTATGTAGTAAACTCTGACGTGGTAAATGCCTTTGCTCTACCAGGAGGTCCGGTGATAGTTACCAGAGGTCTACTTTTAACCTTAGACAAAGAAAGTCAGCTTGCTGGGGTTTTAGCCCACGAAATAGGACATATAACCGCTAAACATCATGTAAAAATGTTAGAAAAACAGCTGGCCCTAAACTTTCTTCTTCAAATAGGAAGCCTGTTAGTCCCACAAGACCTTACAGGAGAAATTTTGTTAAAATTAGGGGCTGTGTCTGCTTCACTACTCCAGCTTAAGTTTAGTAGAGATCAAGAAAAAGAGGCAGACTACTATGGTTTTCTCTTTGCCTATAAAGCAGGATATTCTCCGCAAGGCATGATAGAGGTCTTTGAAAAGTTTAAACAGATGGAAAAAGAACGACCTCCTGAATGGCTTTCTACCCACCCCTTACCTGAAACGAGAATTAAAGAAGCTCAAAACTATATCAACACCTTTAAACCCTCTGGTGCCTTTATCTCTGACACCGAAAAATTTCAAAAAATAAAAAACTTGTTGGTTACCACTAAACCTTCTTACCAACAAGTATCCAAAGGTAAGGCTGAGTATAAGAAAAAGAACTTCGATGCAGCAGAAGCTTATTTTAAAGAAGCCTTAAGTTTATATCCTCAAAACACTGTGGCCTTGGTTTACTTAGCTTCTATTAGGTTAGAAAAGAAAGATTTTGAGGGTGCAAAAACCTATGCCATAAAAGCTGTAGAAATAGACCCTAACTTTTTCTCAGCTCAGCTAATCGCAGGTATTTCCTGCTTCAAGATAGGAGAATTAAGTAATTCCCTTGTTTACTTAGAAAAGGCCTCACAGCTTATTCCTTTTAACGGGATTTCTTATTATTATAAAGGTAGAGTTTATGAAACTCAAAAACAATTCTCTTTAGCCTTAAAAAACTATCAAAAAGCCTTAGAATTAGGCCCAAAACAAGCCTCTTGGTATTCTGACTGTAAAGCACGATATGAACGATTGAGACTACATTAAGTATGAAAAAAATGGATAATCTCTTAGACCTTTTATTAACCTCTTTACCTTGGGTTGTAACCTTTAAGACTTCAGGGGTAACCACCTCTCTTCTACTACCTCCTTTAGTTGCTTTTGTCATCTCTTTTCTCTGTGCCTCTGGAGGAATAAGCGGTGCTTTTTTACTTTTACCTTTTCAGGTAAGTGTCCTTAGGTTTACCACTCCTGCGGTTAGTGCAACCAACCATCTTTTTAACGTGTTTGCCATTCCTTTTGGGGTCTATAGGTACTGGAAAGAAAAACGTTTTTTCTATCCGTTAACCTTAATAATTGCTGTAGGCACCTTACCTGGTGTGATTATAGGATATTTTTTAAGAATAGGCTATTTTCAGGAACTGTTAAGATTTAAGCTTTTGGTTGGAGCTGTACTTTTGGTAATAAGCTTAAAGCTTCTTTATGATATCATATTTCCTCCTAAAAAAGATGCCTCTTTTTCTCCAGAACCTCCAAAACTTCTCCAGTTTAACTGGAAAACCTTAGCATTCATCTATGACCATAAAACCTACCAAGTAAGTTCTTTAGCTATATCTCTGGTTGCTTTTTTTATAGGGATTATAGGTGGTATTTATGGGATAGGAGGAGGGGCGTTGATGGCCCCTATCTTGCTTGGGTTTTTTCACCTACCTCCTTACGTGTTTGCTGGGGCCACTCTTTTTGGAACTTGTTTAACCTCAGTCGTGGGAGTATTGGTTTTTACCTTTGGAGGGAATCCACCAGACTGGGCGCTTGGAGCTCTTTTAGGTTTAGGAGGAGCAGCTGGACTATATTTAGGAGCTAAAGCTCAAAAAAGAATGCCTCAAAAGCTTATAAGGGTTATCATAACAGCGTTGGTGCTTTTTATAAGCTTAAGATACCTCTATTCTTACTTTATGCGGTAAAAACATCGTCATAAAAAAGTTTTAACCTAACCTTTTTTAATTCCTTTAAGGTGGTAAGCATAAGATATTCAGTGATATCTATTTTCTGAGCCAGTTCTTCTATCAACTTTATTTCCTCTTCGTTTTTAAAATGACACATCGTATATAGGTTATAATCCCAAAAAGGATAGGTCTTTCTTTCATAACAATGTGTGATAAAGGTTTTGTTGGTAACTTCCTTAACAAAACTTTCTATCTTCTTTTGAGGTACCTTCCAGGCTACCATGACGTTGGTTTTATATCCTAAACGGTCATGTTTTACCAAAGCCCCAAACCTTCTTAAACCACCTTGTTTTTGGACTTCCATCAACCAAGAAAAAATCTCTTCTTCTCTAACACCAAGTTTTTCAGCTATAGGTTTAAAAGGTTCTTTTATCAAAGGAAGAGGCTCTTGAAGATGTTTGACAAACCAAACATCTTTTTCTGAAAAACTTTCCTCTGTTTGCTTTTGAAACCCTATCTCTTCGTTTTTTTCGTTTTCGTAACCTTCTACCTCTAAAACCGTAGATATTTTAAAAACCCTTAAAGCAGGTAAAAACAAAAAATCTTCTATTTGGCATCGCTTACAAAGGTTGTCTGCTTCAGTCAAAAGGTCTTTTCCTGGGGGCACTACCAGAATAAACCAAAGGTTGTAATCATGAGATCTTAAGTAGTTATGACTTACCCCTTGATGGCTGTTTATGATCTCTATTGTCTGAATAAGGTTTTCTTCCTTAGCCCTTAAGGCAAAAAGCCCAGACCTATGTCCAAAAAAAGAAGGGTTAAAAACTGCAGAAACCTGTCTTATTATTCTCTTTTCTTGCAACTCTCTAACTTTTTCTAAAAAAAAATCTTCTTCTAAACCAACCTTTTCAGCTAAACGTAAAAAGGGCCTATTTTCTAAGGGAAAATCTTTTTGGATAACAGAAAGAATCTTTTTCTCAACATCCATACGTTAAGAACTATAAATAAGAAAATTCTTTAAAAACTTTATCCTTTGAGGATGTTTAAGTTTACGCAGGGCGATGTTTTCTATCTGTCTGATCCTTTCTTTAGTAACCCCAAACTTGTTTCCAACCTCCTCTAAAGTGTAGGATTCTCTTTCACCTATTCCAAACCTTAGCCTTATAATTTTTTCCTCCCTGGGGGACAAACTCTTTAGAAGTTCTCTTACTTTTTCTGATAGAGCTTGGTTAAAGGTAATTTCATCAGGTTTTAAAGCTTTCTGGTCTTCTATGAAATCTCTTAGTGTAGAATCGTCTTCTTCTCCTATGTTAGTTTCCAGAGAAATAGGTTGTTTCATAATTTTGAAGATGTAGTTAAGTTTTTCTATAGAAAGGCCTGTCTCCTTAGAAAGTTCTTCTAAAGTTGGATCTCTACCATATTCTTGATAAAACTTGTTAGAAATAAGCTTACTTATTTTGTATATAGTTTCTATTATATGAAGGGGGATCCTTATGGTCCTGGTATTTTCTGCCAGATACCTGGTGATAGACTGTCTTATCCACCAGGTTGCATAGGTGCTAAACTTAAATCCTTTTCGGTAATCAAATTTTTCTATGGCTTTAAGAAGACCTATGTTTCCTTCCTGGATTAAATCAGAAAGAAACATCCCTTTAGGAGAATACTTGCGGGCTATAGAAATGATAAGCCTAAGATTAGATTTTACCAACTCCTCTTTGCAGGCCTTTATAACTTGACAGGCTTTAAAAATCTTTTCTCCACTTTGGTATACCTTCTCTAAGGGCTCTCCAAAGAATTCATCAAAATGCTTCATAAACTTACAATGTTCGTTTACTTCTTTTACCAGCTTGTCTAAATCTATCTTATCGATGGAAAATCTTTTTGCTAAACGGAGAAAATTAATCTGTCTTCCGTTAACTGAAAAAATTTTTTCTATCGTGATAGGCTTGATCTCGTATTTAGTTTGCAGTTTATTTTTTAATCTATTTAGGTTGTTAACCCTTTGATAGGTTTCTAAAATCTCACAACAAAGCTCATCTAAGAGCAGTTTACTTGGTCTTACTTGATAAATAAGTTCTATGGTCTTTTCCAACAGCTCAGGGTTAACACCATGAGAATTAAAAGACTCTAAAATGTCACTTAAGCTTTGCTTTAAACTTTGTATCCAATGTTCAAACTTTTCTTTATGTTTTTGTAATTCATCACAGTCCTTAAAAAGCAGTCCTAACTTGCCATGTCTTTCTGATTGAATAACCAGATGAAAAAACTTGGCAGTAGTAGCATAATAACTGAGGACCTCACTCAATATCTCCCTTTCCTTTTCTTCTATAGTCCTTCCTATCCTTATTTCATCTTCTTTGGTAAGAAGTTTATGAGAAAAAACTTCCTTAAAATAAATCTTTATAGGGTCTTCGTCTTTAACTCCAGACCTTTTTTCCTCTTCTTCAGGTAGCCAGAAATTTTCTGAAGAAACCTCCTCTAAGAGCATTTCCTCTTCTTCAAAAAGACAAAAGGTTTTTTTGTTTCGGAGGCTCATTCAATCCTCCTTTGTTTAAAAATTTTTATGCAAACTTTTATTTTAACTCTCTACTTTGTCTAAACCACAAACTTTATTGATCAAGGTGGCTTTTAAAAGACAAAGATATTGATTTTTTTCTTCTTTTGCCCCTACATTTTCTAAATTTTTTATGCTCTCTGCAAGTTTTTTTAACTCCAGCTTGATTAAAGACTTTTGGAGAAAGGATTTTATGTCTTTGAGAACCTCCTCTCGACTTTCAAAAGGAGGGCTAAAAAGAAGGTCGCTTAGAATAGACTGAAATTCAGGATCAGAGACACAAGAAAGCTCTCCCAGCCCTTTTTTCAAACTCTCGATTAACATTTTTAAAAAAACCGTATACTTAGAACCACAAGCTTCTAAATACTTAGAAAGTCCTGACTCCTCTAAAATTTCTAAATCTTCAGGATAACTTACTAAGTATTGAGCAATCATCCTTAAACAACTATCTTCCTTAGGTTCAACCAAACTCTTTTCAGAAGATGAAATAAATATAGCAGGTTTTTTAGATACTTCCTTTTTAGATAAACTTTTTAAAATCTCTGTTTCAGACAAATCCAGTTTAAAGCTCAATTCCTTAGCTACTTTTTTCTTTAAAAACGGGTCTTCTATACCCTGAAAAACCTCAATCAATTCTTGATAGGCCTTAGAAGGATTTTGTTTGAATTTGTCTTGGAAAAAAGAAGCAACAAAGGAAATTCCATCTTGGGTTAAATCCTTTATTTTTTCCTTAATCTCTGAGGAATTCATCTTAATTTTTTGGACAAAAGAATCAGGATCCTCCCCTTCAGGTAAAACGACACATTTAGGTAAAATCCCTTCTTTTACAAACAAAGACACAGCCCTTACCGTAGCTTTTTTCCCAGCTTCATCGCCGTCGTAACACACCAATATCTCTTCTGATAATCCTTTAAGAATCTTTACATGATTAGGGGTAAGGGCTGTACCACAGGTAGCAACCGTATTTCTTATCCCAGCCTCCCAGAAAGAAAGGAAATCAAAGTATCCCTCTACTAAAAAACAGGTTTTTTCTTTCTTGATATATTCTTTAGCCTGATAAAAACCATAAAGGATTTCTGATTTTTTATAAATCTTAGACTCTGGGGTATTTAAATACTTGGGCTCATCTTCTTTAACAAGGGCCCTTCCTCCAAAACCAACACATTCTCCTTTGGAATTAAAAACAGGAAAAATTATCCTAAACTTAAAAAGGTCTACAAAAGAACCATCTTGTACTTGTTTGATCAAGCCAAGCTCTTCTGCGTGTTTGAATTCTTCTTTCGAGGTTCTTAAATAGCTAGTTAATACCCTACCTTCTTGAGGAGCAAAACCTAACAGGAAATGCTTTATAGTTTCCTCAGAAAGACCTCTTTCTAAAAGATATTCTCTTCCTTCTTTAGCCCCGGGATGAAAAAACAGCAAATGATGGTAAAACTTGGCTACTTTATAAGCCAGACTAACAAGCTCGTTTTCTTTTCTTTTTTCTAGAAAAATCTTCTCTTCTACATAAATCCCCGCTTTCTCTGCTAATTCTAAGATAGCTTCTTTAAAAGATAACCCCTTTATCTTCATGTAAAAAGTCACCACATCCCCAGACTCTCCACATCCAAAACATTTGAAAATCTGTTTCTCAGGACTGACTACAAAAGAAGGGGTTTTCTCTGAATGAAAAGGACAAAGCCCTACAAAATTTTTGCCTACCCTCTTTAACCTTACATAGTTAGACACTACTTCTACAAGGTCATAGATTTCTTTTATCTTTTCAAAAAGTCCTTCCAAAGGTTACCTCTGTGAACTTTGTTTGGTCTTTAAAGTTAAAGTATTAAAGATAAAGATTGAAAGAAATTTTTTCATCAAAAATTTTATAATACACTTTTTTAAATATGCAATAGTAAAATAAAAAAACCTCCTTAATAGTTTTTTTCCAAGAAAACTACGGTAACCCCTGTCCCTCCCTTACTTTGTTCTGCAAACCTAAATTCTCTTACCAGAGGATGGTTTTTCAGATGTTTATGAATAGCTTCTCTTAACCTTCCTGACCCATGCCCATGAACAAGATAAACCTCAGCTACCCCTTCTAAAAAACTCCTGTTAAGTTCTTTTTCTACCTCTTCCAAAGCCTCATCCACTGTCAAACCCAAAAGATAAACGCTTTTCCTAATTCCTTTAGATATTTGAGACGTAGGAGAAGCTTTTAGAGAAAAGCCCTGAAATTGATTTGATTTTAGTGTATGATTCTCTAAGATAACCTTAGATAACCTTTCTAAGGGTAACTCTAATTTTAAAGCACCACACACAACCTCTGCTAAACTATTATTTTTTATCTTTATAACCTTTCCTTTCTGATTAAACCCTTTTATTAATACATAATCTCCTTCCTGAATAGTTTCTTCTTTTTGACTTTCTTTTAAAACCTTAGCCACAAACTTCTCAAACTCTTTAATCCCACCCTTTTTACCTATACCCTTTTCACTCAATTCCTCTATCAGTTTCTTAAACTCCCTTTCCCATTCTTTAAACTTGAGTTCGAGTTGTTTGACATAATGTTTTTCAAGTTCTTCTTTTTTATGGTTAAGTTGAAGCTCTCTTTGCTCTAATTCTTTTTCTTTTTTTTCTAAAGACTCTCTAAGCTTTTTTACCTTATCAAACTCTTTTTCCCAAAGTTTATACCATTCCCAGTATTCTTTATTTTGCAAGTATTCAAAGGCTCTATCTAAAATTCGCTCAGGAATACCTATTTTTTTGGCCAGCTCAAAGGCTAAAGAATCCCCATAAACATCATAAACCAAACTGTAAGTAGGTTCTTTAGTCTCAAGGTCATACTCCATCGTAGCAACCTTTAACCCCTCTATCTTAAACCCTAAGGTTTTCAAAAACTGAGAATGGGTAGTAACCACTACTTTTACCCCTCTTTTTAGAAGCTCTTCCAACACCGCAGCAATAAGTGCCATACCTTTTTCAGGGTCTGTGCCTCTGCCTGGTTCATCAAGAAGCACCAAGGTTTGACTATCTGCCTGGTCTAAAATCTCTTTAAGGCCTCTTAAATGAGAAGAAAAAGAAGACTCGCCCTGAAAGATATCCTGATCATCTCCTATATCAGCAAAAACTTGGGTAAAAACCGGGATTTCAGCTCTTTCTGCAGGTATTAAAAAACCGGTCTGAGCCATTAAACAAATCAAACCTATGGTTTTTAAAGAAACCGTCTTACCACCTAAGTTCGGTCCTGTAATAAGCAACCCCTTTTCTAAGAAAAAATCGTTTCTAACTGCCTTAACCTGTTTTTTTTCGGTTTGAGAAAGTAATAAAAAAGGATGAACTCCTTGCCAGATCTTAAGGCTCCCTTGAGGTTTTAAATCAGGGAAAATCCCTCGATAAACCCTTCCTAAGTTTACCTTACCCCAGGCTACTTCGAACTCCAAATAAAGGTTTTCAAGCTCAAAAAAAAGATCTTTTTTTAGAAATAGCTCTTGAGAAACTTCTTTTAAAATCTTTAGTTCTTCTCTTTGCTCTTGATGACGAAGGGTTTCCAACTCGTTTGAAAGACCTATTATAGAAACTGGTTCTATAAAAGCAGTAGCCCCACTTGAAGAAAGTCCATGGAAAATCCCTTTTACCTTATTTTTAAACTCAACCTTAACAGGAAGAACATACCTACCTTCTTTTTGGGTATAAAGATTTTCCTGTAGATAACCTTTTTTAAAAAAATGTTCTCTAAGTTTATCAAGCTTGGTATAAAGAAGGTCTAAAGCCTCTCTAATTTTCTTTCTTATCACATAAAGTTGATAAGAAGCTTTGTCTTTGAGTTCCTTTCTTTCGTAATCGAGTACACGGTCTAAAACTTGTTGCTCTAACTCCATAACACCTTGATAGACCTCCACAAGCCGAGAAAAAGGAGAATTATTGAGAATTGAAGATAATCTTTTTAAAACTGTAAACCACTGTTTAATCTGAATAAGTTCCAAAGGAAGGAAAACAGAACGTTTTTGAGCCTTAAGAAAAAGAAATCTTAATGATTTAAGGGGGACAAGGTCTAACCTTTCCCCCTTTTCTATAAGATTCCAGAGATAACTTGTTTGCGCCTGAAGTATACAGGCTTTTTCAAAATCAAAATTAGGTAATAATTGTTTTACTTCTTGTTTAACAAAATCACTAACTACATTTTCCGAAAAATAATCTAAAAGTTTAGACCATTCAAGTTTAACAAAAGATTTCAACACTACGTTCTAAAATTTTAGAGGAATACCCTCTTATTTTTCTTTCATTTTTTGTTGCAACTTCTTAAGTTTTTTCAGCAGTTTTTTACGGGCTGCTTGCATCTTTTTTCTACGTCTAACTCCAGGCTTTTCGTAAAACTCTCTTTTTTTAACCTCAGAAAGTATTTTTGTTTTTTCTACAAGTCTTTTAAATCTTTTTAAAGCTTGTTCTAAAGACTCTCCTTCTTTAACGACTATCCCCGCCAAAAGATAACCCCTCCTTTTTTTAAAATTTTGGTTTAGTCTAACGGGTTTTCTGATTTTGTCAAGTTTTTAAAAGGCTTAATATGTATTTTATAATAAGGTTTACAAACACCCAAAAACTAAAGCACAAAACTTTTAAAAGGGTTGTTTTTTAAAAATTATTAAATAAAATTATTGTATATGGAGAATACTGCAAAACAATTAAAAGATTTACTTATTGAAAATCTCAACAACTTTCTTGTTTTCAAAAAAATTCTAGAGGATTACGAACAAAAAATCCAACCTTATGAGCTTTTAGACATTTTAATAAGTCTTCTTCAAAAAAAAGAGGCATTAAGTAAAGAGGTAGAGATTTTCCTCTTGTCAAAGCTTGCCTATATTTGCGAAAATATCTATGAATTTAAAAAGGCCTTTAACATCTACAAACAGCTATTTATTTCTACTTCTGACCCTAAATATTTAGAAAAAACAGAAAAACTTCAGGTACTAAAGAAGCTTGAACGATTAAAGTTTGTTTTTAAAAAACTTAATCTTAAAATAGAAGAACTTTTAAAACTTTATACCGAAAGTTTAGAAACTAACAAAAGCTTAGAACTTTTACTTATAGAACGTTATAAAGTGAAGAAGTCAGAAATACTTGAGTCTGTTAAAAACGTTTATCAAATCCCGGTTATTGACGCAAGAGATTTAACAAAGTATTCTAAAATGCCTCAAGTTTTAGGGGTAAAAAAACAGTTTTTTTTAGATGCTCTTTGTGTACCCCTAAAAGAAACCGGTAGGATTTATCTCGTCTGTTATGATCCTGAAGACCAAGAAAACATAGAAAAAGTTAAAAAAGTCCTTCAACTTTCTTCTGAAAACTTGGTGTTAAGTTTTGCGATCAAAGAAGATTTGATAGCTATAATAGACAGCTATTTTTCCGAAGAAATGTTGCCTATACTAGAAAGGACCGAGATAGAAGAGGTACAGGAAGAGGAAGAAATAGAAGATGTATCTTTGATAGATAGTGCCATCGTTCAACTGGTGAATTTCATCATAGAAGAAGCTTATAAAAGACGAGCCTCAGACATTCATTGGGAAAGTTTAACCGGGAAGAAGGGGTTGCAAGTAAGGTTTAGAGTGGATGGAGAGTGCTTTCAGTATTCTACCATCCCTGAACATCAGAAAAGACAGGTTATCTCTCGTATTAAAATCATGGCCAATCTTAACATTGCAGAAAAAAGATTACCCCAAGACGGAAAGATAAAATTTAGAACCAAAGAAGGCAAAGAGTTTGAAATAAGGGTAGCCACCATTCCTACCATCGAAAATAATGAAGACGTAGTTATGAGAATTTTAGGAGGGATCGAGTTTAGACAATTAGAAGAAATAGACCTATTAGAAGAAAACTACCAAAACTTCAAAAAAATTTTAGACTATCCCTATGGGTTGATCTTAGTAGTAGGGCCTACTGGTTCAGGTAAAACCACAACCCTTCATGCTGCTTTAAAATATTTAAATAAGCCAAACAAAAAAATCTGGACAGCTGAAGACCCAGTAGAAATAGTACAAGAAGGTCTTCGTCAGGTACAAGTTAACCCTAAGATCGGGCTTACCTTTGCCAAAGTACTTCGAGCCTTTTTACGTGCAGACCCTGACATCATCATGATAGGAGAAACAAGAGATGAAGAAACAGCTCATACTTTAATAGAGGCCTCTCTTACCGGCCATTTAGTTTTAAGCACCTTACATACTAACAGTGCCCCTGAAACCATCACCAGACTTTTAGGGATGGGTATAGATCCGTTTAACTTTGCAGACGCTTTACTGGGAGTTCTTGCTCAAAGATTGACTAAAAGACTCTGCAAAGAATGCAAGGAACTTTATACCCCTTCAGAAGAAGAGATAGAACGTCTTAAAAGAGAATACGGATTTCATCCTACTAAACCTCTGACCGATGAAATGATTGAAAAAGCTACTTTTTTCAGGCCTGTAGGGTGTCCTCAGTGTAACTATACAGGTTTTAAAGGTAGGATGGCTATACATGAACTTCTTATTCCTGATGAAGAAATAAGAGAATACATTATAAAAAACAAACCTGCTAACGAGATTAGAAACTTAGCTATCACTAAAGGATTTACGACCCTTAAACAAGACGGTATTTTAAAAGTTTTAAAAGGCGAAACTACCTTAAAACAAGTGCTTGCTGTAACCGTAAGGTAAATGCCTTTACCTTCACCGATCAAATTTAAAAAAGTATGGAAAGTAAAGACTAACCAAGACATATCTGAGTTTGAAGATTTATTAGCAACAGAAACCAAAGTTAGGCTTCTGATAAACGAACAGGAAATCCTCTCCCTTGCAGCAACCCCTATGCACCTTAAAGAACTAATCGTAAGTTTTATCCTTACAGAAGGTCTGATACAGGATGTCTGGTGTCCGGAAGAACTTGAATTAATAGAAAAAAACGGAGAGGTCATCGCTAAAGTATATACCTATGAAAAAGTGGATCTTCCTTCAAAAACTCTTTCTTCAGGATGCTTTGCCTCATACAGTTTTCTCTCTGAGATACAACCTTATAACTCTTTTAATTTTAAGGTTGACAAAAACTCTATATTTAACTTGTTTAAAGCTTTTGTTAGAAAAGCAGAACTATTTAAACTCACAGGTTGTTTGCACTCAGCAGCCATTTGTAGCCAAGAAGACATAATTTTTTATGCAGAAGACATAGGAAGACATAATGCGGTCGACAAAGTATTAGGATATGCCCTTTTAAATGGTCTTTCCTTCGAAGACAAGCTTATCCTCGTAAGCGGTAGGATTTCTTCAGAAATGGTACTTAAGGTGGGGAGATGGAAAATTCCCTTTTTAATAAGCCGCAGTGCACCCACCTCCTTAGCCGTTGAACTTGCTGAAAAAATCGGAGTCACTTTAATAGGCTTTTTACGAGGTGAAAGGTTTAATGTTTATACCTACCCTCAAAGAATATTAGAGTTTGCAAACCACGGAGGGTCAAATGGGAATTAAAATCGGATTTTATGGAGGAGCGGGAGGGGTAACGGGAAGTTGTTTTCTTTTGAACATAAGAAATACAAAGATCTTGGTTGATTGTGGGCTTTTCCAGGGACTTGAGAGTTCAAAAAACCAGAACTCTTTTCCTTTTGACCCTAAGGAAATCTCTTATCTTATTCTTACTCATGCCCATATCGACCATTGTGGAAGGCTTCCTCTTTTAGTAAAAGAAGGCTTCAGAGGCAAAATCATCTGTACTAAACCTACTTCTCAAATAGCTAAGATTATGCTTCTTGACGCAGCAAAAGTGATGAGAGAGCATTATAAAACGCTATACAAAAAATCGATTAAGAGAGGATTAGACCTACCTCCTCCCCCTCTTTATGACGAATATGATGTAGTAGAAAGTTTTAACTTTTTTAAAATAAACCTCAACTTTAATACACCTTTGATTTTAGAAAACAAAATAAAAGTCCTTTTTAAAGACGCAGGCCATATACTTGGGTCCTGTTTTGTTCAGATAGAAGACTTAGAGACCAAACAAAAAATAACCTTTTCTGGAGATTTAGGAAATAAGAACAAACCTATCGTAAAAGACTTTGACTATCCCTTACCTACAGACTTTTTATGTATAGAAACCACTTATGCAGATAGAGATCATAAATCTTTTGAAGAATCAAAAAAAGAACTGTTAGAAGCAATTCTTGAAACCTTCGAAAGAGGAGGAAACGTCTTTATTCCCACTTTTGCTCTCGAGAGAGCTCAAGAAATTCTTTACACGTTGAGAGAATTTTATGAACAAAAACTTCTTCCCCCTTGCTATGTCTTTTTAGATAGTCCTCTTGCCATCAAGGCTACCAAAATATTTAAAGACAACCCTGAATTTTTTGATGAAGAGGCTTATAAAGTGTTTACTCAAAAAGACCCTTTTGAGTTCCCCTATCTAACCCTTACAGAAGACGTAGAAGAATCTAAACAGATAAATAACGTAAGATCACGGGCTATAATCATTGCGGGAAATGGCACTATTACTGGAGGAAGAATTCTTCATCACCTAAGAAACAACATATATCGCCCAGAATGTAGTTTGGTTTTTGTAGGTTTTCAGCCTAAGGGAACCTTAGGGAGGCTCATCGTAGATGGAGCTAAAAAAATACATATTTTTAGTGAAGAACTACCTGTTCGACTAAAGGTTTACACCATAAACGGTTTTTCCTCCCATGCAGGACAAAAGGAGTTGTTAGAATGGATTTCTCGTTTAGACCATGTTAAAAAATTGTTTTTAGTACATGGAGAACCTGAAAAGATGGAGGTCTTTAAAAAAATCCTTTTAGAAAAATATCCTGAAAAATTTGATGAAATCCATATTCCAGCATTATTTGAAGAGATGGTTTTAAACTAAGCAAAAAAATTGGAGTAAGACATGGAAAAAGAGAGATTAGTTCCAGATACAAGTATTTTTACCAATCCTGACGTTTATAAACAGTTTGGTTCAAACCCTTCAGAAGCCTTCACTAACTTTCTTTTAATGGTAGCAGAATTAGAAGGAGAGATAAACGTTTATTTACCAAGTTCTGTGTTCGAAGAGCTAAAAAGGATGCTTAACAACCTTAAACTCCCTCCTAAAGCAAGATCAGTGCTTAAGGTGAAATCTCCCAAAAAATATGAACTCTATATCCCTGCTTTTTTGATGTATGAATTTATAGAAGAATTAAGAAATAGGATCAACAAAGGCCTTAGAGTAGCCGAAGAGGCGGTAAAAGCCTCTACTTATAAAAAACCTGAAGAGGTCCTTAAATTTTTAAGAAGAAGATATAGAGAAGTATTAAGGGAAGGGATAGTTGACTCTAAAGAGGACTTAGAGATTATCCTTTTAGCCCTTGAGCTCGATGCCCTTGTACTTTCTGCAGACAAAGGGGTTCTCAACATGGCTGATAAGTTAGGCCTAAGATACCTTGAACCTCAGGATATAAAAGAAACCTTAGAGGGATTTAAACTCTGGTAAGGGTTTTATAGTTTCAACTCGTTAAACATTATGTCTTGAAGTATAATTTCAGCTAAATCTTGAGAAAGAAGTTTTAAGGCCTCTTCTCTACCAGGGTCTAAAAAATTAACCACCTGTTGTTGAGCTACACGATAAATCTCATAACGGCTAATCGGTCGTTTTAAAATAACCTTTCCGGTTTTTCTTTCGATAAGCTGATATTCTCCCTCAAAAGATATCTTTCTTTCTTTAGTAACCAAAAAAGTTTCATAAGAAATCGGATCTAAGTAGACCTTTTTCACCTCACCTTTTAAAATCAGATCTGCTTTTTCTTCATCATATACAGGAAGTAAAAACTGACCTTGTGCAAACTTATGTCTTAGGTAATAAGAAAGATATTCTCCCAAAGAAGTTTCAGAAGAATAGTTTTTCCACGGGGGGATATAAATAGTCTTCCAGTCTTCTTTTAAATATAAAGGGCGCTGGTAAAAACTATAACCACAACCTAAAAGTATAAAACTAAACCACAAAATTAATAAGTTTCTTAGGGACAAAAACCACATTTTTGATTGTTTTTCCTTCTAAATATTTTTTTACCTTTGGTCTTTCTTTTATCATGGCTTCTAACTCTTCTTTAGTAGCCTCAACCGAAACCTCTACTTGATCTCTCACCTTACCGTTCACCTGAACTACAAGCGTATAGGTCTCATCTATCAACCAAGCTTCTTCGTACTCAGGGAAACGTTCGCAGGAAATAAAAGTCTTATTTCCAAGCTCTTGCCATAACTCTTCTGCCAAATGAGGACATACAGGAGATATAAGCAACACCACCTTTTCTAGACACTCTTTTATTAGTTTTTTATGCACCATGTTGTTTAAATCCATTTCTTTTAGATAATCCTGAAATAGGTTTAAAAATTCCATGATAGCTGCAATTCCCGTGTTAAACCTGAGTCTTTTTTCAAAATCTTCAGAAACTTTTTTAATCGTCTTGTGGAGTTTTTTTCTAAGAGGCACTAATTTGGGATCAAGGTTTTTAAACTCTTCGGAGGTATAATTTATTTCTTTTAAAACTTCTGCATAATCTACCACTAAATGGTAAAGTCTTTTTAAAAACCTATATGCTCCTTCTATACCATGGTCACTCCACTCAAGGTCTTTTTCAGGTGGAGCTGCAAAGGAGATAAAAAGTCTTACGGTGTCTGCTCCGTATTTTTTAATCATCACATCAGGGTCTACTACATTACATTTACTTTTTGACATCTTTTCAAACTTACCTACGATGATTTTTTGATCACATCCTGGTTTTAAACATTTTCCCTCAGGAGAAACCTCTTCAGGATAAACCCATCCATGCACCGGACATTTATAGGTTTCTTTTATAACCATCCCTTGGGTAAGTAATTTTTTAAACGGCTCGTTTATCTTAAAATAACCAAGGTCTCTTAGAACTTTGGTAAAAAATCTGGCATAAAGAAGGTGTAAAATTGCATGTTCTATACCACCAATATACTGGTCTACAGGTAACCAGTAATGGATATCCTCTGGATTAAAAGGTTCAGGATAATCAGGACAGGCAAACCTTGCGAAATACCACGAAGACTCCATAAAAGTATCAAAGGTATCAGTTTCTCGTTTAGCTGGGCCTCCACACTTAGGACAGGTAGTATTAACAAAATCAGATAACAAAGGCAAAGGAGATCTCCCAGTAAAGTCTATTTGAACGTCTGTAGGTAAAACTACCGGAAGGTTTTCCAGTTTTTCAGGAACAATTCCGCATTTATCGCAATAGACCATAGGAATAGGACAACCCCAATATCTTTGTCTTGAAACTCCCCAGTCTCTAAGCCTGTAAGTTATCTTTTTTCGGCCCAAACCTTTTTCTTCGAGATAAGCAGTTATTTTACTTTTTCCTTCTATACTTGGGAGACCGGTAAAAGGTCCTGAATTTACCATAATCCCAGGTTTTTCATAAGCTTCTTTAAGGTCTTCAGGGTTTAAGTTCATACCCTCTGGTTGAATTACTATTTTTATAGGAAGATTATATTTCTTGGCAAACTCAAAGTCTCTTTGGTCGTGCGCAGGAACACACATAATAGCTCCGGTTCCATATTCCATAAGTACAAAATTGGCTGCATACACAGGAAGTTTCTCCCTGGTCAAAGGATGGATAGCATAACTTTCTAAGAATAAACCCTCTTTTTCTGCCATACCTGTTTCAATTTCTCTTCTTTCCTTTCTGACTCTATCTATAAACTCGGCTAGCACCTGAGACAACCCTTTTTTTTCAGCTAATTTTTTAGCTAATGGATGTTCAGGGGAGAGAGAAATAAAGGTAGCACCATAAAGGGTATCAGGGCGGGTGGTGTAAACTATTAAGTCTTCTTCTATGTCTGGTAAAAAGAACTTTATTTCTGCTCCTTCACTTTTCCCTATCCAGTTCCTCTGCATTACAATAACTTTTTCAGGCCAGTATTTCTCAAGCTCATCAAGATCTTTTAAAAGTTCCTCAGCATAAGCTGTTATTCTTAAAAACCAACCTTCCATTTCTTTATAAGTGACCTCAGTTCCACAACGCCAACAACATCCATCCTCCACCTGTTCGTTAGCAAGTACCGTATGGCAAGAAGGGCACCAGTTAACCAACGAGGTTTTCCTATAGGCAAGTCCATTTTCATACATCTCGATAAAAAACCTTTGTTCAAACTTATAATAACTTGGGTCACAAGTAGCTAACTCACGTTTCCAGTCGTAACTAAAACCAAGTTTTTTTAACTGATTTTTCATGTAGGCTATGTTATCATAGGTCCATTTAGCAGGATGAACCCCATGTTTTAAAGCCGCATTTTCTGCAGGGAGTCCAAAAGCATCCCATCCCATAGGATGAAGCACGTTATACCCTTTCATCCTTTTTACTCGGGCTAAAATATCACCTAAGGTATAGTTTCTTACATGCCCCATATGTATTCTTCCGGAAGGATAAGGGAACATTTCAAGAACATAATATTTAGGTTTAGAGGGATCGGTTTTGGCTTCAAAAACCTGATGTTTTTCCCAGAGTTCTTGCCATTTTTCTTCTATAGCAGAAAAATCATACTTTTTCATAAGAACCCCCTTCTACAGAAATAGCTTTTACAGGACAATTCTCTATGGCAGATATACAATCACAAGATTTACATCCCTCAAAATTATAAACCAAAGCCTTTCTTTCTGGACCCCACGTAAAAACCTCAGGACATATCTCTATACAATATCCACAGCCTATACAACTTTCTTGGTCTACTTCTAAGGAAGTAATCATTACATTTCTTCCTTGTAAATATTTTCTACTATAGCTTCAGCAAACTCAGAACATTTAACCTCTTTGGCCCCTTCAAGTTGTCTTGCTAAATCATAAGTCACTATCTTTTGTTGAATGGTTTTGGTAAGACCTTTCCAAATAAGTTCAGCAGCCTCTTTCCATCCAAGATATTCAAGCATCATTTTTCCAGAAAGTATCAAAGAAGAAGGATTAACCTTGTCTAATCCAGCATACTTAGGAGCTGACCCATGGGTAGCCTCAAAAACAGCATATCCATCTCCTATGTTAGCACCAGGTGCCATCCCCAAACCACCTACCTGAGCAGCTAAAGCATCAGAAAGATAGTCCCCGTTTAAGTTAGGAGTAGCAAGTACCCCATAGTCCTCTGGTCTAAGTAAAGCCCACTGAAACATAGCATCGGCTATTCTATCGTTAATGATAACCATACCTTCAGGAACACCCTCGGGGAACTTTTCTTTTAGCTCTTCCTCTAATACTACCTTGTCTGGAAACTCTGCCTTAGCTACCTCATAACCCCAAGCCCTAAAAGCCCCTTCGGTATATTTCATGATGTTACCTTTATGCACCAACGTAACCGTTTTATATCCATTATTTAAGGCATACTGGATAGCTTTTTTTACCAACCTTGCGGTTCCAAACTTACTGATAGGTTTTATCCCTATACCTGAATCTTCCCTTATTTCCTTTCCAAAAGTCTCTTTGATAAACTCTATCAGTTTTTTAGCCTCAGGGGACTCTGCTGGGAACTCTATACCTGCATAAACATCCTCAGTATTTTCTCTAAAAACTACCATGTTTACCTTTTCAGGATGTTTAACAGGTGAGGGGGTACCAGGGATCCATTTTACAGGCCTTACACAGGCATAAAGATCAAGAACCTGTCTTAAAGTAACGTTTAAACTTCTAAAACCTCCTCCTACCGGAGTAGTCAACGGTCCTTTTAAAGCTACTACTGAACTTTTGATAATTTCTAAAGTCTCCTCAGGAAGATAGGTACCTGTCTCTTTATAAGCCTTTTCTCCTGCTAAAACCTCTTTCCATAAGATCTTTTTCTTACCTCCATAAGCCTTGTCAACCGCTGCGTTCAATACCTTTAAAGTAGCCTTCATTATATCAGGCCCAATTCCGTCACCCTCGATATAAGGAATTTCTGGATCGTCAGGTACGATAAGAGAGAAATTTTCACCAATTTTAATCTTAGCCATCCTGTCCCCCTTATAGAAAAATTGATTTTTTTCAAATCTACCACATCTTAGTTAAACTAACAACTTTTTATCAACCTGATTTTAAACGATTTTGTGTTGACACTTGAGTAGAGAATTTTAATAACAAACTATGTAAAAACTATTTTTTAGACCTTTTTGTTCTTGAGGTTTTAGAGGTTCTTACCTTTTCTTTACTTAGCTCGTAAAGCCTTTTAAGACCTTTGCGAACCTCTTTATGAAAACTTTCAGGCTTTTTTCCGGTAAGAAGCTCTATCACATCATCTATCGTTTCTACAGTATACACATGAAAAACACCTTTCTCTATATCTTCCAAAACTTCATCATCTAAAAGAAGATTATCAATATTTTTACGTGGCATAATAACCCCTTGATTTCCTGTAAAATTTTTTATTTTACAAACCCGATAAAATCCCTCTATCTTTTCTTTAATACCCCCTACAGGTTGAATATTACCAAACTGATCGATCGATCCGGTGAGAGCAAGGTTTTGTTTAATAGGAATTTTTGATACTGCTGAAAGGATAGCCATAAGTTCTGCGGCTGAAGCACTATCGCCTTCTACCGGTTCATAAGCCTGTTCAAAAGTAAGGGTGCAAGAAAACTGAAGAGGAAAGTTGGTGCTATAACGATGGTAAAAATATGAAGAAAGGATAAAAACACCCTTTGAGTGAATAGGTCCACTCATATCTATTTCTCTTTCTATGTTAACCACCCCTCGACTTCCAGGGAATACATTAGCGGTTATACGAGAAGGCCTACCAAAACTGTAATCTCCGAGCATATAAACGCTGAGTCCGTTTACCTGCCCAACCTTTTCACCCTCTACATCTATGATGATTTTTCCTTCTCTTATAAGCTCCCTTATCTTTTCCTCTATGATGTTAACCCTGTAAATTCGATCTCTAACAGCCTGTTTTATCTCTTTTTCTGTTATATATTGATTCGAAGAAAGAGTGTTTGCTTCTCTTAAAAGGTCGATTAAATTTTGTACGATTAAACTTATTTTCCTTTTATGTCCTGACTGATAAACCGCATACCTAAAGAGCTCGCTAAGACCTGAGCTATCAAGGTCTTTTAAACCTTCTTCTACTATTACCTTTTTTACAACCTTGGGAAATAAAGATACTAGCTCTTCATCTATAGAAACCACAGGTTCAAACTCTGCTTTAAGTTTAAAAAGTTGAGGAAACTCAGGGTCATACAACATAAGAAGTTGGTAAAGGTAGGGATCTCCTATCAAAAAGACTTTAGCAGAAAAAGGCACTGGCTCTGGCAAAATACCTACATGAGGTACAGGGATCTCCTCTATCATACCCCCCATAAGATGAAGTTCTTTATGAAGAAGTGTTCTCTTTAAAAGAAACCATACATAGGGATTCTTCAACACCTCCCAAAGATCAAGAACTACATACCCTCCGTTAGCCTTATGAAGAATACCAGCAGCTAAACTTAGATGATCAGCATAAAGTATTCCCATCTCTGCCTTATAATTTATTTGTCCAAAAAGCCCTTTCAAAGTAGGTATTCTTTCATAAACTACAGGTGCACCCTTGGTTTCAGAATTATCAACCAGTACGTTTACTCTAAAAATGTTTAACGCACGGTTGATGTTATTCTGAACAATGACGTTACCTTTTAATTTTTCCCAGTCTATAAATAGTTGAATATTTTTAACAAGTTCTTGTTTAAAACTTTTTAAATATCCCTGAAAACCCTCTACCTCAGAAAATTCTTCTTCTAAAGTTTTACACGCTTTATCCACCAAACTTTCAGCAATCTTTTGTCTTAACTTTAAAAGGTTTTCTCCTAAGATATTATCGAGCTCTCTTAGCTTCCGTAGGTAATCCCTAAATTTAGGTTCAAAGGCCTCAAGGTTTTTATGATACTCTTCTCTAAGCTGAGGATTATTTAAAAGCTCTTCTTGAGGAAGAGAAGTTTGTACCTTAAAAAGAGGCATTAACCTTACCCCTTCAGGACCAAAAAGAACCATCAAATTATAAGATTTAGCCTCCTCCACTAATTGGTTTATTACTTCCTCTTTCTTTCGGTCGATTTCCTTGGTGATTGCATTTAACTCTTCTTCGTACTCTTTACCTTCAAAAGCTTTTATAGTTTCATTTTTTAAGAATTCTAAGATGTTTTCTATATGCTCAGCCAATTTTTTTCCATAACCTGGAGGAAGGATCAAAACCTTCGGTTTATAAGGCTCTTGAAAATTATTTACATAACAGATGTCTTTAGGAGTAGGCTTAGAAGAAGCTATCTCTTTTAGTCTTTTTAATGTATATCTAGTCCTTCCTATACCATTAGGACCACAAACATAAACATTATAATCCTCTTTGTCGATGCTTAAAGCAAGGTCAAAGGTCTTTTCAACCCGTTTTTGTTTAAAATAACATTCCTCAACCTGAATATTCTCAGTGCCAAAAGAAAACTCTATTCCTATTTTTAGATCCCTTTCTTCAACCTTTCGCCAGCTCATAATCGAAATTTTAAAATAAAAAAAACAAAAGGCAAGCCTTTTTAGTATTTTCTAGTAAAACTTATTACGGAAAAGCGGAGGATTGACTTAAAAGATATAAAGTTTAAAATTTTTATTATAAGCAGCCATATAATACCTTGAGAAGGAGGAGGGTCATGAAAAACAAACTTATGCGTTATTTCAGTTTTTTTATGATTTTTTGTTTGATAGGATATTTGCTTACCGGATGTGTTCCTGAAACGAGTCAAAAAACTAAGGAAGGAGCTACCATAGGTGCTGTAGCTGGAGCAGTTTTAGGTGCTCTGATAGATAAAAATAATCGGTGGAGGGGAGCGGTTATAGGTGGAGTTATCGGTGGCATCATCGGAGGGACTGCTGGAAGTATCATGAATAAAGCAGCTACTGAAGCAGCCATTACAGGAAAACCAGTAGAGTACGTCAGTGAAGACCAGGTCCAAAAGGTTTATGCTACCCCTATAGGGAAAAAGGACAACTGCGAACAAGTAAAAGTACAATACTATGAATATGGAAAATTAGTAAAGGAAGAAATAAAAACCGTCTGCAATTAAACCATTCTATCTAAGCTTTCTATACAAGTAGAGATAGGGCCTGCTTTATCCTATGGCAGGCCTCTATTAATTTTTCTTCAGAGTTTGCAAAAGAAAGTCTTATAAACCGGTCGTCTCCAAAAGCTATCCCAGGAACAACAGCAACTCTTGCTTCATCTAATAGATATTCAGCTAAGTCTAAAGAACTAACGATTTCTTTTCCTTCTTTGGTTTTCTTTCCATAATAAGCTGAAACGTCAGCAAAAAGATAAAAAGCACCTTTAGGTTCGATAAACTTTATACCAGGAATTTTTTTCAATTCTTCAGAAAGTATCTTTGCTCTTTTAGCAAAAACACGGCACATTTTTTCTACCTCTTCTTGAGAAGAGGTAAGAGCGGTTTCACAGGCTTTCTGGGCAAAGCTGGTAGCATGAGAAGTACTCTGGCCCTGTATGTTAGCACAAATTTTTATTATCTCCTTTGGTCCAACAAGCCAACCTATCCTCCAACCAGTCATGGCATAGGTTTTAGAAACCCCGTTTACTATAAAAACTCTTTCTTTAAAATCTGGTGCCACAGATAATATGTTTTTAGGTGGCGCAAAGTCAAATCTTAGTTTATCATAAATGTCATCACTTAGTACCCAAATGTCTTTTCCTCTTAACAATTCTGCAAGGTCTTTTAAAAATCTATCAGAGTAAATACAGCCTGTAGGATTTGAAGGGCTGTTAAGAATAATACCTACGGTATTAGAATTAATAGCTGCCTCGATATCACTGATAGATGGCTCAAAATTATTAGCCATGTCAGAGGGGATAAACTTTGGAGTACCTCCAGCTAACTCCACCATTGCAGGATAAGAAACCCAGTAAGGAGAAAGGATTAAAACCTCGTCTCCTTTATCAACCAAAGCTAATAGCAAATTAAAGATAGCTTGTTTTGCTCCTGTAGTTACCAATACCTCTTCTGGTGTATATTCAAACCCATAGTCTGCTTTTATCCTTTCACATATAGCCTTCCTTAAACTTAAAAGTCCAGGAGTTGGGATATACTTAGTTAAACCCTCATCCAAGGCTTTCTTACAACTTTCTTTAATGTAAGAGGGAGTATCAAAATCTGGCTCCCCTGCAGAAAGATTAATCACGTCAATTCCTTGAGATTTCAAGGCTTTGGCCTTTGCATCTACCGCTAAAGTGGCAGAGGGTTTTAAATTTTTGGCTCTTTCAGAAAGTTTAAACATAACGCTCCTCCGTAAATCTCTTTAATTTTATTTAAAACTCTTATTCAAGCTTTCCAACTCCTGTAGCTTTAAATTCTACCACTACTTGAACTGGTCTGTCAACAGGTAAGGGAGAGGCGGTTTTCAAACATCTTTCCACGGCAGAATTAAACTCCCCAACTGAAGATTTTTTGATAAAAGCATAACTTACCAACCTTCCGTCAGACCCTATGTTTATCCTTACCATAGCTGCTAAGTCCTTCTGAGTTCTTAGATAGATAGGAATTTCAAAATGGTTTTGCAACTTCCTTTTTATCAAAAGCAGATATTCTTGACTTAAAGCTTGACCACCTGCTTTAAAACCGTAGGTTCCCTGACCTAAAGAGTACCCTGTACTTCCTCCATGACTGCCTTGCTGTTCTATCCTATAGTTTGCACTCACTCCTTCTTTAGCTTTCTTTTTTAGACTCGCAATTTTTTTGTTTAAAAGACCTAATTCTTCTGTTGTAGTTTCTACCTCTTTTTGTTTTGACTTTATGATCCTGGTTAATCTTTCTTCCAATAATTTCTCCTCTTTATTTTCTGTTATATCAAATTTTCCCTCCTTTTTAGATACTAAGTCCTTAGACAAAGTTCTGTCTTTTCCAAGCTCAGTTCTCTCCCAAGGTTCTGAATCTGGATGAACATTTAGATTTTTTGATGTTATAACATTAGAAACTAATTTTACTTTTAAAGTCTCAGTTGTTTTAGAAGTAAACTGAAGGTTAGAAAAAAGTAAAAACAAGAAGCAAAGGTTTAAAAACAAAGAAAAAATAAAATAAACTAAGTTGTATCGTATAAACATTGTATTGGTTAGTGTTCAGATTGCGTTAACAAACCCAGTTCTGAAAACCCAGCTTTTTTTAATTCAGAAAGCACCTTAGCTACTATGCCGTAAGGGCAATCTTTATCAGCTTCTATCTGAATTTCTTTGGCTAACTCTCTTTGTTTGGCTTCTTCAGCCCATCTGGACAAAACCTCTAAACTTATTTCTTGTCCATAAAGCTTGATCTTTCCTTCTTTGGTAATGGTAATCTTAATTGGCTGAACTTCCTTTTGGGCTATAGGAAAATCTTTGGTTTTAGGAAGTTCTACTTCAATTCCAGAGGTCATAAGAGGAGCTGTTATCATGAAGATGATAAGGATCACCAAAACCACATCAACCAAAGGAATGATGTTTATTTCTCCCTGAAGGTCTTTACCTATTTTCATCAGACTACAAAGGTATTACCATAAGTTTTCTTCAGAAAGAAGAACATCCCGAATGTAAATTATTCCCTTTTCTAAAAGTTTTTCTTCAGGAAGTTCAAGATCATCTTTAGAAAAATCTGCTACCTCACCCTTCTTTATCATCTCTTTTAATTCAGGCAAATTATAAGAAAACAAAAATATAAGTTCAAGTACATCAGCAGTTAAAGGAGTGTCTATAAATTTCTGTCTTTTTGACACCACTTCAGCCCAAAGGTCATTATAGTATAAATATTCTTCTAATCCTTGCTCTTTAATATATTCCACAACTTTGATAACCCTAGGTTCATAATGACCTTTGCAATGGGTTTCTCTGATGATTTTAAAGATTTCCTGTTTTTCTCCTTTTTGGTCTTTGCTGATGTATCTTGCTAAAGGATAGAGCCTGCAAGAAGCAGGCCTATCCCGATAAACCTTACAACCTTCCTTTTCATCTAAAAAGGGACAAGCCATCGAATAGGGGTCCATGTTAACAGAAATAACCGGAAGTTGGGTCACCTCACCGATGTAGGCCTCTCCAAACTTTTCTACAAACTCCTCAACTGAGAGGTTTAATGCTTTTCTTAATCTTAAGAAATCATAGGGAGTAAGCACAAGTTTCACATCATAACAACAGCGGTTAAAACATACAATCCCTTTATAACAGGCAAACTTTATCTGGTCTTCAAGGGTAAAATCCTTAGGGTCAAAAATAAACTGATGCATTATTCTGCTATTTCTCCTTCAGAAGAAAATTTAGGTTTTTTTGTTTCTACCAGCTTAAACCTATCTTTTAGCTTTTCAAGCACCTTAGGAAGGGTGGTATACTCCATCTCTTCAGGAGGAAGTCTGTGAGGTTCAAAAATTCCTTGACGTCTTAGTATATTTGCCATCTTGTTACATTCTTCTCTTGCATGATCAAAGGCAGGGTCATCAAACAAGTCAGATGGTCCGATCAAATACCCATCTGCTATCTGATAACCCGCTGCTATCACACGAGGAGGCCCGTCAAACCTGGTGGGTTTAGCATTTTTAAAAGCTACTGGCATAAGAGGCCCGGTATGAGACCCTCTCATCCATCCTTCTACCAGCCAAGGCCTTGCAAAAGGCTCTAAAATCTCACCTACGGCTGGAAAACCGCTCTGAGCTCTAACGATAAGCACTGGGTCGTCTTTTCCCACATACCTTCCTGCCATAAAAGAAAGTTTCTGAGTAGAAGCAGCGGCTGCTATCTCTCCGTCAGATTTTCTATAGACAGCCCTTACTACATATCTGCTGGTAGCACCTATAAAAACCAAAAGGTCATAAAGTTCTTCAGGTGTTTTTAGTTGGATACCCATACCGGTATAGGCATCCATCACGTCGAAAATAAAACCTTCATGCATAGAAGGGTCTATCACCAGCCCTGCAGTGTTCATAGGGTCAGCAAACATCTCATAAAGTGGTAAGTTCCAGGCACTGGGAGAGGTTTTGTCTGCAAAAAACACAATAACAGGTTCGCTTTTCCTTTCTACAAACTCCATCTCTGCTATCCCTGGTCCCATTCCCTTAACATTACCTGAAAAAGCCTCAGCCAAAAGGTCTTGTCCTGCACCATACATCTTTAATTTTTTAGCAACTTCTGTCCCTTCTTTAAAAGCATTCCATGCAAGTTCATGAACCTCTGAAGAATCAACCCCTTTAGTATGGGTCATGACTAAAGCTATATCATCTCCGCAAACCAAAACAGAAACATCTCTGATTATCCCTTTATCTTTTCCATCTTCAGCTACTTCTTTAACCTTGGCAAGCACATCTTTATGAACAGAAGAATGACCTACGAACCCTCCGATATCAGCTTTTATAACTGATAATGTAAGCTTCATAGCAGCCTCCTTTACAAATTTTAATTTTTACCGAAAATAAATAAAATAAGATTTGAATGAATTATAGCACATACTCATAAAAATGTAAACCAAAAATGGAAGACCAAAACCACGAAAAAACAGCAGTAGCCCTTAAATATGAGCCAGGAGATGAAGCTCCTAAGGTAGTAGCCAAAGGGAAGGGGTATCTTGCTGACCTTATACTCGAGATAGCTAAAAACCATAACATCCCGATTAAAAAAGACTCTAAATTAGTACAACAACTGTATAAGATCGAATTAGAAAAACCTATACCTCCAGAACTTTATCAAACAGTAGCTGCTGTATTAGCCTGGGCTTATAATTTAAATCAAAAATTAAAAGAGAAATTTATCAAAAATTTTTCAAAATAAAGACTTGTCAATTTTAAAAAATTCGTTATAACACTCTTTTAATTACAATCTCACGGAGGTTTTTTATGTTTAAGGTTCCTGAAGATAGACTATATACCGAAGGGCATCTCTGGGTGAAAAAAAAGAAGAAAAAATTGGTAAGAATAGGTATTACTGAATATTTTATTTTAAAAAATATGGAAATAATCGATATTGACCTTCCTGAAGAGGAAGAAGAATTTGAAAAAGATGAAATTTTTGGAAGTATCGAAACTATAGAGCAAGTTTTCGACCTTTTAATGCCTGTTTCTGGTAAGATAGTAAAGGTTAACGAAAAAGTTTTAGAAGACATAGAAATTCTTAATGAGGACCCTTTTGATGAAGGATGGCTTATCGAAATAGAGATGACCAACCCGGCTGAACTCGAAGAGCTTTTGCCTCCAGAGGATTACGAGCTTCGGCTTGAAGATTTAGAAGATGTTGGACCAGAAAAATTTTTGGAGGAAGAAGAATGATTGCCTGCGTTTTTCCTGGACAAGGATCTCAGTATATAGGAATGGGTAAAGAGTTTTACGAACATTTCGAATATATTAAAGACCTCTTTATCAAAAGCGAGGAAGTCACCGGTCTTCCTGTAAGAAAATTATGTTTTGAAGGACCTATGGAGGAGCTTACCCAAACAGAAAAACTTCAGGTGTGTCTTACGGTGGTTAACATAGCTTGTTTTAATGTGCTTTTAAATGAGGTTTTAGGTGGAAATAAAAGTCTGATTTCTTTTGTAGCCGGGCATAGTCTGGGTGAATACAGCGCACTTTTTGCAGCTGAAGTTTTATCCCTGGAAGAGGTTCTTTCAGCGGTCAAACTAAGAGGTAAGGTTATGCAAGAAGCTGCTGAGAAAAATCCTTCTGGGATGTATGCCATCATCGGAATTAACAGAGACGAGTTAGAAAAAACTATTCAACAGGTCAACGGGTTGATAGTCATTGCCAATTTTAACTCTCCTAAGCAGTTGGTGGTAAGTGGAGAAGTTTCTGCTTTAGAAGAATTAGCGAAAAAAGTCAAAGAATTAGGGGCTAAGGCTGTTAAACTTAAGGTAAATGCTGGTTTTCATAGTCCTTTCATGAAAGAAGCCGAGGATAAACTTGCCTCTTATTTAGAATCTTTTTCCTGGAAAAATCCCAGAATACCTGTAGTAACTAATGTTTCTGGTAGAGCTGAAATCGAAGGGAAAAAACTTAAAGAACTTATGAAATCCCAGATTACTTCTTCTGTTAAATGGACAGACTGTGTTCAGTTTATGTTTCAGCAAGGAGTAAAAACTTTTATAGAAGTAGGTCCTAAAAAGGTTTTGTGTGGCCTTATAACTCAAACTTTAGAAAACCAGACTTTTAACTGTTTTAATCTGGAAAATTTAGAAACGTTACAAGCTTTAAAATTGGGTTTACAAAATACTTAATTGAATTATATTAAAACCCTTATATGAAGATAAGGGACGAGTACACAAGTAAATCTTAATTAGGAGGTACGGAGATTTTTAAGATAAAGATAGACGAAAACAGATGTAAAGCCTGTGGTTTGTGTATACATTTTTGTCCTAAACAAGTATTAGCCTTTTCTGAAAAAAGAAATCTTCAGGGTTATAAAATTGTTTATGCTAAAAACCCTGAAGCCTGTACTATGTGTGGTATTTGTTATCTTGTATGTCCAGATATAGTGTTTACAAAAGAGGATGAAAATGAAAAAGGATAAAAAAATCTTAGCTAAGGGTGTTGAAGCTATTGTATTTGGAGCTTTAGAAGCGGAATGTAAATGTTATTTTGGATATCCGATAACCCCTCAAAACGACATCCCAGAGCTTATGTCAAGAGAGCTACCTAAAAGAGGTGGGGTGTTTTTACAGGCTGAAAGTGAGCTTGCAGCCATCAACATGGTGCTTGGTGCCTGTGCTACTGGGGCTAGAGCAATGACCAGTTCTTCAAGCCCTGGTATTTCCCTTATGTGTGAATCTTTTTCTTATTTAGCGGCTCTTGAGCTTCCAGCGGTAGTTGTAAACGTAATGAGAGGTGGACCTGGTTTAGGAGGAATTGAAACCTCTCAGGGAGACTACTTTCAAGCAACTAAAGGTTCTGGGCATGGTGATTTTAGATTTTTGGTGTTAGCTCCTTCTAACGCTCAAGAAGCTTATGAACTTACTGCCAAAGCTTTTGAACTTGCAGAAAAATATAGAAACCCTGTGATGATTCTTTCAGATGCTATTTTAGGTCAGATGAAAGAACCTCTTGTTTTAAAAAAGTTAAAAATAAAAAAGTACCCACCAGAGACTTGGGCTTTGACCGGAGCTAAAGGCAGAAATAGCAGATTTTTTAGAAGTCTTTTTTTAGATGCTGAAGAACTTAGACAACATAACTTAAAGCTGATGAAGAAATACCAAACCATGCAAAAAGAAATAAGATATGAGGCAAAAGTTGAAGAAGATACTGAGGTCTTAGTCGTTGCCTTTGGTTCTATGGCAAGATTGGCTAATGAGGCTATCGAGGATCTTAGGAATAAAGGTTATCAAGTAGGATATTTTAGGCCTATTACTTTATATCCTTTCCCCTATAAAACTCTGAAAGAAATAGTAACTAAGGCCAAAAAACCTCTTAAAATTTTAGTGCCTGAACAAAACTGTGGGCAGATGTTTGAGGATGTGAAACTGGCGGTAGAAGGAAAAGCAGAGGTAATTTCTTTACCTTATCCTCCGAGCGTAGTTCCTTTTCCAGAAGACCTTAAAAAGGAGATTAAAAAATGTCTAAACCCTTCCAAGTCCCGAAAAGTTTAAAGAAAACACCTTTTCATTATTGTCCTGGTTGTCAACATGGCGTAGCTCATAGATTAGTATGTGAGGTAATAGATGAATTAGGTATCCAAGATAAAAGTCTTGCTATTTCTTCTATTGGATGTTCTGTTTTTCTTTATTTTTATATAGATGTAGACATGACAGAAGCCCCTCATGGAAGAGCCTGTGCTGCAGCTACAGGAGCCAAAAGAGCAAGGCCAGATTTAGTGGTGTTTACCTATCAGGGAGACGGAGATTTTGCTGCTATAGGTTTTAATGAAAGTTTTCAAGCAGCAGCAAGAGGAGAAAAAATCACCTCTATTATGATTAACAACACTATCTACGGAATGACCGGAGGTCAAGCTTCTCCTACCACCCTCCCTGGACAAAAAACAACCACCACGCCAGCAGGAAGGGATCCAGAAACCTTTGGGTACCCTCCTAAGATAGCTGAGATTTTGGCTACCCTTGAAGGAGTTGCCTATTCAGCCAGAGTAGCCCTAAACTCTCCTAAAAGGATTGTAGAAGCTAAAAGAGCGATCAAAAATGCCTTTTTAGCTCAAATAAACAATTTAGGATTTGGGTTTGTAGAAATTCTTTCTACTTGTCCTATCAACTGGAAGATGGACCCTGTATCTGCGGTTAAAGCTGTAGATAAAGTTATCGAATATTTTCCTTTAGGAATATTTAAAGATAAAGTAACTCCCTTTTTAAAAAATCAAAAATAAGGAGAGAAGACCTTGAGGTTAGAACTTATCATAGCAGGTTTTGGAGGACAGGGAGTTCTTTTTACAGGAAATTTAATCGCTCAAGCCTCTATGCTTGCCGATTATCACGTAACCTACTTACCGGTTTATGGTCCTGAAATGAGGGGAGGCACATGTAATTGTACTGTAATTATCTCAGACAATCCTATTGCCTCTCCTTTAGTTCTTAATCCTTCATTTTTGATCATACTCAATCTTCCCTCTTTTCTTAAGTTTATCCCAAGACTCAAAAATAAAGGTAGAGCTATCATTAATTCAGACTTAGTAAAACCTGAAGAAATTGACAACATAGAAGCCTTACAAAAAAAATATAAACTCTACTTTGTGCCAGTAAACTCTTTGGCTGAAAGTTTAGGTAAACCGATGTTAGCTAACATCTGTGCTTTAGGGGCTTTTTATAGGATTTCTAAAATTTTTTCAAAACAAAATTTTGAAGAAGCTTTAAAATATATGCTTGGAGAAAGTAAAGCTCATCTTATCGAGCCCAACTTAAAAGCCTTTGAGCTTGGTTCAAAATATATAGAGGAACACTACAAGATTAGATGAAGGCTGTTATCCAACGGGTTAAAGAAGCTTCTGTTTCTGTAGACGGAAAAATTATCTCTCAAATCAACCAAGGACTCTTAGTATTAGCCTGTGTAGAAAAAGGGGATGATGAAAAAATTGTTGACTGGATGGCAGATAAAATCGTCAATCTAAGGATTTTCCCAGACCCTGAAGGTAAGTTTAATCTCAGTTTAAAAAACATAAACGGTGAGGTATTATTGGTTTCAAATTTTACCATATGCGGACAACTTAAAAAAGGTACACGACCTTCTTTTCACTTAGCAGAAGACCCAGCCCAAGCTGAAGCTATCCTAAAGAGTTTAGCTGAAAAAATCAAACAAAAAGGAATAAATGTAAAGGAGGGGGTATTTAAAGCCTACATGGACATTGCCTTAATCAACGATGGCCCTGTTACCATAATTTTAGAAAAATCTAACCAAAAACCTTAACCTTTATTTTAACCTTTATCTATTTTCAAGCTACATTTAGTTGTGTCTAACTCTGCAGGATAAATTGTCATTTTTCTACCAAAACTTTAACTTCACCTTCTTTATTTATTATGTTTATTCCTACATCGTTTCCGTAATTTTTAAGATATAAATCTACTTTTCCTCTTTTTATCTCAAAATTTTTTATCCACATTTCTTCTATAAAATCTGGAAGTAAGGGATGCTTAAAGCGAATTTCGTTTCCTTCTATTGTAAGTCCTAAACAACCTTGAAGAATTAAAAACACGGCTCCTGTAGACCAAGCTTGTGGATAACAAGCTACAGGGTAATAAGTAGGGCCTTCGTTAACTCTTCTCTCAAGTCCACAAAAAAGTTCAGGAAGCCTATGAAGTTTAAAAAAAATACTTGCTTCAAAAAGAGCGTTTAAAATTCTTAAAGCTTCTTGTTTAAATCCATACAAACATAGACCAAAAGCTATGATAGCATTATCATGAGGCCATACAGAACCATTATGATAGGAAAGAGGATTATATCTTTTCTCAAAAGAAGAAATCGTTCTTATACCCCATCCTGAAAAAAAATGTTTTTCAAAAAATAAAGAAGCAAGAATTCGAGCTTTGCTCATAGAAATAGCCTTAGTAAAAAGTAAATGACCTGCATTACTTGATCTAACTCTACAGGGTCTTTTATCTCCATCAAGAGCTAATACAAAACAATTTATTTCATCATCCCAAAATTTTTCCTCGATCAATTCTCTTAACCTTTCTGCTTCTTTTGCCCATTTTACTGCCAATTTTTCTTTTCCTAAAACTTTTGCAAGTTTTGATGCTTCTCTTTTGGCTTTATATACATATCCTTGAACCTCAACTAAAGCAATAGGTGGTTTTGCCAATTTACCATCTTCATAGAACACACTATCTTCCGAATCTTTCCATCCTTTATTGATTAAACCTTTTTCGGAAGGTACATACTCTACCAGTCCATCTTTATCTATATCTCCATACTTATCTATCCATGTTATTGCCATTTGAATATTTTTCCAGATATTTTTTATAAACTCTATATCGCCTGTTCTTTCGAAATACTTACTTGCTAAAATTACAAAAAGAGGAGTAGCATCTACACTTCCATAATACAAAGCATAAGGAATTTCTTTAGTTGCAGCCATTTCCCCTTTTCTTATCTCATGCACAATTTTCCCAGGTTCTGCATCTTGCTCCCTATTAATCTTTTTCGCTTGATAATGAGCTAAAAAAGATAAAGTCCCTTTAGCTAAAGAAGGATTTATCCATAAACATTCTAAAGCAGTAATTATCCCATCTCTTCCAAAAACGGTATTAAACCATGGTATTCCAGCATATGGATAAGGTCCATATGGGGTTGTTGTTGTAAGCATTACTATATCTGCAAAAGACCTTCGTAGCCATCGATTAAATAGCTCATTTGAAGTATAAATCTTACAACTCTTATTCTCCCACTCTCTAAATTTTTTAGTTATATAATAAAGAGCTTTGTTATACGAAATCAGTTCAGAGTCTTCATTTTCTATTAAACATCTAATATACAAGTTTAAAACAACTTTTTCTTTTCCTCCTAAATTAAATAGATATACAGCTTTATTGGAAATAATTTGTTGAGGTAGAGGATCAAAGATTATATCAGTTGTTCTTAAAATATTATCAAGACCTCTATAAACAAACTTAATGCCATTTTTAATAGTCTTAAGTGGAAAGATCTTACCTCTTTGTCTTCTTTTCATTCCGCGAACTTCAAATACATCAGCAAAATCACTGTTAAAGTAAAAACTAATCTCTATTTTAACAGGGTCAAAAAAATAGTTTTTTATCCATATTTTTTCATAACAACAATTTTGATACAAAAATTTATTTCTTAAAATATGTACTGTTCCCTCTGGGATTATAACTTCTTCATTTCTTATAATTTTAGGATTAGTTAAATCTACTGTAAAAAGAGAATTATCTTCTTTAACAGCTGAACTTAAAAGAATAGGAAGTTGATCAAAAAGATAAAACTTATGACATGAAAGAAACCTTGTCCCTTGATAGTAAATACCTTCTTCAAAATTTCTTTCAACATCAATGTTTCCATAGGCGTCAAATATGGCAAAACTTTCTTCATGTTTAAGTGTATGAGTCTCTACTTCAAGCTTTCCTTTCATTATTCTTTCTTCCAGTTATCGTTTTATAAACACAACTTTATAAACACAACTTGGTTAAATTAAACTGCTCTTTTATAAACCTCTTTTAGAATTACTCGTTGATAAACATTTAAATATTCTTCCGCCATTCTTCTTGCAGTAAATCTTTCTTCGAAACTTTTTCTACAATCTTCTCTATTTAAGTTTTTAACTTCCTCTAAAAAATTCACTGCTTCTTCTATGGTTTCAACTATAAACCCTGTTTTTCCGTGTTCTATAATTTCTGGAACTGAACCACATCTCCATGCTACTACAGGAGTTCCGCAAGCTAAAGCTTCAATCATGACTAAACCAAAGGGCTCAGGCCAGTCTATAGGAAATACTAAAGCATAAGCATTACCTAAAAACTCGTTTTTCTCTTTTTCTCCTATTTCTCCAATAAATTCAACCCATGGACTTTTTAACATAGGTTTTATTACTTCTTTAAAATAAGTTTCATCAGCCTTATCAACTTTGGCAGCAATCATTAATTTCATACCAAACTTTTCTGCAATCTCAATAGCTCGATCAGGTCTTTTCTCAGGAGAAATTCTCCCTAAAAAGGCTAAATAAGTACCATGTTGGGGTTTAAATTTATAAAGATCCTCTGGCAATCCATGATAGACATTGGCTACCCAATTTAACCATGGCAAAGGCTTTCTTTGTGAATAAGAAATAGAAATAAAAGGAGCATTTTTAAAAATCTTAAAAAACGGAACATATTCTGAAAGATTAAGTCTTCCATGTAGAGTATTAACAAAAGGAAGATTATACCTTGTAGCTAAAGGAAGATGTAAATATTCTGTATGAAAATGAATAACATCAAAAAATTTTGCTCTTTTTAAAACTTCTTCTATCATGTAAAGATGCCAGATTAACGGATCTTTACAGGTTTTATCAAATCTTAAAGAGTTTGGACAGATAGGAATTAACTTTGCTTTAGTTTTTGAATCTCCACTTGCGAAAAGAATCACTTCATGTCCCATTTTTACAAGCTCTTCGGTTAAGTAAGAAACAACCCTTTCTGTTCCCCCGTATAACTTTGGGGGAACACTCTCATATAGAGGAGCTACTTGAGCAATACGCATTTTTTCCTCCCTTATCTAGGAATTGAGCTTTTTAGGATTTTTTTAAGATTAAAAATAATTACTCAAATTCTAAAAACAAGAGTGAATCCTTTTAAAATTTAAAGTTTAAAATTCTTGAGATTATTAAACAATAATCCCTTAAATGGCGAATGATTAAAAACCTATGTTTTACTCTTTCTTTACCATAGTATCCCATTTCTTTTCTAAAATATTCATTAGCAAGAAGTTGTTTTATTCGCATTGCTAATCCTTCTACACTGTTTATTAAATATCCAGTGATACCGTGTATTATTTGTCTTTTTATCCCACCCACATTAGATCCAATAACTGGTTTTTCTTTCCACATTGCTTCTGAAACCACAAGCCCAAAACCCTCTTTTAAAGATTTTTGAACAACAACTGTTGCTCCTCTTTGAAAGGCATTTACTTCTCTATAACTATCAGGTGGGAGATTTAAAACAAACACCTCTTTATCATCTGAAGTAAGGTTTAAAAGTTCCTTATACACTTCCTCTCCTTCTGGATCATCTTCTGCGAAAGAACCTACAAGAGCAAGCTGACAATCGTATTTTTTTCTTACGATTCTAAAAGCTGATAATACTCCAAAGGGATCTTTTAATCTGTCAAAACGAGAAACCTGAAGAATAAAAGGTTTTTCTGGATCTATCCCAAATTTGGTTAAAGTTTGAAAAATTTCTTCTTGAGACAATTCTATGTTTTTGGGATGTAGAGGGTCTATCGAAGGAGAAATTATATAAGTAGGAATTTCTATCCTTTCATAAACAAATTCAGGCATATGAAAAATACAAACATCATAAGCGTTTAAAAAATTTTCAAGAAAGTTCCAAGCATTGGGATCAGGACTCGAAGTATCTATGTGACATCTCCAGATCCATTTTTGCCCTGGCAATTTTTTAATCACAAGACCCATAGGTTGAGGATCATGAATGAAAACTACATCATAGTTTTCTGTGTCTATTTCTTTAAAATTTTCATAAGTGATTTTTAAATAATAAACAATCTCTTCACTCCTGATTTTTTCACCATATCCTAAGTGAAGTAGGTTGTGAAGTTTTTTGGTAAAAGAAAAAAACTTTTTGTCTCCCTTAAACACCTTCCAGTCTGTTTTAACTCCAAGTGCATTCATAAGAGGAACCATTCTGTGTAAAATTTCAGCAACACCACCACCTTTATAAGTAGAGTTAACATGAAGCACTTTTACCCCATTCAGTTTCTTACTTAAAATAAACAACTCTTCGATCGTTTCTTCGCTTACAAAGGGTATGTATTCCTCAATCATTCTTTTTCTTCCAAAATTTTTATTATATTATTTTTTATCTCATACAGGTTCATAACATAAACATCTAATTTGTTTATTTTTTCTGCTTTTTTTACTTCCCCTAAATTGGTGAGCCAGGCGGAATAATCATTTATAAGGGTTTTGTTTTCTATTCTTGAAGTCACAAGATGATAAAAAACCGAATTTATGCTTGATTTTTTAATCCCCTCTAAAAACTCATCTAAGTTATTAGCAACATCTACACCCTCTATGATTTCTCTTTCAGCTTTAATAAAATAAAAAGCTTCTTGTCCACTTTTATCTTCAGTTGGGTTGTAATTTTCTTCAAGAGTTTGAACAAGAACATTCCTCAGTTCTTCTAAATCGCAGTATTCTAAGGGATCAATTACAGAGAGTTTTTCTGCAAGTAAAAGATGACCGTTTTTGTATAACCCGTAGGAAAAGCTGTTGTTATAAAAAGTGGGTAAATTGTGATAGTTAAAAATGTTTATATACAAGTGGTAAAAGATAGAAAATTTATCAACTGTTTTAAGTGCCTCTATAAACTCCTTTATAGAATAAACCTTTATTCCTGTATACTGAGGAATCCAAAACTCAGATTTAAAAAAAAAAGGCTTATTCACTGGTTACCAAAGCATTTAATAATTTTCTTACTTTTAAATAAGATTCTACACTGTATTTAGCAAAAGACTTTCCAATTCCTACTTTTATGGTGATAGCATTTTCAGGAAGATCTCTAAATAAATCTTCATCTGTGGTATCATCTCCTACTGCAAAAATAAAATCGTAGTTTTTTTCCTTTAAAAATATGTTAGCAGCTATTCCCTTGTTTATTCCTGCAGGTCTTATTTCAATCACTTTGTTCCCTATTATTAAATTAAGATTTAAATTACTTGTTACCATCAAAAGTTCGTCAATTAGTTCTGCTACTCTTAAACTTGCTAATTCTTGATCTGCATTTCTGTAATGAAAAACTATAGAAAATTCTTTCTCTGGGAGTAGAATATAAATTGTGTCTTTTAATAAAATATTTTAGAGGCATAATAAAAATTTTTAATATTTTTTAAATTAATGATAACATAAAACCTAAAAGACTAAACTAACCAGGAGGTCTGTAAAATGGAAAACTTAGACTTAGATTTAGAAAAAGTTTTAAGTGAAATCTCAAAAATTGAATCAAAAGAGGGTATCAAAATGGCTGCTGCACTCCTCTTAAACGCTCTCATGAAAAAAGAAAGAGAAATATTCCTTAGAGATAGTATTGATAATAAAGCTAATGGTTACTATGAAAGACAACTTGCCTGTTTCTTAGGTAACCTTGGTATCTCTGTCCCAAGAGATAGAAAATCTGAATTCAGACCTGCTATTCTTCCTCCTGAATGGCAAAAAGCTGATGAATCCTTCCAGGACTTTATCCTTAACCTCGTTCTCCAAAGCTACTCCCCCAATAAAATCAAAGCCCTCTTGCAATCTATGAAACTCCCCTACTCCCCAGAACAAATAGAAGAAATTAAAGAAGAATTGTATAACCAAGCCAAAGAATTAAAAACCAAAGAATTGCCAGAAAATTTGTTTGCTATGTTTATAGACGCTTATCATACTCAGATAAAAGATACCGAAGCCAACAGAATCAGAAAAGCAGTTATTTATAATATCATCGGGATAGATATGGAGGGAAGAAAAAATTTACTTTCTTATTACATTTATTTTGGTTCAGAGACGAAGGAGGACTGGCTCCAGATACTTAATGATTTGATAAAGAGGGGAGTTAAGAGGGTTATGGTAATAGTGAGTGATGATTTTCCTGGCCTTACTCAAGCCATAAAAGCCCTCTTTCCTGAGACAGATCATCAGCTTTGTTTTGTACACATGCAAAGGAACATCAACAGGAACATGTCTAAGCAGGATGCTAAAAAATTTTATGAGGAGTTAAGCATTATAAAGAGGATAGAGGAGTATGAGAGGGCCTTAAATAGATTTGAGGAATTATGTAAGAGTTATGAGAAGAAGTATCCAGCTTATATAAAGGGACTTTTGAAAAAGAAGGAGCATTATTTTGTTTATAAGAAATATCCTGAGGGGGTGAGGAGGTATATATACACGACGAATGTGGTTGAGAATATAAATAGCAGGATAGAGCTGATAAGGGTAAATACAGGGGGATATTTTCAATCAATCAAGACAGCAGAGGTTGCGATATACATAACAGTAAGTCGGATTCAGAAAACGAGATGGCAAAAACCACTTCCTTTAATTAAGTCTGCTTTATACGAATTGAGGCAAATGTTTGTAAAGAGATTTTATAAGGAGACACAATTCTCTTGACAAGTGTCCTTTCTCTTCAATAAAAGATCTTGGTAATCGATCTACATAAGTTTCCAGAATGTTTTTAATCTTTTCTTTGAATTCTCTTACGAATTCTTGAGGAAAATGTAAAAGCGTTTCCCAGTCCTTGTTATATTTTTTTATAAACATTCCATGTTCAGAAATAAAGTTAATCTTTATTCCGTCAAACCAGTTTACTAAATCTTCTTTTTTTCTTCCAGAGATAATTACTACATCAGTATTAGGAATATTAGAAAGTGCTTTTAAAAGATTTTTTAACTCCTCATCTGGGGAAGCTAAATAAGGTTTACTTACCAAAGGAACTAAGGTTCCATCATAGTCCAAGAAAAGTATTCGAGAAGACGCTTTTTCGAAAGATTTTTTAATTTGTTTTATTACTTCGGTAGTTAATAACTTGGTTTTTAAAGCTATTTTTCTTTCTTTTAGGTCTGTTAAAGTACAGAAAAAGTCTTTTCCCCACTTCACTATGTCGTACCTTTTTAACCTTTCTTGCATTATTCTAATTCTTTCTCTTTGTTCTTCTTCTGAAATTTCAAGAGCGTTTTCTATGGCATAAGAAAGTTCACTGATAGAATTTGGATTTACGATAAAGGCTTCCCCCAACTCCTTTGCAGATCCTGCAAATTCTGAAAGAATTAGAACACCTCTTTGGTCTTTTCTTGAAGCTATAAACTCTTTAGCAATAAGGTTCATACCATCCTTTAAAGGCGTAACAAGTATTACATCAACTGCTAAGTAATGAGTAACAAGTTCCTCAAAGTTAAGAAATCTATAGTAATACAAAACCGGAATCCAATCTATCTTGCCAAATTTTCCGTTTATCTCACTTACTTTTTCTTCTAATTGTTTTTTCATTCTTTGATAATGTTCTACCCCCTCTCTTGAGGGAACAACAACCATAATCAAAACAACTTTTTCATGAAGATCTGGTCTTCTTTTTAAAAGTTCCTCATAAGCCAAAAGACGATTATAGATTCCTTTAGTATAATCAAGCCTATCCACTGAAAATACTATCTTCTGATTTTTAAATCGTTTTTTGATTTTGTTAACTAATTTTTTAATTTTTACTTTCTCGCAGGCATTATGGAATAAATCAAAATCGATTCCCATAGGAAAGGTATCTACCTTAATAACCCTTTCCTGATACATAATCTCTCCCATCTTATGATCTATACCCAACGTACGAGAAAGGGTTCTTAAAAAATTAGCAGTGTACTCGTAAATATGAAAGCCTATCAAATCACAACCCAAAAGACCTTCTAAGAATTCTTTTTTCCATGGAAGCTGCATAAAAATCTCTGGAGGAGGAAAGGGAATATGTAAGAAAAAGCCTATTAAGGTATTAGGTGCTTCCTTTTTTAACATTTGAGGTAGAAGCATAAGATGGTAATCGTGTATCCATACTACTGAATCTTCAGTAACGTGTTTTAGAGTTTCTTCACAAAATATTTCATTTACAACGATATAATTTTTCCAATAACTTTCATCATATACCGCATAACTGGGAAGACTGTGAAATAGAGGCCAAAGTATTTTGTTACAAAAACCATTGTAAAATTTTTCTAACAATTTATGAGAAATAAAAACAGGATAGCAATTAAGTTTTTTAGCCTTAGTTTTTACTAACTCAAAATTTTTTTATTCAAATTGGCTCCTGGCCATCCAATCCATACATAATTTTTAATCCCAGATTTTTTTAAAAAAGTCTCAATCCCAGAAACTAAACCCCCAGGACTTTTAGAAAGACTTAAGTCAGATTTTACAGAAAAAGGCAAACGATTAGATACTATTATCAATTTTTCAAACTTTCCAAAAATATCTGGTTTTTTTCTAAAAATATCCATAGAAATGTTTGTCAAAAAATCAAAAATTTGATTTGAAAACTTAAAAGAACAAATTTTTAATATCTAATTATTAACATAAAAAAAACTTTTAGTCAAGTTTAAAAAGATGGTAGTGTTTCATTAATTGTGTCTAAATCTTAGGGGTAAAGGGCTCCCCCCTCCTGGTAAAAATGATAGAGTTAAACTCAAAATTTAAGAACGAGGAAAAGCCTATGAAAGACTTAAAAGATATGTATAATTTCATTGAAAATGAAGTTAAAAAAGTAGTAAAGGAAACCATAGAAGTCCTGGCTTTAGAAGAACTTTAGATTTACCTTGATGAACATCCGGAAACTAAAGGAAATGGGTTTTATACCAGAAGTCTTATAACAAAGTTTGGTGCTTTGGATAATCTTAAAGTACCCAGAGTCAGAGAAGGAGATTTTAAACCGAAAATCCTTCTGCTATTACTCTCCTGCAAGCATTAGTCGACTTATAGAGGTAACGGCTCAAGAGATAGATGGAGGGATCAAGAGGTTGAAGAGGAGTATTTTGCTTTGGATGTAGATGCTACGTTTTTAAGTGTAAGGAGAGGGGTGTTAATAAGGAGCCGGTATACGTGGTTGTTGGGCTTACGTGTGAGGGGAGGAGAGAGATATTGGGTTTTTGGCTTTTTGGTTCTGAGGAGAGAGTGCGATTAATTGGAGGGAGGTATTGGTAGAGCTTTAAGGTAGGGGGCTAAAGAGGGTAGAGTTAGTAATAGGAGACGGATTGAGGGGGCTAAAGGAGGTAGTGAAATTAGAATTTCCTGGAGCAAGATTTCAGGTTTGTGTACTGCATGCTGTGAGAGATAGTTTAAGGATAAGGAGGAATAAGGAAAGAGATAGGATAGCAGAGGGCTTAAAAGGTATTTACAAGGCGGTGAGTAGGAAGGAAGCGAGGCAGGGGTTGATGAAGTTTAAGAAGAGATGGGGTAGAATATATCCTGAGTTAGTAAAGAAGTGGGAGGAGAATTTTAATGAGCTTACGACGTTTATGAAATATCCGGAGGGGGTTAGGAGGTTTATTTATACTACAAATCAATTAGAGAGGCTAATGAAGGGATATTTTGATGAGGGCTAAGGTGATAGAGGTATTTTCAGGGGTGGATTCAGTTTACAAGGTGGTATATATAGGATTAATAAAAGTCAAAATTAACAAAAATTAAACGCGCCCGGCAGGACTCGAACCTGCAGCCTTTGGATTCGTAGTCCAATGCTCTATCCGATTGAGCTACGGGCGCATACATCTTAAAATATAACAGTTTTTTAGTTTAATGCAACCTAATTTTATACACATTTCATCCTTCTAAAAACCTTTTAAACTCCTCGAAAAACTTTCCCGCCCTTTCCTTAAAAAAGTAATCAGTAATACTTTCAGTATAAGCACTTTCTTCAGGATTTACCTCTATTATTTTAGCACCTGATCTCTTAGCTTCGTAAGGTAAATAAGCGGCAGGATAAACTACCCCTGAAGTCCCAATGACGATAAGGACTTTACACCTTTTTACCAACTCAAAAGCTTGAGTTAAAGCCTCTTCTGGAAGTGGTTCCCCAAAAAATACGATCTCAGGTTTTAAGGCTTTACCACATTTCTCACATTTAGGATAAGGAAACATATTTACGAATTCCTCGAAAAACTTATATCTTTTTCCACAATCAAGACATGTTAAACTTTCTCCGGTTCCATGAAGCTCTATTACTTTTTTATTTCCAGCCTTTTGGTGGAGGTTATCTATGTTTTGAGTAATCACTGCCTCAAGATAGCCTTTATTTTCAAGGTCTGCCAGAACTAAATGGGCAGGATTGGGGGTTGCCTCTTTAAAACATTGGTAAATCTCTCTTAGCATCATCCATACTTTTTCAGGATTTCTTAAAAAAGTCCCTATGTAAGCATATTCTTCAGGATTATACTTAGTCCAGAGACCTTTGGCTCCTCTAAAAGGGGGTATCCCACTTTCTACCGAGATCCCAGCTCCGGTAAAAGCTACTATCCCACCTTGTTTTATCAGCTCTACAACTTCTTTTACAAGTTCTTCTTTTCTATTCATAACCTTTACCCCTTTAAGGCTTATTAAATAAAGGCTTAGGGATTATGATACATCCGTCTATACCTTTTAATTCTAAAGCCAGCCCTGTTTTTTGTAAAATTCCTGTTAATAAACAGGATATGCTATCAAGTTCGTCTTGCGTATAAGGTCTATTTTCTATAAAAACCCCTAAGCTATATAAAAACTTTTTAAAAAAGTCTAAAATAGCCTTTTTGTCCTTTCTTTTTACATGATAAACATCATAAAACGCTCCGGGAAAGACCTCGTAAACCTCGATATCCTTAGCTATTAAGAAATCTCTTAGTTTCATACCTCGTTCAGTAAGTTTTCTCATACCTCCAAGGGTAATGGGAAAAAATTTAATCTTCAACTCTCGAAGTTTCAGATCGCATTCTCTAAAATGATACTCATTTCGTTGTTCTATATCACACCTACCATAAGGCAAACTTAAAGGGGCATCTATATAAACATATTTAAACTTTACCGCTTTTTCAAGAAGTAGCTCATCTTCATAAACCAATTGGGTGAGCAAAACCTTATCCTTAATGTAGGCTAACCCTGTAGGCTTTTTAGGAGAACCTGCAAGGTCTATTCCTAAAAAATCTTCTAACTCTATCTTTGGTAACTTTATTTCGTTAAGCATTTCTGGATATCCTTTATGGTTCTAATTAAAACTCTCTTTAACCTTAAAACCTACCTCTATCCCCTTAACCCTCTCTATCCCTTGACATTTGTAAATTTTTATTTAATTTATTTTTCTAAATAAAATTTGCAAGTTTTAGGAGGGGAAGATTTATGTCAAATGTTTTTAGGACTTTTTTGTTCTTAGCTATTCTTACTGTTCTTTTTATCTTTGTAGGTAAACTGATAGGTGGAAAAACAGGGATGACCATAGCCCTTATCATGGCTGGTTTGATGAACTTTATTGCCTACTTTTTTTCTGATAAAATTGTTTTGGCTACAAGTGGTGCTATTCCTGTAGAAAAACACGAAGATCCTGAGCTTCATGCTATGGTAGAGGAGGTAGCAAGAAGAGCTGGGATTCCTAAACCTAAGGTTTATGTTATTCCTGTAGAAACTCCTAATGCGTTTGCTACTGGGAGAAATCCAGAAAATGGAGTAGTTGCGGTAACTGCAGGAATTAGAAAACTTCTTACTCCTGAAGAACTTAAAGGTGTGATAGCTCATGAAATAGCTCATATCAAAAACCGAGACATTTTGATTTCAACGATTGCAGCTGTGTTGGTTGGTGCTATCACCTATTTAGCTAACATAGCCCAGTGGGGGATGATGTTTGGTGGTTTTAGCAGAGATGAAGAAGAAAACAATAATCCTCTTGCCATAGTAGCTACTTTAGTAGCTATTATCGTTATTCCTATAGCCGCTACTCTTATTCAATTAGCCATAAGTAGAAGTAGAGAATTTTTAGCAGACGAAACAGGTGCTAAAATCATCAAAAATCCTTTAGCCTTAGCTCGTGCTTTAGAAAAGCTTGAAAATTGGAACAGAGCCTATCCTATGGACATAAATCCTGCCAAGGCTCAAATGTTTATAGTAAACCCTCTTTCAGGAAAAACCCTTTTTAAGCTTCTTTCTACCCACCCACCTATAGAAGAAAGGGTAGCAAGGCTTATTCAACTTGCCAAAGAAATAAGATAAGAATATCCTGTAAACATAGGAGTTTCTTTGTCTTCCGAACTTTTTTCTTTCTTAAAAAAAATTTTATCTTTTCTTAAACCCTTTTGGAAAACTTTTCTGTTAGGACTCTTTTTTGCGGTAGTTAGTTCTTTAATCACAGGGGCAAGCACCTGGGCTATAAAACCTATCTTTAATTTTGTTTTTGTTGAAAAACATCACGAGTATTTTTTTCTTGTTCCTCTTTTGATGGTATTAGTCTTTAGCTTGATGGGGATTACTTCTTTGCTTCAAGCGTATTTTATGAAAGCCGTCTCTGCAGGAGTTATAAATAACCTTAGGTTAAAGTTGTTCCAAAAATTTCTTTATCTTCCTGTAGAGAAAATAGCAGTCCAAACCCATGGACAGGCTGTATCAAAGGTGATAAATGACACCGCCCAGATAGAGCCCATCTTAGGTGAAGCGTTAACTACTATTTTTCAAAGCTCCTTTTCAGTGTTAGTATTGATAGGGGTTGCGCTGTATCAACGCTGGGACCTCACATTGTTAGCCTTTATTACCTTCCCGGTAATTATCTTTGGTAGTAAAGCCTTAGGGGCTAAAACCAGAAAAGCAAGAAGGCTTGCCCAGGCTTCTACCGGAGAATTAACCCACAAGATGCAGGAACTTTTGCAAGGAATAAAAGAAATTAAGCTTAGTCCTTCTCCAGAAAAGGTAATAGAGCTTTTTTCTAAAGAGCTTGAGCGTTTTTACAGATGGAGCCTTAAAATTACCAAATACAGAGAAGGTTCTAAAAGCTTAGTAGATGTAGTTACAGGAATAGGCGGTGCTCTGGTTATAGGATATGGAGGGTTTCTTACCATCAATGGTGCTATGAGCCCGGGAAGTTTTCTATCTGTATTAACAGCCATCCTACTTATTTTTAATCCTATAAGGAAGCTTTCGAGAGCCTATACTTACCTAAAAGAGGCTCAAGGTGCCTGGGTAAGGATAGAAGAGGTCCTTAACCTTCCGGTTGAAACAGGAGGAAACCTAAAGGCTCTTCCCCCTAAACAAGGCTTTACCTTTAACGAAGTATATTTTCGTTATATCTCAAGCCTAGACTGGACGCTAAAAAATATCAATTTTTTCTTACCTGCTAATAAGATTATCGCCTTTGTTGGCCCAAGTGGTTCTGGTAAAACCACTTTAGCTTCTCTTCTTCCGAGATTTTTAGAACCTCAAAAGGGAGAAATACTTTTAGATCACACCAATCTCAAAGAATTTGAAATCGGAAGTTTGAGGAATCTTTTCGGAATGGTCCTTCAGGAACCTTTTTTGTTTAACCTTAGCATAAAAGAAAACCTTCTTATCGCAAAACCTGAGGCTTCAGAAGAAGAAATCATAGAAGCCTGCAAGTTAGCCAAAGCCCACGATTTTATCTTAACCCTTCCTAAAGGATATGATACTGTATTAGGAGAAGAAGGGTTTAACCTTTCAGGCGGTCAAAAGCAAAGAATAGCCCTTGCCAGGGTTTTTCTCAAAAAACCACCTATCATCATTTTAGACGAAGCCACAAGTCAGCTTGATGCCATTACCGAAGAGGCTATTCAAGAGGCTTTAGACCGTTTAAAAGGAAGACACACCATCATCATCATAGCCCACAGGCTTTCAACCGTCACTAAGGCTGACCTCATTTTTGTGTTTGAAAAAGGCGAAATCGTTTCTCAAGGCACCCATCAACAATTACTTGAAACCTCTACTCTTTACAGAAACCTCTATCAAACCTTTCAAAAATGTAGTTGACCTAATTTTTCTTTAATTGCCTGAAAAACTTCTTCAGGTAAAATAGAATTCATACAATCCCACTGAGAGCATTTCTTTTTAAAACATGGGCTGCATTTTAACCTACTTTGTAAAATCTTAAAATCACCTCCCCAGGGGCCTGTTCTGTAAGGAGAGGTAGGTCCAAATAGAGCTACGGTAGGAACTTTTAAAGCTGAAGCAATATGCATAGGGCCTGTATCAACGGTTACCACAAGTTTACTTTTTTGAATAAGGCCTATCAACTCTTTTAACCTCATTTTTCCTACCAAAGATTTTACCTCTCGGTGTTTTTTTTCCATCAAACCTGCCCATTTTCTTAAGTCCTCTTCCTTGGGTCCCCCTGTAATATAAATCTTAATTTCGGGATATGCCTTTAAGGTTAACTCTATGAGGTTTTCCCAATGAGAAAAGATCCACCATTTAGTTTTCCATCTGGCAGAAGGAATAAAAACTATATATGGTTTTTCCACCAGATCTAACGGAGGAAACAATCCTGGCAAAACTGCTTCGGGAATGGTCTCCACTTTTTCTCCAAAATCTGGACATATAAGCTGTAATGCCTGCTGTGTCAAGTTTAAATAACGTTTTACTGCATGGACCTCAGGGTCATAGCCAGGAAGTTTTACGTTGTAAAAAATAGGGCTTAACTCACGGTGATTTTCAAATCCCACTTTAAACTTAGCCTTAGCTAAACCTATTACTACCCCGCTTTTAAAAAGCCCTTGATAATCTATGGCTAAATCGTAAGTTTCCTCTCTCAAATTCCTGATAAAGGCTTTCAGTTTACTAGGATTTTTAAGGTCTTTTTTTGAAAAAACTATTGTCTTCCTTAAATAAGGATGTCCTCTTAAGACCTCTGCATTCCTTTCGTCTACCACCCAGTCGATGATGCTTAGAGGATATTGTTGTTTTATTAGGGTTAAACAAGGAAGGGTTTGTACTACATCTCCCAACGCTGAAAGTTTTACCAAAAGAATCTTCATCAAACTTTATTAAAGGTTCCTTATGATGATTTCAGCAGCTTCTTTCAGGTTTTTAGCAACCCAGTCAGGATAAATCCCTTTTTTAGGAGCTACATACTTTAACTCTCCTTTACCATATCCGGTTAAAACAAGAATGGTCTTTATCCCTAACCTTTTTCCAGTCTCAACATCTACAATCTTATCTCCAATAAAGTAAGACTTCTCAAGTTCTATCGGATATTTTTCTAAAGCCTGTAAAACCAGACCAGGGTTTGGTTTTCGACAATTACACCCTTCATTTGGACCATGCAAACAAACAAAAAAATCATCCAGTTTAACACCTTTTTTAGCAAGTCTTCTTGTGATAAGCTGGTTCACCTCAAAAACTAAACTTTCTGGGAAATATCCTCTTGCTGGTCCGCTCTGGTTGGTGATAACGATAAGCTTAAACCCTCTGTCTTGTAATAGTTTTAAACCTTCGGCTACTCCAGGTAAAAGACGGACCCTAGAGAGGTCATTGATATAACCCATTTCTTCGTTGATAGTACCGTCTCTGTCAAGAAAAACAGCTGGTTTTTTATTCATATTTTGATTAAGTTAGAATGTGAAATTTATATTCGTAAACTAAAAATTCTTTATTTGGTTTTAAAGTGGTACTAAATCCATATTTCTTTTCTAAGTCTTCAAGGTAGTGGATTTCCTCACCTATTATTTCTGAAAGGTCAGGATGAATTTCAATCTCTATTTTTTTGTTTTTAATATGAGGACCCATTTTGATGAGCCTTCTCAAGATTTCATAGTAGATTGTCTTTTTACTTTTGATACTCCCCTCACCGTGACAATAAGGGCAGCTTTCTAAAAAGATCTTATAAAGAGAATCTCTTTTCCTTTCGCGGGTCATTTGTAAAATACCAAACGCAGAAATAGGTAGAAAACTATTTTTAGCTTTATCCTTTTTCAAAGCTTCTTTTAATGTTTGCACCACTAACTCTTGGTGTTCCGGATTTTCCATATCGATAAAGTCTATGATAATTAATCCACCTATATTTCTAAGTCTTAGTTGATAGGCAATTTCTTCGGCAGCCTCTAAGTTGATTTTATACACAGTTTCTTCTAATTCTTTGGTACCGGTATACCTCCCTGTGTTAACATCTATAGCAGTAAAAGCCTCACAAGGTTCGATCACTATAAAACCACCTGACTTAAGCCAAACCTTACGGGAAAGCAGTTTTTTAATATCTATCTGGATGCCATGGGCAAAAAAAATATCTTCTTTGCCTTGATAGAGCTTTATATATGGTGCTAAATTAGGAAAATAGCGTTCTAAAAAGTTTTTAATCTCTTCAAAAAAGTCTTTATCGTCTACCACTATCTCTGAGATGTCTTTGGTAAATAAGTCTCTTATAGCACGAAGGGCTATATTTAGCTCTTCATACACTAAAGCTGGAGCCTTCATCTTTTCAGCTTTTTCTTTAATTTCACCCCAAAGACACAGCAAAAAGTCCAGTTCTGCCTTAAGTTCTTCTTCTGTAGCTCCTACTGCAGCTGTCCTTATAATCCAACCTGTATTTGGTGGCTTTATTCGTTCTACAATTTCTCGTAGTCTTTTACGCTCTAAATCATCTTTTATTTTTCTTGAAATACCTACTCTGTTCATGTAAGGAAGATAGACAAGATAGTGTCCAGGTAAGGTTAAGTTGGTAGACACCCTTGCTCCCTTGTTTCCTAATGGCTCTTTAATCACCTGCACAAGGATTTCTTGCCCTTCTTTCAATATTTCATATAGATTTGCCATAAAAACCGTATCCTTTTCCCATTCTATTTCTGAAGAAGGCATGATATCATCACCAAACAAAAATGCTGTACGGGAAAGACCAAGGTCAAGAAAAGCAGAGTTAATACCAGGAACCACCCTAACTACTTTTCCTTTATAAATATTACCTACTAAACTTTTTTCTGAAGGCCTTTCTACATAAAATTCAACCAACTGTCCGTTTTCTACCAAACCTACTCTTATCTCAAAAGGAGCATAATTAATGAGCAACTTAGCCATGGTCGTTATAAACGAAGCTCCTTCAAAAATTCTCTTATAAGTTTTTCTAACCGTTTTTCTGCTCTTTTAGACTGTTCAACCACCTCAGAAAAAAGGATAGGAATAAAGTTGTCTGGATCGTTTACGTTTGAAATAACAGAAATTCCTAAAACCTTTAATCCTGCATGAACTGCAACTATCACCTCTGGCACAGTAGACATACCCACGGCATCTGCTCCTATCATCCGTAAAAACCTTGTTTCAGCAGGGGTTTCAAGACTTGGACCTGGAACCGCTACATATACCCCTTCCCTTACCTCTTCTCCGAGCCTTAACGCAACTTTTTTAAAAAGTTCTCTCATCTCTTTATCATAAGCACATGACATATCAGGGAACCTTGGTCCCCATTCTTCGTTGTTTATTCCTCGAAGAGGATTGTCAGGGATCAGGTTTATATGGTCTTTTATCACCATCAAATCACCAGGTTTAAAGTTAAGATTTAGTCCTCCAGCGGCGTTAGACACTAAGTATAGCTTAGGTTTAAAAAGACTTAAAACCCTTAAAGGAAAGGTTATCTCTTTAGCTGAGTAGCCTTCATAAAAATGAAACCTTCCCTGTAAAACAGCTACCCTTTTATTTTCTAAAATCCCAAAACAAAGCTCTCCTTTATGAGTTTCTACTGTAGACCGAGGAAAGTTAGGCAGTTCACGATAAGGAAAGACAGCCAGCTTGTTGACCCTATCCCCCAAAGAAGATAGACCTGTACCTAAAGTTATGATGATATCTGGTCGAAAAGGAGCGATTTTTTTTAAATAATCAAAAGTTTCTTTTACTTTTTCAAAGTATTCTCTGTCTTTTTTTTCCATTTTGTTTTTAGCCAATCTTAAAACTGATCGGTAAACTTAGGTCTCCCAAGGTCATCTATTTCTATTACTTTAACCCGGATTACTTCACCTATGTTATAAGCACTTTTCAAATCCTTTGGAGGGTTCGCCATTTTTGAAACATGTAAAAGACCTATCTTCCCTGGTAACACCTCAATGAAAAGTCCATAAGGTTCTATTCTTGTTATCTTTCCTTCATAAATCTTACCTATTTCCACTTCAGATACCAGAGCTTCTATTAGTTTCTTTGCTAAATCTACATCTTCTTGAGTTTGCCCGGTAATACTAACTTTACCTCCTTCTAATACCCAGATACTAGTATTTGTTTTTTCTTTGAGTTCTTTTACTGTCTTTCCACCTGGACCTATTATAAGATAGGTTTTATCTTCAGGAACGGTTATGATTTCGATCTTCGGAGCATATGGAGAAAGGGTTTTTCTTGGTTCAGATATAGCCTCATACATCTTATCCAAGATAAACTCTCTTGCCTTTTTAGCCTTTGAAAGAGCCTCAGCTAAAACCTCTTTAGAAAGTCCTTTAATTTTAATATCCATCTGAATACTAGTAATCCCATCCCTGGTACCAGCAACCTTAAAATCCATATCTCCAAGCTGGTCTTCTTCTCCTAAAATATCTGTTATTATTAAAGACCTCCCTTCTTCTAAAATAAGACCCATCGCAATCCCTGCTACATGCTTAGGAATAGGAACTCCTGCATCAAACAGCGCTAAGGAACCGGCACAAACCGTTGCCATGGAGGAAGAACCGTTTGATTCAAAAACATTGGCTACCACCCTGATTATATAAGGAAACACCTCTTCCTCTGGAATCAAAGGTTCTAAAGCCCTTTCAGCTAAAGCCCCATGACCTATCTCCCTTCTTCTTGGAGGTCCCCAAGGTCTGGCTTCTCCGGTACAAAAAGGAGGAAAGTTATAATGAAGCATAAACCTCTTAAACACCTCTCCTTCATAAATACTTTCTACCAACTGAGCCTGTTCTCTTGAACCTAAAGTAACACTGGCAAAAACCTGGGTTTGGCCTCTAGTAAAAACCGCACTTCCATGAGGTCTCTCAAAGGGATGGATCTTAATATCTATAGGCCTTATCTCATCGGGAGTTCTTCCATCAATCCTCTTACCCTCTTTAAAAAGTTTCTCTCTCATTACCTTGCTTATCAGTTTTTTATATTGATACCCCAGTAAAACTTTCTGCGAGGCTATTTTTTCATGCTGATTGACAAATTCTTCAAAAATTTGTGCCAAAGCTGCCTTTCTTTGAAGTTTATCTTGTATGCTTAAAGCCTCTTCAATTCTTGATTTAACAAAACTGTTTAAGGTTTCTATAATATTTAACCAATCAGAAGGCAACTCTACATTCACCTTAGGTTTTCCTAAGTCTTCTATAAGTTTCTTTTGAGCCTCTATCAAAGGTTTAGCTCTATCTAAAACCAAATAAAGCGCCTCAAGAACAACCTCTTCTTCTACCTCTTTTCCTCCTCCTTCTACCATCACGATAGCATCTTCAGAACAAGACACAATCAGCTCTAAGTCTGCCTGTTGTCTTTGCTCATAGGTAGGGTTTAGGATAAACTCTCCGTTCACTCTCCCAACCCTAAAACCTGCGATTGGACCTTCAAAAGGTGCTTGAGAAAGCATCAAAGCAGTAGAAGCCCCAGTAATAGCTAATACATCTGGGTCATATTTTTCATCAGCCGAAAGGGTTAAGGCTGTCACCACCACATCGTAAAAAAAACCTTCAGAAAAAAGAGGCCTAACAGACCTGTCTATAACTCGAGATACCAGAATTTCTCTATCCGTAGGTTTCCCTTCTCTTTTTATAAAGCCTCCAGGTATCTTTCCCCATGCTGAAGACTGCTCTCTATAGTCTACCGAAAGGGGGGTGAAATCTACCCCTTCTACCAAAGACTGCCCTATCACTGCTGTTACCAAAACAGCTGTATCTCCCTGTCTTATTACAACTGATCCATCAGCAAACTTAGCATATTCTCCGGTTTCAATAATAATCGGATCGCCCCATCCCAGGTCTACCGACAATCTTTTCATATATTACTCCCTTAATTTTTTGCTTAGATAAGTTTAGAGTATAAAATTAAAAATGCAAGAACTTTTGAGTTTAGTTCTAAAAGGTTATTATATATTAATTTAATTAATATATACTCAGCTTAATAAGTTGTCCAGCATAAACTATAGCCCCTCTCAAGATTAAAGTTCCTGCAATTACCAGTATAGCTGCTATGTTCATCCTCAAAATTTGACCTCTGGTAAACTGATGAGGAAGTCCATGTTCTTCAAACTCGGTAATTTCTCCGAGTTTCATCCGTAAAGCAAGAGGCAAAAACAAAAAGATTAGTATCAAGGCAAGGGTATAGATAAAATATTCTCCTTTAAACGAAAAGAAAGGTTCTAACGCCCTTTTGTAAGGGGCAGAAGAAACATATAACCCATAAAAGTAAAGAGGTATAAGCAAAAGTTCTATGACGATAAGCCATACGTCTATTTTTGTAAAAAGATACTTGATTTCTACATCCTTGGCTATGATAACTATCAAAGCTGCTCCTGCTGAAAGAGCAGAAACCAAAAACAAAATAGGGAGGGTCGCGTTATTCCATAACGGAACAGCCAAAAAAGAGGCTAAAAGAATACCAGTATAAATAGCCAAAAAGATACCTGCCACAAAGTTTATTTTGGCAATCAGTCTCATTCTTGGTTTTAACCTATCTGAAAATCTTTTTAAAAATTCAAACTTTAGATAATGTTTTTGTTCTTCAGGCAACACAGCAAGAATATAAAGGGCATTAAAAAACAAAACTAAAGGAACACCCCAAGTACCCCAGGACATAAGAGAAAGAGGCTGAAAGGTCAAATATCCCCAGTAAAGATGCCATGGGGCTTTAATTTCAAGGATGATAAAAAGAGCACCTACAGCAAGCATGACAAAAGCAATCAATGGAGCTCTTACACATTTGGCTAACTCTTCTACTGTTTTGGTAGGCCTAAGGTTGGCGATAGAACACATAACCAAAGTTCCTGCAGCCAATCCTCCTAAAAATAGATATAACACTATCCTCCAGTCCCATACCTCAAAATGAGGAAAGGTGATAGAGTTAGTCCCGGTAATGGTTATTTCTACCATGGTTAAAACCCCCCTGGGAATCTCTTGTTAATATAAAAAACACGAGGTTTAGTACCTGCCCATTCAAGCCTTACAGCAGCATCGTGAGTCCTTAAAATCTTAGCCACTTCACTTTCAGGGTCGTCTAAATCTCCAAAGATCCTCGATTTACCCAAACAAGTTTCTACACAAGCAGGTAATTTTCCTTCTTTTATTCTGTGCTGACAAAAGGTACACTTATCAGCTGTCCCATCAGGACGAATGTATCTTGCATCATAAGGACAGGCCAAAATACAGGCCTTACATCCAATACACTTTTTATGGTCTATTTGAACGGTTCCATCTTTTGCCCTGTGAGAAGCCCTGGTGGGACAAGCATCTATACAAGGAGCAATTTCACAATGATTACAAAGTTCTGACCTGAGTTCCATCCTGAGGTTGGGAAATTCTCCTCTAACCTCTTCTACCACCCTTGTCCTAAAATAACCATCTGCTACCTTATTCTCCTTTTTACACGCTATAACACAAGCCATACACCCTACACATTTCTCTACATCTATAACCATCGCATATCTTGGCATGTTATTTCACCTCCTTTTAAGCCTTCTCTATCTTAACAAAATTAATCCTCATTCCTACACTTCCAGAAATCGGGTCTACAGCATATCTGGTTATCAGCTGTTGGTCGTCTGCACCGTTTAAATAAGCTCTTTTTAGCATAGGAGAAAAACTTCCAAACCCATGAGGGACATAAACACAATCTGGTCTAATCCTTTCGGTAACCTTTAACTTAACCTTATTGCTTTTAACTCCATCCTGGTTAACAAGGACCACATAATCCCCGTTTTTAAGTCCTAACTTCTTAGCTACCTTAGCGTTAAGCCAAGCAGCATTTTCTTTCATCAGCTCCCATAAAGATGGATTATTGGTAGTTCTTGAGAAGGTATGCACAGGTACCCTACCATAAATAAGTCTAAAATACCCTTTAGGCGGTTGTTCATGCTTGGTATAGGTAGGAATAGGAGGAAACCCTGCTTCCTCTAATTGCTTGCTATAAAGTTCTATCTTGCCAGAAGGAGTTTTAAATTTAACCTCAGAAGATTCATTGATGTAAGGATTAGCAGTGCCTGGTATCTCTATATAACCTTTCTGTTTAAGCTCTTCAAAATTTAATCCAAGAGCCTCACATTTAGCCTTAAGAAAATCCTCAAAATCATTATAAGGAAAATATTCCTTTAAACCAAGCCTTACTCCTAACTCTTTTGCTATCCACCAACCAGGCTTGGTATCATACATCGGGTTAACAACCGGTTGTCTCAAGGCTAACCCTATGCTTCTTTCCTTTACCACAAAAATATCATCATATCTTTCTAGGTAGGTACACTCTGGGAGAACCACATCTGCATAAAGCACATGATCAAAGGGCATCATATCAACCGCTACTACAAGGTCCAACTTTTTAATAGCCTCGATGGTATCCCTCTGATTAGGAGTAGATTTAATAAGATTAGTCCCTGTAATCAACCATCCCTTTATAGGATAGGGTTTCTCCGTAAGGGTTGCCTTTATAATCTCAGGGATAACCCCTTCTTCTTCGGTAAAAGGGTAAGGCCCTTTATTTATCTCAGGTTTTTGATGTTCTGGATAAGGTACTCCACAAAAGTCTCCAAAACCATACTCAGACAAAGGATTCTTTGGTGGAAGATATATACCCCCTGGCCTTCCATAAGCTCCTAAAAGGGCAGTAAGGATCGCTATCGCTCTTACTCTTTGAGTATTATCTCCATACCAGGCAGTATGTCTTCCAGGATGAATTAAGACAGAAGGTTTGTTTTTTCCCATAATTCTTGCAGTCTCTATGATCAAAGAAACAGGGATGTCTGTTTCTTTTTCAGCCCATTGAGGAGTATATTCTTTCACTGCTTCAGCCAGTTTATCAAAACCTTCGGTATATTTAGCTACATACTCTTTATCATAGAGCCCCTCTGTTATGATTACATTTATCCAGGCCAAAAGCAAAGCAAGGTCGGTAGCTGGCTTGATAGGAAGCCAGTATTTAGCTTTGCTTGCTGCGGTAGAAAACCTCGGGTCTACTACGATAACTGTAGCTCCCTTTCCGACTGCCTCTGCAAACTCCTGACACATAGAGTTATGTGCATTTTCTCCTATATGAAACCCCATCAATACAATAACTTTACTATTCTTTAAATCTGCCCTTTCTGGATTACCCACAGGTGCACCAAAGGTAAGTTTAAAGGCTATGTCTCTTGCCCCTCTACAAAGGGCATAAGAAGGCATACCCAAATTAGGAGAACCATAGGCCCATAAAAGATGAATAAAATAAGTAGATATAGTCCCATGGGTAAAGAGGGCTACAGACTCAGGACCATAGGTTTCTTTAATCTTAAGCATCTTTTCTGCTACATAATTTAAAGCCTCATCCCAAGAAGCCTTTTTAAACTTACCCTCTCCTCTTTGCCCAACCCTTATCAAAGGATGTTTAAGCCTGTCTGGGTCATAAAGAAGACCTATTCCACCATGACCTCTGGCACAAAGTTTACCTCTTGATTGAGGATGTGCAGGATGTCCGTCAAGCTTAACCACCTTTCCGTCTACTACCTTCGCTATAACCCCACATCTCCAAAAACACATTTCACAAACGGTAGGAACATATATCGGTTTACCTTCTGGTTTACGTCCTAAACCTAATAATCTATCTACCTGCGTAGCCCCTATAACTCCAATTCCTCCAGAACCAGCAACTACCTTTAAAAAATCTCTTCTTGACCATTTCATTCCTTAAACCTCCTTGGTCTTTTCTAAGCCCTTTAAGAAATTAGTTTAAAAAAGAGATATAAAAAGTCAAGATTTAACGCAATCATTTATTGAAAATTTAAACAGGACGAGCTTAAGAAGAACTAAAAAAGAAAAAAACTAAAATCTAAGAGAAAAACTTAATAATTAAGCCTCTAATTTCTTTAAAAGCTCGTTTAAACTTAAGTTAAGACCGCTTTTATCTCTTTTTATCATCCCACCGATCTTTATAAAAGTTTCTTTTTCTTCTCTTTTCAGAAAAACCCAAAGGGTTTGAGGATCAAGAAAATATACCCCTATCAACCCAAAGATCATCAACAGAAAACCCATGTAAACCAACCAAACTCCTGGGTCCTTTTTAACTTGAAGCACACTCATGTAAAACTTATCAACCAGGCCTTTAAGTTCAAGTTTCCCTACATTTTTACCTATCTTAAACTCTGAAGGTTTACCCTCGATAGCGAAAATCTCGTCCCCCTCCCCTGTTTCTTGATCTAATAGATTAAACTTAGCTACCACAAAACCTTGATGAGCCATATAGGCATCAAGCATAAGCACGTATCTATCACCTATTTCTGCAGGTACCGTAGGATCAACTTGTTTTTCTAAGGTTTTCCCGTCTATACTTACTCTTATAGTAAATTTAGGCAATTCTTCATAGCTTGCTTGATAAAAGGTAATTCCTTTATATTTAGCCGGCTGGTTAACCTTGATCAAAGCATCTACTGTTTTATTGTTTTTTTCTATAAAAGTCACATTTGAAACATACTCTTTAGGAGTTCCGTCTGGATAAACTTCCATCGTAAACTTATTCAGTTTCACAGAAAAATCAACTATAACAGGATGGTCCTTCCTAAAAAGGTTTATCTGATTAGAGGTTTCCCCTTCTAACAAATACATGTTACCTCTAAAACCCCAAATAGCACCTACGATAGCTCCTACTATTATCAGAACCAAAGAAAAATGAACTAAATATACCGCTAAATAACCTATCCGATTTTTATCCTGATAGAACAAAATTCCTTCTGGAGTTTCCTTTTGTTTAAACCCTAAGGTTTGTAATAGATTTATCAGTTGAGAAACATCTTTTTTTAATCTAGTCTCTTGAGCATTAGGTAATTTATGCGGGTCAACTTCTGCAGGATTTTTTTTAAAAAGCTTCCAGCTAAACTTAATCCTTTTTATCGAACAGCTAACAAGGTTTACCATGAAAAATAATAGTAAAAAAATATACAATACAGAATGATAAAAATCATCAAGCTGAAAAGCAAGGATCAACCGGCCTAAGGATGGTCCGTATTTCATCAAGTAAAAATCTGAGGGGTGAGCCTGAGGAATAATAGTTCCTAAAATGGAAAAAAAAGCTATAAGGAAAAACAAAACTATGGCAACCTTAATCGAAGAAATAAAATCCCAGATTGACCTCATTCTTCAACTCCTTTAGGTTAGTTTAAAAAACTTTTTTAAAAATAACATATAAAAATTTTTAAATCAACCCCATAACCTCACCTTGAAAAACCTGTAATTTAGGTTTTAATTTGAAAATAAAATTATCAAAAAAGGAGTTTTTATGAGATTTTCAAAAAATAAAAAATTATTTTATCCCTTGGTTGGGGTAATTCTTTTAGTAATCATAGCCTTTTCAAACGGGTTTACTAAAGAAAAAAACGATGAAATCTATAAATATTTAAAACTCTTTTCTCAGGTATTAAAACTCATAGAAGACAACTATGTAACAGAGGTTTCACCTAGGGACCTTATCTATGGAGCCATAAACGGAATGCTAAATTCTTTAGACCCTTATTCTTCTTTGATGAAGCCTGAGGAGTTCAAGGAGCTTGAGATAGAAACCAAAGGAACCTTTACCGGTATTGGGATCGAGATTACCATAAAAGACGACATAATCACCGTCGTTGCCCCGATAGAAGACACTCCTGCCTGGAAAGCTGGCATCAAGCCAGGAGATAAAATTCTAAAGATAGAAGATAAACCTACCAAAGGTATGAGTCTTACAGAGGCGGTTAAACTCTTAAGAGGTCCTAAAGGAACAAAGGTTAAAATAACCATTCTCAGGAACGATAAAGATATAAAAGAAATCACCCTCGTAAGGGATGTTATCCCTATAAAAAGTGTTAAGGTTAAGGTTCTTGAACCTGGGTATGCCTACGTGAGGATTACCAATTTTCAAGAAAAAACTCATCAAGAGTTGATAGATGTTTTGGAAGAGCTTGAGAAAAAAGAATTAAAAGGTATAGTATTAGACCTTAGATATAATCCAGGAGGACTTTTATCCTCGGCTATAGATGTAGCAGATGAATTTTTGGAAAAAGGAGTGATTGTTTCTATAAAGGGGAAGTCTAAAGATTCAGGAATGGTGTTTGAAGCCAAACCTAACCCCTCTAACAGAAAACACCATTATCCTATCGTAATTCTTATAAATCATGGCACAGCCTCAGCCTCTGAAATAGTTACCGGTGCGTTAAAAGACCATAAAAGAGCCCTTGTCCTTGGTCAGAAAAGTTTTGGTAAGGGAAGGGTACAAACTGTTATACCTCTTGATGATGGCTATGCAGTAAAACTAACTACTGCTTTTTATTACACCCCAAGTGGAGTTTGCATCGATAAAATCGGTATCTCTCCTGACATAGAAATACCTGCGATGGTTGAAGCTACTACTAAAGAAAAACCTAAAGACAAAGACGAAGAGGATTTACTTAAACCATGGACCTCTCCTGAAGAGGATTTTCAGGTAAAGATGGCTCTCTCTATCTTGAAAAACCTAAAAGAAATTTCTAAGTTGAATTTTTAATGTTTGACCCTAAGGTTTTTATACTTTTAACGCCTGTTTTGTTACTTGCCTTAACGGTCCATGAATTTTCTCATGGCCTTGTAGCTTATCTTTTAGGGGATCCTACCCCTAAACTCGCAAAAAGGCTTAGCTTAAACCCTATTAAACATCTTGATTTTTTTGGAACGTTAACTCTGTTTATTACCCAAGCCATAGGCTGGGCCAAACCAGTACCTATCAACCCCAACTATTTTAAAAACCCCTGGAGGGACATGGCTCTTGTTTCTATAGCTGGACCTTTATCCAACATCTTGCTTGCCTTTATCTTTGGGTTCCTTTTTCATTTATTTTATGGCTTAAATTTAAACTACTCCTCTTTTGTGATTTCCCAACCTCTTGCCCTAATGTGCTTTTTAGGTATAAAAATAAATCTTGGTCTGGCTATCTTTAACCTTTTGCCTATTCCCCCTTTAGACGGGAGTAAGGTTATTGTTAAATTTTTACCAAAAACCTGGAGATTTAACTACCTAAGACTTGAAATGTTTGGGTTTATCTTTATTTTAATTTTAGCCATAACCGGTGTGCTTAGCAAGTTTATCTACCCTATATTAAACTGGTTGACCAATCTGATTTTAGGGATTACCAGTATAGGTAGTATTTAAAAAATCATGGAAAAATCAACGCTAATACTTTGGCTTCTTACTATAACCCTTTGGGGAATATGTCCGATCATAGAAAAAATAGGTCTTAAAAACGTAGACCCTCTTTTAGCGCTTTTTATCAGGACCTCTGCCGCTCTTATGGGATTAAGCTTAGCTGTTTTTCTCACAGGGGCGTTTAAACCAGAAGTACTAAATCTTAAAAATATAGCCGTATTATCCTTAAGCGGGATCTTGGGAGGTTTTTTGGGGATGTTAACCTATTTTACCCTGCTTAAATCTCAAAATGCCTCTCAAATAGTTCCGCTAACCTCGGTATATCCTTTGGTTTCTACTCTGTTTGCTATCCTGTTTTTAAAAGAAGAGTTGCATCTTATAAAAATCTTAGCTATTTTTCTCATTGTATCTGGGATTTTTCTTTTGTTTAAAAATCCTTAATACTTAAATCTCGGCTATTCACTATAATTCTTAATCACTCTAAATCCCAACCCAAACAAAATAACACTATAAAAAACAAGGACTAAAACACACCCTAAGGCCAAAGTATCGAAGGTTTCTTTTCTTATAAGGATGTTTGTATAGGTAAGAGGTAACACAAAAACTACAGGTTTTAAAAATTCAGGGATACGTTCTATCGGAAAAAAGGTTCCACAGAAAAATCCCATCGGAAGGATGAAAAAGTTAAAATAGGTAGCTGTTTCTTCATGCCCTTTCGCAGACATACCTACCAAAAAACCAAGACTTGCAAACAAAAAACAGTTTAGCAAAAGAGCCAACAAAAAAGGTAAGGATAACCCAAAGTTAGGATAAGTCAAAAATCCCACAACGATGATCAAGCTTGCGGCAAAAAGCCCTTTTAACATTCCAGCAAGCACCTCTCCGATGATTATGGCACTGTAAGAAATAGGAGCAAGGTACAACACTTGAAAGGTTTTAAAATAAAGTCGATTAAGGTTTATAGAGTTGGCAATCCAGGTATAAGAGTTGGTCATAGAGGTCATGGCTACCAATCCTGGGATAAGAAAACCGAGATAACTTTTACCTTCCATCTGAACCATCCTTCCAAGCCCAAGCCCAAAAACGATAAAATAGATGATAGGAAGCATCATGGCAGAAAGGAGATATCCAAACTTTAAAAGCCTTCTTCTAAAAATCAAAAGTTCTCTCAAAAATACAGGATACCAATCCATCATTCTATCCTTTCTCCTGTAAGTTTGATAAAAACGTCTTCCAAATTAGTCTCTCTTATAACCAAAGGTAATTCGTTTTTCTTAGCAAACTCATAGGCTTCTTCTTTAGTCTTAAAAGTCCACAGTTTTAGCCTTCCTTCTTTGTCTGTATATTCTACGGTAAAAAGCCCTACTGATTGTTTAAGCGCTGAAGGAGTACCAAGGGCTATTAGCCTTCCTTTGGATAAGATACCTACCCTATCACAAAGAGCCTCTGCCTCTTCTATGTAATGGGTGGTAAGAAATACCGTTTTGTTTTGTTTTTTTATTCTTTTTATTATTTCCCAAAGATGTCTTCTTATCTGAGGGTCAAGTCCGATAGATGGTTCGTCTAAAAACAAAACCTGTGGGTCTGAAAGCAACGCCCTTGCCAGAAGAAGCCTCCTTTGCATCCCACCTGAAAGTTTAGAAACTAAGGCATCCTTTCTCTCCCAAAGGCCTACATTTTCTAACAAATCTTTGATTTTTTCTTTTAACTGACTTATTTTATGAAGTTTTCCATAGATAAACATATTCTCGTATACTGTCAAATCTCTATCTAAGTTATTTTCCTGAGGAACCACACCGATAAATTTTTTTATTTCATAGGCCTTTTTTATCACATCAAAACCGTTGATAAAACATCTACCAGCATCAGGCTTGGTTAAGGTAGTTAAAATTTTTACTATCGTAGTTTTTCCTGCACCGTTTGGGCCAAGAAGTCCAAAAATCTCTCCTGATTTTATCTCAAAACTTACCCCATCAACTGCCTTGACCTTCCCATAGTATTTAACAAGCCCTTCAACCTTAATCATAAAAAAAACCCTTTCATCGACAAAAAACTAACATAAAAAGAATTTTTCTTCACTTTTTCAACCAACTTTTTTAAAGTTAATAATACCTTGTATTTAAGCACTATGCAATCCTAAATCCTTAGGAAAATTCAAAATATTCTTCTACCCGTTCTTTTACTCCAAAATCATTCAAACAGTCAAAACGATAACAGTAAAAAGGGAATTAAGACTTTTTGGACATAGAAAAAACAACTTACCCCTTATTTTTCAAAAATTATCTCTTAAAACAATTTGCCTTGTTAAAATAGATCTTTAATAGAATAGGCTACAGGGCAGGGAATGATTTGAGAGGTTAGTTTGTAGGAGGATGGTATGACCTACCAGTAGTAACCTGCCCTATTTAAAAAATATGGGTGATTGATAGGTTTATTGAAGGGGTTTACGTGTGGTGAGTGTGGTAGGGAATAGATGTCTGAAAGGGTGTTTTACACCTTAGGAATGGTGCCGGGGGCGGGACTTGAACCCGCACGGAGGTATCTCCACTGGATCCTGAATCCAGCGCGTCTACCTATTCCGCCACCCCGGCTATGAAAGGATATTTAACAAGAAGTTCTTCTTCTGGCAAGGGTTTATCAAACAAGAAGCCCTGTACGTAAGTACAACCAATTTGTTTTATTATATCAAGTTGTCCCTGGGTTTCAACCCCCTCAGCTAAAGTCTCTATACCTAATTTTTGGGCTAAAAGTACTATCACTTCAACCAAGTCCTTATCTTTCTTATTTTTTATTATATCTTTAATAAAACTCATATCTATTTTTATCACATCGATCGGTAAAAACCTTAAACAACTTAACGCACAATACCCAGTCCCGAAATCATCTATCATCACCTTTATATTTTTCTCTTTAATCCTTTTTAAAATCTCTTTCGCATATAATATATTTTCTATAAAAACCCTTTCTGTAATCTCTAATCTGACTTCCTTATGTTGAAAACGCGACAGAAACCTCTCTATAAAATCCTCTCTATTAAAAGAACGGGCAGAAATGTTAACCGAAATAGGTACCCTAAACCTCTCAGTCTTTTTACTTATCTCCTCAAACATCCACTCCTCAAATTTAGGTAAAAACCGGCTCCTCTCCAGATAATCTATAAACTGTGATGGGTTGTAAACCGTACCATCTACCTTTATCCTAACCAAAGCCTCTAACCCTGCTAAAGAAAGGTCTTCCACCTTAAAATAAGGTTGGTAGTAAAAAACAAAAAGATTCTCTTTTAAAGCCTTTTCTAAGAGATAATCTAAAGAAATGATCTCCTGTGCTTTTAACTCCATAAATTGAGCAAAAAATCTAAATTCTCCTGCTCCAACTTTTTTAGCCTCACTTAAGGCAAGAGATGCCTTTTCGAGTAAATCCCTAAAATTACCTCCATCTTGAGGATAAAAACTAATACCGATGTTTGTAGAAAGGGCTATTTCTTGCCCGTCTATATTAAAGACCATTTCTTTTATCAAAGAAAGCTTCTCTATCAATCCTTGAATATTATGATATTCCTTCTTTTCCAAAAAACAAGCAAACTCATCAGATCCGATCCTGGCTGTTAATTGATTGCTTTTTTGAAAAAGACTTTTAAAAAAATTACCTAACTCTTTTAAAATCCTATTTCCTGTCTCAAAACCATAAGTTTGGTTTACGTAAACAAAATTGAATATGTCTAAAACTATCAAACAGCCTTCGTCCACTCTTTCCAAAATCTTATTAACTCTTTTCTCAAGCCCATCAAGGTTTAAAAGACCGGTAAGTAAATCCTCTGTGGTGACCTTCTCTAATTTATAGATAAGTTCTCTCTCTGTACTAACATCTCTCCCTATTAAAAGATACCTGCGTTCTTTTTCTGAAATTCTTAAAGGATATATCTTAGTCTGTAAATAAATATTGTTCTTGGTGCAGAATAAAATATCCGAAAACTCTTTATCTTCTTGTGATATAACCTGAAAAAAAGTTTGATTAAAATCATAATCAAGACCCTGCAAGCCTAATATCTCTAAAGATTTCCCATAAAGTTCTTCAAAACTGAGGCCACAACTCTTAGATACAGTTTCATTACAAAAAGTTATCCTTCCTCTTTCGTCTAAAACTATTATAGCTGCAGGAGATTTGATAAGAGCCTGAGAGATAATAACATTATTTTTGATCTCCTCTATCCGCTTTAAAGCAAACTCTATGTCTCCCCTCAGCTCTTCTAAAAGCCCTAAAGTTTCATCGGTAAAAAAATTGGGCTCCTTAGCATAAAGCCCTAACACACAATAGGGATTACCATCTTTATAGATAGGTATCCCTGCTACTGAAAGATACTGCCTCTTCAAAGCCTCTTCTCTCCAAGGATAAAAACGAGGGTCAGTTCTTATGTCAGAGATTATGACAATTCTGTTTTCTCTTAATGCTGTACCCAAAGCCCCTCTTCCCTCAGGAACATCTCCACTTACAGAAACCCTGATTTTTTCAAAAAGTCCTGCCTCATATCCATAGTAATACATAGGTTTAATAAGTAGTGTCTCCCAATCAGGAAACCCTACCCAAACAAACCTAAGCCCTATCTTCTCTACCAGGTTTTTACAAATCTTCTCAAAAACCTCCTCTTCGGTTAGGGAACTGGTTATCGTCTGGTTAACCTCTCTAAGCATCAAAACTATGTTTTCAAGCCTTTTCTGCCTGGTAATATCTATCAAAACCACAAAACCTGCTGGCTTACCCTGATAGGTGATGGTGTTGGCAAAAGTAAGGGTATACCTTATCTCCCCAGTTTTTCTTAAAATTTTTAATTCGTTATAAACCCTTGTAAACCTTTCCCCTCTAAGTCTTCTTTCCACTATGGATTTAAGATATTCTTTCTCTTCGGTTGGGAAAATATCCAAAATACTCATCCTGTTTAACTCTTCTAAGTAATATCCAGTAAGTTCTAAGAAAAACTTATTAGCATAAGCTATGTTTTCCTGATAAATCAGAACTCCTACCGAGGGAGCATCTAAGATAGCCTCGGCGATATCTTTCAAATGAGCACATTCTTTAGTTTGTAGTTCATAAATCTCCATCCTAAGTCCTCTTTTTAGGTCTTATATATTTAAGATTGTATAAAAAAATCTAAACAAAGTAAAGGAAAAAATTTAAAGTTTTATATCCAAGAGACTACTTCACGGATTGGTTTTCTATGAGGAGGTGTGGGAATTTTAGCAGGATATCCCATAGGAATAAGAGCTACAGGTCTTACTTTATTGGTTAAACCGACTATCTTTTTTACCGCTTCTTCGTCAAAAGCTCCAACCCAGCAACTACCAATTCCTAAAGAGGCAGCAGCTAAAAGCATGTTTTGAACAGCTGCAGCTGTATCTTGAAGGCAGTATAGTTCCTCTCCTCGTTTACCATAACGGGAGCTTGATATCCAGGGTAAAGCACATACTACGATAACTACAGGTGCCTGGGCGATAAAAGTTTGGTTTAAGGCTGCGATAGATAAAAGTTTTTTGAGTTCTGGGTTACGCACCACGACAAAATGCCAGGGCTGGAGATTACCGGCTGAAGGTGCCCAGATAGCGGCTTCTAAAATAAGCTTTAAATCTTCTTCTGGAATAGGGTCTTTTTTAAACGACCTTATACTTCTTCTGTTTTTTATTAACTCAAGTACTGGGTTTAATCCCATTTTTCCTCCTTAAACACAGAACTTTTAATTACAGCTTACATATTTGTTTAAAATGTTTAAAAAAGCTCCTGCTGATTTAAAACCTATCATTTTTTCTATCACCTTACCCTCTGGGTTCAAAAGGTAGGTGGTAGGAACTTTAGAAAAATCTGGAAAAATCTTGTTAAGGTTGTTTGGAGCTAAACCAACCTCATAAGTTAATTGTTTAGAGTTCACCAATTTAGGAAGAAGATATCCTGATTCTTTGTCTACCATAAGAGACACTACTTGAACCTTAGAGGCAGGACAAACCTTAGATATCTTGTTTAAAGCATTTAATTCTATCATACAAGAAGCACAGTAGCTTGCAAACAGATTGAGCAGCACATACTTTCCTCTATGGTTAGTAAGACTATGTTTGGCACCTTTATAGGTATAATATTCAAAATTAAGGGATGAGGTATAACCAGAAGAAACACCAAGAAACACACACAAAACTAACACCATCAAACCTTTCCTAAACCTCATTTTTTAATCCTCCTGATATAGTTTTATATTTATTAATATAACATCTCAACTATTTTATCCAAGGGGGTTATTTTGTTAGCTTACCTCAAAAACTTTTCCGTTTTCTAACTTTAAGATCTCATCTCCAACCGTAAAGGCAAAGGGACTATCGTGGGTGGCTATAACTATGGTAGTGGTTTTTTGTTCTTTGATCTGAATTAAAAGTCTTTCGATAAGCTTTACGTTCTCAGCATCTACAAAAGCTGTAGGTTCGTCTAAAAAGAGAAACTCAGGTTTTATCACCATCGCCCTTGCAAGGCCCATCCTCTTTGCCTCTCCACTTGAAAGGGTTAATGCGTTTTGCTTTTTTTTATGCGACAGTCCTACGAAATCAAGCACTTCTTCTACTTTAGAGTTTATCTCTTTTTTGTTAAAACCCCTTATTTTTAATCCATAGGCTACGTTATCAAAAACTGAAGTATTGAAAATACCTACCTCAGGAAATACATAAGTAATTTTTCTAAGAAGATTAATATCTTTAGGTAAAATCTTATTGGTTGAATTGTAGTAATGGACCTCTCCTTTATCAGGTGTTTCAAGTAAAGCACAGATTTTTAAAAAGGTAGTTTTTCCACTTCCATTAGGCCCCATTACTACGTAGACCTTTTTCTCATCAAACACATAGGATAGGTCTTTTAAAACGGTTTTGTCCCCATATCCCTTCCAAAGGTTAGAAATTACCAGTTTTAAACTCATGGGTTGGTTCTTATTTCTTTTTTTTGAATATAGTATAGCAAAAGATTGATCAAAAAAGAGATAGAAAGAAGGATTATACCTAAAGCAAGGGCAAGCTCGAAGTTTCCTTTATCGGTTTCCAAAGCTATGGTGGTAGTCATAACCCGGGTATAACCGGCGATATTTCCTCCTACGATCAAAATAGCTCCTACTTCAGCCATTACCCTTCCTAATCCACCCAAGATCCCTGTAAATATCCCATAGCGGGCTTCTTTTATCAAGGTCAAGGTAATCTGGAAAGGAGTAGCTCCAAGGGTTTTGGCCGTAAGTTTGATTATAGGGCTAACCTTTCTTACAGAGGCTTGAGAGATAGAAGCCACTATAGGAAAAGCCAGGATAAACTGTGCGATTACCATAGCGGTAGGGGTATAAAGGAGGTTTAAAAAACCTAAAGGCCCACTTCTTGAAAAAAGCATATAAAGAAAAAGACCAACCACCACAGGAGGCAGCCCCATCCCGGTATTAAAAAAAATTATAACCAAACTCTTACCTGGAAAATCTTTCATTCCTAAGAAGGCCCCAAACGGAACTCCAAAAAAAGAAGCTAATAAAATTGCAGAAAGAGATACTTTTAAAGAAAGCAAGATGATCTCAAGAAGTTCTCTATCTAAATTAACGATAAGAAAAAAGGCCTGTTTAAAAGCCTCTATCAAAAAATCCATGGCTACCTATACTTAGGGATAAAAAGTACGTTTCCCAAGTTATCTTTAAAAGATCCTATGAGTTTTTGTCCCTCAGGAGAGGTAATCCAGTCTATAAATTTCATAGCCCCTTCATAGTTTACATAAGGATGCTTTTTAGGATTTACAGCCATAACGCTGTATACATTATAAAGAAGAGGATCCCCTTCAAAAAGGACAGTTAAATATTTTAAACGGCCTTTCGTAGCAAGCCATGTTCCCCTATCAGTAAGGGTGTAAGCGTCTTTTTCGTTAGCTATAAATAAAGTCTTTTCCATCCCCTGACCAGACTCCAGATACCAGGGTTTTCCTTTAGGATTAAGGCCTGCTAATTCCCATATTTTCAGTTCTTTAAAATGGGTCCCTGACCTATCTCCTCGGGAAACAAAAAAAGCTCTGGCTTGGGCAATCTGTTTAAAGGTAGAAACCACGTCTTTAGACCCTTTTATCTTAGCTGGATCATGCTTAGGACCAACGATGATAAAATCGTTATAGCACACCTCTTTTCTATTAACAAAAAACCCTTCTTTTATGGCTTGAAGCTCAAGGTCTTTTGCATGAACAAACACTGCATCCACATCTCCCCTTTTCCCCATTTCAAGCACAGCCCCTGTGCCTCTGGCAACCACCTTTACCTTTATTCCGGTCTTCTTTTCAAACTGAGGTAAAAGATAACTTAACAGTCCTGAATTTTCTACAGAAGTGGTTGTACCAAGAATCAACATTTTTTCTTTAGCAAAGACAGAATCTGTAAAAAATAAAAGCAAAAAAACAACGAGCAAAATAGCTTTTATTTTCATGTTATCTACCCCATTGAGGTTTTATTTTTAAGTATTTTTTGTATAAATTCAAGAAGGCCTTCTACCTTTATAGAAAAATCTAAAAAAAATAGGTTTTCAGACCATGGAAGTTTAACTCCATCTTTTAAGGTGGTGAGGTAGTTTTCTTTAGACGATAGTTCAAAGGCTCGATAATCGTAATGGTCTGGGAAAGCAATAAAGCGTTTGATTCTAAGACCTAAACGTTTTATAGTATCTAAAAACTGGGTATTATCTCCAAGCCCACAAAAGGCTATAAACTCTTTTTTTGGAGGAGACACAGGCTCTAACCTGTAATTTAAAACCTGCCAGTTTTCTCGGTAAAGCTTAAACACTGGTTTTTGGTCAAACTCAAAATCAAAAGGGAAAAGTTCTTGATAGGTAAGGATAAAGGCGGTAGCTCTTTTTAATCCTGAAAGAGGTTCTCTCAGTTTCCCAAAAGGTAATACCTTTTGGGTCAGGTCTTCTTTTTTTAAAAGCACAAGGTCTATGTCTCTAAAAAGTCTTCTGTGTTGGAATCCGTCATCAAGAAGGATAAGGTTTGCCCCAAACTCTTTAACCGCTCTTCTGGCCCCTCTTACCCTATCTTCGTCAACGATAATCACCAGGTCCAAACCTTTTTTCTCAAACACCTTAGCCAAAAAGTAAGGCTCATCCCCTGCCTTTTCCACCGGCTGAAGAACTTTTTTTTGAAAATAAACTAACTGAAAACCCTTAGATCTTCTTTTATAACCTCTTGATACTATGGCTACCTTACCTAAACAAGAAAGCTTTTCAGCCAGATACCTTACCAAAGAGGTTTTTCCACTCCCCCCTACAGAAAGATTCCCAACCGAAATAACCGGGACCTCTAACTTAAAACTTTTAAAAACTCCCAGATCATAAAGAAAATTTCTTAGGGTTATTAAATAACAGTATGGATTTAAAAGATTTAGCATTCCTTAAAAAAACTATGTTTTGTTTGAGAGTTCTTTTTATTTAAAAGGTCTTTTGTACCCATCACAAAAAAAATGACTCCACCTATCATAGCACTAAGATACTGGCTGAGTATTCTCCAAAGCATGGCAAAGATCCCTATGGACTCAACAGTTAAAAAATCTTTAAAAACTACTATAGCCCCTAATTCTCCTACCCCACTTCCTCCTGGGGTAGGGCTTATAAAGATAGCATAGAGTAAAGGGAGTTGGTTTGAAAACAAAGCCCAAAAAGGAGCTTCTTGATGAAAAGCCTTAACCAAAAAAATTCCTACCATAAGAAAGGAAATGTACATAAAAAGACTAAAAAGAATGGCTAAAAAAAACACTTTTTTATGGATTTTAAAGAAATTTTTACAAATAAGTAAATATTTCAAAAAATTAAACTTTAACCTAAACAAAAACGAACCAGAAACAATCTGAGGTCTTTTTTTAAAAATAACCTTTCCTACTATAAAACCCAAACCAAAAATAGCCAACAAACTTCCTATTATCAGTAAAAGCTCTAAGGCCTTTTCAGGATGCTTTACGAGATTTTCTAACATAAAAGGGAAAAACAAAAGATAAAAAACTAAACCGGCAAAACCTTTGAGGGTAATTACACTCAGAATCTGAGCTATCTCACCTCCTACCCTTCTTAAAGTATAAAAGGGAAAAATCTCACCACCTAAATGAGCAGGGGTTATGGTAGCTCCAAAGGTGCTTACCAAAGAAACCTGATATCCATACCAAAAAGGATACCTAAAACCCAGAGCCCTTGAAATAAAAAACACCCTTAGGTTATCGAAAGTATGAAAAGAAAACAAGGATAAAAAGGAAAAAAGCAGATGCTTCTTGTTTAAAGAAAAAAGAACCCCTTTTAAATTAGGCGGAATATGTCTGAGAAATATGTATAAAAAAGAAAGACATACTACCAAAAGGGTTAAAAATATTCCGTAAACAATATTTTTATACATATAAAGTTATAAATATCAAAACCTAACAATTTACAAACGTTTATTTTGTGTTATGATTAGGTATTTATCATTTTACCCTTAAATTCGTCTTTAGAAAAGGGGGAAATATGGAACGAAAAATTTTGTGGGCTCCCTGGAGAGGAGAATACGTATCAGGTAAAAAAGACCTTGGTTGTATTTTTTGCCCTCCTGAAGGGAATCTGCCTGATGAAGAAAGACTCATACTTTATAGAGATCCTTTTGTTTTGGTTATCATGAACAAATTCCCTTATAATGCCGGGCACCTTCTGATAGCTCCAAAAAGACATGTGGCTGAACTCGAACAACTAACCCCTGAGGAGGTCACCGCTTTGATGAAAATGGCTCAAGAAGCCATCAAGATTTTGAAAGAAGTCTTCAAACCCCATGGGTTTAACGTTGGGTTTAACTTAGGGAAAGTGGCAGGAGCTGGATATCCTGACCATCTACACCTACAAATAGTCCCCAGATGGGAGGGAGATGTTAACTTTTTGGCTGTCCTTGATGAAGTAAGGGTAATCTCCCAACATCTTTTAACTCAATACCGTATCTTATTCCCTTATTTTCAAAAAATTAAGCTTTAAAACTTTTTTTTAAAGTTTTATAACATCCTTCTGTCAAAAATTTGACTTCCTAGTACAAACACTATTCATAGTATACTAACCTTTTAAAACAAAAATTTTCTAAGCTTTTTAAACGGTATGTTTTTTGATAACTAATGCTATAGTAAAAACATTAGATCTTTATTTTGGAGGAAATAATGCTTACCGTTCAAGCCAAAACCAAACTAAGTTTTGAGTTTAACGGTTATCAATTTAACCTAAAACCTGGGGAAAAGCTGCTTTTTGCTAACGATGTGTTTGGTCTTTTACCTGCCAACCTTCAAACTCAGTTTGAGAAAACCTATTCTGTCCTTCCTCCTTTTTATGATGGAGAGGACCTAAACGGAAAAACCCTTTTTGTGTTTATGCAAGGTGCCATAGGGGATGTGCTTTGTTCTACGGTGGCTTTACGTGAAATCAAAAGACGCTATCCAAAAAGTAAACTCTGGGTAAGTGTTTCTGGAAGGGCTCGTATAGTCTTAGAAAACCTGCCTTATATAGATAAACTTTTACCTCATCCTGCTCCTATAAAAGAGGTGGTAAAAGCTAACTACATGGTTAAGGCAGTAGAAATGGTTAATTCCCCTCATTTTGATAACCTAAACATGGTAGAATGGTTTTTATGGAAGTTTAAACTTTATTTTGCTGAAGACGAAACCCCTGACGTTTGGGTTGACTTAAACGTGGTAGAGGAGATAAAAAAAATATTTGAAGAAATCAAAAAGGTTTCCGGAAAAGACAAGATACTGCTTTTTCACTATCTTGCTTCTTCTATCCACAGAACCCTTCCTCCTAAACTCCTTAAAGAAATAGAAGACCTAATTTCTAAAGAGTTTGTTCCTGTTATTTGTAGTCTACCTGACGAAGATTTAACAGTAGAGGTAACCCTTGATGTTTACGGGATAAAAGCAGCCAACCTTTCTGCCTTAATGAAAGACCTCAGGTATTTGATAGCTGCTGTTTACTTATCTGACGCAGTCATCACTGCAGATACTTCTACTTTACACATAGCAGGAGGCCTTAAAAAACCTACAGTTTTTATAACCGGTCCTATTGAAGGTAGACTGAGATCTGACACTTATCCAACGGTTATTCCAGTTCGTCCTAAATACACAGGACAAACCTGCAAATCTCCCTGTGGAATCCATGCTATTAATGAACCCTGTTCAGAGGCTAAGGTTAAGCATCAGTTTTACAGCCCCTGTATCGAAAGCATCCCTCCTAAAGTGATTTATTTTGCTTTAAAAGATGCTCTGTTAGCCTGTCAAGAAAACTATGAAAAACCAGAAAGCTGCCCCTTGTGTAGTTTTAAAGGACCGTTTAGCCTGTTTGAGGTCATAAACCAGCACCGCATTTTTGAATGCCCAAGCTGTGGACTTCAATTTGGTTATCCTCGTAAAAGTATGGACTATGATATAGCCTATGAACAAAAGATTGATGACCTTTTAAGTTTTGGAGATACAGCTTACAAAAATTATCAACAATTAGAAAAAGAGGAGGACAAAGAACTAAAAAAATGGAAAGGTCTTCCCAGGTTTAACGTATTGCTTCCTATTTTAGAGGTTTTACCTAAGGGTAAACTTTTAGACGTAGGATGTTCAAGTGGTAATTTTATGTTGATTGCTAAGGCTAAAGGGTTTGAGGTTTACGGAATAGATGCAAGTGAAAAAGCGGTTGAACTTGCCAAAAAATACTACAAACTTAGGGTAGCTAAAGCCTTAACCTTTGAAGAACTCCCTTCAGATTTTAAAGGCCCCTATAAGGTAATCACAGCCTTTGAGGTAATCGAACATGTAGAAAACCCTTTAACCTTTCTTAAGGAAATCTACGAACTTTTAGAAGAAGGGGGAGCCACCATTATCAGCTGTCCTCCTTATTTTGCTTTTAAACATTTAGCCAAATCCTATCTAAAATACCAATGGTGGGGCAATGACTACCCACCTCATCACCTAAACCGTTTTAAACCCTGGACCTTGTATTACGGTTTAAAACTTGCCGGGTTTGATGAGGTAGTCATTTTTACAGAACCTTTAATCCCAGGGACCGTGCTTGAAGGAATAACTCCTAAAAGCGCCGAGGTAGAGTTAGATGAAGGACAAAGACTTTTCATTCCTTCAAGATTTACGGCTAATCTGGTTTTAGCAAACCTCACCCCTCTATACATCAACGCACGATACTTAGGAAACTTTCAGTATGCTATAGGAATAAAAGGAAAAAGTGGGCTTAACTGGGAAAAAATTATTCAAAGGGCAATAAATATTTCTGCGGTAGACATACTGTGGAAGGATGATAAAATCTAAAAAGGAGGGTTAATAATGTTTACTCCGTCTCAACTTTTTAAAAATCCTGTTATCCTTGAACCAGAAGAACATAAAAATTTAAAGGTTCTAAAACCTGATAACTATTCCTTTATGGAAGGGGTAGAAATCATACCCCTTGGCTATTCAGAAATACTTCCGGCTACGATGTATTATCCCGTGTTTTTTGGTATGTCTGAGGGGATGGTTTTTCCTTTTGCTGTGCTTGGGGTCCAAGGCAAGAATCCTTATTTAACCAAGGAGGGAAGTTTTAAGATAGACTATATTCCCAAGTTAGTAAAGTTTTATCCCTTTGGGCTGGTTTATCTTAGAGAAGAAGGGAAAGAAAACTTTCTGGTTGCTGTGGACGAGAGATTTACCACAACCGAAGAAGGAGAGCCCCTTTTTACCGAAACAGGAGAAGAGACTTCTTTCTTTGCTGAGGTAAAGAAAAAACTCACTGATTTAGCTTTAGACTTAAAGAAAGCTCTAGAGTTTAGTCAGGATCTTTTAGTAAAAGGTTGTATCACCCAGACATCTTTTGTGATGAACGGACCTTTAGGAAAGGTTGAGTTTAAAAATCTGTTTCTTGCAAACATCGAAACCTTAAGACGTCTTCAGCCTGAAAAACTTTATTATCTAAACACTTCAGGATACCTTCCTGTACTTTATGGAGCCTATTTTAGTGTCAGAAATTTTAAGATTTTTGAACTATTGTATAGTGTAACCATAGAAATTTATTAAATTTTTATCCGCTATCCTTGTTTTGATTCTTTTGGGCTAAGGCTTTTTCTATTTCTTCGGCGATCTCTATACATGTTTTTTCAGGAGAAAAGGCTTCTCTGATAGGTCTTCCTATCACAAGATAGTCTGCACCAGAAAGGATGGCTTCATAAGGGGTGACTACTCTTACTTGGTCGTCCTTTCTTGCTCCTTCCAACCTAATACCCGGGACCACAGTAAACAACTCAGGATAGACTTCTTTTATTTGAGATGTTTCTTTGGCTGAACAAACTATCCCATCACAACCAGCTTTATAAGCAATCTTGGTTAACCTTAAAACCAAGTCTTTAACCTCCCTTACCAGTTCAGCGTTAAAGCCTAATTCCATAAGGTCTGCTCTCTCAAGTGAGGTTAAAACCGTAACAGCTAATATTTTTAGGTTGTTGTAAGCGGCACTTACCGCGCTTTTTAAACTTTCTGCCCCAGAAAGAGCATGAACGGTTATCCAATCAACCCCTAAATTAGAGGCTACCCTTATAGTCCTAAGTACAGTGTTCGGGATGTCGTTTAATTTTAAATCTAAAAAGATTTTGTTATTGCATCTCTTTTTTATCTCTTCTATTACTTTGGGGCCACAACTTGTATAAAGTTCAAAACCAACTTTAAAGACCCCTACCAAGTCCTTTAGTCTATCTACCCATCTTAAAGCCTCATCTATAGTTGGGACATCTAAAGGGAATACTATCCTATCACGAGGGTTCATCATGGTTCAACTCTTTTATTTGGGTTAGAAATTCTTCTACGTCTTTAAAGTCCTTATAAACTGAAGCAAAACGTATATAAGCCACCTTATCCCAAGCCTTTAAAGCCTGCATTACCCGTTCTCCCAGATATCCAGAAGGCACCTCTTTTTCTCCCCTTTGAATAAGGTCAAGCTCAAGCTCGTTTACAAAACTTAAGATAGCCTCTTCGCTGATAGACCTTTTGTGACAAGCCTTTCTTATGCCTGAAATAAGCTTTTCCCGATTATAAGGTTCTCTTCTTCCATCCTTTTTAACTATCATGATATCTAACTCAAGTTTTTCATAGGTAGTAAACCTGTATCCACAATTGGTACATTCTCGCCTTCTTCTTATGGTATACCCTTCTTCTATAACCCTTGAGTCTATGACTTTGGTTTCTAAGACCTTACATCTTGGACATTTCATAGAGAATTATTATACTTTATTTTGAAAATTTTTAAATTATACGTATCTGTTAAATAAGCTAAACTAACTTGATAATTTTAGCGACAAAAAAGCCTACGGCATCTATTTTATGAGTATAATACCTTTTAGTAAGCCTTAGGTCTGGATGATAAGGTTTGCCTTCCCATTCAGTAACTCCTTCATGATAAGGAAGAGGAGAAACCCAATCTACCAGTTTAGCCTGTCTTTTTCGCAAAAGATAGTCTACTACTTCCTCGTTTTCTTTTGGGTTTATCGTACAGGTGCTATAAACCAACACCCCTCCTGGAGATAAAAGGTCAAAGGCTCTTACTAACAAACCCTTTTGAATAGATTGAAGGTTGGTTTTACCATGTCCTTTTTGATAAAGTATTTCACCTTCAAGCCCTACCCTATATCTTCCTTCTCCAGAACAAGGGGCATCGACCAACACCTTATTAAAAGGAATCCCAAAGGGGAACTGTTCTCCTCGATAACGGGTAGTTATGGCAGAAGCAACCCCTAAACGTTTAAGATTGGCTACCAAAGCGGTTAAACGGTCTACTCTTTTGTCGTTAGCTACCACGGTAGCTTTATCTTGGGTTAAAATGGCTATAAGACAAGTTTTCCCTCCTGGAGCAGCACATAAATCAAGCACTAAATCTCCTGGTTTAGGATCAAGGGCTATTACAGGAAGACTACTCGCTAAGGTCATAGAATGGATTAAACCTAAACTATACTCCTCTAAATTTCCTAACGAAACCTCTTCGTTGTTAACCACCCTATAAAAAAAAGGAACCTCTTGAACCGGTTCAAACTGAATATTTTTTTGTCTTAAAATTTCTAAAAGACGCTCCTTCTCCTCGTGAGTTCTTATCTTTAGGGTGTTTATACAAAAATACTGACGATGCTGTTTTTTTAAACATTCTAAAAACTCTGAATAATCAGGGATCAAATCCTGATATTGTGCAAAATACTCTTTATAGTCCAAAGGTCTGTGGTTTTTAACCCTTTCCTTTCCCATTCAACAAAACCTCTTTAAGCTCGGTATGGTCTTTTACTATCAGGTCTGCCAACCTTAGGTGTTCCTCAGGTAAGGTGGTAGTAATAGCTACACAAAAAAGATTTGCCCTTTTGGCTGAAGTCACTCCTGCAGGAGAATTTTCTACCACCAAACCTTGTTCTATCGAGACATTAAAAGCCTTTAACGCCTCTAAATACGGATCTGGATGAGGCTTTCTTTTCTTTATTTTATCCCCTGTAAGTACTACCGAAAAATAAGAATAAAAACTCTTAGGTAAAACTTTCTCTAAAATTTCTGCATGAGAGCTGGTAACCAGGGCTAAACCTTTCTTTTCTTTTTTTAAGGTTTCTAAAATACCTGGAACCTCAGGAAAAGGTTTGACTTTCGAGGCATAACGACTAAGAAAAATAGCCTTTTGTTTTTTAAAGAGAGCCTCGAAGAAATCTTTGTCTATGTTAAATCCTTTTTGCAGAAAAATGTCTCGGACCATCTCAAACTCTATAGCCCCTTCGTATAGATACACCTCTTCTTCTTTAAACTTTATACCATATTCAGCCAGAGCCTCTATCCAGGCTTTAGCATGATAAGGCATACTGTCTATTAGAGTTCCGTCAAGGTCAAAAAAAACAAAGGGCTTCATATATGGTCCTTTTTTAATCCCTGTCTAAAACTTTTTTGACATAAATCTCAAATTGATTGAGATCAAGCCCTTCCAAGTTTACCAGTTTTTTAGGTTGAGTTTTTCCTTTGAGAATTTTTATCTGCTTCTCTGAAATGTTAAAAATTGTGCTCAAAAATCGGATTAAGGCTTCGTTAGCCTGGTTATTTTGAGGTTTGGCCTTAAGCTCTACCTCTAAAAAATTAGGGAGTTTATAACCTGAAATACGGTCTTTCTTTTTTTCTGGATGAACCTTTATCTCTAACACCATAACAGGAATTTTAGAAAAATAGATATCTGGTTACTAAGTACTGCATCAGGTTTTGAACAAAGTAAATCAAGAAAATCACCAATATAGGGCTCAAGTCTAAACCAGCTATCGGTGGGATAATCCTTCTTGCTGGCCCAAGCACAGGTTCAGTTACCCTATATAAAAACCTTACTACCGGATGATAAGGATAGGGGTTTACCCAAGAGATAATACACCTTGCGATGATAATCCATACATAAACACTTAACAAAAGGTCTATCACCTGGTAAAGAGATTTTAATAGAATGCTTAGCATTTAACCTTTCTTCTCCTTTTGTTCTTTTTTTTCATAGGCCTCTATAATTCGTTGAACGATAGGATGTCTTACTACGTCACTCTTAGTAAAGTAAATAAAAGAAATACCTTCAATACCCTCAAGAACTTCCATAGCCTCAAGAAGACCTGATTTTTTAGGATCAGGCAAATCTATCTGGGTCACGTCTCCGGTGATAACTGCTTTAGAATTTTGCCCAAGACGGGTCAAGAACATTTTCATCTGCTCAGAGGTTGTGTTTTGAGCTTCATCCAAGATGATAAAGGCCTCATTCAAGGTTCTTCCTCTCATAAAGGCTAAGGGAGCTATCTCTATCGCCCCTTTTTGAAACAACCTTGCCACCTTATCAAAGGAAAGCATATCATAAAGAGCATCATACAAAGGCCTAAGATATGGATTAACCTTTTCTGCAATGTCACCAGGTAGAAAACCTAATTTTTCTCCTGCCTCTACCGCAGGTCTGACTAAAATAAGTCTGTTAACCTCTCCTTTCATCAGGTAAGAAACCGCCATAGCAACAGCCAAATAAGTTTTTCCCGTACCAGCAGGTCCTATCCCAAAAACTATTTCAGACCTTCTGATGGCCTCTATATATTTTTTTTGCGTAATACCCTTAGGGGTAATAACCTTACGCCCTGAGGTAACAAAGATGGTATCTAAAAAAATCTCCTTAAGGTTAGCTTTTGGGTTTTCAAGGATAATCCTTGAGGCATATTCTACGTCTGAAGGATAGATGGTATATCCTGATTTTATTAATCCATAAAGCTCAGCTATGGTTTTTTCCGCAAGCTCAAGGTCTATAGGCTCTCCTTTGATAAAGATGTGATTTCCCTTAAGAGAAATCTGAACCCTAAAAAAATTTTCTAAAATTTTAAAATTGTTTCCCCTTTCTCCATAAAGGGTTCTAACAATAGGATAATCCTCTAAAACCACTTCTTTAACGCTTAATTCTGGTTTTACTTCCTGTAAACTCATCAATCCATTACACCTCAACTTTAAAATTTAGTTAGTTAAATAATAAATAATAAATCGAGATTTTCAAGTGCTTAAAAAGAAACCCCCGCGGTTTTGATTTAGAATATTCAACACTCAATTTAAATTTCGGCAGGTAAAAACTGAAAGGTTAATCATTTTGACAAACTTTACCAGTTTTTAAAAAGTTCTATTTTGGGGGCTTCCTCTTTTATTTTGGTCTCTTCATTAAAAACCTCAGCGTGAACTCTTCTCTGGTCTGCCATGATATAATCTTGTTTCATTTTCTCAACCAAAACCTTTATCTCCTCAGGTTTTTCTTCTTTATCAGGGTTATCTACCCAGCGTAAACGTCTTCTGCTATATTCAGAAATCTCAGAACATACCTCACAAAACTTTTCAAGTCTTTGTCTTACTACATCTTGGAATTGAACCTTCCCAAGCAAATCAGAGATGGTGTTAAAGATGATGGTATTTTTCTTGTCTATCTCACCGACAAGTTTTGCAATCAAACTACCTACCTGTTCAAAATCTCTCTCCATTTTTTGTGTTGATTTTTTCATAGCCTCAAGCATCAAAGAAAGCTCTGTGTTTTTTAACTGGGCCTAAAAAAATTCATAGCTTTTATCCATTTCTTCCTGTAGTGTTTTCATTTTAAAAAGAATATCCTTTACTATACTCTCAATTTTTATCGCAAGTTTCCTTATTTCATCAGCAATCACAGAGAATCCAGCCCCTGCCTTTCCAGCACGAGCTGCCTCTATGCTTGAGTTTATAGCTAAAATGGTTATCTGTTCGGAGATGTCTTTAATGTGGTTTAAAACAGTAAGCATTAAGTCTACCTTTTGCTGTAAACTGTAAATTCTGCCAAAACCCTCCTGCAATTTTTATAGTTTAAACAGCACTGGACAACCATAAAGAAAATTTGCTTGGTTAAGATTAAACTGCACTTTGGTGCCTGCGGTAAAGAGTGGTAAAGTTCTGGTAGACAAAAAAAGCCCAAGTTCAAGTTTTGGAACTTTAAAGTCTTGTTTAGAGATAAGAGTCGATGTGGAGCTTGATGTTGAACTTCATTTTAAAACAATTTGAACCCATACCAAGTTGAGTAAATTCCCCACAAATTGGCAACTAAAATATTTATAATAAATTTTAAGTTAACTCAAAAACTTCGTCAAGATATAAATTACCCTTGTAAGTTCACATTGTCCTAAATTTTCCGATAGAGAGTAAAATAAAAATTTTTCTATAATTTTTATCCAAATACCATTTCCAAATATCATTTTCAAATCTACCCATTTTCTACCTACAACCTATTCTTTGCAACAATTTTACCTGGTTTTAAAAATATTACTCCATATCCTCTTTTAAACTCTCAAACACAGCCTCGTCCGATAAGGCGCGTGAAGATGGTTTGAATATATTGATTACAAAAACTTTACCGTGTTTCTGCCTAAAGACTTGGCATTATAAAGTGCCTGGTCTGCTATATCAATAAGTTCTTCTAAAGATTTGTCTGGATGTAAACCCAAAGAGGTAACTCCAAAGCTTGCGGTAATCTTAATTCCGTCTACATTAGCTTCTTCAAGTTCTTTTCTCATCTCTTCTGCCTTCCTAATCACCTGTTGGTAGTCCATATGAGGGCACACTATCAAAAACTCTTCGCCTCCATACCTTATTCCATAATCTGTCTTTCTTATGTTGTTTAAAATGATCTGAGCAAAGGTTTTGATAACCTTATCTCCGGTCAGATGTCCAAACTTGTCGTTTATCTCTTTAAATTTATCTAAATCAGCCATTATAAACCCTATATCGTAGTTATGTCTTTTGGCCCTTTCAAATTCTTTTAGCAAAAAATCTTCAATCACGTTGCGGTTGTAAAGACCGGTCAACGGATCTTTTATGTAGAGACTTTCTAATTCTCTTATCTTTTCTTTCAAACGATCTAAAACTTTCTTTTTAGTGAGATAATTAAAAACCTTGATTAAAATTTCTTCTTTTAAAGGGGGCTTAGGGATGTAATCATCTGCACCTGCTTTAAAAAGCTCTATCCTTCTTGCAGGTGTATCATATCCGGTAAGCACTATGATAGGAACATCTCCTTTTTCCGGGTTTTCTCTTATACTTCTAACTAAATCTAACCCTGAATCTCCTACACCTAAAATGTAGTCGGTTATCACAAGGTCTATATCGTTTTGTTCAAAAAACTTTAAAGCTTCTTCTACGGTTTGAAAAGAGAAAACTTTTAATTTAGTCTGTTCTAAAAGATGGGTTAAAAATTCTATGTATAAATTGGTATCTTCTACATAAAGAATGTTACCTTCTAAATGTTGCAGCTCTATGATTCTGACAAAATCTTTTAAAACCTTAGGAAGTTTTTTAGGTATATCCTTTTTCAGGATAACCTCTAATACACCTTTTTTTAAAGCCCTCTCTATCAACTCTGGGTCCTCTTCTGAAGTTAACAATAAAACCGGAACTTTTTGGATTTTTTGCTCTTTTTCAAGTGCTTCTAACAGATCAAAAACATCTCCATCCTCTAAAATATATGAGGAAATTATCAAATCAGGAATTTGACCAGCTTTTATCAAACTCAAAGCTTCTTTGACTGTAGCTACTAAAGAAATATCGTGAAAGTAATTTTTTAGTATATCTTCCACCAATTTTCTTAAAAATGTTACAGGAAGTATTACCAAAATCTTTCTCATCATCATGCTTTTGCTCCTTTTATTTTTGACAACATAAAAAACTAAGTTTATAAGTTTTATTCTAAAAAAAATTTTATAATAAAATTTATAAACGAGTGATAAATTTTTACCAATTTTATTGACCGTTTCAAAATTTTTGGTTAATAATTTATTATTAGAAACATTTACAAAATGAGGTGAGGCCATGATCACCAAAGATTTAAAAAACGCTTGGGTTTGTACTTTGAACAACTGTGGTTATATCTATCTTCCCTCAAAAGGGGATAAACACCAACACATCCCTCCAAACACCCCTTTTGAGGCCCTTCCTGAAACCTGGACTTGTCCTAACTGTGGAAACCCTAAAAAAAATTTTAAGAGACTTAAGGACCTTGTAGAAGAAAAATAAATAAAGGAAAATAATAAAAAAAGCCCCTGGGGATTTCCCAGGGGCTAAAGACTCAATCAGAACTTAAAATTCTCCTCCTCCGGGCATAGAAGGCATTTTTTCTTCTTTTTTGGGTTTCTCAGCTACCATAGCCTCGGTAGTTAACAACAATCCAGCCACAGAAGCGGCATTCTGAAGGGCACAACGGCTTACTTTCTTCGGGTCGATAATTCCAGCAGCTATCAAATCTTTAAACTCGCCGGTAGCAGCATCAAACCCGAAACTACCCTTTCCTTCTTTTACTTTTTCTACGATGATAGAACCTTCAAAACCGGCGTTAAAAGCGATCTGACGTAAAGGAGCTTCTAAAGCTTTTTTGATGATTTCTACACCATACTGTTCATCACCCTCAAGCTTGACAGCTTCTAAAGCTGGTAAGCACCTGATATAAGCCGTTCCACCACCAGGGACGATACCTTCCTCTACTGCTGCTTTAGTAGCATTAAGGGCGTCCTCAACCCTAGTTTTCTTTTCTTTCATCTCAGTTTCAGTAGCAGCTCCAACATAAATTACTGCAACTCCACCTACAAGTTTAGCCAACCTCTCCTGAAGTTTCTCACGGTCATAATCAGAGGTGGTTTCTTCGATCTGAGCACGTATCTGTTTGATACGAGCCTCGATGTCTTCTTTCTTGCCAGCCCCATCGATGATGGTGGTATGTTCTTTGGTTACTACCACTCTTCTTGCCCTTCCAAGGTCTTTAAGCTGAACGTTTTCAAGTTTCATACCAAGCTCTTCAGATACAAAAGTACCACCTGTTAGGATGGCGATATCCTGAAGCATGGCTTTTCTTCTCTCACCAAAGCCAGGAGCCTTTACAGCGCAGCACTGGAGAACTCCTCTGAGCTTGTTTACTACCAAAGTAGCCAAAGCTTCACCTTCTACATCCTCAGCAATGATTAAAATAGGTTTACCAGCCCTAGCTACCTGTTCAAGTACAGGTAAAAGGTCTTTCATAGAGCTTATTTTCTTATCATAAACCAGAATATATGGATCCTCTAATACACATTCCATCTTTTCTGGATCGGTTATAAAATAAGGAGAAATATATCCTCTATCAAACTGCATACCTTCAACTACTTCAAGATAAGTTTCAAGTCCCTTAGACTCTTCTACAGTAATAACCCCTTCTTTTCCTACCTTATCCATGGCATCAGCTATAAGGTTTCCGATAGCCACATCGTTATTAGCAGAAATGGTAGCTACTTGAGCGATTTCCTGACGAGATTTGCAAGGCTGAGCTAATTTTTCAAGCTCTTTGACTACGATATCTACTGCCTTATCAATACCACGTTTGATAGCCATGGGGTTGATACCAGCTGCCACAAGTTTGATACCCTCTTGAAAGATAGCCTGAGCAAGTAAGGTAGCTGTAGTGGTTCCGTCTCCAGCCACATCGTTGGTCTTAGACGCCACCTCTTTTACCATCTGGGCACCCATATTTTCAAACTTATCTTCTAACTCTATCTCCTTAGCCACAGTTACACCATCTTTGGTAATCAAAGGAGAACCAAAGGACCTTTCCAAGATTACGTTTCTTCCTTTGGGACCAAGAGTAACTTTTACTGCGTCAGCTAATTTGTTAACTCCTCTTAAAATTTTTTCTCTAGTATTAGCCCCATAAATAATCTCCTTTGCAGCCATAACATCCCCTCCTTTCGGTAGTTTTTATTTATATTTACTTTAGAACTTAGCCTTATTAGTCTTCAATGATAGCTAAGACATCATCTTCTCTCATGATAAGATACTCTTCACCTTTGATCTTAATTTCAGTTCCAGCATATTTACTGAAAAGGATTTTATCTCCTTCTTTGACGGTTAAAGGCTGTTTTTGACCGTTTTCTAAAACCCTACCATCGCCTACAGCAATCACTTTACCCATGATAGGTTTTTCCTTCGCTGTATCTGGGATGATGATTCCAGATTCAGTCCTCTGTTCTTCTTCGATGCGTTGAACTAAAATGCGATCATGTAAAGGTCTGATCTTCATACTGCCACCTCCTCCTTAAAGATTTTTTGATTTTTAAACCCTAAGAATTAAATTACGAAAAAAAAATAATCATTCGATTTTAAAAGACAAGGTAGTCAAGATTAAATTTTTAAAAATTCAACAAGACTTTTCATAAGGGTTTCTACAGGATAGGTTGTGTCTAAAACCAACAAAGGAGAACATTCCTTTGGGGGTTCAAACTTATCTTTTTGAGCAAGATAAATATCCCACAAAGCATCAGAACAGGTATTTTCTTTTCTCTTAAATAACCTTTCCCTAACTACATTATCTTCAGCGGTACACCACACCCAAAAAACCTCCGCCTTAACCTCTTTTATCCCCTCAAGCAACCAGCTTCTGTATTTTTTATCTCTAAACGTAGCATCAATTATTACATCTCTCCCATAACTAAGCTCTTCCTTAGCCATCTCTATCATTTTCTTGTAAGTTTTTTCAGTAATCTCTGGGGTATAAATACCCTTTTCAAACTCTGCATAATAATGCTTAGATTCTGGCAAAGACAAAAGACGTTTTCTGGTTATGTCTGAAGAAAGGTAAACCGCAGGGAGCTTAGACATAAGGTTTTGCGAAAGAAAGCTTTTACCAGTACCTGAAAGCCCCATAAATACTATTAGCTTGGGAATACCCTCTGCATATTGATAAGCAAGGTCAAAATATCTTCTAGCTTGTTCCAAAAATTCGTATTTTTCAGGCCTTATTTGTTGGGTAGAGGCATAGGTAAAACATCCTATCTTACCCCTCACATAAGCCCGATAACATTTATAAAAATTCAAAAGTTTGTTGATCCCCTGGTCTTGGCTCTTAGAAACATACTGAGTTATAAAATACTCAGATAGACTTCTTTCTCTATAAAAATCTAAGTCCATAGCCAAAAAAGCTATGTCTGAACACACATCACCACACCTAAACCGTTCGTTAAACTCTATACAATCAAAGATATAAACCTTGTTTACATTCTCAAAACAGATGTTAGCTGAATATAAATCTCCATGTCCGTCTCTGATAAATCCCTTATCTATCCTTTCTTGAAACAAGACTTGATTTTCTTCTAAGAACTTGCGTGTAAATTGTATTATATGTTCGTATTTATATTTGGCTAAAGCTAATCCGACAAATTCTTTGGTTTGAGCAAAATTTTCTTCAGTATTAAACCTGATAACCTCTATCCTTCCATAAGAGTTTACCCTTTCCCCAGTTTCTGCTTTTTGATAGAAAGGCACCAACACTGAAACTATAGAGTCTATATGAGCTTCAGTTACTTTCTTTTCTTTTAAAAGATTAACCATCATCCCTTCTTCAGGAAGTTTCTTCATCTTTACGGCATATTCTACTATCTCCCCTTCAACCTCAAACTTATATCCCTCAGAAGTTTTTACCACAGAAACAACTCCTAAGTAGATTTCGGGAGATAATCTTTTGTTTAAGATCACCTCTTGTTCACAAAAATATTTTCTCTTTTCTAAAGTAGTGTAATCTAAAAAACCAAAGTTAACTGGCTTTTTTATTTTGTAAACGAACAGGTCTGTGATAAAAACATAGGATATATGAGTTTGAACTACCCTTAAAGTTTGAGTAGGATGTGGGAAAGAGTAAACATTTATTAACTGTTCCCAGGCCTTTGGTTCCATTAAAAGGTATTTTAACGGCTACCCCAAATTTGGCAAGCTTTTTGAGGTCAAATTTTTATCCTACTTTTATGTTTTTTCTTTTATTATCTTGAAATAATCAAGATAAGGTTTTACATTTAAACAATATTAAGAAACTTTTTGAAAGGGAGTAGTATGAAAGAAGGATTAGAAGTTAATTTTACAGAGGTTTCGGAAGGGGAGATCATAGACGTTCCTGAAGTTTTACCCTTAATGGCTATAAGAGACATCGTCCTTTTCCCTTCGATGGTAATCCCCCTTTTTGTAGGAAGGCCAAAATCTTTAAAAGCAATAGAGGAGGCATTAAATAAAGATAAACTAATCGTTCTTTCTACACAGAAAAACTCTCGTATAGAAAATCCCAAACCCGAAGATATTTATAAAATCGGAACGATCGGACTTATCCTTAAAACCCTCAATCTCTCTGAAAACCGTCTAAAAGTAGTAGTCCAGGTGCTTTCAAGATGTGAAATTCAAGAATTTTTAGAAACGGAGCCTTGTTTTAGGGTTAAAATAGAACCTTGTAAAGAAAAGGAACCAGAAATCATAACCCCTGAAATAGAAGCTTTAATACGCACAGTTAAAGAAAATACAGAAAAGTTATTGGCATTAAAAGGTATTTTAAATCCAGAGATTTCCACAGTTGTTCATTCTATAGAAGAACCAGGAAGACTCGCAGACCTTATCACAGTCTACCTTAAATTAAAGGTCAAAACCGCCCAGGAACTTTTAGAAACTTTAGATGGAGTAGAAAGGCTTAAAAAAATTTCTGAGATCCTCCTACAAGAAATAGAGATCACCACCCTTCAAAACAAAATCCAAGCCCAAGCCCAAGAAGAAATTGGGAGGTCTCAGAGGGAATATTTTTTAAGAGAACAACTAAGGGCTATAAAGAGGGAGTTGGGAGAATTTGAGGATGTTGAAGACGAGATTGAGGAGTTAAAGAAAAAGATTAAAAAAGCCAAAATGCCTAAGGAGGTAGAAAAGGAGGCGTTAAAACAACTTAAGAGATTAGAATACATGCATCCTGACTCTTCTGAGGCAGCGGTAATAAGAAATTACCTCGAATGGTTGATAGATCTTCCTTGGAATAAGTCTACCCGAGACAATTTAGACCTAAAACATGTTAAAAAAGTTTTGGACAAAGACCACTATAACTTAGATAAGGTAAAAGACAGAATAATTGAGTTCTTAGCGGTTAAAAAAATTAATCCTAAGGCTAAAGGTGCCATCCTTTGTTTTGTAGGACCTCCTGGGGTTGGAAAAACAAGTCTTGGAAGATCCATTGCTGAAGCCTTAGGTAGAAGATTTGTCAGGGTAGCCTTAGGTGGTGTAAGAGATGAAGCTGAAATAAGGGGGCATAGAAGAACCTATGTAGGAGCTTTGCCAGGAAGGATCATTCAAGGAATAAAACAAGCTGGGGTAAACAACCCGGTGTTTTTACTTGATGAAATAGATAAACTGTGTAGCGATTTTCACGGTGACCCTGCAGCAGCTCTTTTAGAAGTTCTTGACCCAGAACAAAATAAAGACTTTGTAGACCATTATTTAGACGTGCCCTTTAACTTATCTAAGGTTCTTTTTATAGCTACAGCTAACATGACAGAACCTATACCCCGGGTACTTTTAGACAGAATGGAAGTAATCTATCTTTCAGGATATACCTATCAAGAAAAATTAGAAATCGCCAAAAGACACATCCTGCCTAAACTCTTAAAAGAACACGGACTAAAAAAAAACATCCTTAAAATCTCTGACGAGGTTATTCTAAAAGTTATCGAAGAATATACTTACGAATCAGGGGTACGTGAGTTAGAAAGAAAGCTTGCAGCTATCTGTAGAAAGATAGCGAGAAAACTTGCTGAAGGAGAAAAAGGCCCTTTTAGCGTTACCGAAGAGAATTTAGTAGAATTTTTAGGGCCTCCTGAATACATAGAAGAACTTAAACAAGAAGAAGATGAAATAGGAGTAGCAACTGGACTTGCCTGGACCCCCAATGGTGGAGAGGTGCTCTACGTAGAGGCGGTAGTTATGCCAGGGAAAGGTAATCTAATTTTAACAGGGCATTTAGGAGAGGTGATGAAAGAAAGCGCCCAGGCAGCTTTATCCTATATTCGTGCCAAGTATAAAGAGTTGGGGATTGACCCTAAGTTTTATACAAAGTATGACATCCATGTGCATGTACCCTCTGGGGCCATACCTAAGGATGGACCAAGTGCTGGGATTACTATAGCGGTAGCGATGATATCTGCCTTAACCCAAAAGCCCATTTCCAAAGACTATGCGATGACTGGAGAAGTCACCCTTAGGGGTAAAATTCTTCCTGTAGGTGGGATAAAAGAAAAAAGTCTTGCTGCCTTAAGAAAGGGGATTAAAAACGTCCTTATTCCTGCAAAAAACTCAAAGGACCTGGAAGATATCCCAAAGGAACTTAGAGAAAAAATAAACTTTATCTTGGTTTCTCATCTCGATGAAGTTATAAAATTAGTTATCAAAAATTAATCCCAAGCCCTTTATTTTTTTTATTTTTCTGTAATATTTATCTCTAATTATAGTTACAAAGGTATATATTATAAAATGAATGAAAATTTCAACAATAAAAAAGGAAGAAAACCTAAAGAAACTCCAGAAAGTCGCAAACGTGAGCTTTTAGAAGCAGTCGATGAAAACTGCAACCCCATCACCATCCTAAAAAGAGAGGAAATCCATCAAAAAGGCTATTTTCATAAAACAGTGCATATTTTTTTGTTTAACAAAGAAGGAGAAATCTATCTTCAAAAAAAATCTAAGTTGGTTGAGGAAAACCCTGGTTTGTGGACTTCCTCTGCTTCGGGACATGTGTTGGTAGGAGAAAGCTTTTTAACCACTGCTCAAAGGGAATTAAAAGAAGAACTGTCTATAAGAACAAAATTAGAAGAGGTACTTCGTATCACTCCAAAAGATTTTAACAACACTATAGACTGTTTAGTCCTTTTTACAGGAACTACTAGTAAAATACCTAAGCCTAATCCTTTAGAAATAGAAACTGGAGGGTTTTTTCCTTTAGAAAAAGTGGATAAGTGGATACAGAAAAATCCAGAAGATTTTACTTTTTCTTTTAGGTTGTTATGGCAACTTTATTGGAAGGTTATGACTCAAAAAGCTCTGAAGGGAAGATAAGACCTTCTTTTTCGATGATAGTTTTTAACAGGTCTAAATCTCTATTTCGTATATATTGAGGTATAGGAGCCATTGCAAGCCGATGCAGTTTAATCTCTTTTTCTGTGGGAGAAAGATTTAACTCAAGGATTTGTTTTCTTAAGTTCTCCATAAGTTTTAGGTATATTTCATATTCTGGGCCAAACTGCATTTCTAAACTTTCTCTTATCCTTCTTGCTACCGCAGGGCTTGCCCCAGAAGTAGAGATGGCTATGGTTAAACTTCCTCTTTTTACCACAGAAGGCACGATAAAACTGCAAAATTCAGGAACATCTACCATGTTACAAAATACCCTTTTTGCGTTAGCTTCGTCATATATAGACCTTTGGGTAGAAGGGTCATTGGTTGCAGCAACCACCAACCAGGCTCCTTCAAGGTCTCCTGGCTGATAAATCCTTTTTTCCCAGAGTATCTGACCTTCTTCAGCTAACTTTTGTAAAACTGGAGTAGCTTCAGGAGAAATCAACTTAACAAAAGCTTTAGCCTGAAGCAAAGACAAAACCTTCCTTTCACCAACTTTTCCTCCTCCTATAACCACACAAAGCTTCCCTTCTAAGTTTAAAAAAACCGGAAAATAGACGTTAGTCAACTTCTCCCCATCCTTCAAGTTTAGACCTCCAAAACTGAGTAGCCTTAGGGTATAGTTTTACAAATTCCACTTTTAAATAGCCTTTTTCTTTTACTACCTGTTTAACCTCGATGTTTATCTTTGCTGCCCTAAAATGAGCAAGCATAGCCAGATAACTGCTCTCCTTTTTAAACCTTACCCTAAAGGTTTCGCTTACCACCTGATTTTTTTCAAAAAAACTTAAAACTTCTTCAAAAAGATTTACAGGTAGTTTATTATAAACCTCTTCTTTAAATTCTTCAAATTCATAAAGGTTCAGAGCAAGCCTTATCAATCTTAGGTAAATAAAATGAGGATCTACCTCTCCCAAGTAAGGAAAGACTACCCTTAAGTCCTCAAGATTAGAAAATGGAGTCACGTATTTAATCCTGTATTTCCCATCTTCGGACTTAAAAACTACCCCTTCTCTTTTTTCTTGGTGGTAACGCCTTAAAAGTTCTCTTATGTTTTCATAATCCTTTACCGGGTCAAAAGGCCCATAGATTTCAGGGGCGTTAAAACTATAGGTTTCAAGGAGATTCAACTTTTCTGACTGAGACAAAAATCCTCCTCCACCTGTTTTCATAAAATCAAAAACAAAGTAGTTTACATCCTCTTTGATATAAGCAGGATATTCACTAACAAAAGGATTCTCTGGTCCGGCTACTTCAGCACAAACCACCAAATTTGGATGTTTCTCAAAAAACTCAGGAAGATTAGGTAAAAAATCCTCCCATCGATCGGTAGCAAAAGGACAGATGAATCCTCTTCGGGTAAAACCTAAAATTTCATCTCCTACTTTAAAAAGTCTTACGTTATACCCTTCTACCTTTTCTTCAGCATAAAAAGGAGAAGTCATATATCTTACCAATCCCGTTTTTAATACATAAACCCTGGGAATCTGAGGGTAACCTCTTACCAAAACCTGGTCGTTAAAAAAAGTTCCCATAGGGAAACTTTTAAAATCCTTGTTTAGCCTAAAAAAGCCTTTATCTTTCCAGGTAAAAAACAAAATTTTTCCTGTTTGTAAACCTTTTTCCCATTCCTCTAAGGGATACCTTTTTAAATCTGGATTTTTCTTCCAGCAGTGTTGAAAATACTCCCTTACTTCTTTTTCATTCTCGGTAAAGGTTAACATATCCCTTCTCCCCTTCTTTGCCTTCGATGGTAATTTTTAACTCAGGTAAAAACTTAGGGATCAACCAAGCTTGAGTAAGAAGATGTTTGGTCACCTTAGCCACAGAAAACCTAAAAATTTTAGCAGACCGCAGTTTTAAAAGGGCTAAACTTATAGGTATCAAGATCTGGTCTGCCAGATGTTCTTCAAACTGGGTTTTAGTGCTTAAAAAATTTTTCCATTCTCTTGCTACCTTTTTTCCTACCTCCTCTGCTGGATAACCACGTTTTCCTAGCTCGGTAAATCCAGCATATAAAACCTTTTCCTTATTCAAAGCCTTTAAGAAAACAAAAGTTCCGTCAGATCGAGACTTCACTCTTTCTTTATAGACTGTAAGGTTCTCACAGTTTGGCAACTCTGACAATACACCTTTTAGTTGCCTTTCTACGATATGTACAGGAAGTCTTTCGGAAGATACGCTATAGATGATAATGTTCTCAGGAATAAAATACTCTGGCAGAGCTGGCAAGAAAAATTCCTCCCAAGGTTTAATGAAAGCTCTTATCTTCCCCCCACCTGCAGAATAAAACCCATAGGCTTCAAGATAAAGGTCTACCTCCAGACCAAAAAGTTTGGCCATTGGTAAAAAAACTTCTTTTACATAGTGATAACAGGGACTAAAGGGAACATGGGTACCTCCTTTGATTACCACTTCTCCACCTTTGTTCAAACTTAGAGGATACACAACTGTCTGGAAAAGAAGCAAGGTTGAGCCTGCAGTTCCTATATCAAAGGAATAGTTGCACCTTTCTGGAAGTTTTTTGGGAATAAAAACTATCTCTTGAGAACCTAACTCATCCCCTTTTACCTCTGCCTCTGAAAGATAAGCTACTGCTTTCACACAAGCTAAATGCTGAGGCTGAAGACCTGGTTTAGGTCTGTTAGCTCTGATATTAACAATTCTAAAAGGTTTGCCGGTGACTACTGAAAGCGATAAAGAAGTACGTAAAACCTGACCCCCACCTTCACCATAAGCACCATCTATCACAAGCATTTTTCCTCAAACTCTTTTTCCATCTTTTCGATTTCGCTTATCAAAAATTCTACTAACCACTCTACCATCTTTTTGCCTTTTTCAACAGATGCCTTTCTTGGGTCACCCCATATTCCAGTACTCCAGTATTTCTCTTTCTCAAACACCACCCTAAACTTAGGAAATTTAGGATAATCTTCAAATCCCCCGTCTTTTACCAGATCTGGTTTTAGATAAAGCATAAGGGAGGTTTCCCATTCTCCTGCATGAGAATCCTCCTCAGAGATATCCATATTTTTTAAACAAGGCCTAAGTAGCTGAAAAATGTCGGCTACAAAAAAATTACAATAAGGAACTAACGATATAAAAGATTCAGCTGCGTCTACCAAATAGGCGTTGTGGGTACCTCCTGCATGTCCAGAAAGAACCATAAAATTTTTAAAACCACAAAGATAAAACTGATAAAAAAGGTTTATCATCAATTTTTTTAATACCTCTCCGGTAATACTTATCGTCCCAGGAAGGGTGCTCGTACTTCTACAAAGACCATAATAAATCGGTGGGGCTATAAGAACCTTTTTTTTCTCGGCTACCTTTTTACAGACCTCATAGATAGTATAAAGGTCTGTAGCTAAAGGTAAATGAGGACCATGAGCCTCAACAGAACCTACAGGGAAAATAACGGTCTTTACTTGTTTTTTAGCCTCTTCAAATTCTAAAGAAGTAATCTCCTCTACTAACATAATTTAACCTCTTGGAACTATCGATATTTTGATTATTTGAATTATAATTAAAATTTGCTATGAAGAAAAGGGTTTATATAAAAACTTTTGGTTGTCAAATGAATGAAAACGATTCAGAAAAGGTACTCATTCTTTTAAAAGAAGAGTATGTTCCTACCGATAACCCTGAAGAAGCAGACCTTATCATAGTAAATACCTGTTCTGTAAGGGAAAAACCTCAACACAAAGTCTATAGTGAGGTAGGGAGGTATAAACCCTTAAAAAAGAAAAAAAAACATCTCCTCATAGGTATTATAGGATGTGTTGCCCAACAAGAAGGAGAAAACCTGATTAAAAAACTTCCCTATGTAGATTTCGTGTTAGGAACCCAAAGTTTTTATCAAATAAAGGAGGTTATAACTAAACTTCAAAAGGATCCTAAACCTATTGTGTTAACCGAATTAACTAACGAGTTTAAACCACCTTTAGTGCTTCCTGAGGAGACTTTATCTAAAAACACCGAAAAGGTTACTGCTTTTGTCACGATAATGCAAGGATGTGATAATTTTTGTTCTTATTGTATCGTTCCTTATGTCAGAGGAAGAGAAACAAGTAGACCTCCAGAAGAAATCATAGAAGAGATAAAGAGATTGGTAGAATTAGGGGTAAGGGAGGTTACCCTTTTAGGACAAAACGTAAACTCCTATGGGCTAAAGGAAAAGGGTTATCCTGATTTTCCAGAACTCTTGAACCAAATCGCAGCCATAGAAGACTTATGGAGAATAAGGTTTACTACCAGTCATCCTAAAGACCTTTCAGAGAAACTAATAAGAACTATGGCTGAAAATCCCAAAATATGTCATCATATCCATCTCCCTCTTCAGGCTGGTTCAAACAGAATATTAAAACGAATGAACCGTAAATATACTAAAGAAGAATATTTAGAAAAAGTAGCAAAACTTAGGGAGCTAATTCCTGACATAGCTATTACTACCGATATCATTGTAGGATTTCCAGGAGAAACTGAGGAGGATTTTGAAGAAACTTTAGAAATGCTAAAAACAGTAAGGTACCATGAAATTTTTTCTTTTAAGTACTCAGATCGTCCGTTTACCACAGCTAAAAATTTCGAGGACAAAATTCCTGAAGAAGAAAAAGAGATAAGACTAAAACTTGTTCAGGAACTACAAAAAACTATTACCCAAGAAATCTACCAACAATATGTAGGGAAAGAAATGGAAGTGTTGGTTGAAGGTTTTAGCTCAAAATCTAAAACTCAACTTATGGGACGTACCAGCACAAACGTAATAGTGAATTTTTACTCTCCAAGGCTTGACCTAAAAGGTAGATTAGTTAAGGTTCGAATAGAAGAAGCAGGAAAACACTCTTTAAAGGGTAGGTATCTTGAAATTCTAAAATAAACTAAATTGCAATTTATACAAAAATTGCAATTTTTACAAAATCAAACTACAGTTTAATTTATCTACTTTTGGATAAAGTTTAGCAGGTCTATCATAAGAAAAATTTTTTAAAATGGTATGTTTTTTGCTGAGAGTTGTGTGAGCGTGTTTTTTGTGTGTTCTTTAAAGTTAAAACTTTAATATTAAAACTTTGAGAAAGGAGGTATTATCAATGAGAAGGATAGCGGCAAGTTTGATAATGCTTAGCTTTTTGGGTTTAATAGTTACAGGTATAGCCTTTGCGAAAAAAGAAACGATGGTAGGAGGTAAATATTATCCTCCTAATCTAAACCCTATAAAAGTTAAAGAGTTTTGTCAAGAAATACAGCCTCTCTGGCAAAAACAACTGCAGCTTTCTTCTGAACTGCGTGTCTTGTGGGGACAAAACCCACCTAACTGGGAGGCTATACAGCAAAAGGAAATAGAAATTCAAAAAATCAGGGTTGAAATTCAAAAAAAGGCTTATGAAAAAGGGCTTCCCTATGGTCCAAGAAAAGGGCTAAACTTTAGAAAACTATGTGGGTGGTAAAAATTTCTCTTTTTACTATCAAAGTGGTTACAAAACTTAAAACTTAATATCGTATTCCTTTAGTTTATAATAAAGGGTTCTCAGAGAAATCCCTAAAAGTTTGGCAGCCTCTTTTTTATTCCCTTTGGTCTTCTTTAAAGCTTCTATGATAGCGTTTTTTTCTAAGGATCTAAGGTCTACCACATCTTCGGATAGAAGACTGGTTTTCTCTAAAGGTTTAATTTCTGTAGAAAAAGGAAGGGCCTGTAGGTATCCCAAATCTACCTCAATCTCTTTGCCTTCTGACATCAGGAAAGCCCTTTCTAACAAGTTTTCAAGTTCTCTTACGTTACCTGGAAAGGGATATTTTAACAAAAATTCCTTAGAATGTGAGCTCAACGGTAAAGGGTCTCGTTGTAACTTTTTAGCTAATCTATGGATGATAAACTCCGCTATTTTTAATATAGCTTGTTTTCTTTCTCTCAAGGGTTTTACCTCTACAGGAAAAACATTAATCCTAAAAAACAAATCCTCCCTAAACTTACCTTCTTTAACCAACTTGATAAGGTCCCGGTTGGTTGCCGTAATAAACCTGGCGTTAGTCTTTATAGAGGTTAAACTCCCTAACCTTTCAAAAGTTCTATTTTGCAATACACTTAAAAATTTTGCCTGTACGGTGAGGTTCATCTCTGAAATCTCGTCTAAAAACAACGTTCCATCTTTGGCTAACTCTATCTTTCCGGGTTTACTCTTTAAGGCCCCTGTAAAAGCACCCTTTTCATACCCAAATAGTTCGGCTTCTATTAACGTTTCAGGGATGGCTGCACAATTAACCTCTACAAATTTACCTGGCCTTCGGCTAAGACGATGGATGACCTTAGCTATCAACGACTTTCCTGTACCTGTCTCACCGTATAAAATCACAGTAGTGTCTGTAGGGGCTACTTTTACTACTTTATCGTAAACTTCCTCCATCCCTAAAAATAAGATTTCTAAAGGAGGAAGTTCTTCTTGGGTTTCTTCCTTAAGATCTTCCTTGGGTTTTTTAGCTAAGATGTTTTGAACTAAACTTAAAAAGTCTTCAGGACTGGAAAGAGGTTTGGTAATATAATCTACAGCCCCCTTTTTCATGGCCTCTACCGCAGAACTTACAGTAGCATAGGCGGTTATCACTAGAAACAAGGTATTAGGTAAGACAGGTTTTACCTTTTCGATAAAATCTATTCCGTTCATCTTAGGAAGTTTAAGGTCTGTAATGATAAGGTCAGGGTTAAAGTCAAACACCTTTTTAAAAGCTAACTCAGGGTCTTCACAGGTTTCTACCTGATAACCTCGCTCTTTTAGCAACACCTCTAAAAGGGTGGCAAAAGAAAGGTCGTCTTCTAAGATAAAAATCTTGGCATTTCTAACCATATAGCCGTTCCTTCCCCTGGTTTGGTTTGAACCTTAATTTTAATTTTCATCGCCTCACATAGCTTTTCTACTATTGCCAAACCTAAACCTGAGCCTTTAGGTTTGGTAGTAAAAAAAGGAGTAAACGCTTTTTTCAAAGTCTCTTCATCCATACCTACCCCGTTGTCTATCACCCCTAACCTCAGGGTTTCTCCTTTGTCTTCTATTTCTACTTTTATCTCTTTTTTCTCCTGGTTGGTTTCCAACACCGCATCAAAGGCATTCTGAATTAAATTTACCACTATTTCTTTTAATTTGTCAGGGTCAGTTATGATACTAAAATCCTCTCCTTTAACAAAAAAAGTTACGTCTACTTGAGGATATTTATCTTTAAAACTTAACCAAACCTCTTCTACCAGTTCTCTCAGGTCAAAATGCTTAGACTCTATCTTGACAGGATTAACATAAAAAATCAACTCATCTGTTAACCTTTCTATCCTTAAAGCCTCGTTAAAAATAATTCCTAAATATCTTTTATAATCTCTCTCGGTTATCTTTTCTGCTAAATACTGGGAAAAACCTTTGATACTTCCTAAGGGATTCCTGATCTCATGAGATAAAATCTTAGCCATGGTAGAAATACTTTCTAATTGTTTCATCTTAAGTGCCATATGTTCATAATGGATAAGAAACTTAGTGCCTATCCCACCTGCTACTAAAAGCCCTAAACAGGCCAGCATTTTTAACAAAAACAAAAACTGAGCCCTTTTTACGATAAACAAAAAGGTATTTATATTTAGCCCTACCCTAAGATAAAGATTATATTTTTGAGTATAAAAATTAAAATCTGCCAGAAAAATCTGTTTATAAGGTTCTTCTGGTTCTGAATAAAAACGATAATAAGGAAGCTTGTGCCTTTTTAACTCTATTAATTCTTCGAGGTCTATTTTATAACCTATCAGTTCTGGGTTAGAATGAAGAATAATGTCTCCGTCTTCGTCATAAAGCATTATAAATTCTAAGTTTTCCCAATTTTGGCTTAAAATGATGTTTAAAAAGGTGTTGTAGTTAATCTCATCAAGGTTGGTATAAGTCATAACTCCTTGAAGGGTGATAGCTATCATCATAGCTTGGTCCTCAAGGGCTTTCTGGGCTAAAAGCTTTGAATTTTTATAAGAAAAAATCGCACTTAAAAACAGGGTAATTATAGCTAAGGCTACCACACCCCATAAAATCAGAGCAGATTTAAAACTTATCTGTTTAAAAATTTGTTTTAATTTCTCCATCGTAATTTTCTAATATACCATAACTCTGTCAATCTTCTAAAATAAAGGTATAATTTTATTCGATGAAAACCCCTGTAGTAAGCGTAATCATACCTACTTACAATCGGGCTTATATCCTGTTTAAGGCTATAGAGAGTGTACTAAACCAAACCTTTAAAAACTTAGAAATCATCGTAGTAGACGATGGGTCCACAGACCAAACCCCTAAACTTATTACCAGATACCCTGTAGTCTATGTAAAAAAACCAAGGAAAGGGGTAGCTCATGCCAGAAATAGGGGGCTTTTTCATGCCAAAGGGCGTTACATCGCCTTTCTAGACAGCGACGATATGTTTACCCCTACCAAACTTGAAGAACAATTACTCTTTTTTGAAAAACATCCTTCTTATAAAATTGTCCAGACAGATGAGATCTGGTACAAAGGGGAAAAAAGACTTAACCCAAAAAAGATTCACAAAAAAGCCGAAGGTTGGTTTTTTGAAAGAGCTGTTAAGTTGTGCGTTGTTTCTATGTCTACAGTTTTGATAAAAAAAGAACTTTTTGAAGAAATTGGAGTCTTTGACGAAGAATTTTGGGTATGTGAAGACTACGAATTTTGGTTAAGGGTTGCGATAAAAACTCCTGTAGGATTGATACCTAAACCTTTAGTAATCAAAAGCGGTGGAAGAGAAGATCAGCTTTCTGCTACCAAAGGGCTTGATTATTATAGAACTTTAGCCCTCATAAAACTCTTTAAAAACTACCAAAAGGAATTAAGTTTAGAACAGAAATTGATACTATTTGGAGAAGCTAAAAATAAGTTTAATATCTTTTATAGAGGGGCTTTGAAACACGGCAACCTTAATCAAGCTTTTAATTTGAAAAAACTTTTTGAAGAAACCTTTAAAGAATCTGTATTTAGCCCTTTGAAATCCTTACCTAAACTATGAAAGAAGAAAAAATGTTTACCAAAGAAGATTGGTTAACAAAGTTTACTAAACCCTTAGAGTTTGCCTATAAAAATAATTTTCAAAATCTGCACAAAATAAAATACTTAGAAAAAACACTTTTAAAATTTATAGAAAACCTTCCTCAAGAATTTGAGCCTTATCGAGAAAAATTTTTAGAGCTTTGTTATGGTTTAGACCAGGTTTCTTTAGACGAAAAAAAGGAAAGAATAAAGGCGTTGTTTGATTTGTGTATTGTCTTAGGAATTAATAAAGAAGAACCCTCTGAGGTTGAAGAACCTCAAGAAGAACCGATAAACCAAGAGTTTTATCAAGAGCCGACTTTTTCCTTAGAAGAATACAGACAGGCTAAAGAGGAACTAAAAAAACCCGTACAATTTTTAAAAGGGGTAGGTCCTAAAGTTGCCCAAAAGTTTGCTAAAAAAGACATTCACACGATCGAAGACCTGTTGTTTTTCTTGCCAAGGGATTATGAAGATCGAAGACATTTAATCCCTATTTCTAATTTAAAAGAAGGACAAAAGGCGGTTGTTTTTGGGGAAGTCATCAAAAGTGGAGTTGTTTATACCTCAAGAAGAAAAGTCTTTGAAGCCCAGCTTACTGATGGTACTGGAATTCTTCTCCTTCGGTGGTTTAACTTTAAAGAGTTTTTTTTGAGAAATCTTTTACAATCGGGCAAAAGAGTTTATACCATAGGGGAGGTAGGTAAATTCGGTAGGGTTTTTGAGATGGTCCATCCTGAAATAATACCAGAAGGAGAAGAGGATAAGCTCGAGTTAGAGTTAGGAAAGATTGTACCTGTTTACTCTGCGGTTGAAGGTTTAAGTGAGAGGCAACTAAGAAAGATTATCAAAAATGCGGTAGAAGATTATGCAGATTTTTTAGAAAATTTTATTCCACGAGAATTCTTAAAAAAAAGAAGACTTTTGCCGTTAAACTTAGCCATCAAAAAGTTGCATTTCCCAGAGGATGAAAAAGACCTTTCTTTGCTTAAAAAAGAGGAAAGCGTTTATCACAAAAGCTTGGCCTATGATGAATTTTTCTTCTTAGAATTAGCCTTGGCTTTAAAAAAAAGTAAGGTCAAAAAAGAACAAGGAATCTCTTTTAGAACAGACGGAGAAAAAGTAAAAGCCTTTTTAGCTAAACTTCCTTTTGAGCTCACTTCAGCTCAAAAAAGGGTGTTAGAAGAAATCAAAAAAGACATGGCAAGTCCAGTGCCTATGAATCGACTTCTACAAGGAGATGTAGGGTGTGGAAAAACGGTTATAGCCTTTATTGCTGCGCTTATTGCCATAGATAACGGATATCAGGTAGCGATGATGGCTCCTACTGAAATCCTTGCTGAACAACATTACCATAACTTTAGACGTTATGCCCAGCTCATGGGAGTAAACGTAGCCCTTCTTTCTGGAGGGGTCCCTCCTGCTAAAAAAAGAGAAATTCATCATGGATTGGCTACTGGATTTATAGATTTTGTGATAGGAACCCATGCTCTTTTTCAAGAAAGAGTAGAATTTAAAAGATTAGGACTGGTGATCATAGACGAACAGCATCGTTTTGGTGTTTTACAAAGAGCAGCCTTAAGAGAAAAGGCTAAAGGTATAACCCCAGATACTTTGGTTATGACAGCCACCCCTATCCCCAGAACCCTTGGACTTACCATCTACGGAGATTTAGACCTTTCTATAATAGACGAAATGCCTAAAGGCAGAAAACCTGTCATCACCAAACTTTTTATAGAATATAACAAACACAAAGCCTATGAAGCGGTTAAAGAAGAATTAAGAAAGGGGCATCAAGCTTATGTAATCCTTCCTCTGATAGAAGAATCAGAAAAACTCGACCTTAAGGCAGTAACTACCTATGGGGAAGAGTTACAAACAAAATTTTTTCCAGAGTTTAAAGTAGGGATTTTACACGGAAAGATGAGCTCTTTGGAAAAAGAAAAAATCATGCATCAGTTTAAGCGCAAAGAAATAGACATCTTAGTTTCTACTACGGTGGTAGAGGTCGGTGTAGACGTTCCCAATGCTACAGTTATGGTAATAGAACATGCTGAAAGGTTCGGTTTGTCTCAACTTCATCAGCTAAGAGGAAGAGTAGGAAGGGGGGAGGCTCAATCTTACTGCTTTTTGATAGCTTATAAAATATCTATGGAAAGCGAAGCTTACAGACGCTTGCAGATATTATGTCAAACCAACGACGGGTTTAAAATAGCTGAAGAAGACTTAAAACTTAGAGGGCCTGGAGACTTCTTAGGGACAAAACAATCTGGATATCTTGAATTTAAAAAAGCTGACTTAGTAAAAGACTACCCAATCCTATTGTGGGCAAGGGAAGACGCCTTTTCTTTGATAGAAAAAGACCCAGACCTTAGTAAACATCCTATTCTTAAAGAAGAACTAACCAGAAGATGGGAGGAAAGATTAAAACTTTCAGAGATAGCTTAAATTAAATAAAACAAGGAGTCAACTATCAGGAAATAGGATTTAAGCATGAGAACCCTCGCAAATAGAAATAAAATTTTTAGAGTTAAAACTCAAGACAAGATTAAAATAACTTCCTTTCTTGCAAAGTCCATAGATCACCCTTATGAGCTTATTCATCACCGCTACCATTGCTTTCTTATAGCTCTTAAACTCCTTCTTCTTGCGCAAAAAATACTCCCTGAAATAAGAATTCCAGGTTACTACTCCTACTGCCATCTGAAAAAGAATGTTTCTGAGCCAGGGACTTCCTTGTTTAGAAATACTCATGTTTATCCTAAATTTTCCCGACTGTTTTATTACTGGGTCAGTGCCAGCATATTTTATAAGTTTTTTGGCATTGGAAAATCTGTTCACATCCTTAACTTCAGCGATAAAATGAACTGCAAGTTTTGGAGAAATTCCCCTGATAGAGGAAATGAGCTTTATTTGTTGGTTTTGGTCGTGATCTATTTCTTCAAGGAGCATATTTTCAAGTTTTTGGATTCTTGGTTCGAGGAAGAGTATTTTTTCAATATAGAAGATGAGGGTTTGGGAAAGATAGGGGTTGTGGATGCCGATAGATTTTTTAGCAAGGTTTATGATCTCTTGAGGGGAGAAGGAGGGTTTTCTTGCTTTGGAGGTAGAATTGATGATAGAGGCGATATCATCTGTAGAAGCCTTTTTGAGGTAGGAAGCACCGGGGTATTTTAGGAGTATGTTGAGAAAGGAAAAGGAGAAGATGTTTAAGTGTTTTTCAACTTCGGGGAAGAGAACAGAGAGGACGTATTTGATTTGGGTTTTAGCTTCAGAGAGTTCTTTTTTGAGTTTTTGGATAAGGCGGGAGAGGTTTCTCAGGTGATGGTCAGGTGGGAGAGGGTTAAGGAATTGAGGGTTAGCTTGAGCAAAAAGAGCAAGGAGTTTAGCGTCTTTGGTATCAGACTTAGAGGGGTTGTTTGCGGAGAGGAACTGGAAGAACCTGTGAAGGATTTTTGGGTTGATAACAAAAGCTTGAATATCATTAGCAAGGAGAAAGTGATAAAGTGGGAGGAAGAATCTTCCAGTAGATTCCATGACTACGATAGGTTTAGGGTATTGTTTAAGGATGGAGAGAAGCTGAGAGAAACCTTCTTGAGACATAGGGAGGTGTTTGGAGAGGATAAAGGATTGTTGATGGAGGACAGCGATATTAAAAGTGTCTTTAGAGACATCAATACCGACGAAGTAATTCATGGGAGCACCTCCTTGTGTGGTGTTGTTGGTATAGTAAAAGTCCCTCGCTCCATCCTCCCATGTGGCAGAGGCTTAGGAAGCCTAACCAACTTATTGGGAGTTGAGGGACAGGGGGACAGACTCCTCTCGAGGCTTTTAAGCCTAAGAGTTATGGAGTCCTTGTCCCTCTTTATTTTGTTGTTGTCCATATTATTACTATACAACGCAACATATATTAAGCAAAAACTAACATAAAAATTGCAGGAGGAGATTAATATGGAAGATAACTTTAAGATAGGTATCATCGGTGGAAAAGGGAAGATGGGAGAATTTTTTGCAAGGTTCTTTCAAAAAAAGGGGTATTATGTGCTTGTATCAGATAAAGATACTCAACTTAATAATCAAAGCCTTTTGCAAGAAGCTAAAGTTATCCTTATCTCTGTCCCTATGTCTGTGTTTCCGAAAGTAGTAGAAGAGATTGCAGAGTTTACTACTCCAGAACACTGGATATTAGATGTGTGTTCTCTTAAATTAGAGCCTTATAAAATAATGAAAAGTTTGCTTAAAAAACCTGAGGTGTTGGCTACCCATCCCCTTTTTGGTCCTTATGAGACCTCGCTAAAGGGAAAAACCATAGCCTATTTTCCGATACGAGGTAAAAATCTTTTAAACTGGTTCATCAAGGTTATGTCTGAAGATGGGTTAAGTTTAATAAAAATCTCTCCCAAAAAACACGACCAGATTATGGGATTAGTTCAGGTATTAAACCACTTTTGGTTGGTATTGTTAGGAAACATCATAAACCATTCAGGTTTTCGCCTTGAAGAAATAGTCTCTTTAGCCACCCCAAGTTTTCTAAAGCAACTTGAAATATTGCAGAGATTAGCCTATCAAGACGAAAAACTATATACCAAAATACAGGTTGATAACCCTTATGGAAAACGGTTTAGAACTCTTTTTTACAGAGAGTGTAAAAAATTAATCAAGGCTTTAAACTCTTCTGAGGCTCAAGTTTTCTTTGAGACTAATTTTAAAGAAGTAAAAACCTTAGCTAAAACCTTAGAAAATCTTTTGAAAAGTTCTCATCCTCACTAAATAAAGAAGTAAAAACCCAAAGGCTATCATTCCTAAGCAAAGAACCTGTCCCATCGTCATCCAACCAAAAATAAGGTCAAAACTCTGGGCAGGTTCTCTTAAAAACTCAAACAAGAAACGTAAGACTCCATAGCTTATTAAAAAAATAGCAAACTTTGTCCCTGGAGCCCATTCTTTTTTTCTTAAACTCCAGAGAAAAAGAAACAACAAAAGCCCGGTCACTAACCCCTCATAAAGCTGCACAGGATGGCGAGGTAAAGACCCTCCTTCAGGAAAAACCATACCCCAAGGTAAGGACGTAGGTTTTCCATAAATTTCTCCGTTGATAAAATTACCGATCCTCCCCCAAAAAAGCCCTATAGGAGCACACACCGCTATCAAATCAGCCCACCATAAAAAGGACTGCCCTTTACTCTTTACATAACCATACCCTACTACCAACGCACCTATCAATCCTCCGTGAAAGGACATCCCTCCTTTCCAAATAGCTATTATCTCCCATGGATGGGTTAGAAAATAATCAGGATAGTAAAAAAAACAAAAACCTAAACGGGCACCGAGGATTAATCCTAAAAAACTGTAAAAAAGAAGGTTTTCTAAAAAGGGATAAAGATGAGTAAGGTTTCTTTCTTTTAATTGATACCTTGTGAGAAAAAGCACACAGAAAAAACTTATAACATACATCAACCCATACCAACGGGCTTCAAAAGGGCCTATTTTAAAGATTACTGGGTCAATTTTTGGATGTATAAGCATCGCAAAGATCCTTTATCACACATTCTTCACATTTAGGTTTTCTGGCTAAACATACCTTTCTTCCATGAGCTTGCAAAAGATAAGGGAAAATAAACCACTCTTCCTTAGGGACTATTTCCATCAGCTCTTTTTCTATTTTTTCTGGCTGATTAGCTTTCACCAAACCAATCCTCTGAGAAAGTCTTCTAACGTGAGTATCAACAGGAATGCCCTCTACTATTCCGTAAGCGTTAGCCAACACGATGTTGGCTGTTTTCCTTGCAACCCCAGGTAGTTCTAAAAGGGCTTCCATCGTCTTAGGGACTTCTCCATTATACTTTTCTACAAGGATTTGGCAAGCCTCTTTTATGTATTTTGCCTTTTGCTGATAAAAACCTGTACTTTTGATATCTTCTGCAAGTTCCTCTAACGAAGCTTTAGCAAAATCCTCTGCTGTCCGGTATTTTTGAAAAAGTTTTGCCGTTACCTCGTTTACCCTCTCGTCAGTACACTGTGCAGAAAGTATGGTAGAGATTAAAAGTTGTAAGGGATTTTCAAATTTAAGGGCTATCTTAGCGTCTGGATATAAATTTTTAAGTCTTTCTATCACCAGTTTTACCTTTTGTTTAACGTCCATCCAAAGAACCTCCTATTTGTTTAAGCCCTTGCATAAGGTTTTGATAAAATACCTTTTTTTCTTCCTCTGAAAGAGGTGATATGTCACTTTTAAAGCCAAGGTTTAACTTATTTTCTACCTCTTTAGCCCTTTCAACAAGCCTTGCACTTAAAGAACTTTCTAAGGTTTCTACAGCGTTAAAAAATCTTAACAATCTCAAAAACTGTCTTTCATTAAAAGTAGTTTCTGAGGAGGACCCTTTTTCTATAATCTCTTCTGCATCAAGGATAAGCTTTTTCAAACGGTCAAGAAGGGGTATCTGGATTTGTTTTCTAAGTTGCTCTTCAAGCATCAAAAACTCCCAAGCTATTCTTAAAAGGTCTGGTGATTGAAAATCTTTATGCAGTAAGATGTCTCGGAACCAAAAGGAAAACTCTTTACGTAATAGGTCTACTAGGAACATAAAATCAAATTCTTGCCGATTAAAAAGAGTTTCTAACTCTTCTAAATCAACCTTTAAGGCTTTAAATATTTCTGGTAAACTCTGTTTTTTATAAATATGAAGTAACGCCCAAAAAAAGAATCTTGGCTCAAAGCCTACACCTTTTTCTTCGATAAAAAAACTATTTTCACTTTTTACAAACTCTTTAAACAGCTCTTTTATCCATTCTAAGGTATAAAACTTCATCTGTTAGCCAAGACTTTTTTAATCTCTTCTTTAATTTTACTAACCTCTGGTGTTTCAGAAAAACTTCCTTGGGCTAAAAGTTCTTTTCCTCCTCCTTTAAGCCCCAGAGGTTGCAAGGCTCTAAAAAACTTAGATGCAGGATGTTTATTACCCAGGTCTTTGGTAACCATACACAAGGCTAAACTACCCTTTTCCTTTTCTCCTATCAGGAAAATCACACAAGAACCTAACTTATTCTTAAACCAATCCCCTATTTCCCTTAAGTCTTCCATTTTTTCGGTTTTAAAAGAGGAAACCAATACTTTTATACCTCCTACCTCTTCTACCTCGGAAAGTTTTTGTTCTAAATCTTGTTTCAAGTCAAAACTCTTTAGACGTTTAAGCTCCTTTTCTTTTTCTTCTAAAAGTGTAAGTAAGGCTTCTACTTTTTTCTCTAATTCCTTAGGAGAAGTCTTAAGAAGCTGAGCAAGGTTCATCAGACGTCTTTCCTGATTTTTTACCCATTGATAGGCCTTCATACCAGCTACAGCTTCTATTCTTCTTATACCTGAAGCCACACTACTTTCTGAAACAATTTTTACTAAACCTATCTCACCTGTGTTCTTAACATGAGTCCCACCACAAAGTTCGATAGAAACATCACCGATTTTAACCACCCTAACCACATCTTGGTATTTTTCCTCAAAAAGAGCGATTGCTCCTATAGCTTCTGCTTCTTCTTTATTCATCCACATAAATTCTACAGGATAGTTCTCTAACACCCAACGGTTGACAAGCTCCTCTACCTGGTCTATTTCCTCTTGGGTCAAACCAAAAAAATGGGTAAAGTCAAAACGCAAGCGTTCTTCTTCTACCAACGAACCAGCTTGCCTTACATGGGGGCCTAAAACCTTTCTTAACGCTGCATGTAAAAGATGAGTAGCGGTATGATGCTTAGCGATATGGGCTCTTCTTTCTGTGTCTACCTTTAACTGAACTTCTTCGTTTGGTTTAAGTATCCCTTCGATTAGTTTTACTTTATGATAGATCAGGTCTCCTACTTTATACACTTCTAAGACTTGAGCTTTACCTTCTTTACCAAACACCCATCCTTGGTCATAAACTTGACCACCGCCTTCTGGATAAAAAGGAGTAACGTTGGTAATCAAATAGTAAATCCCGTTTTCTTTTTCTAAACCTAATATCTTAGCTGAAGCTTCTAACGTATCATAACCTACAAAAAAGGTTTGTACTCCTTCTTTAGCCTTTTCTTTAATAAATTCAGGCAATTTTTCTAAAGCACCTTTCCAGCTTTTTCTGCTTTCTTCTCTTGCCTTTTCTCTTAATTTTTCAAAGCCCTCAGTATCTAAGGTAAAACCCATCCCGATGGCATAGTCTCTCACCAAGTCATAGGGAAAACCATAGGTATCATACAACTTAAAAATTAAATCGCCTGGTATGAGATTGACACCTTTTTCTTTAAGTTGAGCGACTTCCTTTTCAAGGATGTTAAGCCCTGTCTCAAGGGTTTCTAAAAATTTCTCTTCTTCAACCCTGATTACCTTTTCTGCAAATTCCTGACCTTGTAAAACTTCAGGATACACCTCTTTATATTCTGCCACCACAGAGGGGACAATCTGGTATAGGAAAGGGTCTTTTAAACCTAAAAGGCGTCCAAACCTTTCTGCCCTACGAATGATCCTTCTCAACACATATCCTCTTCCCTCGTTAGAAGGAACTATCCCTTCAGCCAAAAGAAAGGTAGCAGCCCGAATGTGGTCTGCTATGACCTTAAAGGCCACTTCAGTTTCTTTATTCTCTTTAAAGGCTTTGCCTGTGATCTCTGAGATCTTATCAATAATTCCTTTAAAGAGGTCGGTATCATAGTTAGAAGGAACCCCTTGAAGAACGGCGGTTATTCTTTCAAGTCCCATACCTGTATCAATACAGCCTTTAGGAAGAGGTTTTAACTCTCCCTTTTCATTTCTTTCGTATTGCATAAAAACCAGGTTCCAAATTTCGAGAAATCGATCGCAATCACAACCAGGGCCACACTGAGGAGACTGACAACCAAAACCTTCTCCTTGGTCAAAAATGATTTCTGAACAGGGACCACAAGGCCCTGTATCTCCCATCATCCAGAAGTTATCTTTTTCTCCAAGTCTTACGATTCTTTCTTCAGAAAGCCCTGCTATCTTTTTCCATAACTGGGCGGCTTCATCATCCTCTTTGTATACAGTTACATAGATTCTTTCTTTAGGCAGTCCTAAAACCTGAGTAATAAATTCCCAGGCATAAGAAATGGCTTCTTCTTTAAAATAATCTCCAAAGGAAAAGTTACCGAGCATTTCAAAAAAAGTATGATGCCTTGCGGTATATCCTACGTTTTCAAGGTCGTTATGCTTACCACCTGCCCTCATACATTTTTGACAAGAAGTAGCCCTTTTATAAGGCCTGGTTTCTTCTCCTAAAAAGACCTTTTTAAACTGAACCATCCCTGCGTTAGTAAAAAGAAGAGTTGGGTCGTCTACTGGGATCAAAGGAGAGCTAGGAACAACCTCATGACCTCTTTCTTTAAAAAACTGCAAAAACCTTTGTCTAACCTCAAAACCTTTCATCTTATCACCTCGTCTGAACTTTTAAACCCTTTCCATCTTTAAAGGTTCTATTTTAGAAGTTTTTTAGCAATTTTCAATAAAAATCAAAAAAATTTTCCTTGTTCTTGCTTTATTTTAAAGTTATAGTAAATTTTTGTGAAAAGTTAACAATCTATGAGGAGTCAACTATCAGGAAATAGGATTTAAGCATGAGAACCCTCGCAAATAGAAATAAAATTTTTAGAGTTAAAACTCAAGACAGGATTAAAATAACTTCCTTTCTTGCAAAGTCCATAGATCACCCTTATGAGCTTATTCATCACCGCTACCATTGCTTTCTTATAGCTCTTAAACTCCTTCTTCTTGCGCAAAAAATACTCCCTGAAATAAGAATTCCAGGTTACTACTCCTACTGCCATCTGAAAAAGAATGTTTCTGAGCCAGGGACTTCCTTGTTTAGAAATACTCATGTTTATCCTAAATTTTCCCGACTGTTTTATTACTGGGTCAGTGCCAGCATATTTTATAAGTTTTTTGGCATTGGAAAATCTGTTCACATCCTTAACTTCAGCGATAAAATGAACTGCAAGTTTTGGAGAAATTCCCCTGATAGAGGAAATGAGCTTTATTTGTTGGTTTTGGTCGTGATCTATTTCTTCAAGGAGCATATTTTCAAGTTTTTGGATTCTTGGTTCGAGGAAGAGTATTTTTTCAATATAGAAGATGAAGGTTTGGGAAAGATAGGGGTTGTGGATGCCGATAGATTTTTTAGCAAGGTTTATGATCTCTTGAGGGGAGAAGGAGGGTTTTCTTGCTTTGGAGGTAGAATTGATGATAGAGGCGATATCATCTGTAGAAGCCTTTTTGAGGTAGGAAGCACCGGGGTATTTTAGGAGTATGTTGAGAAAGGAAAAGGAGAAGATGTTTAAGTGTTTTTCAACTTCGGGGAAGAGAACAGAGAGGGCGTATTTGATTTGGGTTTTAGCTTCAGAGAGTTCTTTTTTGAGTTTTTGGATAAGGCGGGAGAGGTTTCTCAGGTGATGGTCAGGTGGGAGAGGGTTAAGGAATTGAGGGTTAGTTTGAGCAAAAAGAGCAAGGAGTTTAGCGTCTTTGGTATCAGACTTAGAGGGGTTGTTTGCGGAGAGGAACTGGAAGAACCTGTGAAGGATTTTTGGGTTGATAACAAAAGCTTGAATATCATTAGCAAGGAGAAAGTGATAAAGTGGGAGGAAGAATCTTCCAGTAGATTCCATGACTACGATAGGTTTAGGGTATTGTTTAAGGATGGAGAGAAGCTGAGAGAAACCTTCTTGAGACATAGGGAGGTGTTTGGAGAGGATAAAGGATTGTTGATGGAGGACAGCGATATTAAAAGTGTCTTTAGAGACATCAATACCGACGAAGTAATTCATGGGAGCACCTCCTTGTGTGGTGTTGTTGGTATAGTAAAAGTCCCTCGCTCCATCCTCCCATGTGGCAGAGGCTTAGGAAGCCTAACCAACTTATTGGGAGTTGAGGGACAGGGGGACAGACTCCTCTCGAGGCTTTTAAGCCTAAGAGTTATGGAGTCCTTGTCCCTCTTTATTTTGTTGTTGTCCATATTATTACTATACAACGCAACATATATTAAGCAAAAACTAACATAAAAATTGCAGGAGGTCTTACTATGCTTGTACAAAATTTTTTATTTACCTCAGAATCAGTTACAGAGGGACATCCGGACAAGGTAGCAGATCAGATTTCTGATGCCATCTTAGATGCCATCTTAGAAAAAGACCCTTATGCCAGGGTAGCTTGTGAAACCTTGGTTAATACAGGAATGATCCTTATAGCTGGTGAGATTACTACAGAGGCCCGCATAGACTATCCTACCATCGCCCGTGGAGTAGTAAAGGAAATCGGTTATAACCATTCTGATCTAGGATTTGACTATCAGACCTGTGCGGTTCTTATCAGTATAGATAGACAAAGTCCAGATATAGCTATGGGGATTGATCGGGACGGAGAGATAGGAGCTGGAGACCAAGGTCTTATGTTTGGGTATGCTTGCGATGAAACTCCTGATTTTATGCCTATGCCTATCTGGTATGCCCATAAATTAGCCATGAGACTTGCTGAGGTTAGAAAAAAAGGCATCCTTCCTTTCTTAAGACCAGATGGTAAAACCCAAGTAACTATACGTTATGAGATGAGAAAACCAGTGGACGTTCATACTATAGTAATAGCAGCCCAACACGACCCAACAGTTACTCTTAAAGAATTAAGAGAAGCCATCATGGAAGAAGTAATCAAAAAAGTCATCGCCCCTGAACATTTAAAACCAGACACAAAGATTATCATCAACGGGACAGGTAGGTTTGTAATAGGAGGTCCTTTGGCTGATTGTGGAATGACTGGAAGAAAAATTATTGTGGATACCTACGGAGGAAGGGGACATCACGGAGGTGGTGCCTTTTCTGGGAAAGACCCCACAAAGGTAGATAGAACCCCTTCTTATTATGCAAGATATGTGGCTAAAAACCTGGTTGCTGCTGGAGTGGCTAAAGAGCTTGAAGTACAAGTAGCTTATGCTATAGGAGTACCAGAACCTTTAGCCATCAATGTTAATACCTATGGCACCGAAACTATTCCTGTAGAAAAAATATTAGATATTATCAACAAACTGTTTAACTTTAGACCTAAGCACATGATAGAGTATCTCAACTTAAGAAGACCTATTTTCAGAAAAACTGCCTGTTATGGACATTTTGGCAGAAATGAACCAGAGTTTACCTGGGAAAAATTGGACATGGTAGAAAAGATTAAAGAACTTGCTGGTTTTGATAAATAGAACGTTGTAAGGAGGGTTTCAAATCGATGGAATATCATGTTAAAGATCTAAGTTTAGCTGATGAAGGTTTAAAGTTGATAGAATGGGCTGAAATGGATATGCCTGTTTTAAGACAAATAAGGGAACATTTTGCTAAAGAAAAACCTTTAGCTGGGATAAAAATAGGTGCTTGTTTACATGTGACCACTGAAACAGCCAACCTTGTAAGGACTCTAAAAGAAGGAGGAGCTGAGGTATTTTTATGTGCCTCTAATCCTCTTTCTACTAAAGATGAAGTAGCTGCAGCCTTGGTAAAATATTTTGACATCCCTGTTTTTGCTATTAGAGGAGAAGACAGAGACACTTATTATTCTCATATAAACGCTGTGCTTGACCAAAAACCACAAATCACCATAGATGACGGAGCAGACTTAGTAAGTACCCTTCACAAAGAAAGACCAGAGCAGGCTGAAAAAGTTTGGGGAGGAACAGAAGAAACTACAACTGGAGTTATCAGGCTTAAAGCAATGGCTAAGGAAGGACTTCTTAAATATCCTATCATCGCGGTAAACGATGCCTTAACCAAACATCTTTTTGACAACCGTTATGGCACAGGGCAGTCAACCCTTGACGGCATCTTGAGGGCTACTAATCGGTTACTTGCCGGTTCGGTGTTTGTGGTTTGTGGTTTCGGTTGGTGCGGGAAAGGTCTTGCGATGAGAGCTAGAGGAATGGGGGCAAGGGTGGTGGTTACAGAAGTAGACCCTCTAAAAGCCTTAGAAGCGGTGATGGAGGGTTATCTGGTAATGCCCTTAGATGAAGCCGCTGAAATAGGAGACTTTTTCTGCACAGTCACCGGTAACAAATCAGTCATCAGAAAAGAGCACTTTTTAAAGATGAAGGATGGTGCTATCGTCTGTAACTCCGGACATTTTGATGTAGAAATAGACCTTAAGTCCCTAAGAGAAATTTCTACCCAGGTAAGAACCATCAGAAAAGAGGTAGAGGAATATACTTTAAAGAACGGCAAAAAAATCTACGTGCTGTCTCAGGGAAGACTGGTCAATTTAGCCGCTGCAGAGGGGCATCCTTCTGGGGTTATGGATATGAGTTTTGCAAACCAGGCTTTATGTGTGGAATATATAGTAAAGAATCATAAAACGCTACAAAAGACTGTTTATTCCGTCCCAGAAGAAATAGACAAAAAGGTGGCTAAGTTAAAGCTTGCAGCCATGGGAATTAAAATAGACACCCTTACTCCGGAACAACAAAAATATCTTACCTCTTGGGAGGAAGGGACCTAAGTCTTGTTTACAGGACTGATAGAAGGAGAAGGTAGGATTATCTCCCTTCTCCCGGAGAAGGGGGGGTTAATTATAGAAGTGCAAACTTCTTTTATGTTGGAAGACACTAAAATCGGTGATAGTATTGCAGTAAACGGCGTTTGTTTAACGGCTATAGAGGTAAAACCCAAAACCTTTAAAGCCCATATTTCTCCAGAAACTCTAAACAGGACCACCTTTAAATACAAAAAACAGGGTGATTGGGTCAACCTTGAGAGAGCCTTAAAAGTAGGCGACAGGTTAGGAGGACACCTTGTTTCTGGGCACATAGACGGAATAGGGAAGGTATTAAACATCAATCCTTTAGGTGATTTTTATCAAATTTTAATCGAAATACCTGAGGCTTTAGCAGTTTATTTAGTTGAAAAAGGATCTATTGCCGTAGACGGAATAAGTCTTACCATAAACAAGGTAAAAGAAAACTCCTTTGAACTTATGATCATCCCTCATACCTACCAGGTAACCACCTTGAAATACCTGAAGCCTGGAGATTTAGTCAACATAGAAATAGACATGATAGCCAAGATGGTACATAAATGGCTTTCTCCTTACCTAAACCAGCAAGAAAAAAAATCGCAGCTTTCGTTAGAATTTCTAAAACAACATGGGTTTTTATAACCATCATCCTATAAGGGGGGTAGCTATGAAGGTCAATCCAGAATTGGAAATTGTAGAGGAGTTAGCTAAACAAATATTAGTTGCAGCAAGGACTGCTCCTAAAGCCAAAGGGGTAGATGATTTGGTTTTTGGTTTGATTACTGATCCTGAGGAAAGAGAAAAACTTGCTCAAGAGATGGAAAAAATCGCTGAAGAAAAGGGCGCAGCTTTTAAATTTTTTAAAAGAGATGCAGATAACGTCAGAAATTCTGATGCAGTTATCCTTATCTCCCTTAATTTTAACAAACCCTTAGGGTTAGATTGTGGTATATGTGGTTTTAGGTGTGAAGAGCTGGTAAAACAGGAAAAAAGCTCGCTTGATTTTGACGGACCTGTATGTGGAATAAAGCTTTTAGACATGGGCATTGCCTTAGGGTCTGCTGTAGCCAAGGCTAAAGACCTTTGTGTGGACAACAGGATCATGTATACGGTAGGAGTTGCAGCCAAACGGTTAAACTTGATAAAAGGCACCGTAATCATGGGAATACCCTTAAGTGTAAAGGGGAAAAACATCTATTTTGATAGGCCCCCTGTAAAATAAACCTCTAATGGCCTTAAAAACCAAGATAAAAATCTGTGGGTTAACCCGCAGAGAAGATATACTGTTTTTAAACCGATTTCCTGTAGATTATGTAGGTTTTGTGTTATACCCTCGATCTCCAAGGTATGTGGGAGAAAACCTGAAACACCTCTTAGGTTATGTAAGAGAAGATATCCAAAAGGTTGCAGTATTGGTTAATCCAACCTATGAAGAAGCAAAGGCAGTTTTAGACACAGGTATTGATTTAATTCAACTTCACGGGGAAGAAACCGTTGAGTTTGCTAAAAAAATTGGTCTTTCCCGTGTTATCAAGGCTTTTAGAATAAAAGATAAGGTAGAGTTAGACCTTATTGCCCCCTGGGAAAAGGCTTATGCGATCCTTACGGATACGTTTGTAAAGGGTGTACCAGGGGGCACAGGAAAAACCTTTAACTGGAGTTTAGCCAAGGTGTTGGTAGACCATGGCTATAAAGTCTTTTTAGCAGGAGGAATAACCCCAGAAAATGTAAAACAAGCTATTTTAACCGTAAGTCCCTATGCTATCGACCTCTCATCTGGAGTAGAAATTTCCCCTGGAATCAAGGATTACGCAAAAATAAACAATCTTTTTAGACAGTTAGAAAATTAATTATTTTTTAAACTACATAATAACCTGCAGAAGCTACCGATACCGCTGAGCCTTGTCCAAAGGGAACAAACTCTTGATGATATAACTTTAACTCACCTTTGGCCCTTAACTTGTCCATAATCAGTTTAGTAAGACACAGAGTAGAAAGACCGCATACCTTTAAAGGTAGAGACTGTTTGGCTTTTTCTAAGAACTCGTCTTTGGTCCCATTGAAAACAAGGTTTAAAAGGGTTTCATCGTTTTTTAAAGCTTGCTTAGCATGTTCTTCAGAGACTTCAAAGGGGTCTCCATATCTTAAACCAAGATGACAAAAATCTATCCCTAAGACTAAGTAGGTCTTCCCATCCTCCATAAGCTGAGCTAATCCTTCAGCAAACTTTTCTGTTAACTCTGGATTTTCAAAAAGAGTAGGCATAGGACCTACCAACACAGGTAAAACCATAAACTGGTCTTTTAGGAGATAATGTAAAAATAGAGCTTGAAACTCTATAGAGTGTTCTAAACGGTGAGCTATATGGTCTGGAAATACCTCTAATTTTTTAGAAGTTCTTAAGAAAAACAACCCTCCTCTATCGTTTTTGATCAGACCAAAAGGGGTGGCCACGTCTTTAGTAAGCACGGAAAAAGGAAGGTCTAAGTGATGTCCCACCCCTAAAATAATTACCCTCGAGCCAGGTGGTATTTTAAACCTGCTATAACTTTCTGCATAAGACTTAGGAGCTGCTTTTATATCAATATGAGGAGCTATCAAAACCTTAGGTGGTTTACCATCCTCAGAAGACCCAAGTTTTAAAATGTCTTCTATAAAAAACTTAGCCTCTGCCGCAGACAAAGGATAGGCAGAATTAGCATGTGCCATAGCCCTAAAAGGATAAGAAAACCATCTGGAATAGGCCTTTTCTTTGATTTCTTCAAAAGTTTTAGACCACAAAAGCCCTTTTTCATCCAAAAACTTAACTATTTTAACTATTTCTTCCAAAGGGATTATTTGACCAAACTGTTTAGTAGCCTCAGACTGAAGGTCTCTTAAGTCGTTTTGTCCGTTCATCAAAGCAAGTAAAAAAGCAAGATACTGAGGCACTACCACCAGTTCATCTATAAACCCTAAAGGGTCTCTTAGTAGAAAAACAGGTTGGCCTTCTTGCTCAGCAGGTATTACATCTACATACCTTAAAATAGGTTTAAAATCTACAGGATATTCTAATTCCATTACTCTACCTCTCCGAAATCTTGTAGGGTAAGGCTTTCACAGGCCTGTTTAACCCTATCTATGGCAGCATAAAATTCTTCTTCTATGGTTCTCACTCTTACACCAAAAGCCTTTTGTACCGCTTTACGGACAATCTCTCCTTTAAGAAGGGCATTATCCCACCCAAATTCAGCATATTTTTGGTTAACCACCTGATTTAAATCTATCAAAGCTTGAGCTCTTCTTCTTCTCTCTTCTACCGCCTCTTTTAGAGGTTTTCTTAAAAACTCGTCTATTTTAGATACAAAACTTTCATAAAAACTTGCAGGAAACTTAGGGTCAAACTCTTCTATCGCAAAACCAAAGGTAATATACATAGGGTCTTTAAAATAGGTAAACAACTCTTCTTCTATCAGATTCTCATCTTCTTTTAAAAGTTCCTGGTACAGTCTATATGCTTGCTTAGACTTTTCTTTAACGTTTGGTGGTTTCTCGGTGTTAAACTCTAAGATATGATGATACAAACTTTCATCTACAATTATCCCCACTATTTCTCTTGCCCCTATATCCCGCATAGCCTCCAAACGATGTTGACCATCTACTACATAATATTTTCCATCTTTATGCACCACCACGATGGGAGTTAAAAAACCCAATTTTTCTATAGCTAGCTCTAAATGTTTCTTTAAGCTTTCTGAAAGGTCGCGTTGAAAAGGTGGTCTATGAACTTCTTCTATTCCAAAGACAGCCAAGGTAAGGGGTTGTTTTTTTACAGGATCTTCAAAGGTAGCTATCTCTCTCATATCCTCACCTCTTAGAAACTTCTCTTTTTAGTCTGCGTTTCTTCTAAGAAATGTCGGGATATCAAGCACATCAGTATCTTCTAAAGAATCTTCTTCTAATTTGGCAACTTTTTCTCTCTCTTCTCTTCTTTTTACCCCTTCTTCTATGTTAACAACCTTCCCGTTTTTCTCTTCCTTTTTAGTAGATTCAAGCCCTGTAGCAATCACCGTAACCCTTAAAACCTCTCCTAAAGATTCATCAAAGACTACACCTAAATATACCTTAGCATCTGGATGGATCTCCTTTGAAATCATACTGGTTATTATTTGAGTTTCATGGATGGTAAAATTTTCAGGGTTAACGCTTATGTTAAGTAACACCCCTTTAGCCCCTGAAATAGAAACGTCTTCTAAAAGAGGGCTGTAGACTGCCATCTGGGTAGCTATTTCTGCCCTACCCTCTCCTGCGGCTTCACCCATACCCATCAAAGCCATACCTCCGCTATCACTCATCACCGCCTTAACGTCTGCAAAATCAAGGTTTATATAACCTGGAGAAAGAATAAGGTCAGAAATACCTCTTACTGCATAATATAATACATCATCGGCTTTTTTAAACATCTCTGCCAATCTTTCATGGGGAGAACCAAGGGTAAGCAACCGATCGTTTGGAATGGTAATTAAAGTATCTACAAACTGAGAAAGTTCTGCCAACCCCTCCTCAGCTATTTTAATCCTATGCCTTCCTTCAAAAGAAAAGGGTTTGGTTACTACTGCTACAGTAAGAATTCCAAGCTCTTTACATATATTAGCTATCACCGGAGCTGCACCAGTTCCCGTACCTCCTCCCATACCTGCTGCAATAAACACCATATCTGCATCTTTCAAAACATCTCGGATCTCTTTTTCGCTTTCTTCTGCGGCCCTTTTACCTATTTCTGGTTTTCCACCTGCGCCCATTCCATTGGTAAGTTTTTTCCCCAACTGAATCTTTATAGGAGCTGGATTCAGCTCAAGCACCTTGTAATCTGTATTAGCTACTACAAACTCTACCCCTGAAAGTTTATTTCTAATCATATTAGCAACAGCATTCCCTCCAGCACCACCTACACCTATTACCTTGATGTTAGGTTGTAACTTAATTTCTTCTTCTATCAACTCAAAAGGGATGCTCATATCTTAGCCTCCTTTTAAAAATTTTTTTATACCTTGTTTTATCTTTTGTAAAATACCTTCTCTTTCCTCTTTACCCTCGGACCTTTCTCCATACTTGTATGCATAAAGCAACATACCTACCGCGGTAGAAAACTGAGGATGATAGACCTCTTCAGTGAGACCATAAAGTCTTACAGGATAGCCTACACGAGCAGGTAAATCAAACATCTGGTCTGCTAAATAGACCAAACCAGGTATAAGGGAAGAACCTCCAGTAATTACCATTCCACTTCCTATCTTAGACTTAAAATCAAAACCTTTAAACTGACTTAAAACCTCTTTTCGAAGCTCATTTTCTATCAACTCAAAAAGCTCTTTAACCCTAGGTTCTAAAATCTCTGCCAAAAACTTTTTACTTACTTTTCTTGGGGGGCGATTACCGATACCTGTTACCTCTAAGATCTCCTCTTCCTCCACAAGTTCTCTTAAACAAACCCCTTTTTCTATCTTAAGCCTTTCTGCTTCTTTTCTCGAAGTTCTCAGCCCAACCGCTAAGTCGTTGGTTAAGTGTTCCCCCCCTACTTGAATAGAAAACACCCCTCTTAAAACGTTATCCCAGTAAATCACTACATCTGTAGTTCCACCGCCAAAGTCTAAAAGCACTACCCCCAATTCCTTTTCTTCAGGAGTCAAAACTGCTTCAGCTGAAGCAAGTCCCTGGAAAATAACGCCATCTACATCTAAATTGAGATTTTCAAAACATCTAAGTAGGTTCTGCAAAGCAGAACGATTACAAACTATAAGTTTTACATGAGCCTCTAACCTTACCCCTGTCATCCCAACAGGCTGTAAAATCCCTCCTTGCTGGTCTAAAATATACTCCTGAGGGATAACATGCAAAATCTCTGTTTCAGGGGGGAGATTTAAATTCTGAGCTGACCTAAGGACCTCCTCTACATCCTCTTCTGTCACACACTTTTGTCTTAAAGCTACCACACCCATCCCAGAAATAGTTCTTATATGAGACCCAGCTATACTCACATAAATACTTCCTATGCCTATTTTGGCCTGAGATAAAGCCTTTTCTATAGCATTTTTGATACTCTGTGTTGCTTCATCGATGTTTAAAACCATGCCTTTTTTTAACCCTTGAGAAGGAGCTATACCAATTCCAGTAACCCAAAGTTCTCCTTCTCTCTCTTCTCCTATTAAAGCACATACTTTGGTAGTCCCTACATCTACTACCAAAATTCCTGTCTCTTTACCCATCTTAATCACTCCCTAAATTTGATTAAGGCTTGCCCTAAAGGATAGTCTAACCGAATCAATTCTACTTTTTCTGTCTGTCCGTTTTCATAAAGATAGGCCATTATCTTATCGAGGTTCTTATAAAAATAAACCCAATCTTTTTCAGAAACTAAAGGGAAATAAATCTTAATCTGATTTTTGGTAACCATAATCATCTTGTTGTCTTCCAATACAATTTTAGCAATGTTTTCATAAACCGGCAAATAGTTCTTGTTGTTTTTTAACCAAGAAAGAAATTCAAAAAATTTATCTTTCGATACCTCGCTTTTTAACTCTAAAACAGGGTAAAAGAAATAATCTTCTGGTAAAATGCCTTCCATAATCACGCCTTTTTTATCTATTAAAAACCCTTTATTATCTTTTACTATGATAGCCAAGGGTTCTCTTTCCTTGATCACCAATTCTAAAGTACCAGGTAAACACCTAACAATCGTTACCTCTTCTATGTTTTTGTTAGCCAGTATCTGCTTTCTTAAATCCTTTAGTGAGATAGCAAAAAAACGCTCACCCCCTTTAAGTCCTGTAAGCTTGATGATTTCTTCTTTACTTACCCTTTTGGTAGGACTGACTTTAATCTCTTTTAAAACAAAAAGATCTGTAAAATAAAGTAAATAAACAACCAACCCTACCAAAACTAAAAAACTTATAATTCCCCAAAATACTGGTCTTTTTAGCAAACTAAAACATCTCTCCATTTTCTATTCCCAAAAATTTTACCTCAGGTTCTAACTTTACCCTAAATTTTTCCCATACCTTTGTTTGAGCCAACTTCATCAATTCTAACACATCTTTAGCCTTGGCTTTACCTAAATTTACGATAAAATTAGCATGTTTCTTAGATATCTCTGCTCCTCCTACCTTATAACCTTTCAAACCACAGGCCTCTATCAACTGACCGGCATAGTAACAAGGAGGGTTTTTAAACACCGACCCAAAAGTTCTTTTAGAGATCGGTTGGGTAAGTCTCCGTTTGTTTAAAATCTCTAAAACTTTTCTTTTTACTACCTCTTTTTCACTTTTTTCAAGCTTAACCTCTATTTCTAAAATAACCCCCTCTTTTTTAAACCTTCTATAACTCCAGTCCTCCTCACTAACTTCACAATAGACTAAATCCCCCTTATGGTAAAGTAGGACTTTTTTTACTACCTGAGAAATACTTCTTCCAAAGGCCCCTGCGTTCATCCTAACTGTCCCACCTATGGTTGCAGGAACTCCTGCTAAAAACTCCATACCAGAAAAACCCTTTTTAAGACATAAACTTATAAGCTCATTAACCCCTGTTCCAGCTTTGACCTTCAAAACTACCTCGTCTTTTCCCTCACTTAAAACCTCAATCCCTTTTAATCTTTTTAAACTAATCACCACCCCTTTAAACCCTTCGTCTGCAACCAAAAGATTACTTCCTCCACCCAAAATATAAAAAGGTGTCCCTGTATTTTCCAAAAACTCTAGTAGTTTTACTAAAACCTCCTTTTCTTTGGGAAAAACCAAAAGATCGCAAGGTCCACCTATCTTTATGGTAGTATAGGAAGCCAACGGCTCGTTTTCTAAATAGAAAATTTTGTTTTCTTCTAAAAATTCTCTAATTTCTTGCCTCATCTTTTTCTAAGAGTAATTTGTGGATTTTATAAACGTTCCCTGCTCCCATAGTAATAACAACCTGGTTTTCATCTAATATATCTTCAAGAAGCTCTTTTATGTTATCTAAGTTTTCTACAAAAAAGGTAGGTTTTCCTCCTCTAAGATTTTTTAGGTTTTCAAAAAGGATATAACCTGAAATCCCAGGTATAGGTTTTTCACTTGCAGGATAAATCTCAGTTAAAACCAAAATATCAGGTTCTTTTAAGGCTAACAAAAACTTATCCCATAAAAACTTAGTCCTGGTATAACGGTGGGGTTGAAAAATAAGCACAAGCTTTTTATCTTTATAAACCTTTCTTAAGGCTTCAAGAGAAGCTTTGATTTCGGTAGGATGATGCGCATAGTCATCTATCAGGACTGCTCCTTTCCAAACACCTTTAAACTCAAGCCTTCTTCCTGCTCCTTTAAACTCTTGTAAAATTTCTATCACCTGTTTAATCGGAAGACCAAGCTCTAAAGCTACCCCTATAGCAGCTAACGCATTACACACATTATGTTTACCAGGGATAGAAAGTCTCATCTGTCCTAAAAACTTTTCCTGAAACACAAGCTTTACTAAAGGATAACCTTCGTCCTCTTCTATAACCTCTGCCCTCAACTGATTTCCTGACGAAAAACCATATAGTAAAAAAGGTCCTGCAATCTCTCTAAGTACCTCTTTTACCCCTGGATCGTCTCCACAGATTATAACCCGTCCCTCAGGAGAACATTTTTTTATAAAATTGATAAAAGCCTTTTTGATAGCGTTGAAGTCTGCATAAAAATCCAAATGTTCTACGTCGATGTTGGTGATTACCTCTATGTAAGGGTTATAACATAAAAAGGAACCGTCACTCTCATCAGCTTCAGCCACCAAATAATCTCCCTTACCTAAAACAGAATGGGTTTTGATGTTAGATATGATCCCTCCCACTATGACCGTAGGGCTTTTATCCAGTTTAAGCAACATTTCTGCTATCATAGAGGTAGTCGTAGTTTTACCATGAGAACCTGCTACCACAATACTTTTTGGATAAAGGTTCATCACCTCTGCCAACATCTGGGCCCGAGGAATAACCCAAATTCCCATTTCTTTAGCCTTAGAAAGCTCTGGATTGTCCTGAGAAATCGCCGAGGAATAAACCACTATATCTACCTTTTTAAGGTGGTCTTCATGGTGTTGGTAATAAACTTTTATCCCTTGTTTCTCTAACATTTCGGTATATTTACTTTTGTTAAGGTCGCAACCACTGACCTTATGTCCCAAAGAGTGCAAAACCATAGCTAAGCTGCTCATTCCTACGCCGCCTATCCCTATAAAATGTATCCTTTTAGGCCCATCTTTATGACCAAAAACCTTAAACATTAGCCAACCTCTCAAGCTCCTCGATGATGATCTTTTCTGAAGAAGGGACAAAAAAACTTTTCATAGCTTCAGCCATCTCCTGTAGTTTTTTCCTATCGTTAAGCAAATTCTTCAAAACCTGTAAAACTTTATCTGGGGTCGCCTCTTTTTGGTCTACAACCACCGCCCCTCCTTTTTCAGCCACCCTCAAGGCATTCTTCTTTTGATGGTCTCGGGTAGCATAAGGGAAAGGAATAAAAACAGCTGGCAATCCCACGGCAAAAAGCTCAGCCAAGGTGGTAGCCCCAGCCCTTCCTAAAAACAGGTCTGCCTGAGAATATGCCCAACCCATATCCTCTATAAACGGAAAAACCCTAACCCTTTCTTGCCAATCCTTAGGTATTGTTTTATCGTAAGCATTTTTAACCTTTTCGTATTCCTCCATCCCTGTTTGATGAAAAACGAATAAATCTTTAAACTGGATCAGCAGTTTAGGCATAATTTCTAAGGCTAACTCGTTAATAAACCTCGCCCCTAAACTACCTCCTAAAATCAACAACCCTAAACCTGTATGTTCCTTAGGCCTTTTTGTCAAGATAGACTTTCTGACAGGATTTCCTGAAAAAACTACCTTTCCCTTAGGGAAAGACTTTTCGCTACCTGGGATACTTATAAAAACCCTGTCTACCAGGTAAGAAAGTATTTTATTAGCCAGTCCAGGCTCTACGTTTTGCTCATGAAGGGCAGTAATCTTGTTTTTTATTTTTCCTGCGATCACCACAGGGAAAGAAATATACCCCCCGGTAGCAAAAATAATATCTGGATTAAGATGGTTTATTAACCGGTAAGACTGAAATATCCCTTTTACCATCTTTAACCCAGCCCTAAACTTATCTAACATCGACCTTCCTAAAAATCCTTCTACGTCAAGTTCATAAACTTTAAAAGGCCTATTTTTAAGTATGGTCTTTTCTATCTTTCTTTTGCCAGAAACAAAACAAATCTCTTTACCCAACCTCTGCAATTCTTCTGCAACCGCTATCCCTGGGAAAAGATGTCCTCCTGTTCCTCCGCCTACAATCAACCACCTCAATGGTATACCTCGTCTATTTCATTACCTTTAAGAAAAAGAGGGGCATATTTAAAAACCAAGTCTCTAAAAACCTCTCCTCTTTCTTCATAGTTTTTAAACTGATCAAAACTGGAACAAGCAGGAGACAATAGCACACAATCTCCAGGTTCAGCTAATTTTAAAGCAATGGCTACAGCCTGCGCTAAGTTTTCGACAAGATAGGTTTCCACTACCTGGCCTAACTCTTCAGCTATCACATACCTTGCCTCTCCCATCAACACCAAAGCCTTAACCTTTTGTTTAATATAAGGAATTAGAGGACTATAAGAGGCTCCTTTATGTCTTCCTCCCATGATAAGGATAAATCTACCCTCAAGCCCTTTTAAAGCCTGTAAAGTGGCATCTACGTTTGTGGCCTTAGAATCGTTGATAAAAATCACCCCTCCCAAAGAGGTTACATACTCTATCCTGTGGGGGAACCCCTTAAACTCCGTTATCAGTCTTTCAACACTTGAAGGAGAGGCCCCCATAAGACGTGCTCCTAAACTTGCAACTATATAGTTTAACTTATTATGTAAACCCAATAACTTAAAACCCTTAAAAGAATATACCTCTTCTTTATCCCCTATCCTTAATACAAATTGGTTTTCATCTTTCAAATAAACTTGAGCTGTCTTTTCTTCTTTTTCAGAAAAAAAGCAGACCTTCCCCTTCACCAAGTCCTGAAAATGAGAAAACCAAGGTTCGTTTAAAGGAAGGATGCTATAGTCTTGAGAGGTTTGATTTTCAAAAAGCCTATACTTGTAATAGGCATACTCTTTTTCTGATTCATATCTCTCTAAGTGGTCGGGGGTAATGTTAAGCAAAATTCCTACCTTTGGTTTAAACGTCTCTATGGTTTCCAACTGAAAGCTGGATACCTCAAGTACGATTTTGTCTACCTCGGTTTCACGATAAACCAGTTCTGAAAGGGGGATACCATAATTTCCGCCGGTAAACACCTTATATCCTGAAAGCTTTAAAAGGTCAGAAACCATAGCGGTAGTAGTAGTTTTCCCGTTGGTACCGGTAATAGCTATAACTTGCTCTTTATTTCTTAAAAACTGCCAGGCAAGTTCAAGCTCACCTAACACCGGGATATCTTTTTTCAAACATTCCTGATAGACCTCTCTTGGAACCCCTGGACTTACGACTACTAAATCGGATTTCAAAAAATCTTCTATTTCATGACCTCCAAACTTAAACTCCACCCCTTGGGTTTCAAATTTAGAAATCAAAGAGGGGTCAAATTTTTCTCTGGGGTTGGTCTCAGAAACCAAAACCTTAGCCCCTTTTTTGAGTAAAAGTTTAGTAGCAGCCTGTCCACTTTTTCCAAAACCGATAACTACTACCTTTTTTCCTGAGATTTCCATTATCTTTCACCTACCTAATTTTTAAAGTACTTAAAGCTATAAGCCCAAAAATCAACGAGATAATCCAAAACCTTACCACTACTTTATTCTCTGGCCAACCTAAAAGTTCAAAATGATGATGTAACGGTGCCATCTTAAAAATCCTTTTTCCATGGGTAAGCTTAAAATAAGCCACTTGCAACATCACAGAAAGCGCCTCCATCACAAAAAGAGCTCCAGCTATCACCAACAAAAATTCCTGTTTTACTAAAATAGCGATAGACCCCAACCCTGCCCCTAACCCTAAAGAACCTACGTCTCCCATAAAAATCTCTGCTGGATAGGAATTATACCACAAAAACCCCAATCCCGCTCCTATAAAGATGGCACAAACGATAGCTAATTCACTGGCATAAGGTATGTAAGGTAATAAAAGATAGGTAGCAAACTTTATGTTACCTACAACATAACTTAACACGCTGTAAACTCCAGCCACTACTATAAAAGGTACTATGGCTAAACCATCAAGTCCATCTGTAAGGTTCATTGCGTTAGAACTCCCAAGAATCACCAACATGCTAAACAGAAGATAACCAATTCCTAAATCTATAATCAGGTTTTTGAAAAACGGAAAAACCAACTGCGATGAAAAACCAAGCCCTTTAAACGCTATAAAATAAAACAGGCCTACCAACACAATCTGAAAAAGGATCTTTTCTCTGGCTCTAAGCCCTAAATTTTTCTTTCTTTTTATTTTTAAGTAATCGTCTAAAAACCCTATCAAACCAAACCCTATAGTAACCAAGAGCACTAACCATACAAAAGGATTAGAAAGCTTACACCAGAGAATACAACACACCAGTATAGCAAAAAGCACCACAGTCCCCCCCATCGTAGGGGTTCCTGTCTTTTTTTTATGATGAGAAGGACCTTCCTCCCTTACTATTTGCCCAAACTGTTTGAGTTTCATAAACCGAATAAAGGGTGGCATCAAAAAATAAACTAAGAAAAACGAGGTTATCGCACCACAGATCATCCTAAACGTAATATACTTAAACACATTAAACAACGAAAAATAATCGGTTAAAGAGTACAAAAATTGATAAAGCATTACTCAAGTTCCTCCAAAAGTCTTTCTACCACCCTCTCAAGCCTCAACCCCCTTGAGCCCTTTACTAAAATAGCTGTGTTTCCAAAGAATAGGTCTTTAATCCTCAAAAATTTAAGAGCTTCTAAAAATTCCTCTGTGGTTGTAAAGACCTCACAGGGCTTTGGAGAAAAGGTAGCTGCATAAAATTTAGCATTTTCCCCTATAAAATAGGCTTGATCAGCTACCTGTTTAGCCAAATCTCCTACCTCTTCATGATATCGCTTGCTCTCAGGCCCTAATTCTAACATGTCTCCTAAGATAACTATCTTTTGAGGATAATCTGAGAAGCTTCGTAACCACTCTAAAGAGGCTTTCATAGATCCAGGGTTGGCGTTATAAGTATCGTCTATTATCAAAAACCTTCCTTTTTTATAACACTTAGCCCTTTGATAAAGGGGCACTTCCTTTTCTATCTTTTCTGCGATAGAATCTAAATCTAAATTAAGGCTTAAACCCACAGCTATCGCTGCAAGTAGATTTAAAACATTATGTTTCCCTATTTGAGGTAAGATTAATGACTTTTTATGGGTTTTAAAAGCTATCTCTACCTTAAGCTTGTCTTTATCTAACTCCAAGTTTTTAGCCCTTAAATCAGCTCCTTCCTCAAAACCAAAGGAAATTTTTTCCTGTTTAAAAACTTTTACCTTTTCTCTTAGAGGTTCTTGGTCATAGAAATAAACCAACTTTCCGTTAAGGTCTGTATTTTTAAAAATAGATAATTTTTCTTCTAAAATCCCTTCTAAAGACCCCAGGCCTTCTAAATGGGCAGGATACACGCAGGTAATCACTGAAACCTGAGGAAAAACTATCTCTGACAAGCGAGCGATCTCACCAGGAGCATTTGTCCCAAGCTCTAAAACACCTACCTCAGTGCCTTCTTTCATAGAAAGGATAGAAAGAGGAACTCCTATCAGGTTATTATAATTGGCTAAGTTTTTGAATGTCTGGAAAAATCGAGATAAGATTTCAAAGGTAAGTTCTTTGGTGGTGGTTTTACCACAGGAACCGGTGATAGCTACTACCACGCAGTTCAGTTTTTTTCTCCAAAATTTTGCAAAATCCCCTAAAGCACTTAGTGTATCCTTTACTAAAATAACAGATATGGTTTTAGGTAAGTCTTCTAACCTAAAACCTGAAGAAAATCGAGAAATAACCAATCCCTTTGCCCCTTTTTCTATAGCCTCTTTCCAAAAATCATGTCCGTCAAAGTTTTTCCCTTTTAAAGCCCAAAAGAGATACCCTGGCTTAATGATCCTGGTGTCAGTCGAAATCCCTCTAAAACTCGAGCCCATGTCTCCGTTTAACAACATCCCAGAGGTAGCTCTTATGATATCTTCGGTAAAAAACACATTTTCTACATTCATTTCTATGACCTCTCTTTTATCCTCTTTATAGTTTTCAAAATCTCTTCCTGGTCAGAAAAAGGATACCTTTTTCCCTGAATCTCCTGATAGGTTTCGTGACCCTTTCCTGCGATTAACAATACATCTCCTTCTTCCAAAAGTTTTATCGCAAACTCGATGGCTTCTCTTCTGTCTGAAATCACTGCACAGGGTTTTATGCCTTTTAGCCCCTTCTTTATATCGTCGATGATAGCCTCAGGCTCTTCAAAACGAGGGTTGTCTGAAGTAAGGATTACATAATCTGCAATAGTTTCTGCTACCTCACCCATAAGAGGTCTTTTACCAGCATCTCGGTTACCTCCACAACCAAAAACCACAACAAGCCTGTTTTTCTTTAGAGGTAATAAACTTTTCAAGGCATACTCTAGAGCTGAAGGAGTATGAGCATAGTCTACAAACACCTTAGCCCCGTTAAACTCAGCTACCAGTTCTAACCTTCCTACTGGATTTCTAAGCTCCCTAAGCCTTAAAACTATCTCTTCCTTGGGATAGCCTAAAGCCGTCAAAATTCCTACTGTCGTAGCTAGATTTTTTGCCTGGTATTCTCCAAAAAGTGAGGTTTTAACCCTATATACCTCACCAGTCTCTAAAAATTTTAACTCTACCTCAAGCCCATCTTCCATCCCTAAAATTTCTACCCTTAAATAACCATCGTTTACAATGAGGATCCGGTCTTCAAGTAAAAAGGTTTTTAACTCCTGATAAAGTCTTTTCCCATACTCTGTCTCAAATGATAAAACTACCTTGCCTTCTGGAGTTAAATAATCGGTAAAAAGTAACTTTTTAGCCTGAAAATAGGCTTCCATGGTTTTATGGTAATCCAAGTGATCTCTTGAAAGGTTGGTAAAACCTGCTATTTCAAAGGAAAGTCCTTCTACTCTTTTTTGGTCTAAAGCATGAGAAGAAACCTCCATCACACAGGCTTTAAATCCCTTATCTACCATTTCTTTCATCAACCAACCAAGTTTTATGATAGAAGGTGTAGTCTCAGTAGCAGGAATTCTTCTTTCTATCTCGTAAAAAATAGTTCCTATATACCCGGTTTTTACCCCAAGGCTTTGCAACAAAGTTTTTGTAAAGTAGCATACCGAAGTTTTTCCGTTGGTTCCGGTAACCCCTATAAGGGTTAGTTTCTTTTCAGGGTGGTCAAAAAAATTCAAAGCCATCTGAGAAAGGGCTTTTTTAACATCCCTTACCTGGATTTGATAAACCCCTGAGGGAATTTTTTGGGGCTCTATAGGTGTCTCCCTAACGATAACCTTAGCACCTCTGTTAATAGCCTCAGGTATAAAGTCTTCGCCCTTAAGATTAGTCCCTTTCCTTGCTATAAACACGTAGCCCTCAGACATCTCTTTAGAGTTGTCAGCGATTCCATAAACCTGGATGGTTAACCACTTCTCATCCTCAGGGTAAACCTTTAGTATTTCCACATCCTTAATAATGTCCTTCAGAAATTTCATAACAACCCTGCAAATAAGTCGTCAAACCGTTCTGAACAAAGATTAATCTTTATGTCCTCGGAAGAATTGTTTTTCTCTTTTAAAACTACAATTAACATTTTATTATCCTTAAAATAAACCCTTACCACTGATTTGTCCAATAAAAACATCATCTTGTCTTTGGAGAAATTTTCCAACTCTGGATTGCAAACCTTTTCGTTTTTTTTCACAAAATCGATAGAAATATTCTGACCACAAAGACTAGCCAAAAAGTATTCTCCTAAACCCCAGAGAGTTGTCTTTTGATTTTTATGAAATATCCCAAAAACTGATGAAGGGTAAGCTTCTTCAAACAACGGAGTTTCTTTTTCATCCACGTAAGCTAAAACCTCTCCTGTAGAAAGGTCTATTTCTGCTAAACCTAGTTGATAATTTTTTTCTAGCTGTTTTTTAAGATTCAGAAACTTTTTTTCCTTTTTAAGGTCCAAAGATAACACCAGCGGCTCTCCTTTCTGGAGATAAGCATCAAACCTCTTTTCTAAACCTGAAACCCCATAACCATTAAACGTTTCTCCTATCAGAAAATCCATCTCTGGAACCAGTATCTTTCTTCTAAAAGATTTTTCTATAAGAACTCTTGACTCCTTTGAGAGCCTCTCTACTTCATCTAACGTCAAATCCTCAGAAAGAAGGATGATCCCCTTTTTCGGAAGGTTTAAAGTAGAAGGCAGGTAGGTCTTTACCACATCAGGTATAGACTCAGCCATCCAGTTGTTGTTTTTAATAACATAATAGGCCTTATAGTTTTCTAAAGTAATGACTAAGGGTTCGTAGTTTCTATCAAAAATATATCCTCGTTTTACCTCTGGAAGAGAAGATTTGCCGGTAACCTTTTCGACAGAAAAATTGAGCACCAACACCAGAAAAAACAGAAATATGCCCAAAAAACACCATAAACTGTAATGCTGTTTTTTACTCATCTTAGAAAAATATAATCCCCATTTTGAGGTGGTCTTAACCCAAGTTTTTTAGCCTTTTCTAACACTATTTCTCGACTGGTTAAGCTATAAAACTGATTTTTTAATTCTTTATTTTTGTTAAGAAGTTGGTGTTTTTCTACCTTTAGCTTAATCCAAACATAGGTTTTATAGGCTGTAGCTACCGACATTACAAAGAGCAGTACCGTGGTTAGGATAAGAGCGGTATTAAAAGCCAGCTGTTTTATCCATTCTTTAAAACAAAACTTGGCCACGTTTTTCTTTTGAGAACTTGAATCCTGGTTAACCCTACGGTCTAAATGAGGCTTATAAACCAAGGTTTTATTGGCTATCATATTTTCTCCCCCACCCTTAGTTTGGCACTACGGGCCCTTGGATTTCTTCTTATCTCTTCTAAAGTAGGAACAACCGGCTTTTTTAACACAGGCCTTATCCTCGGGTCAACCTTAAAAAAATTTTTTACCAGCCTATCCTCTAAAGAATGAAAAGAAATTATCGCTATCCTTCCTCCTGTTTTTAAAACCTCTGGTACCTCCTTTAGCACTTTTTCTAAATTCTTAAGTTCTTCGTTAACTTCTATTCGTAAACTTTGAAATATCACAGCAAGAAGGCTCTTTCTGCTACTTTTATAAAACTCCTTAACAGCCTCTACCAAATCTTTAGTGGTTTTAAAGGGTTTTCTTTTTCTTCTTTCGCAGATAAACTGAGCAAATTTAACGGCACTTGGGACCTCTCCTGTTAAAAAAACCTGAGAAAGCCTTTTTACATCATAAATATTTAAGATTTTTTCTGCGGTAAGCTCTTTTTCCAAACTCATCCTCATGTCTAAAGGCTCATCTTTTTGGAAAGAAAAACCCCGTCCGCTATGTTCTAACAGAAAAGAAGAAATACCAAGGTCTAATAAAATCCCATCTGCCAACACACCTTCTTTCTGTAAAACTTCTTTTATATAAATAAAATTTAAGTTAAAAAGTCTTGCTCTATCTCCATATTTACTTAACCTTTGCTTAGCGAGCTCAAAAGAAGGTTCATTCCATTCAAAACCGTATAAAACACCTGTAGGAGAAGACCTTTCAAGAATAGCCTCACTATGCCCTCCCATCCCCACAGTGCCGTCTACATAGATCTTATCTGGAAACACCTTAAGCCAATCTATAATCTCCTCTAAAAGCACAGGCTCATGGAAAGAAATACTCCTACCTCCCGGTGAGATAGGGGTTTATCATCTGCATAATCTGGTTAAAATTATTTTTCGTTTCTCTAAACCTGCTTTCTAAATGAACTGGATTCCATATCTCGAAGTGATAAAGCATTCCTAACAGCACCACCTCTTTTTCTAACCCAATTTCTTCTCTCAAAGACTGGGGCAACAAAATCCTTCCCTGTTTGTCAGGCTGGCATTCCTCAGCAGAACCTAAAAAATACCTTACATATTCCCTTACCTCTGGAACATCCCAAGGAAGCCCCAACAACTTTTCTTCTATCTTTTGCCATTCCTCTACAGGATAGGCTACCAAACACTCAGGATAGTTAGTAACCACTAAATTTTCACTCCCATATTTAACCCTTAGAACCTCTCTAAATTTAGCAGGAAGACTAAACCGACCTTTTTCATCTAAAGAGTGCTTAAACTTACCTCTAAACATTATCTTCCACTTTTTACCACTATATACCACTTACAATATAAAAAACTAGATAAAAGTCAAGACCGATTTTTTAAATTTAATTGATTGTAAAATTAAAATTATTCTTTATATGGTTTTATCTTAAAAATTAACGGAACTAAGCCTTGTTCTTTATATCTTGTGATTTAAAAAAGTAACTAAGTGATTTTCTCAAGAATTTTATATATAAGTTGCTCTATCTTCTTGGCTAAACTACTTTGGGAAAATTTAAGATAAGGGATCCCAGCTTTTACTGACTCTAAAATTTCTTCAGAAAAGGGGATCACACCTATTACCTCAGTCCCTTCTTTCTCGAGTTGGGTGGCCATATGTTGGCTCATCTCAGGATTTAAGTCATACTTATTGATAATCACCTTTAGGTCCACCTTAAAATGTCGAGCAAGATCTATCACCCTTTTTACATCGTGAAGACCAGAAACAGTCGGTTCAGTAATGGCTATAGCAAGGTCAACACCAGTCATAGAGGCCATTACCGGACAACCTATTCCAGGGGGCCCATCAAGAATGATAAAATCTGCCTTGGTTGTCTCAGCTATTCCTTTAGCTACTTCTCTCAGTTTAGCTACCAATTTTCCTGAGTTTTCCTGGGCGATACCCAGTCTTGCGTGAACCATTTTCCCATACTCAGTTTGAGAAATAAAGTAGTATCCTGATAACACATCGTTAAAAACGATAGCTGAGGCAGGACATATATAGCTACAAACAGTACACCCCTCACAAGAAAACCTATCAACCTGAAAATCATCGTTTATAGCCTCAAATTGACACACCTCCTTACAAGCCCCACATAAGGTGCATTTTTCTTTGTCTATAAAGGCTTTCTTTCCTCCAAAAAACTCAAAAGATTGCTCTATAGAAGGATGTAAAAGCAGATGTAAATTAGCTGCATCAACATCACAATCTACGATAACCTTGTTTAAGATAGCTACTGCCAAACAACCTGTAAAAAAGGTTTTACCTGTTCCACCTTTTCCACTTATCACCAAAATCTGTTTCATTTTATAAATCCCTTTATCGATTTAATAAGATTTAAGAATTTTTCTTTATACTCAGGCATACCAACTACCAAAGGAATGCCCTTTGAATAAAACTCAGCTATTTCTCTTTTAAAAGGGATTTTCATCAAAATGGGAAGGCCGACATTTTCACAAAAGTTTTCCACAATTTTATCTTCCTGAGATTTATTGATGATTACCCCGCAGGGTATGTTTAAAACTTTGGTCATTTCATAAGCAAGCTCTAAGTCATGAAGTCCAAAAGGGGTTGGCTCTGTAACCAGAATGCAGAAATCAGCACCTTTTATTGAGGCCACCGTAGGGCATGAAGTACCAGGTGGGGCATCGATGATTGCAATCTTATCAGGATCGATAAACTTTTTAGTTTCTTCGATTACCTTAGGGGCAAGCACCTCCGAAATGTTTAGCTTCCCCTCTATAAACTCTATGCCTTCTTTAACACCTTTGGTTATTTCTCCTATAGGCCTGAATCCAGAATAAATAGCCTTTTCAGGACAGAGTAAAATACAACCTCCACATCCATGACATAGATGAGGAAAAAAGAAAACCTCCCCACCTTGTTCAAACTTTAACACAGACAAAGCATTATAAACGCATATTTTGCTACAATAACCACAATAAGTACATTTTTCTTTATCTATCTCAGGAATCAGGGTATTTACTTGATAGGTTTCTTTGATCTCTGGGGTTAAAAAAAGTCGAACATTTGGTTCTTCTACATCACAATCGATTATCTGAGCGTTACCTATGGTTAAGGCTAAAGAAACCGCTACCGTAGTTTTACCTGTTCCTCCTTTTCCGCTGGCAACTGAGATTATCATTCGTTTATCTTGTATAACCTTTTCTTATTTGCTCTCAAAAGTAATTTTAGTCCCTACCCCTACCTTTAAAAACCTTTCTTTAAAATGTTGTTTAAAAAGCTTTAGAGCAAGGTCTCCGGTGCAATGAGATGGTGCGAGCAATCGGACATCTTTACTTTCTAAACAAGCTATCACGTTCCTAATTTCTTCCGCGTTTTTATCAAGCAGATGAAGACCTCCTAAAATCGCTAAAACCTTAGGGTTGATCTCAGAGATAACTTTTTCGATAATTTTTTCGATCCCAGGATGAGCACACCCTGTAAGGACTATCACCCCATCTTTGGCTTCTAAAACCAAGGAAGTTTCTTTGACCTTTCCTTCAAGCTCACCGGTAAGATAAACTCCTTGGGTAATCCTTAAAACCTCTGAAGAAACTTTAAACAACCTTGCGTAAGGCAATAACTTTTTAACCTCTTCATAAAAAGAGACTCCGGCATAAATCTCAGCCTCAGGCATTAAACTCTGTATCTCTTTTAAACCACCTGTATGGTCTTTGTGGGCATGAGATAGAATGATTTTTGAAACTAAAGAAGGAGTTATCCCTGCTCTTTTTAAATTTTTTATCAACTTTTGTCCGTCGGCCCCGGTATCAAAAAGTAAAAATTCATCGTTTCTCTTAACAACGCAGCTATATCCCCAACCTGTTTCAAAACCTGGTTCACCCTTATAGTTATCAAAAACTATGGTAACTTCTATCAAGGGTTAAGGGCCTCCACGATTTTATCTACCACTTTTGCAAAAGCTTTAGCAGGTTCACTGTCAGGATAGTATAATAAAACTGGTTTTCCTTCGTCTCCTCCCTGAACTATCCTTGGGTCAAGAGGAATTTTGCCTAAAAAAGGAATGTTATACTCTTTAGCGATTTTTTCCGCTCCACCTGTCTTAAATATTTCGATTATATCTCCACAACGGGGACAAACAAACCCACTCATGTTTTCTACAACTCCAAGGATAGGGATCGAAGCCTCTAAACAAAACCTTATAGACCTTCTCACATCAGCCAAAGCTACCTCTTGAGGGGTAGCTACTATGACAGCTCCGTCAACTTTATCTAAAAGTTGATGGATAGAAATCACTTCATCTCCTGTACCTGGAGGAGAATCAACCACTAAATAATCAAGAGGTCCCCAACGAACCTCTGTTAAAAACTGCTCTATCACCCGATGTTTCAGGGGACCTCGCCAAATTACCGGAGTATCTTTTTCCTGCAAGAAAAACCCTATAGAGATTACTTCTAAATTTTCAAAAGGCTTCAAAGGGAAAAGCCCGGCATCGGTAACCAAAGGAGGAATACCTTGTAAGCCTAACATATTAGGAATATTAGGCCCGTGAATATCTATATCCAAGAGTCCAGTAAAATATCCTTTTTGAGATAACCCCACCGCAAGATTGGTAGACACCGTACTTTTACCAACCCCTCCTTTTCCAGATAACACCAAAATTTTTCTTTTTATTTTAGAAACTGTATTTTTAAGCCCATCCTGACCCTCTTCATTTAATCCTTTTTTTGCATCACATTGTTTTGCATCACATTGAGGACTACATTGATTCTCACAGCTACAACCTTTTTCTTCCATACTTCAGGCCTCCTAACTCAGATTTTTAACCTGATTGATTCCATCTATCACCTTACCCGAAACTTCTAAAATTTTTATTTTCGCCGAACCAATTATCCTTTCTGCTTTCGGACCTAATTTACCACCAGTAACTAAAACTTGAACCCCTTTAGAAGCCACAAACTGGGCAGCTTGAACCCCAGCCCCTTGAGTAGCCTCTCTCCAGGTATTTTCTATTACCTCGTACTCTCCTGTTTCTGTATCGTAAAAAACAAAATATCTGCAACGTCCGAACCTTGAGTCTATCTCTGCCTCTAAATCCTTTCCTTGAGAGACTATACAAATTTTCATGGCATTAACTCCTGCTTATTTTTTAAAAAATTTTAAATTACTTACCCTGTTCGATTTCACTTAAACGTTTTTCTATAGCTTCAAGATTCTTTCTTAAAATCTCTGCCTCCTGCCTTAGTATTTCTGCTTCATTTACCGAAGAGAACCTTGCTCCAAAAGCCCTTCTCCAGAACCATCTCCACCCTCTTCCAAGACCTGCAAACCATCTCCAACAACCCCAACCACCTCTTCTACCTCTACCCCATCCTAATCCTCCAGGAATCATAAACCCAGGAGTATTAGCCCCAGAACAATATCCTAAACCTCTTCCTGTTCTTGGTCCTAACCCAAGTGGACCTGTTCTATCTCCCCAAGGCATACCCAACACCTCCTTTTAGTTTTTTAATGAAAATGATTTTCATTATTAAATTTAACCATACTCTTTAAAAAGTCAAGACCCTAAAAGATATTTTTTAATGTTGACACTCATGTTCTCCATGATCACAAAGGCTTTCTCCTCCCTCTAAACTTCCACTGATAAAAGCTTTCATCACTTCTTCAACTTTTCCTGTTACGCCAAGGATGACCTTTATCCCAAAAGACTCAAGCATATTTACTGCATTTGGCCCCATCCCCCCAGCTATAACACAGTCTACCCCTTGATTTCTCAAGAAAGTAGGCACTAACCCTGGTTGATGAGTCCTATAACCTGGGTTTTCTAAAACAGACTGATTAACAATCTGTCCATCCTTAACCTCTAAAATCGTAAACTTTGGACATCTTCCAAAATGTTGAGCCACATATCCATCCTCTGTAGCCACCGCTATTCTCATTTTATAACCCCCCTCTTTTAAATTTTTTTGATATTGAGAATTATAATCATATTTAAAATAAAAACAAGTTCTTAAAAAAGTTAAAAAACTACCATATAGCCTCAAAATCAAACGACTAAGCCTGAACAACAAATTATTTTTCTTAAACCTTATCAGAAGGTATATACAAGATTAAAAAATTCAAAAAAATCTTAATTATTTAGGTGTTGTAAAATTTAACGAATAAGTTATATTGTAATCAAAATAAAAACTATCGGGGCGTAGCGCAGCTTGGGAGCGCACCTGCCTTGGGAGCAGGGGGTCGGAGGTTCAAATCCTCTCGCCCCGATTTTTTCTGGTCTTCCAGGGACTGTGGTTCAGTTGTGACAACGTGTTGACGACATTAGACTCAAGAATTTCTATGGCTTTTCTTAATTGAGGAAAGGCTACTTTCGTGTATATCTGTGTGGTCTTGATGTCCTGTATCCTAAAAGAGCCTGAATTGTTCTCAGGTCTACTCCCTGTTCAAGCAGGTGAGTTGCAAAGGAATGTCTGAGCTGGTGAGGGTGGATGTGTTGGGTTATGCCAGCTTTCTTTACTATCCTTTTGATTGCCTTCCGTAAGTCTCGGATGGTCTTTTCTGGATTTTTTGGTGAAGGGAAGACAATCTGGGTGTTTGTTTTTATGGTGTCTCTCAGATTTTGCAATGCTGAATAAACAACTTGGCTCATGGGAACAAACCTTTCCTTATTTCCTTTTCCACTTATTTCCTTTTCCACGGACATGGATAAAACTATGTTCCCAGAAAATATCATTCCATCTGAGTGCGACTACTTCATTTTTCCTCAGCCCCATATGGTACATAACGAGAAATAGAGCATAGTAAAAGGGTTCTGACTTCGCAGTTTCAATGAATTTCACGGTAGTCTGTAGGTCTAAAGGTTAGGGAAGTCGGTATTTATGTTTTAATCTTTTGATTTTCAGTGGTTGGTTGGCATAACCCATCTCCATAGCCCACCTTACAAATGCAGAAAGGGTGTTTAGCTCCACATTCACCGCTCTGGTTCCTTTCACGCCTTTTTTTCTAACTCTCTCAATCTTTTTAGTTTATAAGCCTCTATCAAAGAAGGAGAAATCTTTTAGAAAGTAAGGTGGCCGAAAAAAGGAATTATATGTTTCAGAATGATTCTCTTTTTTTCAGAGAACGTTTTTTGAGATTGGTGAACCCGACATATTGAAGGTATTCATAGGCTATATTTGAAATATTAGGCTTGTTTGGAACTTTTCATATATAGACAGAAAGTTCTTTTTTAGCTCTTGTTCAAAGACTTTGGCCTCCTCATAAGTCCCGTGGAAGATTTGCCTAAAACGGTGCTTCCGACCTAGAGAAATATCAACGATCCAACAATCTTTTTTGTTCTTGTAAGGTCTTATAGCCATTAGCTATTTATGTTTTTCTTTCTATTCTCTCTAAAATTTCCATCACTTTTCGCCTCGCCATCGTTTTAATAACATGTTTTTTTTTTTTCTTCAAAATCCAGTAAAAGATCAAAAGCCTAAAGTTTTTGGGCAATTAAGTCAAGTCTTTCTAGAATCATTCTGAGAATTTCAGTGTTTTCCTTCATCTTACACCTCTTCTCCAGACAAAGACACTACATGGCGGTAAAACCGCCAGACTAGAAAAATTATAGCCGTGGTCACTCACAGGGCAGACATCCATAGTTGCAAAATCAGTGAAAAAATCATCCCACCGAGAACCAAGATAAACTTTTCATGCTTCTTCCAAAATTCTATCCATACTTTTTGCACTGCTTCATCTTGAAAAAATTTAGGTAAAAATTGCGAATTTTTTCCATTTTAATTCACATCCTTTTTTTCTTCCTCCAATACAACGCTCCAGTTACACCTGCTGCTCCCAAGGTTATTGCTCCCGGCATTCCTGCTCCTATTCCTACCCCCACTTTTAGACTGGAAGGAACAAATACAGTAGCCAGCCGTGGATCGTTTTGCTTTGTTGCGTTTTCTAGTTGCGAAGTTATGAAATTTAGATTTTCTTTTCTAAAAGGAGTGGGATCATTGGAGTATAAATAAACCACAGGCCATCTTTGATATTCCTCCAGTAGTTTCTGCTATTTTTCAGGAGATAGTTCTTTTGTGCTTGTATCAACGATCTCTTCGTCAGCTTTGAATTTCAAAGAAGCAAGCACAAGGTCTTTTTCCCGTATCTCCTGTGTGTTTTTTTTCAACATCTGGTATCGTTCATGTGCCTTCTGGATTTCTACCTGGATTTTTTCTTTCATATGCTGAAACTCAGGGAATTCTACAAGAGCCGTGTTCAAAAGTGCATTTGCCCAGATTATCTTTTTCTCTTTCTCTTTCTCGTATGGAGTTAGGTTAGTATTCTCAAGGATTCCACGCTGATAGAGGTAGAAAAATTTGGCACGATTCAAAATAGAATCATTCCTGGAAAGCTCCACGGCTTCAGGAGAGAGAGCTTTCCACAAAAGGAAGGCGTGGATCAGAGAATCCCAGTTTCCTTTTTCGTACACATAGAGTAAAAAGTCAGCGGCACACGCAAACACAAAGGGAGGGATACTGTAGGACCAAACTGGACCTAAAAGTCCGTACGCAATGAAAGTTTGAAACTGAGATAGCATCTGTGTTGTCATTCCAAAAGTTTCTTCTTTTTTTCTGAGACATTTTTTTCTTCTTTCTCTATGCCAGAAGTTTTTTAACTGGAAAACTCAGCTACAACTTTTTGGAGAAGGGATACCACATCTCGTGAACTTTTTGAGAACAGAACTCCTTTTCACTATGCTTTCAAGAGAACGTATAGTAGATTCCAAAAGTTGTATTGAGAAAGGCATTTCGGCAGCTACGATGGGGTAGTCCATAGGAGAACCTGATTTTTGGTACCAGTTCCAACACATCCCCCCAGCCAACTTACAGCTTTTAGCTCCAAGGTCACTTCCTCCTACATTCACAAACCTTTCATTAAGAACAAGGTATTTTGATGTGTCAAGTGGTGTCTGAAAAACCTTATATTTGTTCGCAAGCACCAAAAATCACGTTGCAAGCATCGCGAAAACAGCTACGTCTTCAAACGCAGGACAAACTACATGCTAGGCCGGAAGTAGCTCTTCATCAAGAATGCGTTTGGAATGCATTTTTTTATAGCATCCTCAATCAGTTCCCGGTTTGAAGAAAAGCCTTTATCACGGCCCTGAAATAGGTATTCAACAAAAATTTCCACTCCTTTTACTTCGCCAATAAGGCTAAACGTGAAAACAAGTGAAGAAATAGATAGTAAAGCGATTTTAGAAACAATTTTTTTATTCATACCTTTTCTCCTTCCTTGGGATTACCTACTTCCATGAACCATTAAAAGTTATCCCTATGTTTACCAGTTTATTGTTTATAAAAGTCTGCTTTAGCGGAATCTTTTTTTGGACTTATCTCGCTTCTTTTTATAGAAACCTTCCGTTTTTTGAAAAGATTAGCAAAAATTCAAAACTAAATCTGTTTTCTAAACCCATCATAGGTGGTTTAATTCTTATAGTCCTTACGTTTATATTTTCTGAAAACTACCTGGTCTTGGACTTGAGACGATAAAAAAGCCATCGTAGGTGAACCCATCTCTCCTATAGCCTTTATTTTAAAAATTCTTTTTACTTCTATTACCCTAAACTTCGGGGGTAGCGGAGGAATTGTTACCCCTTTGTGTTTTTTGTAAGAGCAACCGCAGATAACACATTTGGAATCCTTTTTGGACTTGACAGATCCTTATTTGCCTTTATTGGAATGGTCAGTCTTTTAGCAGGGGCAACCAATACTCATATCTCTGCAATCATTATGGCAGGAGAACTTTTCGGTCCCCAAATAGCTCCTACGCGGCTCTCGATTGTATCATCAGCTTCTTAATAACAGGACACAGAAGCATCTTCTCCAGTCAAGTCTTGATATGGCAAAATCTACCTCACTTTCTATAGAAAAAGGAAAAGAACTAAGAGAAATAATAAAAATTATCTATCAACCAAGACCAAAAAGCCTTTCTGCTATTCTTTTTCAAATTAATAAAAAAATTTTTTAACAGGTCATAGCCATCTTTTTTCACCAGCCAACATAATCTTTAATAGCAAATCTGATTGAGTAGCTACTATATTTTGCAAACAAATTTTTAATAAAAGTTGTCTAAAATAGAAAAAGGATGGCTGTCTTTCTTTAAGACAGCCATCCCAATTTTATGACATTTTCTGACTACTCAGAAAGATGTTTCATTGTTTCTGCTTTTAATGAAGGAGAATTTTCGTTATCTTTATAAGGGGGGATCTCTCCTCTAAATATCTTTAGCCATACCCTTATAGAGTCCATTACAATCAGTATAACCAATAAAATCATTACCGCAGAAAGCACGGCAAGTAAATATTTTTGTTTAGGAAGATAATTGTTAACTATATTTTGATACCCAGCAACGATGGTGGTTATTAACAAAAAGGTCATAGGAATGAGAGTTACCCATATATATTTTGCTTTACCAAGCCTTAAAAGATAGGTTGTAGTTACTGCAAATGCCATCCCAGCAAGAAGCTGGTTGTTCACTCCAAAAAGTGGCCATATGGTAGCTATCGTTCCTGTATAAAGAAGATATCCCCAGCAAAATGTAAATATCCCACTTGTAACAATTACACCTGGCCACCATGTGTAATCTCTTAGCTTTGGATAAAACACCCCTCCTAACTCCTGCATTAGATACCTACCTACTCTTGTTCCTGCATCGATAAGGGTAAGTATAAATAAGGCCTCAAACATAATTGCAAAATGATACCAGTAACTCATCAAATGTCTTAGCCCACCTATCCTTGAAAAAATATCAGCCATTCCTACTGCCAAAGATACCGCTCCACCTGGACGACCTGCAAGCTCTTCTCCCACTAAAGCAGAAAGATAAGGCAGATCTTGGACCTGCATCCCGAGTTTCTTAAAAGCTTCCGGAGCACTGTTTATGGCAAAATAGTCTGCTGTAGGAAGTACGGTAGCAGCAATCAAGGCCATCAAAGCTACAAATCCTTCTACAAGCATAGCACCATATCCAATCACTCTTATATCTTTTTCATTTTCCAGCATTTTAGGTGTAGTTCCTGATGAAACAAGGGAATGGAAACCTGAAATGGCTCCGCAAGCTATGGTGATAAACATAAAAGGCCAAACCTTACCTGGTATAACAGGACCACCACCTGCCACAAACTGAGTAACTGCAGGCATTTTAATTTAATTAAAGGATTTACAAGTATCACACCGATGGCAAGTAAAAACATCGTTCCGAACTTCATGTAAGAACTCAAATAATCTCTTGGAACAAGAAGTAACCAAACAGGTAAAACAGCCGCAAAAAATCCATACACTGGAACTAGTATAGAAAGTGTTTTTTTATCAAGAGTAAAATAAGGTGCTAAGCTTGATTCTTTAATCACTGGACCAACCACAACTGCTAAGATGATCAATATCACCCCTATTATACTTGCTTCTACCACCTTACCTGGCCTTAACCATTTAAGATAGATACCTATAAAAATAGCAATCGGTATGGTTACTCCAACTGTGAATGCTCCCCAGGGACTATTATACAAAGCATTCACAACTGCGATAGAAGCACCAGCTAAAACGATGATTAACAAAAATAAAGTAGCAACAAGAACAAGCCAGTAAGATACCGGTCCAACTTGGGCTTTAGCAATTTCAGCAAGAGACTTTCCGTTATGTCTTACTGAGGCAAAAAGCACCACCATATCATGTACAGCACCAGCTACCACACACCCAATCAAAATCCATAAAAAACCAGGCAAATAACCGAATTGTGCGGCTAACACAGGTCCGATTAAAGGTCCTGCGCCAGCTATCGCTGCAAAATGGTGCCCAAAAACAAGCCAACGATTGGTAGGGACATAGTCTCTTCCGTCATTTAAAATAGTAGAAGGAGTAGGTCTTTTGGGATCTAAAGAAAGAACTTTTGCAGCAATAAATGCACTGTAAAACCTATAGGCAAGCACAAAAACACACGATAAAATCACCACCAACACAAGTGCCTGCATCTTGCACCTCCTTTTTAGTTTTTTAACGCAAATAAATTATATTATAAAATTCTAAATCTATTTTTAGTTTTGACAACCGATTAAAATTAATCCGCTATAGGATGCTTATGACTTTGCCTAAGGTTAATTCTTCCTTAAACGTGATTGAATTTTAACAAAAAATTTTTATTTTAATAAAAAGAAGGGGAGTAGATCTATGGGAATTAGGCAAGCTCTATTTTATCAAAAGTTAGATGAAAAAAAGGTTCGATGCATGCTATGTAACCATCGGTGTGTAATACCAAACAATTCTGTAGGTCTTTGTGGGGTTAGGAAAAACGAAGAGGGAGTTTTATATTCTTTGGTATATGGGAAAATTGCGGCACAAAATTTAGACCCCATAGAAAAAAAGCCCCTCTATCACTTCTTACCAGGAACCTGGAGTTATTCTATTGCCACGGTGGGATGTAATTTCAGGTGTAGTTTTTGCCAAAACTTTGAAATCTCTCAATATCCCCATCTTTACAACGCTATTATTGGAAAAATAGTTTCACCTAAAGAAATCGTAGAAAGAGCTTTAAAAGAAAATGCCAAAAGTATTTCCTATACATATACAGAGCCTACCATCTTTTTTGAGTTTGCTTACGATTGTGCTAAATTAGCTTCTAAGCATGGTATCAAAAACGTGTTTGTTTCAAACGGCTACATGACTAAAGAGGCCATAGATTACATCAGCCCCTATTTGCATGGAATAAACGTGGACCTGAAATCCTTTAGAGATAGTTTCTATCGAAAACTTTGCAAAGCCAAACTTCAACCTGTATTAGACAACCTAAAATATCTTAAACAAAAAGGTATCTGGGTAGAAATCACTACCTTGATCATCCCAGGAGAAAACGATGATCCTTCTGAGCTTAAAGACATAGCCCATTTTATAAAAACCGAGCTTGATGAAAACACCCCCTGGCATCTTTCAAGGTTTTATCCTCAATATCAGATGCTTGACAAAGATTTTACCCCTATAGAAACCTTGCAAAAGGCTTATGAAATAGGGAAAGAAGCTGGGTTAAACTATGTATACATAGGAAATGTCCCAGGAAATCCTTATGAAAACACTTACTGTCCTAAATGCGAGACACTCCTTATAGAAAGAAGAGGATTAAGAGCCTTAAAGGTTCGGTTAAGAAGTGACGGTGTATGTCCTGTTTGTGGATTTATTATTGCAGGGGTATGGAGCTAAAGGGTTAATCTTCTTCTTAGCTGACCACAAGCTGCAGAAATATCAAGTCCTTTGCTCTTTCTTACGGTGGTAAGGATGCCATGGTCTAACAAAAACCTTTGAAAGGATTCTATCCTTTCTTCTTCTGGTCTTTCAAAGGGTAGCTCAGGGTGGGGATTATAAGGAATAAGATTGATTTTAATAGGGAAACCTCTGAAAAGGTTTACCAACTCTTTGGCATGCTGGAGACTATCATTTATTTCTTTTATAAGAATATATTCTATGGTAGTGCGTCCGTTTTTTATCCTAGGGAAAGTTTTGATAGTTTCTAAAAGGTCTTTAAGAGGATACTTTTTAGCTACAGGTATAAGACTTTTTCTTAAGTCATCATTTGGGGCATGAAGAGAAATAGCCAAAGCAGTAGGGAAGTCTTCTGCCAGCTTTTTAATCTTCTTTACCAACCCTACAGTAGAGACCGTTAACCTTTTTTTAGAAACATTAAACCCCAAAGGATGGGCAAGGATCTTTAAAGCTTTTATCAAGTTTTCGTAGTTAGCTAAAGGCTCTCCCATACCCATAAAAACAATGTTTCTTAAAGGAAGCAAACTATTTATTTCCTTAAGATACAGACGTGCTATAATCACTTGAGAGATTATTTCATAGACCTCTAGATTTCTTTTAAAACCTCCTTTAGCCGTAAGACAAAACTTACACCCCATCGCACATCCTACCTGAGTTGAGACACAAAGGGTATAATGGTCTCTTTCAGGGATGACCACCGTCTCTATGATCTCACCATCCTGTAATTTTAGAGCGAATTTGGTAGTTCCCTCTAGATCTGAAATCTTTTCAACTACTTCTGGCAACTCAAGAGTAAAGGTTTCTGCCAATTTTTTTCGTAATACCTTAGGAAGGTTTGTCATCTGGTCAAAATCAATGGCTTCTTTACAAGTAATCCAGTGAAAAATCTGTTCTGCACGATATTTAGGCTCACCAAGATGTGAGATCAAAACCTCTATTTCTTCTAAGGTATAGTTTCTTAAATTAAGCTTTTCCATGGTTAAAGTTCTAAGGGTTTTACCAAATATACGGTATCTAATTTGTTTAATTCCTCCAGGGCTTCTGCTGTAGGAGGCTGGTCTAAGCTAAGAAGGATCACGTTAGTCTGTTTCATCGGGTCCTGACCAACATACATCCTTGATATGTTAAGGTTGTGTTTGCCTAAAATGGTTCCTATTTGCCCTATAACCCCTGGTTTGTCTTCATTAAAAATATAAAGCATATGCCCTTCAGGTAAAGCATCTAACCTAAAACCATTTATCTTAACTATACGTGGTTCCTTTTTACCAAAAAGAGTTCCTTCTACGATGGTAGTACCTTCAGTGTGGATAACCTTGAGGCTAATAAGCGAGGTAAAATCTTCTGCCATCTCTATTTTAGATTCTATTACCTTGATGTCTCTTTCTTTAGCCCTGATAAGGGCATTTACATAGTTTACGTCCTCTTTTAAGAAGGGGTAAAGAAGTCCTTTTACCAAAGCTATGGTAACCGGTCTTACGTCTAACTGTGAAATCTCTCCTCTATAGCTTATTTCTACCTCTTTGATAGCCCCATCAGTAATCTGTGTAGCTAAAAGCCCCATTTTTTCTGCAAGAGTAATGATAGGACCTATAATCTTAAGGGTTTCAGGACTAATCGATGGCACGTTAACCGCATTTCTTATGATACCTTTTGTCAGGTAATCAGCTACTTGTTTAGCTATTTCTACAGCTACTACCTTTTGAGCCTCAACTGTAGAAGCTCCAAGATGTGGAGTTCCGATAAAATTTTCTAAAGTTAATAAAGGATGATCAGGGTCTATAGGTTCTTTTTCAAAAACATCAAGGGCTGCCCCAGCTACCTTACCAGACACCATAGCCTTATACAATGCTTCTTCATCTACTATCCCACCTCTCGCACAATTGATAAGATAAACCCCGTCTTTCATCAAAGAAAAAGCTTTTTCATCGATCAAATGATATGTCTCTTTGGTTAAAGGCGTATGGATGGTGATAAAATCTGCTCTTTTAAACAACTCCTCTAAACTAACCAGCTCTATCCCTTTTTTCTCAGCAGCTTCAGGGGTTACAAAGGGGTCATAGGCTATAACCTTCATCTTAAGTCCTAAAGCTCTTTCTGCTACAATCCCCCCTATCCTTCCTAAACCTATGATACCTAAAACTTTATTATTCACCTCTACCCCTATAAACTTTTTCTTTTCCCATTTCCCAGCTTTTATAGAGGCTACTGCCTGAGGGATTTTTCTTGCTAAAGCAAAAAGAAGGGCTAAAGCATGTTCTGCTGCTGCTAAACTGTTTCCTCCTGGAACATTCATCACGACTATACCTTTCTCGTTGGCTGCCTGAAGGTCTACATTGTCAAGCCCTGTACCTGCTCTACCTATTACTCTAAGTTTTTTTGCCCTTTCTATAACCTCTTTGGTTACCTTAGTAGCACTTCTTATAATAAGACCTTCTACCTCACCGATCAGGTCTAAAAGTTCCTCATAAGGCAAACCAGGTTTATAGATAACCTCTAACCCTTGTTCTTCAAGAATCTTTATACCTTCTTCAGAAAGTGAGTCAGAAATAAGAACCTTCATTTTCACCTTTTCCTCCTTTTAATATTTTTAATTTTTAAAAATATCTATGTTTTAGGTGTTCAAAGATAACCTTTTCAGCTACCTTAACACCAGCCCCTAACTCTACTTGATACCCAAAAAGATTTAACCCTACCTCTAAAGCCGAAATAGCTACAAGCAAGTCAAACAAACTTTGATCTCCCATATGGGTTATCCTTATAATCTTTCCTTTTAGATGATCCTGGCCTCCTGCAAAAATAATCCCTAATTTGTTCTTAAGAAAGTTAATAAGTTCTCCTGTTTTAACCCCCTCAGGAACCTCTATCACCGTTAATGATTCTGAAGGCACCTCTGGAAAAATCTTAAGTCCTAAGGCCTTTACTGCTGCTCTACAAGCATTAGCTTGGACTTGATAATGTTCAAAAAGCGCTTTAAGGCCTATCTCTTTTATTCTTTGTAAAATCACCCTCAGCCCTAAAAGAAGGCTTACGGCTGGGGTAAAAGAAGTAGTATCCTTTTCATAGGCTTTTTTTTCTTTTTTTAAAGAAAAATAATATTTAGGCAAAGTAGATTTTTCTGAGAGCTTTTCAGCCTTTTCAGAAAAGGCTATAAAAGAAAGCCCAGGAGGAAGGCTTAAAGCCTTTTGAGAGCCTGTGATCACTACATCAAGTCCCCACTCATCCATAGGTATGTCAAACACCCCAAGGCCGGTGATAGCATCAACTACTATCACAGTTTCTCTATTTTTAGTAAGCTGTGCTATCTCTTTAACAGGGTGTTTAACGCCTGTGGAGGTTTCACAAGCCTGGAGTAAAACCCCTTTGATGTCAGGATGCGAGTTTAAAACCTCTTCTACTTGCTCGGGTTTTACCGCTTTGCCCCAAGGTAAGTCTATTACCAAAGGATTTAAACCAAAAGTTTTTGCAAGTTCGAACCAACGTTGCCCGAACTTTCCTGCAGAAACTACCAATACTTTGTCTCCAGGAGAAAAAAGATTTAAAATAGCTGCCTCCATCGCACCGGTACCAGAAGAAGCAAAAAAATAGACGTTATTCTTTGTCTGAAAAAGATATTTTAGGTTCTCTCTTATCTCTTTTAAAATTTCAGAAAATTCTGGTAGTCTATGATGGGTCATCGGCTGAGCCATCGTCAGAAGGGCCTTAGGAGGAACAGGAACCGGACCAGGGGTGAAAAGATATTTTTTAGCTAAAAAATCCATGTAGACCTCCGCTTAAGTTAGTTTTTAATTTTACAAGATCAAATTTTATTAGTTTTATGCTAAAATACAACCCAAAGCTTAAATTTCTATGTCTAAAATTTCAAAATTTTTTATACCAGAAGGTGTTTTTACTTGAACTACATCTCCTATCTCCTTTCCTATCAAAGCTTTAGCTATAGGAGAATTAACTGAAATAATACCCTTTGAAGGGTCTGTCTCATAGGGACCTACTATCTTATAAACCACTATTTCATCGGTGTCCAGGTTTAAAAGTTTGACCTTTACTCCAAACTGTACCCTATCAGGAGCTTTGTTTAAAGGTGGTATTACTTCAGCATTGGCTAAAATCCCTGAAAGTTCCTGGATCTTTCCTTCTATATGAGCTTGCCTCTCCTTAGCTGCTTCGTATTCGGCATTTTCCGAAAGGTCACCGTGTGCCCTGGCCTCTTCGATAGCCTTGATTACCTTTCTTCTTTCAACCTTGATAAGATATTCAAGTTCCTTTTTTATTTTTTCTAAACCTTCAGGTGTAAAAGGTATTTTATTCATTATAACCCCCCTGCTTTCTTTTTTAGTAATGATTTGAAGTTGAAAAAAACAAAATGTTTAGTGCCTAAAAGCCCTTTGTCCGGTAAATTTCATGGCAATTTGATATTCATTACAAGCCTCTATAACCTCCCAGTCCCTTATTGAACCACCTGGTTGTAAAATCGCCGTAACTCCTTGTTTAGCCACCACGTCTACCGAATCTCTAAATGGTAAAAATCCGTCAGAAACCATCACCGCCCCTATCAAACCTGCCTTTTTTTCCTTGGTTTCTTCATCTATCCTTTCTTTATCTTCCTTGGGACGGATTCCTTTTGCTACTTCTAACTCCAATTGTTTGTAAGGAATCCCATATTTTTCGTAGCAAAGCAAATCAGCAAACTTAGTGTAGGCTTTAAAGATGGCTATCTCAGTACAACCAACCCTGTCTTGTTCTCCTGTTCCGATGGCTACGGTGCATTCATCCTTTACAAACAAAACCGAGTTAGAAGTAACCCCAAGTTCTACAGCCCAACCAAAAAGCATGTCTTTAACCTCTCTTTCGGTAGGTTCTCTTAGGCATTTGTACTCGATCCCATCTTTTACCGCAACCGCAGGTTTCAGATCTTCAGGACGATTAATCTTGTTACTTTGAGAAACCTGTACTATAAGGCCACCATCTATGAGACTTTTAAACTCTACAATTTTATAATTTCTGTAGTTCTGAAGTCGATCCATCCGTTTAATCCGTATTATTCTTAAAGATTTTTTAGCTTTTAAAATCTCTATAGCTCCTTCTTCATATTCTGGAGCAACTACTACCTCAAAATAATTAGAAGCTATAGCCTCCGCACAAGCCTTATCTACAGGCCTGTTTAATACTACCACTCCGCCAAAAGCTGCGATACGGTCTGCCTTAAAAGCCCGTAAAAACGCCTCCTCTAAACTATTTCCATAAGCTACCCCAGAAGGATTGTTATGTTTGATGATAACACAACAAGGTTTTTCGTTAAGATACCTAAGGATGTTTAAACCGCTATCGATGTCAGTAAGGTTGATTTTACTTGGGTGTTTTCCGAACTGAATAAAATCCTGTTCTCTTAAAGAAGAAACCAACCCTAAATTGGGATGAATAAACTCACATTCTCCTAAAATCAGATTTCCTGCTACCAACTCATAAAGTGCTGCTTCTTGGTCTGGATTTTCTCCATATCTTAATCCTCTCCTTTCTATCACACCCGGTTCAACCTCTATATCCCAGGTCCTTTTTTTATATATCAAAGTTTGATCTCCAAAAGTTATTCTTATTTCTGAAGGAAAATGGTCTGTAACTATTGTATAGTACATTTTTTTCAAGTCTTCTGCCATGATCAACCTCCTAAAAAATTAAATTAATAATATAAAAACTTATATAATTTGTCAAGAAACCTTGCGTTTTAAAGACATCAAATACCTTACCATATCTTCAGCGATCCTCCAACTAGCACCAGGAGCCCCAAGTAATCTTTTTAAACCCTCCAAATCTCTTTTAATCCGTTCTTGTTTGGTACGGTCTTTTAAAAGTTCAATCAAGCGGTGAACAATAATCTCCTCTTGAGTCTTCCTAAATCCTACTATTTCTGGATAAACCTCTTTCCCAAGTATAAGGTTAGGAAGACTGATAAAAGGAACTTTAACCAATCTTTTAGCTAAACTCATCATCCAGTAAGGAAGAAAATAAGTAACTACCGCGGGGGTACCTATAATGGCTGCTTCTAAGGTTATAGTACCTGAAGCTAAAAGAGCCGCGGTAGAATACTTCAAGATCTCATATTGAGTATTTTCTACCACCTTAATCTCCTTTTTAGCTCCTTCCCAGATAAAAGAATCTTTTAATCCTAAAGCCTTAACCATTATTCCCTGTACTTCAGGGACCTTTTCTTTTACCATGCGATAAATTTTTAAAAATTGGGGGACATGTCTTTGAATTTCTTTTTCTCTACTTCCGGGGAAAAAGCTTAAAATAGGTTTTTCTTCATCTAACCCATAAATTTCAAAAAGCATCTCTTTAGAAAGATTAACCTTGATAAGGTCTAAGATAGGGTGACCTAAAAAAATAGCTGGGATTTCATAAGAATTAAAAAACTCCTTTTCAAAAGGCAACACTACATAAAGTCTATCCACATATTTTTTTAAAATTTTGATCCGTCTTTTATGCCATGCCCAAACCTGCGGAGCTATATAGTAAATAACCGGATAACCCATTTCTTTAGCTAATTTAGCTATCTTAAGATTAAACCCAGGAAAATCGACTAAAACCACAGCATCTACCAATTTTTTAGCTAAAAATTCTTTAATCTTTTTATATACAAACCAGTATTTCTTTAATTCTGACAGATTAGGTAAACCTACTAAAGCTAGAGGCTCAGCAGAAAAAAGTATATCTATCCCAAGACTTCTCATCTTTGGACCACCTACACCCACGAACTGAAAAGCTGCATTAACCTCTTTTATTCTTTTTATCAAAAGAGAACCGTAAAGGTCTCCAGACAACTCACCGGTTATGATAAAGATTTTGCAAGAGGCTTCTGAACTCATAAGAATTTTCTCAGATTTTGCTCAACCTGTTTTCTTATTTGAAACGCTAATTCTAAGGATTGCAACCCCTCCTTCCCATTAGGGGAAAGAGGTCTACCAGCTAAAATCCCTTCTACAAAATGAATCAGCTCACTTTTCAAAGGATCATCTTGTGGAAAAAGTTTTTTTTCTTGAAAGTATTCCTTAGTACTAGGGTCAACCTGAACATAAAGAAAACTTTTCTCTAAGGTATCAATCACCGCATAACTTCCTTTTTCAAAAATTCTTATTCTTCTTTGTCTGCTTAAAGACAAACGACTGGCAGTAAGGTTGCAGGTAGTCCCATCATCCAAAACCAATCTAGCATTTACTATGTCTGGAAGGTTGGTAAAGAAAGGAGCTCCTACTGCATGTATAAACTCAACTTTTCTACCAGGTTTCAGCATAAGTACCAGGTCTAAATCATGGATCATTAGGTCTAAAATCACATCTATATCTAAATTTCTTTCAGTAAAACAGGAAAGTCTATGGGCTTCTATAAAAACCGGATTTTTTATCTTTGAAATAGCCTCTTTTACTGCCTCCTGAAATCGTTCTATATACCCTATCTGTAAAGGAACGTTTTTTTTCTCAGCAAGATTTACCAATTCCTCCGCTAAATTTAATTCGTTAGTAATAGGTTTTTCCAAAAAAACGGCTTTTTCTTTCTCTATAAAAAACTTGGCTATTTCATAATGGGTAAAAGTAGGAGTAACTATCACCACCGCATCTACTAACCTAGCTATGTCTCTATAGTTAGAAAAAATTTGAGGATTTTTTCCAAGTTTTTTAAGTTTTTTAACCGCTTCTTGTACTCTTTCGGGATTTATGTCTACCAAAGCTACCAGATCTGCCTTATCTATCTGAGCAAGCTTTTCAGCATGAAACCTTCCTAAATGACCTATCCCGATGATACCTACCCTAAGCTTCTCCATCGGTTCCTCTATAGCCTACAATAGCTAAACCGTGTTTGTTAGCAAGTTCTAACGACTTTTCTTGCTGAAGAAAAAAAGTCTTCTCTGCTTCTAATGCCAAAACTTTAGCTTTAGCTTTTATCAGATTTTCTATCGTATTTAATCCTACCACCGGCAAGTCTAACCTTAAGTCCTGGATAGGTTTAGCTACTTTTATGACCACCGTATCTTCTCTTAACGTTCCTGCCCTCAAAATCGTCGCATCTGTTCCTTCCATAGCTTCTACAGCAACCGTCATCTTGTTTTTTACCACCACACACTGACCTATGTCGAGAGCCCCTATTTTTTTAGCAATATAAAAGCCATATCTAATATCTTCCCATTCATCCTCATTAGGACTTCTTTTAGTTAAAACCCCCTCTGGGGTCAAAAATTCTTTTAAAAACTCAGCAGGTCCTCTTATTCTAAAGCCCTCTTTTTCTAACTCCTCGGCTACTGCCTTTAAGATAGTGTTGTCTTCTCGGTTTTTAAGACGTTTCCATAATAAAAAAGCCTTGACGTCTGGAATCCCTATCTTCAGGGCCTTACTTTTATCTAACTTTCCTAAAAATACCAAATCTTTTACCTGCTCTTTTTTAAAAATCTTGATAAGTTTTCCCAGCTGACCTATCCCTACTTCTTCCACCCTGTTTACTAAAGGATCAAGTCGCCTTTTTTGCTCTTTAGAAAAACAAACAGCCACTACTCTATAACCTTGTTTTTTTAAAACCTGAGCCAAAATTAAAGGGAACTCTCCCTCACCTGAGATGAGGCCTACAGAAGTAGTCTCCATAAACCTTTAAAAAGCCTCTTCACCCTCGAAAGGTTTTCTCCTCATAATTCCCTGACGAGAGGGATTCTCTAAAAACTTAACAAGTTCATTAACTACTGGGTCTTCGTTAAAAATTTCACGCAACTCCTGAACCACCTCTTTTATCGTAGCTGGTGCGTCAAGAAAAAAACCCACGGCTTGAGAAATTTTTCTTATATCCTCTTTAGTAAAACCAGCCCTTCTTAATCCAACCAAGTTAATCCCTTGAATTTTCCCAGGGACTCCAAAAACCTTTACATAAGGAGGCACATCCTTGTCTATCCCTGTCATAGCACTTACAAAAGCATACGCCCCTATTCTGCAAAACTGATGTACTGCTGAAAAACCTCCCATAACCACTCGGTCACCTACCCTTACATGTCCTCCTAAAGTTGCGGCGTTTGCCATCACCACATGATCCCCTACCTTGCAATCATGGGCTATATGCACATAGGCCATCAAAAGACAATGATTACCTATCCTGGTAATGCCATCATCATAAGGAGTCCCTCTATGGATGGTAACAAACTCTCTGATAATATTACCGTTTCCGATCTCTACAAAGGTTTCTTCTCCTTTGTATCCTAAATGCTGAGGGTCTGTTCCAATAACCGCAGATGGACCGATTATGTTGTTTTCTCCAATTTTAGTGTTTTTTTCTATGTAAGAATATGGCTTGATGATGGTGCCTTTGCCTATAAAAACCTTTGGGCCAATATAAACATTAGGTCCTATTTCTACACCCTCTTCTATCTCAGAAGAGGGATCTACATAGGCAGTAGGATGTATTTTGGCCATAAATTTTAGTCCTCCTCTCTCAAACCTGCAATTAACTCTGCCTCAGCCACTACTTTTTCTCCTACCTTAGCCACCGCATAGGTTTTAATAATACGTCCTTTCTTTTTAAACCCCTTGGCTTCTAAGATTAAGGTATCTCCAGGATAAACCGGATGCCTAAACCTTACCTTATCAGCCCCTGCAAACACAAAAAGGCTATTTTTATACTCTGGGAAAATAAACTTAAGTCCAGCAGCTGCTGCTTGTGCCATAGCCTCCAGGATCAAAACACCAGGCATTATGGGATTACCTGGAAAATGTCCCTGAAAAAAAGGCTCATTTATGGTTACATTTTTCAACACCTTTATGTATTCACCTTCTTTATCAAGCTCTAAAATTTTATCTATTAACAAAAATGGATAACGATGAGGCAGAAGTTCAAAAATTTCTTTGGCCTTTATTTCCATCTCAAGCCTCCGTTGTAAACAATCGATTTTTATATTATCATAGAAAATCAAATCTTAAAAGAAGGGATAAAAACAAATGGCAAAAAAGTTTTCACTTTCTCAAAAAGATAAAAAAAACCTGCTAAACCTATTACAGCAAGAATTCCCTATAGAAGAAAAACCTTTTGAAACTTTGGCTAAAAAATTCGACCTTTCAGAGGAAGAAATAATAGAATTTTTAAAAAACCTTCAAAAAGAAGGAATTATTAGGCATTTTGGAGCCACAGTCAACTCGATAAAATTGGGGTATTATACCTGTTTATGTGGAACTTCTATCCCAGAAGAAAAAATAAACATAGTTTATGAAATAGCAGAACTGCCAGAGGTTACCCATGCCTATCTCAGAGAACATAGACTTAACTTCTGGTTTACCGTAGTCCTCCCTTCAGAAGAAACCTTACCAAACTTTATCAAAAATCTATCTGATAAATATCAAATAGAAATCAAAAGTTTTCCTATGGTAAAAAAGTTTAAGGCTAAGGCTGTTTTTACCCTCTAATCTTTTATTTCATCGCAGCTCCAGCCACTGTACCCATTACGCTGATAGGAACCTGCTCTTCTACCCCTTTGGCTGCTCTGTTAACACTTCTAAGGGTCTTTTTAGCCTCTACATAAAGAGAATCGTCTTTTAAAAGTTTACCTAACGTCCCTTCTCCTCTTTCTATCCGTGCGGTTATGTCTTTTAGGTTGGTAGATATTTGTTTCAATTCTTTGTAGAGCCTTTCGTCATTGATCAGTTTCCCTAAAGTCCCCTCTCCTTTTTCAAGTTTCTTTGAAACTTTCTCTAAATGAGCCACTGTTTGGGTAAGGGTTTTGTAAAGTTGGTCGTCTTTAACCAGTTTTCCAAGGGTCCCCTGTCCGCTTTCTATTTGTCTGGCTATAGTTTTTAGATGTTCTGTGGTTTCTTTGAGGTTTACATATAAACTATCATCTGTAACCAATTTTCCTAAACTACCTTGCCCTTTCTCTATTTTAGCGGCGATACCTTTGAAACTTTCTGAGGCTTCTTTTATGTTTGCTACTAAAATCTTTAAGTTTTGTCTACCTTCCTCAGTACCTAAAAGCTCTTTTAACCCTTCTACCGTAGGTCCGATGTTAGCCAACAGATCATCCACAGAGACTGCACTGTGAGCATTGGCTATCATACTTTCAGGCTTAAGATAGTTTTTAGAAAGTCCTGGCTTTAACTCTACAAATTTATCTCCTAATACCCCATAAGTTTTTACATAAGCCTCTGCGTCTTCCTGGACTTTGTATTTACTATAGATTAAAAGTTCTACTTTAGCCTTTCCTTCAGGGGTAAGCTCTATGTTCCCTACCTTCCCTATATTCACCCCAGCCATCTCTATCTTGGCTCCTTTGGCAAGCCCTGAGACATTTTCAAAAACCGCATAAAGCTTATAGCTATCCTTTGGAGTAAAAGCCTCTTCTCCTAACTTAAAGGTAAGATAAAGGAGGGCTAAAATACCTATAAAAACAAAAAAACCAACTTTTATCTCAGTAGAGCCTTTTACTGCCATGTTTTCACCTCCTTATAGCCTATAATAAAGCACTTCTTAAAAAGTTCTGAATAAACTCTTCTTCTGCCTGCTTAATCTCATCAGGGGTACCAAACTTTAAGATAATACCCTGATGTAAAAAGGCGATATAATCTGCAAATTTTAAAGCTAAAGCTACGTCATGACTTATGATAGCACAGGTAAGCTGGTATTTTTCTTTTATGTCTTTTATGAGTTGTAAGATCGAAACCTGTAAGATAGGGTCAAGCCCGGTGGTGGGTTCATCAAAAAGAATAACCTTAGGTTTTAAAGCAAGGGTTCTAGCCAAAGCTGCCCTTTTTTTCATACCTCCTGAAAGTTCAGAGGGGAATTTATCCTTTGAGGCAAGAAGTCCTACAGCGTCTAAAAGTTCTTCTACCTGAGAATTGATTTCTTTAGCGCTTAACTTGAAATGTTCTTTTAAAGGGAAAGCCACGTTTTCTCCCACCGTCATAGAATCAAATAAAGCTCCTTCTTGGAATAAGAAGCCTATATTTCTTCTAACCTTTTGCAACTCCTTTTCCGAAAGTTTAGTAATATCCTGGTTTTCAAACCAGATCTCTCCAGCATCAGGCTTAATTAAACCTACGATATGTTTCAAAAGAACACTTTTTCCAGTACCACTTTGTCCCATGATAAAAGTTATACAGTTTTCAGGTATAGTAAGGTCTACCCCTTTTAACACCTCAAATCCGTTAAAACTTTTTCTAAGTCCCTTGATAACTATCATCTATACCTCTAAAAGAAAAGAGTAGTTAAGATGTAATCCATCACCAAAATACCTACGGTAGACACCACCACCGCCTCGGTAGTAGCCCTTCCAACCCCTTCAGCTCCTCCTGTTACGTTATAACCTTTATAACCACATACACTTACCAAAAAAGCTCCAAAAAAGATAGATTTTAGGATACCACTCATGATGTCTTTAAATTCTACCATGTCAGTCATCCTGGCAGTAAGTAACCCAGGGTCTATTTTTACCAAAAAAACCCCTACCACATAACCTCCGGCGATACCAATCAAATCTGCTATGGCTGTAAGTAAGGGTAAAACTAAAATAGCAGCCCAAAGCCTTGGGCTGACGAGATACTGAATTGGGTTAACAGCCATTATTTTTAAAGCATCTATCTGCTCTGTAATCCTCATACTTCCAATCTCAGCACAGATAGCAGAACCCGCTCTTGCCACCACCACGATGGCTGTAAGCACAGAACCTAACTCTCTAGTAAGGGTTAAAGCTACAGCACCACCCAAGATACTTTGAGAACCTACTTTGGAAAGAGCAATGTTAACCTGATAGGCTGTAACCATCCCAGAAAAAAGCGCGGTAAGAAATACTACCAAAAAGGACTTAACCCCTATAAATTCCATATGTTTAATTAAATGCTTGAGTCGAAAAGGGGGAGTAAAGAAATAAATCAAACTCTTTAGAAAAAAGAGGAAAATTCCCCCTGAATCTTCGAGAACCTTAAGAAAACCTCTTCCTAAGAACCTTAAGACGTTCATTCTAATATAGCCCCTCTTGAACTTGATTGTACTAAACTATGATATTTTTTCAATACTCCTTCTAATTTTTTCTTCAAAGGTTTCCATTTCTTCTTACGTTCCTCAAGTTCCCTTTCTGAAACTTTGAGTTCAAGCTTTCTCTGGGGTATGTCTATTTCTATCAGATCTCCTTCTTTAACCAAAGCAATAGGACCTCCCTCTGCAGCCTCAGGAGACACATGTCCTATACAAGCCCCTTGGGTGCCTCCACTAAATCTTCCGTCGGTAATAAGGGCTACAGAACCACCCAAACCCATTCCTATTATAGCTGAAGTAGGAGAAAGCATCTCCCTCATCCCAGGCCCCCCTTTAGGGCCTTCATATCTTATGACTACAACGTCACCTTTTTTAATCTTCCCGGCTAATATAGCCTGATAGGCCTCCTCTTCAGAGTCAAAAACCCTTGCAGGACCAACATGTTTTAACATCTCAGGCAAAACGGCACTGGTCTTAACCACCGCTCCCTCAGGGGCTAAGTTTCCATAAAGCACGGCGATACCACCCTCTTTATGGTAGGGATTTTCTACCGGTCTTATAACCTCTCTATCTAAAACCTCTACGTCCTTTAAAAGTTGTTTTAATGTTTTTCCTGAAACTGTTTTTACATCCAGGTGGATAAGGTTCAACTTGGAAAGCTCCTTTAAAACCGCTGGTATCCCTCCAGCAAAATGCAAATCCACCACGCTATGGTAACCTGCTGGGATAAGCTTAGCAAGTACCGGGGTTTTCTTAGAAATTTCATCAAACACCTTCAAATCTAAGTCTACCTTAGCTTCTCTAGCTATAGCCATAAGATGTAATACTGTGTTAGTGGAACACCCAAGTGCCATATCAACGGCTATAGCATTTTCAAAAGACTTTCTGTTGATGATCTTTCTTGGAGTAATTCCTTTTTCTACAAGCTCTACGATTTTCCTTCCTGTTTCCTTGGCTAAACGGATACGGTCAGCAAACACGGCAGGGATGGTTCCGTTGCCTGGTAAAGCTATTCCTATAGCCTCAGACAAACAGTTCATCGAGTTAGCAGTAAACATTCCCGCACAAGAACCACAGGTAGGACAAGCACAACTCTCAAGTTCTTTTAGCTCTTCTTCTGTCATGGCTTTTTTCTGAACCTTTCCGATGGCTTCAAACACAGAAATAAGGTTAACTTTCTGACCTTTATACAGTCCTGTAAGCATGGGGCCACCTGCTATCAGGATAGAGGGAATGTTTACCCTAAAAGCTGCCATCATCATGCCAGGAGTGATTTTATCACAGCTTGTAACCAGTACCAGACCATCAAAGGCATGGGCATGGGCCATGATTTCTATAGAGTCTGCGATGATATCTCTACTCGGAAGAGAATAGCGCATTCCTTCATGGTTCATGGCAATCCCATCGCAAACCCCTATAACCCCAAACTCAACAGGCACCCCTCCTGCTTCTCTTACCCCAGCTTTAACCGCCTCTACGATCTGTCTTAAATGTATATGCCCTGGGATGATCTCGTTAAAAGAATTAGCAATTCCTATAAGAGGCTTGTTAAGTTCGTTGTCTGTAAACCCTAACGCTTTTAGTAAAGACCTATGGGGAGCCCTCTCTATACCTTTTTTAATCCGATCGCTTCTCATGTTGTCCTCCACTATTAGTGGTATCTTTGTTATTTTATTGAAATTAAACCTTGCTGTCAAGAAAAAATGTATTAAATTTTAAGAAAAATTTTTATTAGGGGGATTTTTTATGATTAAAGATGCAGTAGAACAAGCCTTAGCTAAAGTAAGGCCTATGTTGCAGGCTGATGGTGGAGACGTAGAGCTTGTAGAGGTTACTCCAGAAGGGGTGGTAAAGGTTAGGTTAAAAGGTGCTTGTGGTTCTTGCCCCATGTCTACCATGACCCTAAAAATGGGTATCGAAAGATACTTAAAAAAAGAGGTCCCTGAGGTAACAGAAGTAGTAGCCGTTTAATTGATATTTTAAAAATAGTCTAAAAGGGGTATAAAGGTATGGCCAGGGTTACGATAGAAGATTGTCTAAAAAAAGTACCAGGCAGGTTTAGATTGGTACACTTAGCCATAGAAAGGGTTAAACAATTAAAAGAAGGGGCTGAACCTCTTGTACAGGCAGACAACAAAGAGATTGTGTTAGCTCTTAGAGAAATTGCCGCGGGATTAGTTACTTTTGAAAACATAAAACAGCTTGGTAAAAAAGAAAAAACCTCCTCTCCTTACGAACTAACCGAGATCTTAAAGCAAAAAAGTTCTTCTAAATAAAGGAAAGAATGTCTTACAAAGATTTTTATGAAATTTTAGGGGTTCCAAGAAACGCCTCTCAAGAAGAAATAAAAAGAGCTTATAGAAGACTTGCGCTCAAATATCATCCTGATAAAAACCCAGGTAATAAAGAGGCTGAGGAAAAATTTAAGGAAATTTCTGAAGCCTATCAAGTGCTTTCTGACCCTGAAAAAAGAGCTATCTATGATACTTACGGTTATTCAGGGCTTACTTCTTCTGGTCATAGAAGGTTTGAAGATGTAGGAGATATTTTCAAAACATTTTCTGACATTTTTGAGGAGTTTTTTGGTTTTACCTTTGAAGAAAAAAGTCATACCAGACCACGAGATGGAGCTGACCTTTCATATGAAGTAGCAGTAGACTTAGAGGACCTTTTTACAGATAAAGAAATTACGCTTGACATAGAAAAATTGGACCTATGTGAAGATTGTGGGGGATTAGGCTATAATCCTGATAAAGGTTTAAAGATTTGTGAAACCTGTAATGGTAAAGGGAAAATTGTCTACACCGAAGGATTTTTTAGGATTGCTTATGCTTGTCCAGATTGCAGAGGCAGAGGTTCTACTTATGTAGAAATCTGTAAGAAATGCAACGGGTCGGGAAGGGCTTGGAAGAAAAAGCAAATAAAGGTAGTTATCCCTGCTGGGGTAGAGGATGGGACTATTTTACGGATCTACGGCGAGGGAGAGGCTGGGCTTTATGGAGGTAGGCCAGGAGACCTTTATCTTAGGGTAAAAGTCAAACCACATCCTCTTTTTTACAGAGAAAAATCTAATCTTATAGGAAATTTAAAGATAAACTTTGTTTCTGCAATTTTAGGAGATGAAGTTAAAGTACCCTTTTTTAAAGAAACCCTATCTGTAAAAATACCCCCAGGGTCTCAACCAGGGGATGAACTTGTTATAGAAAATAAAGGACTTCCTGACCCTAAAACCAAGAAAAGAGGAGACCTTATCCTAAGATTACAGGTAGAGCTTCCCCATAACGTTAGCGAAGAAACAAAAAAACTTTTACAAAAGATAGCTGAAAAAGAAAAAATCGACGGTTCAACCAACAGATTAGAACCATATCAACAGGAGAAAAAAAAGAAAAAAGAAAGTTTTTGGAAAAAGTTTATTTTTGGAAGTAGATAATGGCTGGTTTTACCCATTTAGACTCCCAAGGCAATCTTTTTATGGTAGATGTAGGAGGAAAACCTGCGACTGAGAGAATAGCCATAGCTAAAGCTGAGGTAGTCTTTCCTGAAGAGATCTACCCTAAGGTGATATCCCAAGATATCCCTAAGGGAGATTTCTTAGCCTGTGCTAAGGTTGCAGGAATTTTAGGGGCTAAAAAGACTTCTGAGCTTATACCTCTTTGCCATCCTTTGCCCATCTCTAAGGTAGACCTTAATTTTAGGTTTATTCCTGAAAGGTATGTGCTTGAAATCGAGGGGATGGTAAAGACTGTAGGACAAACCGGGGTAGAGATGGAGGCCTTGACCGCAGTAAGCATTGCTGCTCTTACCGTTTATGATATGTGTAAAGCCCTTGATAAGCGTATCAAAATCACCAACATCAGGTTGGTTTATAAAACTGGTGGAAAAAGTGGTGAAGTAGTATTAGAAGAACAACCTGGAAAGGAGGATTTTTGATGGATAAGGAAAAATTAGCCATGTTCAAAGAACTTTTGCTTAAACGCCGCGAAGAAATTCTAAAGGATGTTTTAGAAACCAAAAAAGAGTTGGTGGAAGAGTATGAACCTTTAGCAGACGCCATCGATCAGGCTACACGTGAGAGTAATCTGGCTTTTGAGTTAAGACTAAGAGACAGAGAACAAAAACTGTTAAAAAAGATAGACAAAGCCCTAAAAAAAATAGAAGATGGGACCTATGGAATATGTGAAGCCTGCGGAGAAGAAATAGACGAAAAAAGGCTTCTTGCAAGACCTGAGGCCACCCTTTGTATTGAATGTAAAAAAGCCCAGGAAAGGATGGAAAAAATCAGAGGAGAATAAATAATCTAAAAACTTCGTGAGGAATCAAGATAGATTTATCGAAATTCTTGAGGTTACACAGAATAACCTCAAGGGATTTAGTTTAAAACTTCCTTTTTATCATCTGATAGCAGTTACCGGTGTTTCTGGGGCTGGAAAATCGAGTTTAGTTTTTGACACCCTTTTTGCCGAAGGCCAGAGACGTTATATAGAAACCTTTTCTTCGTATGTAAGACAGTTTTTCGAAAAACTCCCCAGACCTAAGGTTAAAGCTATCTTAAACATCCCCCCAGCTTTAGCCTTTCCTCAAGGAAATAGCATCAAAACTTCACGTTCTACGGTAGCTACCCTTACTGAAATTAGCCATTTTACCAAGATGCTTTATTATTACAACGGGGTCCCTTTTTGTCCTAACTGTAAAAAATACCTTCTACCTCAAACCCCACAGTCTATAGCCAAAGAGATTATCGAAAAATTTTATCAGGTACCACTCTACCTCATAGTTCCTCAAAAACCGCAAGAAAGCTTTGAGCACCTCAAAGAAGGTCTACTTGCTGCAGGATTTTCAAGGGTCTTTTTAGATGGGAAGGTATGTGAAATAGACGAGATAGAAAAAGTCCCTGAAGAAATAGAATTAGTCATACATAGACTTAAGCCTACGGAAAAAGACCTCTTTGATCTTATATCCTCTTTAGAACTCGGTTTTAAACTTTCTCCCTGGATCAAAGTTAGAACTATTTATGGAGAAGAGGCATATTATACCCAAGAAAAAAACTGTCCTCAGTGTGGACTTAAAATACCCGAAAAAACCCCCAATTTATTCTCGTTTAACAGCTCGTTAGGGGCTTGCCCTGAATGCAAAGGGTTTGGAAACCTGTTAGTCTTAGACTTTGAGGCCTTGGTAAAACATCCAGAAAAACCTGCAACCAAAGGCGCTATCCCTATCCTTGATTTTCCTTTTTTGTTTGAGGTAAAACTGGACCTGATAGAGTTTTTAAGGACTAAAAACATAAACTTAAACCTTCCCTTTAAAGACCTCCCTGAAGAAATTAAGCAAAAAATCTTTTGGGGCGAAGGGGATTGGTACGGACTGAAAGAGCTTATAGACTGGCTTGAAAGTAAACGTTATAAACCCCATATAAGGATCCTTCTTTCAAAACTAAGAAGAGAAGTAAGCTGTCCTGTATGTAAAGGAACCAGGTTTAACCCTCAAGCCTTGATGTTTTATGTCAACGGGTTAAACATCGGAGATTTTTACAGTTTAGAAATTAAAGAAGCGGTTAAGTTTATTCAAAACTTTTTAGAACAAAAACCTCAGCCTGCGGAAGAGAGGCTGGCTAAAGAAATATTAAAACGTCTCTCCTATCTTGAAGAAGTAGGGCTTTCCTACCTTACCCTTAACCGAGCAAGCAAAACCCTTTCTGGTGGAGAAACCAGCAGATGTCTTCTAACAAGAGCTCTTTCCTCTAACTTAGTAGAAACCCTTTACTTGATAGATGAGCCAACTACTGGACTTCATCCCAGAGATACCCAAAAAGTGTTAAAACTTCTTGAAAGATTGGTTTCTCAAAAAAACACTGTGGTGGTAGTAGAACACGATCCAGAGATCATTACTCAAGCGGACCTTTTGATAGACTTAGGTCCAGAGGGAGGGGAAAAAGGAGGTCATCTATTATTTTTTGGACCTCCAAAAAATATTTTTAACACAAATACTCCTACAGCTGAAGCTTTAACCGAGATAAGCCAAAAAAGAACCTATTCTTTAACCCACTTTCAACCCTCAGGTTTTATCAGATTTTATGGAGCTAAGAAAAACAACCTAAAAGGATTCTCTTTTTCTCTTCCGCTAAAAGCGATTACCTGCATAGTAGGGGTATCAGGGTCTGGTAAGTCTACCCTTTTAGAAGATATAATTTATCAAGGCCTGGTCGACGCAAAGAATAAACATCCTTTAAAAACCTGTGAAAAGATCGAGGGAGTCAACCGGATCGACCAGGTGTTATACCTTACTCAGGAACCACTGGCTCGGTCCCCTCGCTCGGTAGTAGCAACCTATTTAGACATCATGGTATATTTAAGGAAGCTTCTTGCAAGTACTAATACCGCAAAAAGTTTGGGATATACTGAAACTTGGTTTTCTTTTAACTCAGAACATGCCCAGTGTCCTGCATGCAAAGGTCTTGGTTTTGAGATAATAGAGATGCAATTTTTATCAGACCTAACCATCCCCTGTGAGGTTTGTAAGGGGACCCGATTTAGGGAAGAGATTTTAGAAGTCAGATGGAGAGGGAAAAACATCGCTGAAATGTTAGACCTTACCGTAGAACAGGCTTTAGAGTTCTTCTCAGGACATACACCTCTCAAAAAAACCCTCACCCTCTTAAAAAATCTTGGGATAGGATATCTCAAACTGGGGCAACCCCTTTCTACTCTTTCGGGAGGAGAAGCCCAAAGACTAAAAATAGCGGAATTACTCTCGAAAATAAAAGGAGAAAAATGTCTAATCCTTCTTGATGAACCCACGGTGGGCCTTCATCTAAAAGATATAGAAAAACTGATTTCTTCTTTAAACTACTTAAAAAGCTTAGGGCACACGGTGGTAATAGTAGAACATCATCCCGAAGTTATCTTAAACTCTGATTGGATACTGGAGCTTGGTCCTGGGGGCGGAGAAGAGGGAGGAGAACTTCTTTTCCAAGGGCCCTTTTCTGAGTTTATCAAAAATCCAGAAGTACAGACTCAAACCTCTGTTTATCTAACAGAATATCTCGATGGCCTAAACCTTAAAGATAAAGCCGAAGCCCCCAAAAACTATCGCTACGACGAAGATCTTATAAAACTCAGAGGGATTAGGCATCATAACTTAAAAAACATAGACTTAAACCTACCAAGGAAACAGTTGATAGTAATCACCGGGGTTTCTGGTTCTGGAAAATCTACCCTTGCGTTTGATGTGGTGTTTGCGGAAGGGCAAAGAAGATTTTTAGAAACTTTACCCACTTATTTGAAACAGTTTTTTAAGCTTTATGAAGAGATAGATTATGATCTCATTTCAGGGATACCGCCTACGGTAGCGTTAGAACAGCGGTCAGGAGAACTTTCTCCCAAATCTACGGTAGGGACTATTACCGAGATCCTTCCTTATCTTAGGCTTCTTTATTCTAAGGTTAGCAAGGCCTACTGTCCTAAATGTGAAAGGGAGCTAAAACCTCATGAACCAAAGGAGTTGTTTGACTTAGCTTTAGAGTTTTTAAAAAAAGAAAAAGCTTCAAACATTACCCTTCTTGCTCCTTTGGTAAAACACAGAAAAGGAATCTACAAAAATCTGTTTGATAAACTGCTTGCCAACCTATATCATAAGGTCAGAATAAACGGAGAATTCTACCACATTCCTCCTATCCCTGCTCTTTCAAGGTTTAAAGAATATACGATTGAGGTGGTGTTAGCTCAAGAAATAGATTGGCAAGAAGAGTGGTTTGAAAAGATTTTTTACAAAGGGCTTGAACTTGGAAAAGGAGAGGTTTTGATAAAAACCGATAAAAGGGAAGTACTTTTTAGTCAAAAAAGAACCTGCTCTTTATGTGGAATAAGTCTTCCTGAACCAGACCCGTTGCTTTTTGCCTTTAATTCAAAGGTAGGAGCTTGTCCTAATTGTGGAGGACTTGGTAGACTTGAAGAAAAACCATGCCCTGATTGTAACGGTTCAAGATATCGTAAAGAGGTTTTTTCTTATAAAATTAACGGAATTTCTTTGCCTGAATTGTCTAACTTAAGTCTCTACGAAGTAAAAAAATTTTTAGAGGGACTTAAGTTTGAAGGTATACAACAAAAAATAGCCGAAGAACTAATTTCTGAAACTCTCTCAAGACTTAATTATTTAATAGACTTAGGTGTAGGATATCTTACCTTAGGTAGGTCTGCAGACACCCTATCTTCAGGAGAAGCCAAAAGGGTAAGAATTTCAGCAGAAATAGGTAGCAATCTCACAGGGGTAGCCTATATCCTCGATGAACCTACCATCGGGCTTCATCCTAAGGATACACAAAAATTAATAGAGGTGTTAAAAAAACTCAGGGATAAAGGAAATACCTTGATAGTAGTTGAACATGACGAAGATACGATTTTGGCAAGCGACTTTATAGTAGACTTGGGACCAGGAGGAGGAAAAAGAGGAGGACAGGTACTTTTTAGCGGACCTTCTAAAGAATTTTTAAGATCTTCCTCACCTACAGCTGAAGTAATTAAAGATCCAAACAGAAAAACCCTAAAAAGTTTTAAGCGCAATCCTAAGGAATTCTTAGTACTTAAAGAGGCTTCTCTAAGAAACCTTAAAAATATCAACGTTTCTTTTCCCTTAAACGCTCTTACGGTAGTAGTAGGAGTTTCAGGCTCAGGGAAGTCTACTTTATTAGAGGAATGCCTTTACGAAAATCTAAAAAGACTTTTAGAGGGAGAAAAAAACGTTATTTACGGTTTAAAAAACATAGAAAACTGGGAAAAAATCAAAAGGGTATATTTAGTAGACCACCAACCTATAGGAAACACCCCAAAATCTACCCCTGCTACCTATGTAGGAGTTTTTACCGACATCAGAAAGGCCTTTGCCAACACTTTATTGGCTAAACAACGAGGTTACAAAGAAGGCAGATTTTCCTTTAATACCAAAGAAGGGCAGTGTCCTTATTGCAATGGACAGGGATATGAAAAGATAGAGATTAAATTTTTACCTGCAGTTTATCAAAAATGTGAATACTGTGGAGGTAAACGATATAATCCAGAAACCTTAGAAATTTTGTTAAAAAATAAAAACATCGCAGAGGTCCTTGAGATGGACTTTGCTGAAGCTGTAGAATTTTTCAGCAACTACCCCTCGATCCAACATAAGCTTAAAATCCTTTGCGATATTGGCCTTGACTATCTAACCTTAGGACAGCCAAGTCCAACCTTGTCTGGAGGAGAAGCTCAGAGGATAAAGCTTGCCAAAGAGTTTATCAAGTCTTCTCAACCTGGGAACCTTTATCTTCTTGATGAGCCTACCACAGGACTTCACATAAAAGACGTAGAAAAATTAGCAGAACTCTTACAAGGTTTAATCCAGAAAGGGCATACAGTAATCGTGATAGAACATAACCTTGAACTTATCAAATGGGCAGACTGGGTGGTAGAACTTGGACCTGAAGGAGGAGAAAAAGGAGGAGAAATCCTTTTTCAAGGTCCGATAGAAGATTTCTTAAAAGCTTCTACCCCTACCTCTAAAATCCTTAAAAAATATCTTAAGTTGACCTAAATCAAGGTTTTTTTTATTTAGGTCAGTTTATATTTTAACTAAACTTATAAAAAATAAAAAGGAGGGCATATATCGATGAAAGCCTCTAAGATTATAGAAATAGACGAGGAACTCTGCAATGGATGTGGTCAGTGTGTAATTGCCTGCCACGAAGGGGCGATAGCTATCGTCAATGGCAAGGCTAAGCTTGTAGCAGAAGAGGTATGTGACGGGCTTGGGGCTTGCATAGGTGAATGTCCTACCGGTGCTATAAAACTTATAGAAAAACCTCAAACTTCCTCTTTCTTACCTTGTGGATGTCCCTCTCATCAAATTAAAGAGTTTATTCCTAAAAACCAACCTACTGGTGCAACCGAAATACCTTCTTCCCTTTCTCATTGGCCGGTTAAACTTAGATTAGTCCCGCCTTCTGCTAAATTTTTAAAGGGAGCTAATCTATTGATTTGTGCAGACTGTGTAGCCGTAGCTTATCCCCACCTTCATACCCATCTTCTTCCTGGCAAGAAAATCCTAACGGGATGTCCTAAGTTTGACCCACCTGAGTTATACTGGGAAAATTTATCTGAGATTTTACATCAAGCCCAACCGAATGGTTTAGAAATAGCCATCATGGAAGTGCCTTGTTGCAAAAATTTGGTTAAACTGCTCTTAGACGTAAGAAAAACTTTAAGCCAAAAACTTCCCTTTAAGGTCTACACCATTAGTATAGACGGAAGGCTTAAAGATATAGAGGAGGTTTAAAGGATGAAACAAGATATGGTTATGCCCTATGGAATTTCATCTGTAGCTTACGAGATTATTACCTGCTTTGGTCCAAAAGGATGTCCTAACGCTATAAACCGTCCTCTCGAGCTTATAAAAACCCTTGAAAATGTACTTAAAAACTCTCAACTGGATGATTTTATAAAAAACAAACTAAAAGGGCAACCTTTAAAACCCCATCACCGGTTTAAAGTCTCCATTTCAGACTGTCCGAACGGGTGTTCCCAGCTTTATATCGCTGACTTTGGAATCCATAGTTTTGTTAAAATAAAACACGATGATAGTTTGTGCACTCTATGTGACAATTGTGTAATTTCTTGTGAGGAAGGGGCGATTAAAAAAGTCGATCAAAAAATTGTAATAGACAATAAAAAATGTATAGGATGTGGTGGATGTATAAAAGCTTGTCCTGAAGGAGCTATAAAAGAAACCTATAGAGGTTATAAAATCTACGTCGGAGGGAAACTGGGGAGACATCCAAGACTGGCTTCCTTTTTAACCAAGGCTTCACCTGAAGAAGTTCCGGTTTACTTGAAAAACTTGATAGAGTTTTACCAAAACCACAACGAAAAAGGAGAAAGGGTGGGGGCTATGATAGAAAAGATGGGATGGCAAAAGGTAAAAAAACTTTTAAACCAAAAATCCTAAACCTAATTTTTTATAAACCAACTGCCTTTTTTAAAAGTTTAACTTCTTCTTCAGAAAGAGGAACTATTTCTGATGGTTTGAGTTCTCCTAATTCAACAGGACCTATCGCTATCCTTTTTAAACCTACAACCTTATAGCCTAAGCTTCCAAACATTCTTTTTATCAAATGATATCTCCCTTCCCTAACCTCTATCTTTATCCACCTTTTAGTCTCATCTAAAAAAGAAGCTGTACACGGTAAGGTCTTGCCGTCAGAAAGCTCAACCCCTTGTTCTATCTTTTTCAGGTCTAATTCAGTTATTTCTTTATCCAGCCAAACCTGATAGGTCTTAACAAGCTTCCATTTAGGATGCATCATCCTATGGGCAAGAACACCATCATCAGTAAAGATTAGCAGTCCTTCCGCATCCTTATCAAGTCTTCCCACAGGAAAAATCCTGTTTAATCCTGGCAGATCCTTAGGAAGAAAATCCATTACCGTAAGGTCCTTGTCTGACTTAGAGGTAACACACCCTCTGGGTTTATAGAATTTATAATAAAAACCTTCTACCTTACCCCTAACTTCTTTTCCGTCGATCTGAACCACATCCTTTTCAAGGTTAACCTTTACCCCTGGGTCTGTTACCTTTATACCGTTAATCGTAACCCTACCCCTTTTGATTAAAAGAGCTACCTCTTTTCTTGAACCAATCCCAAGTTTAGAAAGAAATTTATCTAAGCGCATCCTTTCACCTATTTACATTCAGCCCAAGACTTACCAAAGGCAAAATTAACCTTAATAGGTACTTTCAGAACATAATCAAGGCCTAAAAAACTGAAAGGAGCTTCCATCACCGAAGGAGCTATATCCTTTATCACCTCTACTTCTTCTTCTGGCACCTCAAGAAGAAGTTCGTCGTGAATTTGTAAAAGAAGACGGGACTTTAGCTTTTTCTGTTTAATTTGCCTATAAAGGGCTACCATAGCTACCTTGATAAGGTCTGCGGCAGAGCCTTGTATCGGGGTATTTACTGCCATGCGAAACCCTAAGTCTCTTACAGTTTTATCAGAACTAAATACTTCAGGAATATAACGTTTTCTCCCGGCTAAGGTCTTAACATACCCATGGTTTTTAACAAATTCTATCGTTTCTTCTATGTATTTTTTAACACCAGGATACCGCTGGAAATACCTTGTTATGATCTCTTCTGCCTCTTTTACCGAAATTCTAAGCTCTTTACTTAAGCCGTAAGGACTCATCCCATAGGCAATCCCAAAGTTTATAGCCTTGCTAACCCTTCTCATTTCAGGGGTTACTTTATCAGGAGTTACCCCAAATACCTCACAGGCTGTAAAGGTATGGATGTCCTGCCCTTCATTAAAGGCCTTTATAAGATTTTCGTCTTCAGAAAAATGAGCTAAAATCCTGAGTTCTATTTGTGAGTAGTCTAAACTACAAAGCCACCAGCCTTCTTCTGCTATAAATACTCTGCGAATTTCTAAACCTTCCTCTCCTTTTATGGGAATGTTTTGCAGGTTTGGGTTTTGCGAACTAATCCTACCTGTGGCTGTTCCTGTTTGGTTAAACTCTGTGTGAATACGAGAAGTAAGGGGTCTGACATACCTTAAAAAAGGCTCAAGGTAGGTGCTCAATATTTTCTGAGTAGTACGATATTGCAAAAGAAGCCTGGCAAAGGGATGTAAAGGAGCTAGTTCTTCAAGCACCTCTGCGTCGGTAGAAGGAGCCGAACTTTTAGGAGTCCTTTTTATAGAAGGGAGATTCAGTTTATTAAAGAGGATTTCACCTACCTCTCTTGAAGAACGAGGATTAAATCTTTTTCCCGCAATCTTAAAAAGTTCTTCTTCGAGTTCTTTTATTTTCTCTCGATATTGTTGTACTAAAGTTTTTACATAAACCAAATCAATCTTTATCCCAACTTCTTCCATCTCGTTTAAAACCATACTTAAAGGTGCCTCTACCTTAAACAACCAAGAAGAAAGCCCCTCTTCTTCTAACCTTGCTAAAAGCTCTTTACCTAACCTTCTTAAACTGACTACCTTTATCCTTGATAATTCTTCAGAAACCCTGTTTATTCCGTTAAGATTTAGGTCTAAGTATTCCTGAAATAAAAAGTTTAAATCATAAGCCTTTAATCCGGGATTTAAAAGATAAGCTGCTAACTTTACGTCTAAGGGATGAGAAAATGAAATCTTGTAGTTTTTAAGCCAGTTTTTGTAGTCATAAACCACATAAATACCTTGTTCCTCAGCCAATCTTTTACACTCTTCTAAAGTCAACCTATAGACCTCTTCTTCAGAAAAAGAAATCAAAAAATCCGAAGGCTGCAAATTACCAAAAAGGCCTTTATTTAGATTTTCAGGCAAAACAGCTATTACCGAGTCTTTTTTTACCGTATTAAATAAATCTGGATGGGCTTTTCTTATCTTTGGTGGTTTTGGTAAAGTTTCTTGGGGTAAAGAAAGCTCTGAAAGAAGTTTTCTAAACTCAAGTTCTTTAAAAAGGGCTTTAAGTGTAGGATAGTCAGGGTCTTTTCTTCGATAGAATTCAAGGTCCTCTGAAGGGAGAGGGGCTTCCAGATTGAGCTTAATAAGATCAAGGTTTTTAAACACCTGTTCTTGATATTTTCTCAAATTTTCTCTTATTTTTTTAGAAGAAATTAAAGAAAGATTGTCATAAATCCCTGTCAAGGTCTTAAATTTTATGAGCAACTCTTTAGCGGTTTTTTCTCCTATCCCTGGGACTCCGGGTATGTTATCGCTTTTATCACCTACCAAAGCTCTAAATTCAGGGAAAAGCTCTGGGGAAAATCCATATTTTTGAATAAAACCTTCTTTATCTAAAAAAACTTCTCTTACCGGGTCATAAATCCTTACTCTATCAGAAACAAGAGCATATAAGTCTTTATCCCCAGCCACTATGATAGCCTTATGAGAAGTTTCTGTTGATGGAGACAAGATAAATCTTTTGACAAAACTTGCTATCAAGTCGTCCGCTTCATATCCAGGAGCTGAAACCAAAGGAATCCCTAAAGCAGAAATGATTTTTTTTATGTAAGGTATTTGGATCTTTAGATCGTCTGGCATTTGAGGCCTGGTAGCCTTATATCCTTCGTAAGCCTTATGTCTAAATGTAGGCTCTTTTTCATCCATAAACCAGACTATATACTCAGGGTCCCATTCTTTTAAAATTTTAAGTACCATCTGAGTGACACCGAAAACAGCTTTGGTAGGTAGCCCTTTAGAAGTAGCTAAATATCCAGGAATAGCAAAATAAGCTCTATAGATAAAAGAGGCCCCATCTATAAGAATTATTTCTTTTTTGTCTACCATGTAGCCTTCACCTCCTAGTTAGGTACCTTAAAATTTAATCTATTTTATCAAAAATAAAACTTAAAAAACAGAACGCACTTCTTTAGTTTGGCTATTTATTTTTTTATGGTATATTTAATTAAAAAATTTCATCCAAGGGAAAAAAATGAAAGTTAAAAACTGGATGATTACTGATGTGGTGGTTGCCTTTCCTGACGATACAGTAGAAAAGGCTATTCAGCTGATGAAAAAACACTCTATCAGGCACCTTCCTATAGTAGACAGAGACAGAGAAAAGTTGATAGGGTTGGTGACTGAAAGTGAGTTGAGAGCCTATCTTAATCCAGAAAAGCTAAAACTTTCTCTTAAAGAGGTTATGATCTTAAACCCAATTACCGTAGACCCCGATACTTACATAGACGAGGCAGCTAAGCTTATTTATAAGTATAAAATCGGTGGGCTGCCTGTGGTTAGCCAAGGTAAATTAGTAGGTATCATAACCGTTACTGACATTTTAGAATCTTTTATAGAACTTATGGGGATTTTAAGGGCCTCTTCTCGTTTAGACGTTATTCCTAAAAATGGTAACTTAGATGATGTGTTAGAGACCATCAGAAAAAACGGAGGCAAAGTTATTTCGATAGGAATGGATGTTAACTTTGAAGGAGAAAGGGTTTATTTTATAAGATTAGAAAAAATATCCTTAGATAAGATAGCTTCTGAGCTTGAAGTAGCAGGTCATAAAATAATATCCATTATCGATTAGGAGGTTTCCAATGGAAGGAGAATTCAAAGTTAAGAAAACCATAGAAGATATTAATAAAAGGATTGAAAAAGGAGAAGCTGTAGTTCTTACAGCTGAAGAGTTTGTAAGTTTAGTTAAAGAGGTAGGGCCTGTTACAGCGGCTAAAGAGGTAGATGTAGTCACCACCGGGACCTTTTCACCGATGTGTTCTTCTGGGGCTTTTCTAAACTTTGGACATACCTCTCCCACGATAAAAGCCTATAGGATTTGGTTAAACGATGTGCCAGCCTATGGGGGACTTGCGGCTGTAGACCTTTACATCGGGGCTACTGAACCTAGAGAAGACGACCCTCTTAACAAAGTTTTTCCGGGGCAGTTTTTATACGGTGGTGGACATGTTATCCACGACTTAGTTGCCGGAAAAAAAATTCATCTAAGGGCCTTAGGTTATGGGACCCATTGTTATCCTAGAAAATCTTTTGAAAAAGAGTTCACTATTCATGAGTTAGTAGATGCCATTCTTTGCAACCCAAGGAATGCTTATCAAAACTATAATTGTGCCATCAATCTTTCAGATAAAATACTTTATACCTACATGGGTGTGTTAAAACCTAACCTTGGTAATGCCAACTATGCAACTGCAGGATGTCTTTCTCCCTTGTTAAAAGATCCTTATCTAAAAACCATAGGGATAGGGACAAGGATTTTCTTAGGAGGAGCCAAAGGGTATGTGATTTGGGCTGGGACCCAGCATAAAACCGAAGTTAAAAGAACACCTAAAGGGGCACCTATACAACCTGCAGCTACCCTTATGGTTATCGGAAATCTCAAAGAAATGTCCCCAGAATGGTTGGTAGGAACAAGTCATATAGGCTATGGATGTTCTTTGGCAGTAGGATTAGGTATACCTATTCCTATCCTGAATGAACAGGTGGCTGAATGGGCAGGACTCTCTGACGAAGACCTTTTTACCCAGGTAATAGACTACTCCTATGACTATCCTAACGGAATAAAAAGAAACTACGGGATCGTAAGTTATGCAGAACTGAAAAGTGGAAAAATAACCGTCTTAGGAAAAGAGGTCCCTACCTTTCCTATTTCAAGCCTTCCTAAAGCCAGAAAAATAGCTGAAATCCTTAAAAACTGGATTAAACAGGGAGAGATGTTGTTAACAGAACCAGTTAGCCCCTTATCTGGGGCTAAACTTTTTCCGATGAGATAAAGTCTAAAAAGGAGGATTTTCGATGGAAACTATTTTAACGGTTTTACAGTTAATAGTAGCCATATTGATAATTTTGATTGTTTTGATAAACGTAACCAAAGGTTCAGAATACGGTGCGGTGTTTAGAGGGGCTGAGGCCATCTTTGGTGGTGCAGGCCCCACTAGCTTTTTAAACAAAGTAACGATGATTTTGGTGTTGGTATTTTTTTTAAACTCTATCTTACTCACCAAAATCCACACCAGCAAAAATAAAACAGAAATTCCTGTCGTCCCTACCCCTCAAACTCAAACACCCTCTCCTTCTTCTATTCCTACCCCAACTACCCCTCAAAATATTCCGGTGCCTCCTCAAATTCCTTCTTCTACCTCAGAAAAACCTAAAAACTAATTTTAAAAATGAAAAATTTAGTAATACTTGGTGTTACAGGTTCTATAGGAAATTCTACGCTTAAGGTGGTTCAAGCCTATCCTGAAAGGTTTAGAATTTTAGGAGCCTCTTGTCGTAGCAAAATTGAGGCCTTAACGAAAATTGCCAGCTCCTTTAAAATTCCTTATTTGGTGGTAGAAGATTTTTCTTCAGCTGAAAAGTTAAAAAAGTCTCTTGATTATAAAGCTGAGGTCTTGGTCGGAGAAGAAGGGCTTAAAACCTTAGTCCAATTAGATGAGGCTCACATAATAGTCATAGGAATTTCTGGGATAAAAGCCCTTTTACCCACCTATTATGCTTTAAAGGCAGGCAAACGAGTAGCCATAGCTAACAAAGAAAGTTTGATCGTAGCTGGGGAGATTTTAAAGGAAGTGGCTAAAGAAGCTAAAGCCGAGCTTTTGCCGGTTGACAGCGAACATTCTTCGATTTTTCAGCTTTTACAGAAAGAAAAAAAAGAACAGGTTAAGAGAATTATCCTTACAGCCTCAGGTGGGCCTTTTTATCGTCTACCTTTAGAGGAGTTTGTTAAAATTACCCCAGAGATGGCGGTGAAACACCCGAACTGGAAGATGGGAGCCAAAATATCGGTAGATTCTGCTACCCTTATGAATAAGGGTTTTGAAGTTCTTGAAGCTAAGGTCCTTTTTGACTTTCCCTTGGAAAAGATAGAGGTACTTATCCATCCTCAAAGTTTAGTTCATGGTTTGGTTGAGTTGATAGACGGAAGTATTTTAATGCACCTTAGCTTTCCTGACATGCAACTGCCTATTTCTTATGCCTTAAACTATCCTGAAAGGATTGAACTTCAGGTACCTAAGGTTCAACTGGAGAAAATTGGCAGTTTAGTTTTTGAGGCTCCTGACCTTGAGAAATTCCCCTGCCTTAAGCTTGCTTATGAAGCAGGACAAAAAGGAGGGGTTTATCCTCTTATCCTTGAGGCAGCTGATGAGGTGGTGGTAGAGGCTTTCTTGCAAAAAAGAATTACCTTTGATAAAATTCCTTATTTTCTTGCAAAAACCCTAGATGGGTTTAAAATACCAGAAAGGCCTTCAGGGGGGGAAGATTTATCTTTTCTTTTAACCTTACATAAAGAAGTTTGTCTTTATACAGAAAAGCTGATAAAAGGGAATAAAACATGCTAACAGTAATTATAGCTTTATTAGTAATCGGTGTACTTATTTTTGTTCATGAGTTAGGTCATTTTATAGCAGCTAAGCTTATGGGGGTCAAAGTAGAGATTTTTTCATTAGGCTTTGGGCCCAAAATTATCGGTTTTAAAGCAGGAGAGACTGAATACAGGGTGTCTGCCTTTCCTTTAGGTGGATACGTTAAACTTTATGGGGAACATCCTGAAACGTTGCCTTCGGTAGTCGAAAAAGACAAAGCTTTTGCCTTTAAAAAGCCTTGGCAAAAAGCGTTTATCGTGGTTGCAGGCCCTTTGGCTAATTTTATCCTCCCTGTCCTTCTATTTTGGTTTCTTTTTTGGGCCTCTGGTTCTTATCTTCTTTCTACCAAAATAGGAGAGGTTTTACCTGGTTCTCCAGCTGAAAAAGCGGGTCTTGCTCCTGGAGATGAAATCATAGAAGTAAACGGCAAAAAGGTCAAGTCTTTTGACCAGCTTATCCTATATCTAAAAAGCCAGGAGATGGTAAAAGAAGTTTCCCTTAAAATAAAGAGAAACTCTCAAGAGTTAGAGGTAAAAATCATTCCTGAGATGAAAGAAGGATACAACCTCTTTGGGAAAAAAACTCAGGTGCCTTTTATCGGTGTCAAGTCAACCCAAGAGGTAGTTCATCAAAGGCACGGTTTTATTGAATCCTTTGTCCTTGCTGTAGAAAAGGTAGTAGACATCACTACCCTTACCTTCGTAGCTATCTTTAAGCTCTTTACAGGAGAATTGCCTTTTTCTACGTTAGGAGGTCCTATTACCATCGGGAAAATGGCAGGAGATACAGCTAAACTAGGGATTTATCCTCTTATTTCTTTTACTGGGCTTCTTTCGATCAACTTAGGGATTATAAACCTTCTCCCTTTACCTATGCTTGACGGAGGCCATTTAGTCATTTTTGGTATAGAGGCCATCAGAGGAAAACCTTTATCCCTAAAAACCCAAGAGCTTATCCTTAAAATAGGACTTTTTATCATCATTGCTCTAAGTATAGCTGTGTTTTACAACGACATCCTTAAACTTCTTAGCGGATGGAAACTCCCTTAGTTTTAGCTATAGAAACAGCAGGGAAGTCTGGAGGTATAGCCCTTATAAAAGATAAGTTGTTAGGGGCTGTTACCTTAAGATCCTCTCAGTCTTATTCTCAGATAATCTTTCAGTGTTTAACTTTTTTTGAAAAAAACTTAGGATTAGACCTAAAGTCCATAGACTACTATGCCATAGACCTTGGTCCAGGCAGTTTTACTGGACTAAGAGTTGGGCTTTCGGTGCTAAAGGGATTAAGTTTAGCCTTCCCTAAACCTGTGATACCTTTTGTTAGCCTTGAAGTGCTTGCGGTAGAAACCTTTCCAACAAACTTACCTGTGGTATCTCTGATAGATGCCTATAGCCAAGAAGTTTTTTTAGGTGTCTATAGATGGGAGGAAAATAACCTAAAAACAAAGATTTCTCCTGTTTGCGTCTCAGTCAGAAATATACCTGATTTGATAAAAGAACCTACCTGGTTTGTTGGTGAAACCTTAGAAAAATGGGAAACCTATCTGAAAGAGAGGTTAGGTCCTAATTTTTTAAAATGGCCTTTTACGATAGGTCTTACCTTGGAAAATGTGGCCAAACTGGTTTATTTAAAGCTAAAAAATAACGAATTTGAACTAAAATCTGCAGAAGATTTACTTCCTTTGTATTTAAAGGCATCTGAAGCAGAAAGAAAACGAGGCGATAAAAAATGATCCTTTTCTTGTTAAAAAGATTTCTGGTGTTCTTGATAACCCTTTTTGGGATTACTGTCATTAGTTTTTCAGTCATTCATTTAGCCCCAGGAGGCCCTTTAAGTCCTATCACTGATTTCAATCCTAAGATTACCCCAGAATATCGAGAAAGATTGGTCAAAATGTATGGTCTTGACAAACCACTTTATGTTCAATATTGGGAATGGCTAAAAAAAGCCGCCAAGTTTGATTTTGGGCGTTCTTTTTCCCCAGACCAAAGACCAGTATGGGATAAAATCAAAGAAAGACTTCCGGTTACTTTACTTTTAAATCTCCTTTCTTTAATTTTAATCTTTATGATTTCTGTACCGTTAGGGGTTTTGGGGGCTGTAAAAGCTGGAAGTTGGGTTGATCGAATATTAACCATAGTGGTATTTTTGGGTTATGCTATGCCCAGTTTTTGGCTGGCTATCATTCTTATGATGATTTTCGGGGTAAAACTTCAATGGCTTCCTATTTCTGGGCTACATTCCACCTTAGGTTATGAAGAGATGAACTTCTTTGAAAAATTATGGGACTGGACCAAACACCTGATTTGTCCCCTTTTTGTGGCTACCTTCGGAGGGATTGCAGGTATCTCAAGATATGTGAGAAATTCTATGGTAGAAGTACTAAAGGCTGACTATATTCTTTTTGCCAGGGCTAAAGGAATTTCAGAAAAAGAAGTAATCTATAAACATGCCCTAAGAAACGCCCTTTTACCCCTTATTACCATCTTAGGTCTTTCTTTACCTGGGCTGGTAGGAGGGAGTGTTATCTTTGAAACCATTTTTGGTATACCTGGAGTAGGGCAGCTAATGTGGCAAGCGGTGATGGCAAGGGATTACCCTGTTATCATGGCCAACCTTTTCCTGGTAGCTGTGCTTACTTTGATAGGGAACTTTTTAGCAGACATAGGATATGCTCTGGCAGACCCAAGAATAAGGCTTGGAGATAAACATTAATAATGTCTTTAATAAAAGAGTTGTTAAAACATCGTTTAGGAACGGCTTCTTTAATAATCATTTTATTTTTAGCTGTTTTGGCTGTTTTTGCTCCTTATATAGCCCCTTATGACCCTTTGGAAATAAACGTAGACAACATACTTCAACCACCTTCCTTAGACCATCCCTTAGGAACTGACCTTTTAGGAAGAGACGTGTTAAGCCGTATGATCTATGCCTCTCGGATCTCACTTGAGGTAAGTTTGGTGGCAGTAGGATTATCTCTGATGATAGGGGTAGTCTTAGGAGCGATAGCCGGCTACTTTGGAGGGTGGGTTGACCTGATTATTTGCAGGTTTATTGACATCATGCTTTGTTTCCCCACCATATTTTTGGTTTTAGCTATGGTAGCTTATTTAGAACCATCTATCGTTACCATCATGGTGGTAATAGGTGCTACCAGCTGGATGGGATTAGCTCGTTTAGTAAGAGCTGAAATTTTATCCTTAAAAGAAAGAGACTTTGTGTTGATAGCTAAAACCTATGGGGCATCATCCTTAAGGATTTTATTTAAACATCTCATACCTAATGCCCTACCACCTATTTTGGTCTCTGCTTCCTTAGGACTTGGACAAGCCATTTTGATAGAATCTGCCCTTTCCTTTCTTGGAATAGGGGTACAGCCTCCCATCCCTTCCTGGGGGAATATGTTGATAGACGGTAAAGAGACCTTAGAAGTAGCCTGGTGGCTTTCCTTTTACCCAGGGATGGCTATTTTGATAACAGTTCTTGCGTTTACCATACTTGGAGAAACTCTACAGGAAATTTTAAATCCTAAAAGGAAAGAAAGATGAAAAGAAAAGAACATAGATGGTGCCGAGGGCGGGACTCGAACCCGCACGGACCGACGTCCACTAGCCCCTCAAGCCAGCGCGTCTACCAATTCCGCCACCTCGGCGTATTGAGTAATAATATATTATCCTTTTTTGGTTTGTCAAGACGGATTAAACCCTTTGTTTAAGTAATTTTTTATATGATTTAAGTTAACCCTTTAACTTTTTGAGACTTACACTTTCGAAAAAGTTTAGGAGGACCTTTTATGGAATTTTTAAAAGATTTTGTGCAATATTTTTTACTTTTTTTTGAAAAAAGTAGTTATTTAGGTGTATTTTTTTTGATGACCCTTGAGTCTACTTTAATTCCTATCCCAAGTGAAATAATCATCCCTCCTGCTGCTTACCTTGCCTATCAGGGTAAACTTTCCCTTTGGGGTGTTATCCTGGCAGGTACGTTAGGTAGTTGGGCTGGAGCTCTTATCAATTATTTTTTAGCCCTTAAGTTTGGTCGTCCGATGTTTTTAAGGTTTGTCAAACGATATGGTAAGTATATACTCCTAACCGAATACTCCTTTCAAAAAATGGAAAAATTTTGGGATCAACATGGGCATATCAGTACCTTCATAGGAAGGCTCCTTCCAGGACTTAGACATGTCATCTCTATCCCAGCGGGTTTTGCCAGGATGGGACTTTTTCTGTTTTCTTTTTATACCCTATTGGGTGCGCTACTTTGGTGTAGCTTCCTTGGTTTTTGTGGATATTTTTTTGGAAAAAACGAAGAACTTCTTAAAACTTACTTAGAACGTGGCTCTATAGGAATAGTAATCTTTTGTGGGGTGATTTTGGGACTTTATATCTGGTTCAAACTAAAAAGAAAATAGACTGTTTAATTACTTTGAGCTTGAATAACTCTTACGTCTTTAGGAGGTGAAAACTGAAAAAGGCTGTCTTTAAGGGATTTATTGTATTGCAAGTTGTTAAAAATTATCCTTAAGGTTTCTCCTGAAGCCATGTTCAAGATAACCTCTTTAACCTCTCCAGACTTAGGATTTACCACTAAAGAAATCCTTCTTACCTTCTGGTCGTTGTTAGCAGTTAAAAAGTTTAGTTTCCAAAAATCGTTATCCAAGGTTTGAAAACTTTCAACTTTTAGGTCTGTTTTAATATTTCCCCTTCCGGTCATAAATCCCAGGGCTAATTTAGAACCAAAGGTTGTGCCTGAAGGATAAACCAAGGCTTGTTTTTCTTCTGGATAGTAAAAGTATATACTTTTTCCAGAAGATATGATAAAAAGTTTTTGGGGCCTGTAGTATTCCCAACGAAATTTGCCAGGTTTTTTAATCCAGAGTCTACCTGAAGACACCTCTTTATGGCCTTGAGAAATATAGGCTTCCTGGATAAATTCTGCTTCAAGCGTCTGTATTGTTTGATAAAAATCTTGGATATGGTCTATGACCTCGTCTACAGTTTGGGCCTTAAGACTAAAGGGATTTGCGAGGGCCAATAACAGGGCGAGGACGAACACCATCACTTGGGCCAACAATACCTTCCTCCTCCATACGTTCTACCAACCTTGCAGCTCGGTTGTAACCTATCCTAAGCTTCCTTTGAAGCATCGATACAGAAATTTTACCATACTGATAGGCAATTTTCAAGGCAGCTTCATATAGTTTGTCATCTTCGTAATCGCTTTCCTCTTCAAGAGAAATAGGTTCTTCGTCTTCTATCTCCTCTAAGTTGGCTAAATACTCAGGTTCTCCGATAGATTTAAGGTAATCTACCAAAAGTTTCACCTCTTCTTCTGAAACATAAGGGCCATGGATCCTTTGTAGATAAGATGATCCAGGAGGCATAAAAAGCATATCTCCTGCCCCTAAAAGCCTTTCCGCTCCCTGGGTATCAAGTATAGTTCTTGAGTCTACTTTAGAGGTAACTTGAAAGGAGATCCTGGCAGGGAAGTTAACCTTGATTAACCCAGTAATCACATCAACCGAGGGTCTTTGGGTAGCTACCAAGAGATGTATCCCTGCTGCCCTTGCCATCTGAGCCAGTCTAGTAAGTAAGGTTTCTACCTCTTTAGAAGATACCACCATAAGGTCTGCCAACTCATCGATAATCATCACTAAATAAGGCAGTTTTTCGTCAAACTGTTCGTTATAAGACTCAAGGTTTCTTGCCCCTACCTCCTCAAAAAGGCTATACCGTCTTTCCATCTCTCCTACCAACCATCTTAAAGCCTTAGTAGCCATCTTAGGTTCTAATACCACAGGATGTAATAAATAGGGAATTCCATCGTAAACGGAAAGTTCGATCCTTTTAGGATCAATCATCAAAAATCTTACCTCTTCCGGGGTGGCTTTATAGATAAGGCTTAAAATTACGCTGTGTAAAAAGATGCTTTTTCCAGAACCGGTGCTTCCGGCTATCAAAAGATGAGGCATCTTTTTAAGGTCAGCTACCACAGGAGCTCCTGAAATGTCCTTACCTAAGGCGATGGTAAGAGGAGACTTAGAACGGATAAAAGCTTCGCTCTGTAAAATATCCTTAAGATATACCCACTCTCTTTTAGGGTTTGAAATTTCGATACCTATCACACTTTTACCTGGGATAGGGGCAACGATCCTTACACTTTTAGCAGAAAGCCCCAACGCTAAGTCATCTACCAAGCTCTGGATTTTACTGATTTTAATACCTGGAGCTGGTCTAAACTCAAATACAGTAATCACAGGGCCTGGAGAAATACCTACTACCTCACCTTCTATACCAAACTCTTTAAGTTTTGAGATCAAAACCAAAGCACGTTCTTTTAACTCCTCAGGCCTTATCCGGTAAGAAGAAAGGGGAGGATCTTTAAGTAAATCTACCGGAGGAGGTAATGTTTTTTCAAATTCCTTTATCTGTGGTTCTTCCTGAGCCCCCTTTTTAGAAATCTTCTCTTTAGTATTATTTTTTGAGTTTAAAGGTTTAATTTCAAAAGACAGAGGTTCCTCAACCGGTTGAGAAGATATCTTGGTTGAGGAAATCTTTTCAAATTTTCCTTCAAGTTTTTCTTCTGTTTTTTTTATGTCTTTTTTATAGCTAAATTTGGTTAAGATAGATTTGAAAGTTTTTGGATTAAAGCCTAATCCTACCAAAAAAGAAACAAAAAGAAAGACAAACATTATCATCAAAAAAACAAAATCTCCTACCAAAAGTCTAAAATAACCATTTAATTCCCCTATAAAACCTCCGTTTAAAGGAAAACGTCCAAAAAGTAAAAGATTTTTAGTTTCTAAAAGATTAAAAGTATAGCCTACTAACATGCAAAGAGATAAAATCAGAAAAGAAAAACTAAAACCTAACCTTTTGATAGACCCTCCCATTAGTTTTAAGAAAAAGCCTAAAATAAAAAAGACAGGAATTAAAAGACTTACTATACCAAAAACAAAATAAAAGAAAGAAGCCGTATAAGCCCCTAAAAGTCCACCCAAATTGTTAATTTCAGTTGCTCCAGAAACACCTATTCCTGGGTCATAAGGATTATAAGAATAGATGGAAACTAACAGAAAAATAGAAAAAATAAAAAATAAAAAATAACTGAAAAAGACTCGTTTATAGGCCAACTTTCTACAATTTGGGTAATTTTTAATTAAAAATTTAAACCCGTTTTTATTAAAGTGAAACTTGACAAATTTTTATTAAAAATTATAACATAACTTCTGATAAAAACACTATCACATTTAGTTTTAGAACGTTAAGTTTTAGAATGTTATGAAATATCGCCTTGCTGGATATATCGTTCACAATTTTTTATCTTCCAAATCCAAGTTCATATTATTTTTTATAGGATTATCTATATTTTTAGCCCTTTTAGTAGGTTGGATTTCAGCCCGTTGCACCTACCATCAGGTTTTAGAAGTAGCTACCTTGCATGTAAAGAAAGACCTAAATATGTTTGAAGTTTTATTAAACCTAAAATATCCTGGAGAATGGCAGATATTAAACGGTAGGTTGTATAAAGGGAAGGTTTTGATCAACGACAACTTTGAGATAGTAGACTTTTTTGAAAAAGCAACAGGAAACACCGCTACTGTGTTTTTAGGCGATACAAGGGTTACTACTACCATAAGAAATGAATTAGGCACCCGTATCATAGGAACTAAGGTAAGCCCTCCTGTTGCACAAAGGGTTTTACAACAGGGAAAAGAGTATTATGGTATCGCAGACATATTAGGAGAAAAATACATCACTGCCTACAAACCTATAAAAGATCCCTCTGGTAAAATTATCGGGATTCTCTATACCGGTATCTCACTTAAAAAGTTTACCCCTATTCAACAAAAATTCTATCAAAATATAATTATTCCTTATATAGGCTTGGTACTTCTGTTTATCTTGAATGGATTTTTAATCTTTTTCTGGGCTCGGGCTGTTAATCTTTCTATCATAGACCCTCTTACTAAAGTTTACAACAGAAGATATATAATTCACAAGATTAAACAAGAAGCTTTGAAAAAACAAACTCAAAAGGATTATGAATTTTCTGCACTCTTGATAGATGTTGATGATTTCAAAAAGGTAAATGACACCTACGGACACGCTGAAGGAGATAGGGTTTTAAAAGAAATAACTGAAATAATAAAGCAAAGAATAAGAAATCAGGATATCCTTGGGAGATGGGGAGGAGAAGAATTTATCCTTGTTTGTCCAGAGACGCCTTTAGAAAAAGCACAAATATTAGCTGATCATCTAAGAAAGTTAATCGAAAAACATAACTTTGGTGAAAAAAAACTTAAGATTACCGCTTCCTTTGGGGTTACTTCTTGGAAAGACGAAGACACCTTAGATAGCTTTTTAAACAGACTTGATAAAGCCTTATATCAGGGTAAAATCAAAGGTAAAAACTGTGTGGTGATCTTTTAGTTCTATAAAAGTTCCTTTTACAGCACCTGATTAGAGGGTTTTAAAATGCATGCATACAAAGTCTTGTGGATAGATGTAACTCAAAAAACTTGGAAAGTCAAAAATTATCCGATCCCACCTTACTTAGGTCCTGTAGATATAGGAATACGAATACACTTAGAAGAAGTAGAAAGCTTTAAGGAAGAGGTTTTTTCAGGAACTAACGTACTCTTTTTAGGAACCGGACCTTTTGCTGGAGGGAAAATTTTTGGTACACACAGGTTGGTAGCGGTATTTAGAAGTCCAGAAAGTCTTGGCTTACATGTATCAGAAATGGGTGGGGTAGGCTATAAGTTTGTAAGGTCTGGGGTTAATGGATTTGCCATTTTTGGTAAAAGTCCTGAACCAGTCGTTATTTTTGTAGAAGGAAGCTCTGAAGGGATAAACCTAAGGTTTGAAACAATAGAAAAAGAAAAACTTGAAGAAATTTATGACAACTATCATGGATATAAAGGAACTTATGCCCTCACCAAATATCTTTTAGACAATTACTCAGAATTTTTTATTAAAAATAGAGCAAGGGCTGTAGTGGTAGGGGAAGGAGCTTTTTCTACTAAGTTTGGGTCTTTGGTATCGATAGACATAAACCCTGAAAAAAAAGAGCTTATCCAAGGGAGTGAAGATTTTGCAGGAAGGGCAGGCCCAGGGTCAGTTTTAGCTCAAGCCCATGGGGTGTTTGGGCTGGTGGTAGGTGGAGAGGCCAGTCCCCAGGTTCCTGAGGTTTTCTCAGATGTTAAAAGATTTGCCAAGTTTTTCCAAGAAGTTACTTCCAGAGATTATACTTCAGCAGTAAATTCAGCTACCTTAAAATATAGATTTGACCCTAAAATAGGAGCAGGAGGCACCTTTGGGTCTAACTATCCTTATTACAAAGAATGGTTGCCTACTTTCTGCTTTAACAGCATCTATCTTAAAAGGGAGTTTCGAAAAAAATTAGCTGACCTTATCCTTTCTTATTATTGGAAACCCTTTAAAGAGCTTACCTTTGAACAAGCGAAAACCTGGAAAACCTGTGGAGAGCCCTGTCCGGTGGCGTGTAAAAAAGTTTGGAAGGGTAAAAAGGTAGACTACGAACCTTTTCAAGGGATTGGGCCTTTAATAGGGGTTTTTAACTTAGACTTAGCCTCAAAGATCGTAGACCTGATAGACCAGAAAGGGCTTGATGCTATAGGAACAGGCCATGTGGTAATGTTTTTACTTGAAGCTGTACAAAAAGAACTTTTAACCTGCGAAGAGTTAGGAATTTCAGAGCCTCCCTGTTTGGATCCCTTTAAACTAAATCCTAAGGCCTGGGAAGTTAATGGGAAATTAGCTATCGAGATTATAGAAGGATTAGTTAGTAAGAAAAACAAAATCTTATCGCTTATCGCAGAAAAAGGTCTAAGACAGGCGATTAACTACTTAGAAAATCTCTATGAAGACAGAATTACCTCTGTAGGTCTTTCTTTTAGGGATTTAGCTCTTTATCAACCTTACGGAGAAGGTGGTTATATGACCCCTAATTTTTATTGGACCAAAGGATTTCTTATTCCTATTTTTGTAACAGGGAAGTACTGGACAGATTACTGTTTAGCCTTCACTTCTCCAGAAGAGTTTGCTAAACAGGTCTATCAAAGAGCTATCAAAGAACTTAGTCTTTCCAACGCAGCTTTTTGCCGTTTCCACAGAGGTTGGGCCGAAAACCTCATTCCATCTCTTTACCAACAATTAGGAATATCTGAATATGAAGAAAAAATAAAAGAGGTTTACCGGAACATAGGAATTTATAACCTTAAGGCTAAAGCCTTACCACAACCATTAGAAAGTGAAAAAGCCATAGACATCTTCTGTACCTTAGCAGAAGAGTTAAGCCTTTCTAAATGGTACACTAAGTTTACTAAAAATAAAAAAAGAGCGTACTTAGAATGGTTTGAAAGGTTTTATCTTACCTATCTTTCTTTAGTAGGCATTTCATAAAAACGTCAAAAAAGCAAGAAATCAAAAGAATTTTATCAAAAAATTTTTGTCAAATTTAAATTATTTAATCTATTATAAAAAAAAATCTGAAAAACTAAAGTTGACTTTTTTCGCAAAAAACTATAATCTTTTTTAATTAAAGATAATACAAAGAGGAGGTATGCGTATGTTTAACCTCAAAGACCTTAGTAGAAGAGATTTTTTAAAGATATGTACCATAGTTACTGCTACGATGGGGCTTCCTGTTTCTATGGTAGAAAAAGTAGAAGCAGCCCTGAAAAAGGGTCCTAAACCTACGGTAGTATGGTTGCACTTTATGGAGTGTACCGGATGTACCGAATCGCTTCTCAGGTCTTCACATCCACCTTTAGGAAGGTTTTTGCTTGAAATGGTTAACCTTGAGTATCATGAGACCTTGATGCCAGCTGCTGGTAAACAGGCAGAAGAGGTGCTTCATGAAACCATCAAAACCTACAAAGGAGAATACATCTGTGTGGTAGAAGGAGCTGTTTCAACCAAAGACGGTGGTATTTACTGTAAGGTTGGTGGAAGACCTGCAATAGAAATTTTAAAAGAAGTGGCAAAGGATGCTAAGCTGGTTATCAACATGGGTACCTGTGCTGCCTTTGGAGGAGTACAAGCAGCTAAACCCAATCCTACAGGTGCGGTAGGTGTGCCTCAGGTTATCGGAAATGAAAAGGTAATCAACATACCTGGTTGTCCTCCTAACCCATACAACTTTTTTGCTACCATCAGTTATATCCTTACCTTTGGTAAACTTCCTGAATTAGACAAACTTAGAAGACCAAAATTTGCTTATGGTAGGCTTATCCATGACCACTGTGAAAGAAGGCCTCACTTTGATGAAGGTCGTTTTGCTGAAGCCTTTGGTGACGAAGGGCATAAACAGGGTTATTGTCTATACAAAGTAGGATGCAGAGGGCCTGTTACCTATGCTAACTGTGGTGTGATCAAATTCTGTGATGTGGGTGCCTGGCCAGTCGGTGCTGGTCATGGATGTATGGGATGTGTTGAACCAGACTTTTGGGATGAAATGTCCCCATTCTACAAACCTATTATGGAATAATAAAACTTAAAATCTAAAAAAGATTACAAAGGAGGTTAACGTATGGCTAAAAGGATTACCATAGACCCCATAACCAGGATAGAGGGACATTTAAGAATAGATGTAGAGGTAGATGGAGGCAAAGTAGTAAATGCTTGGTCTTCTGGACAGATGTGGAGAGGTATAGAGATCATCCTCAAAGGAAGAGACCCAAGGGACGCCTGGGCCTTTACTCAGAGGTTCTGTGGTGTATGTACTACTGTTCATGCTATGGCTTCGGTTAGAGCCGTAGAAAATGCCTTAGGAATGGAAATTCCTTTAAATGCCCAGTATGTAAGAAACATCATCCTTTGTGCCCATGCTTTGCATGACCACATGGTCCATTTTTACCATCTATCAGCCCTTGACTGGGTAGATATAGTATCTGCTTTAAAAGCAGACCCCAAAAAAACTGCTGAGCTTGCTCAGAGCATTTCTTCTTGGGAAGGAAACTCTGTTACTTATTTTAAAAAGGTAAAAGAGACCCTTCAAAAATTTGTAGAAAAGGGACAAATTGGACCTTTTACCAACGGATACTGGGGACATCCACAGATGAAACTTTCTCCTGAGGTAAACTTACTTGCTGTAGCTCATTACTTAACTGCCTTAGACTATCAGTTTGACGCTAACAAAGTGGTTGCTATCTTTGGAGGTAAAACCCCTCATATCCAAACGTTGGTAGTAGGTGGAGTAGCTTTAGCCATCAATCCTGACAACTTAGCTACCCTTAACGCTGAAAGGCTAGATTACGCCCGTGAATTACTCATGAAAGTAAAACATTTTATCCAAGAGGTTTATCTTAACGACGTGATTGCTGTAGGATGTCTATACAAAGACTGGTTTAAGATCGGAAGAGGAGTAGATAACTACTTAGCGGTACCAGACCTTCCTCTTGACACCAAAGGAACGGTATTTGACCTTCCTGGTGGAACCATCTTTAACGGAGACTTGTCTACTTATACCCCGATCAAAAGCTTTAACGATCCTTATTTTAGAGACAACGTTACCGAAAGTGTGGCTCATTCCTGGTACAAAGATACTGGACCAAGACATCCCTGGCAGGGTGAAACTGTTCCTAATTATACTGACTTTAATCCTAACGGAAAATACAGCTGGTCTAAGGCTCCTCGTTTCAAAGGTGAACCTATGCAAGTTGGCCCATTGGCTCAAGTGTTGATGGGTATCGCTACCAAACATGAATTAACGATGAAGTGGGTAAACTATGCGTTAGAAAAAGCTAAAGCTTTAGGTGTTAACTTAACGGTGGATGACCTTCACTCCACGATGGGAAGGCATTTGGCAAGAGCCATCAGAGCAGCCATGCTTGCTGACCTTGCCCTCAAGCATTTAAACCTTCTTGAGAAAAACATCGCTAAAGGAGATTATGCTATCTGGAATAAAGTTGAATTTCCTGCCAAAGAGATTAAGGGTGTTGGTTTTCATGAAGCCCCAAGAGGAACTCTTTCTCACTGGGTGGTTATAGAAAAAGGTAAAATCAAAAACTATCAAGCAGTTGTGCCATCTACCTGGAACATGAGCCCAAGATGTGAAAAAGGAAAACGTGGTCCTTATGAAGAAAGCTTGATCAACAACCCTGTGGTTGACCCTGAAAAACCACTTGAGGTGTTAAGGACTATCCACTCCTTTGACCCATGTATAGCCTGTGCTGTCCATCTATTAGATGCAAAAGGTAATGAAATCAAAAGAGTAAAAGTACTCTAAGGTTTAAAACTTTACCCATAAAAAAAGGGAGCTTTTTAAGGCTCCCTTTTTTTATTTCTTGGATTACAAAAAAGACGAGTTTTTATAACACTTTTGAGTTTTAATTTAACTGTTTTCTGTATTTAAAATAGGCTAAACATGCCCCTTCAGAGGATACCATACAAGGACCTATAGGATTTTGAGGAGTACAGGCTTTACCAAAAAGTTTACAGTCAGTAGGCTTGTTAAGCCCTTTTATAACCCTTCCACACAAGCACTGAGGATGTTCTTTAGAAGAAGGAAGAGATAGATTAAAAAACTTTTCTCCGTCTAAGGATTCATACTTAGGTGCTATGGCATAAGCGCTGTTTGGTATCTCACCTAAACCTCTCCAAGGGAAAGAATCCCTTATCACAAAAACCTCTTTTAAAAGTTCTTGAGCCTTTAAGTTGCCCTGTTTATCCACCGTACGGGTATACTGGATTTCTACCTCACATCTTCCTTCCTTTTTCTGTTTTACTATAAGATAAACCGCCTGCAACAGGTCTAAAGGCTCAAAACCTGAGACTACGATCGGAGTTCCGTATCTTTGCACTATCGGTTCATAGACTTTTGTCCCTGTGATGGTGCTTACATGACCTGGGCCTATAAAAGCCTCTATAAAAGGTTTTTCCTCACTTTTTAAGAGATAATCAAGGACTTCTATGGCTAAAATATGGTTTGAGACCACCCAAAGGTTTGCGATACCTAATTGATGGGCTTGTTTGATAAGAACTGCGGTATGAGGTGCGGTGGTTTCAAACCCTATGGCAAAAAACACTACTTTTTTATTAGGAAACTCCTGGGCTATTTTTATGGCTTCCAGACATGAAGGAAGGGGGCGCACTTCGTAGCCTTCAGCCCTTAAGGTTAAAAGACTAATCTTGTTAGAACCAGGAACTCTCATCAAGTCTCCATAGGTACAGAGGATAACATCAGGTAATTTGGCAAGTTCAATGGCTAAATCTACCCTTTCTAAAGCAGTTACACATACCGGGCAACCTGGTCCATGTAAAAAATTGATATAACCTTTAAGGAGCTCATCTAAGCCGTTTTTCAAGATAACATGGGTATGCCCCCCGCAGAACTCCATAATGTTTACGGGGTTACCTAAACTCTCTACCTCTCTTTTAATGAGGTCCGCTAAAACTTTTACCCTTTGAGGGTCTTTAAAGCTATTCCACGTTTGGTTGAGTGAGCCTGAGTATTTCATCCCAGTACCTCAAACTTTCTTGAGCTTCTTCTTCACTAAGTTTTTTAATGGCAAAACCTACATGCACCAACACCCAATCCCCTTCTTTTACCTTTTCAGGAAGAAGATGAAGGGCTACCTCAGTTTTTACTCCTTGAACCTCAGCAACGGCTGTCCATTCGTCTTTTACTTCTACTATTTTATAAGGATAGGCCAAACACATCTTTTAACTCCTTTTTTGATTTTTGTATACATACAAAATCCTTTGTATGGCAGTTAAATGTGTAAAAACTGAAATTACCACCAAAAACACCGTAATTAGATCAAAAATAAGGGCTATAATCAAAAAGGTGATCCTTTCAAACCTGGTAAACATTCCGATTTTACATTCAAACCCTACCCCTTCTGCCCTTGCTCGGGCATAGCTTACCATCAAAGACCCTGTAATCCCTAAAAAACTTAGAAGAGCCTGATAAGGCTGATTATACGCAATAAAATAATAACAAAGGCTCAAAAATATAAATATTTCTCCATAACGATCTAAAGTTGAGTCTAAAAAAGCCCCAAAAGGTGAGACTTTGTTGGTAAACCTGGCTAAAGCACCATCTAAGGCATCAAGAGGAGCAAAAAGAAGTAGCAGAATACCAGCTACCACAAACTCTCCATAGGCTATAAAAAAGGAACTTAAAACAAACCCCAAAAAACAAAGGATGGTGATAGCATTGGGGTGGACGTTAAGACCAGAGAGTACTTTTACCAAAGGAAGCAATATTGGTTGAGCTAAATTTCTGGCAGTCTCGCTTAAGTTTATCTTTGACATGTTAAAACCTTGTTAACTTTTAGTTCTTATATTATTTCACATTCTCGTAAATCTTCAATAGCAAGAAAGTTGTACTACCATTACTTACATCTTATCCCAAAGTTTGTCTCTCCCTTATTCTATCAAGAAACTCTAAGGATAACTCTTTAAACGCAAGTGAAACCCTGTTTTGTCTATCATAATCAATAACAGGTTTTCCAAAACTCTGTGCTTCACTAACCTTTACACTTCTTGGGATGCGAGTCTTAAAAATAATCCATTTAAAATGTTTTTCTGCTTCCTCAGCTACTTCATGAGAAAGACGATTTCTTCCGTCATACATTGTTAAAACCAACCCAAAGAGCATCAATTCAGGGTTTAAACTTTTTTTAATTCCCTTTATGGTTCTTACCAATAAAGATAGCCCTTCTAAGGCATAATATTCGCACTGAAGAGGAATAACTACTCCCTGAGAAGCTGTTAGGATGTTAACGGTTATCAAACCAAGAGAAGGGGGTGAATCGATAAAAATAAAATCGAAAAACTCTTTTATCGGTTGTTGCAAATAAGTCCCTTTTTCAATAAGGTTTCTAAGCACATATTCTCTTTGAGGATAATCTACCAGCTCTATCTCAAGCCCTACAAGGTCTATCGAAGAAGGCAAAAGATAGAGACCTGAAAACGGCTGTTTGATAAAAGGCTCTACTTTTTCTTCTATGATTGCCTGATAGATGCTTTGTTGTTTTTTGACCCTAACTCCTAAACCACTTGAGGCGTTGGCCTGAGGGTCAAAATCTATCACTAAGACCTTAAAACCTTCCAAGGTTAGAGCCCGGGCAAGATTAACACATACCGTAGTTTTACCTACTCCACCTTTTTGGTTGATAAAAGCTAATACCTTCATCTATCCTTTTAACCCAAAAGTATAGTACAACTCGTTTAGTAAAACCACTAACAAAAAAACAAAACTGATAAAACCATTTACCGTAAAAAAAGCCTTGTTTATCTTGGAAAGATCCTTTTCGGTTATCAAGCGATGCTCATAGACTAAAAAAAGGGTGATCAAAAAGAGGCCCAGATAATAAATCCAGGTAGTCTTAGGATAAACTAACCCTACTAAAACTAACGAAAAGAAGGTAATACCATGAAGAAGTCTGGCTATTTTAAGAGCCTTGGCTATCCCAAATCTAACAGGAATAGACTTAAGCCCTACATTTTTATCAAACTCATAATCCTGCAGGCTATAAAGCACATCAAAACCAGAAACCCAGGACCCCATAGCCAAACCTAACAAAAAGGCAATCAAACTGACCCTTTCGTTTAAGGCTATATCTACGGCTATTGGAATAAGAAAGTAAACCACCCCAAGGACTAAATGAGGAAAATAGGTTATCCTTTTAGCATAAGGGTAAAACCATAAGAAAAAAATCACAACTGGGCTTAAGGCTAAAGCTAACAGGTTAATAGCATAACAACTTCCTATAAAAACCAAGCCGCTAATAAAAATAAGGAGTTTTATTTCCCAATCTTTTACCAAGCCGCTTGCATGAGGCCAGATCTTGGTTCTCGGATTTTTTTCATCAAAGGGTTTATCAACTAACCTGTTTAAAGCCATCCCTAAGGTTCTGGCTGAGATCATAGCTATCAAAATAGCGATGACTTTTTTCCAAGAAAGAACTTCTTGATAGAGTAAAAATATACTTGCCAGACCAAAGGGGAGGGCAAAAACCGTGTGTTCAAACTTTAAAAGCTCTGAATAAAGTTTAACCTTGGATATCAATTTTTCCCTCCTAAAAATTATTAAGCTATGTTTTGAACCTGTTCCCTTAATTTTTCTATCAAATCTTTTATCCTTACCGCCACCAAAGAAATGGCAGAAGACTGTGCTTTATTAGACAAAGTATTAATCTCTCTAAACATTTCCTGACATAAAAAGTCAAGCTTTTTCCCTGGGAAATCTTCTTCTAATGTCTCTTCAAAATGTTTAAGATGAACCTTTAGTCTGTTTAGTTCTTCGGTAAAATCTATCTTATCAAGAAGATATACCAGTTCCTGATAAAATCTATTTTCGTCTAAATCTCTAACTCCTATCTCTTCTGCGAATTTCTGAAGCCTAAGTCTTAATTTTTCGGTGTTCTCTTGGATTACCTGAGGTTTTAAGGTTTCTATTTCAGTTATCTGTTTCTTTAAGTCTTCTAAGTGTTTTTTTAATACCTCTTTTAAGTACATCCCCTCTTTTAGTCTTGAGGCTTTAAGTTGTTCTAAAGCCTCCTTTAAAGGTGGATAAACCTCTTCCCAAAGTTTATCAACCTCCTCTTCTTTATCTTCTAACATAAGATATTCTCTAAATCTCAAAAAATCGGAAAAAGTTAATACTTCTTCAAAATCTAAGGTTTCTTTTAATGTTTCCAAGGCCTGTTTAAGGTTTAAAGCTGTCTGAAGGTCTAAAAAGACCTCTCTCCCCTCAGCAGGAATTCCTGTATGCTTTATCACAACTTCTACTTTTCCACGAGAAACGTGCTCTATTATCAGCTTTCTTATCTTTTCTTCTAAAAAGGTATACCTTTTAGGTAATTTTAAAGAAAGGTCTAAATATTTCGAATTTACACTTTTTATGTACACCGTAACCTTAAAACTATCTATCTGAAAACTGGCCTTACCAAAACCTGTCATGCTTTCCATGATAACCTCTCTTTTACCCAGTTTAAGATTTTTTCTTTCTCTTCGGGCGAAAACCAAACTACATCCGGTTCTTTTTTAAACCAGGTAATCTGTCTTTTGGCATAACGTCTTGTATCTCTTTGAATAAGGGTTATTGCTTCATCTAAGTTAATCTCTCCCTCTAAATATTTTATCAAGTATCCATAACCTATCGCTCTAAACACCTTCAAGTAAGGACCAAAACCTCTTTCCAAAAGCCTTTTAACCTCCTCTATCCACCCTGCCTCAATCATCTTGAGAACTCGTTGATTTATCCGTTGATAAAGCTCTTTTCTGGGTAAAAGCAAACCTATTTTGAGAAAATTATACCGCTTTTTATGAAAAAAAGGATTTTCCTTATGAAAAGAGGAAAAAGGCTTTCCGGTGGCATAAAAGACCTCCATAGCCCTGGTAATCCTCACTTTATCTCTACGCGAAATTTTGTGGGCATATTCAGGGTCAACCTTCTTAAGCTCTTCGTATAATTCCTCTAAATTTTGTTCTGCCTTTTTTTGGACTTCTTTTCTGATGTCCTCAGGTATCTCTACCGAAAAAAGGCCATATTCTAACGCCCTAAGATAAAGTCCTGTACCACCAACTAAGATAGGAAGTTTTCGCCTGGTCAGTATCTCGGCTATAACTTTATCAGCTAAGTCTACAAACCTTGCGGCGTTAAACTCTTCTTCTAAGTCTAAAACATCATAAAGATGATGAGGGACCTCTTTTTTTTCTTCCTCCGTGGGTTTAGCTGTACCTATATTTAATTCTTTGTAAAACTGTACAGAATCAAAGTTTATGATTTCTCCGTCTAAATGTTTGGCTAAAAATAATCCTACCTCAGACTTCCCTACTCCAGTGGGTCCTAAGACCACCAATCCCTGTATCTTCATAGCTTACGTTTTAATCTTTTTTCTATTTCAGAGACCTCGATCATCCAGTAAAGAGGACGCCCATGAGGACAGGTTTGAAGGTTATCTTCAAAAAACCTCTCTAATAACTGATAAACCTCAGCTTCGTGCAGAAAATCTCCTTTTTTCTTAGCAAGCTTGCAAGCATAACCTGCCAAAACCTCATCTAATAAAACCTTAGGATCTCTAAAATCATTTTCTAAAAGGTCTTCTAACACCTCTCTCACTTCCTCATCAAAACCTGCAGGGACTTTGGTTAAAAAAACTTTATCTTCAGACACCTCAAAACCAAACCCTATCTCTTCTAAAGCTTCCTTTTTATTCTTAAAATTAACTAATCCCTCTTGGGTCAACCTTAAAGATAAAGGAAACAGACATTCTTGACAAGCTCCTTTCTTATATCTCCTCTTTAATTCTTCAAACATCAAGCGTTCTGAAAGGGCATGCTGGTCTATCAAGTAAAGTTTGTCTCCCCTTTCTACCAAGAGATAGGTTTGCAAAAAACTTCCTAAGTATTTAAAATCCCTGGTTTTAAACGTTGGTAGTTGAAACTCAGAGATAGATAAAGCCTCTTTTCTTAAAGAAACCAAAGGTTGCCAATCATTTTTATAGTCCAAAATGTCTTCTTTGGTATTTAACTTTTCGTCATAAAAAGTTTCTCGGTAAAAAAACTTTTTCTCAGAAAAAATCTTTTCTACAGCAGAACTCAACAATTGATGTAAAGCTTTTTCATCTCTAAACCTTACCTCCCATTTAGCAGGATGTACGTTTACATCTATCAGATGATAGGGAGCTTTAATAAATACAACTCCTGCCGGAAAACCAAGATTTCCATAAAACGGTTTTAACGCAGTAAGAAGGATCTTAACTATTTTTTCGTCTTTTATCCATCTTTGATTTACAAATATCCAGATATATTTCGTATGAGGAAGGGTATAGGAGGTATCGGTAAGGATTAAGTCTATGATATAAGGTGGATTTTCTAATCGAACCTCTTTAAAATATTTCTGATCGATTCCCGTTATTTTTTGTAAAAGCCTTGGTAAAGTCCCCCCTTCCCATGAAAAAAGTATTTTTTCTTTTTCGTCCTGGGTTTTAAGCTCAAACCTGATTTCAGGATGGGAAAGACTTAATCCCTTAACCACCTCGGTTATTTTTAAAGTTTCTGTTTTAGGAGACTTAAGGAAGGCTTTTCTTGCAGGTAGGTTAAAAAAGAGGTCTCTGACCACTACCACAGTCCCTTTTTTAAGATTAACAGGCTTTATGTTTAACTCTTGACCTCCTTCAACCTCTATCTGATAGGCTATATCCTGTCCCTCTCTTCGGCTTGCTATCGACATCCTTGAGACCTGAGCAATACTGGCAAGGGCTTCGCCTCTAAATCCATAGGTAACTATCTTAAAAACATCGGCAAGATTTTTTATTTTGCTGGTAGCAAAATGGTGATAACAAAGCTTTAGATCTTCTAAATCCATCCCTTCTCCGTCGTCATAAACAGAAATCTCTTTTAACCCTCCTTCCTTTATCACTACCCTGATATAAGAAGCTTGAGCATCAAAAGAGTTTTCTACCAATTCTTTTACCACGGAAGCAGGTCTTTCTACCACCTCTCCCGCGGCTATTTTTCCTCTTATCTCTTCTGGTAAAATCGAAATTTTAGGCATGTTTTTTTATCTGAGTAAAAATTATCCTTCCGCTTGAAGAATGTAAAAGGTTGGTTACCACCACCTCTACCTCTTTTCCTATAAGAGCCCTTCCATTTTCTACTACCACCATGCTTCCGTCTTCAAGATAACCTACTCCCTGTCCTTTTTCTTTACCTTCTTTTAGTATATAAATTTTAAGTACATCACCTGGATGTACCGGAAGTCTTAAGGCCAAGAATAGGTCGTTTATGTTAAGTACCTCTATCTTTTCTAACTGACAGATTTTATTTAAGTTATAATCTGTGGTAATTAGTTTAGCCCCTGTTTCTTTACAAAACTTGATAAGTTTTTCATCGGTAGACATTTTAGGATAGTTAGTTTCCACGATTGCTAAGTCTACTTTAGGAAGATTTTTTAATTCGTTTAGTAAATCTAAAGCCCTTTGTCCCCTTTCTCTTTTGATAGGATCGGTGCTGTCTGATAAAAATTGAATCTCCTCTAAGATAAACTTGGGTACTATAAGTTTACCCTCAACCCACCCTACTTTTGCTACATCTACAATTCTACCATCTATTATAGCACTGGTGTCAAGCACCTTTAAATTTTCTTTAAGCCAATCCCTTTGAGAATCCTTTTTAGCTAATTTTTTAGAAACGGTGGAAATTGGAGTAAGAGCTTTAGTAACTATCTTTTCTAAAATCTTTTCTATCATGTCAGAAACTTTTAATTCTTGAAATTTTTTACCTCCAAGAACAAGACCTAAATATCCTAATCCTAACATACTCATGACATAAAGAAAAATCTCCCAAACCGTGTTGCCTAAAACCTGATGGAATACAGAAGAAAAAAGTTTAGCAACCCCTAATCCTACCAGCAAACCAATGGAGCTCCCTAACAACTGTAGAAAAGGTAGATCTCTTATCCTTTTTTCTATAAAAATAACCAATACACCAAGAAAAAAACCTGCAGCCCCACCTAATAACGGAAAAACGTAGCCTTTTTCAGGATAAAAATAAAACAAAATGCCACCACCCAAAATAGTACAAACAGCTATAAAGATGATTTGGAAAAGATGCTTACCACCTAGCATTGCACCTCCTTTACTTAATAGACAAATACGAAAGCAGTTCTTTACAGTGTTCGGCACACCTTTTTAAAGCCTCTTGTTCTTCAGGCAAGAGTTTGAATTCTATCACCCTTTCTACCCCTTTTCTTCCTAAAACCACAGGTACTCCCAAAAAAACCCCTTCGATTCCATATTCCCCTTCTAAGTAAACAGAGCAGGTTAACACCCGTTTTTCATCTTTTAAAATACTTTCAACCATTTCTATCACAGAAAGGCCTGGTGTGGTGAAAGCACTACCTGTTTTAAGGTAAGAAACAATTTCTCCTCCACCAAACTTAGTCCTATAAACTATCTCTTCTATTTTTTCCTTAGGAAGAAGTTCGGTAACAGGAATCCCAGACACATTGGCCAATCTCACCAAAGGAAGCATCAGATCTCCATGAATTCCCATCACCAGGGCTTGAACGTCCTTAGGACTTACCCCTAAAGCCTCTGCTAAAAAATAACGATAACGAGCTGAATCAAGCACTCCTGCCATTCCGATAACCCTCTCCTTAGGGAACCCAGTTACTTTAAAAGCTACATAAACCATCGCATCAAGAGGATTAGAAACTACGATTACTATGCTTTGAGGAGCATATTTTTTAACATTTTCTGCGCAAGAACTTACTATTTTCTCGTTAATGCTTATCAGATCTTCCCTTGACATCCCTGGTTGTCTTGGCTTGCCGGCGGTAATAACTACTACGTCTGCACCATCAAGAGCTGAAAAATCCTCTGTACCCCATATTTTTCCTGAAAATCCAAAAAGGGGGGAACTTTGTACCAAATCTAAAGCTTTACCTTTAGCAAGGTCTGGTATGATATCGATAAGAACGACCTCACGGGCAGTATTTTTAACCATCGCCCAATGGGCACAACTTGTCCCAACTGCACCTGCTCCAATAATAACCAACTTACTCATAAACTCTCCTCCTTGTTAAGAAATTCTTTATACCAAGTTTCAAAGATACGAACTTTCTCTTCTCCGTACTTCCTAAGTTCCTTTTTTATCTCCTCTACCGACTTCTCTTTATCTACCCTTTCAGGAACCTTAGAAAAAAATTTGTCTGCAAAGGCTATGATTTTTTCTTCTAAGGTCTGCGGTACCATATCTCTTAGAGGAAGAGGAAGTTTTTTTTCTATGATCTCTTGCTTGGTAATACCCACCCCTATGTGTCTTTCACAAACCAAAGCGAGGTCTAAATATCCCTCTTTCTCAAGAATATCCCTACCTATCACTCCATGCTTAATATAAGGCTCTGTAGCTTGTTCATTAAACTTAGGGAAATAAGTAAAAAAACATCCTATATCATGCAACATAGCTCCTTTATAAACAAAATCTAAGTTTACCTGGGGGAATTTTTTGGCTATTTCTAGAGCCTTTTTAGCAACTGCCTGAGAGTGGTTAACGATAAGATTTAAAAACTCTGGATTCCCCTTGCCGTACTTTTCAAGCAAACTTAAAGGATCCATAGGATCGACCTAATATTTAAAATTATAACCCCATCTATCACGTTGTAAACCAAAGTTATCATAAACCTAAAAACCTATTATTAGTTTAACTATAAAAAACAAGGCTATCAAAAAGGTAGGGATAGGAACTTCTCTTCTTTTACCAGATAAAAGCTTCAAAAAGACATAGCTTAATACTCCGATGATTATGCCGTTTACTATGCTAAAAGTTAAAGGCATGAACATGATGGTTAAAAAGGCAGGCAATCCTTCGGTGTAATCTTCAAAATCTATTTCCTTGATGGCGGTTAACATAAAAAGCCCTACCAACACCAAAGCAGGAGTTATAGCAGCAAGAGGAATTAATAAAAAAAGAGAAGAAAAAAACAAAGCTAAAGAGAAAAAGAAAGCAGTGAAAACAGAAGTAAGTCCTGTCCTTCCTCCCTCTGTAACTCCCGAAGCACTTTCTATATAAGCAGTAACTGTCGAAACCCCCAAAATAGCCCCTAAGGTTGTGCTTATAGCATCTACCAAAAGCCCTCGTTTAAAGCTTATACTTTCTTCGAATCTTTCTTCAAGTCTTGCTTTAGTAGAAATTCCTATAAGTGTGCCGATGGTATCAAAAAGATCTATAGAAAGAAAGGTGAGCATGATAATTAAAAAATCCCCTGACCAAATGTTACTAAAATCAAACTTAAAAAAAACTGAAGACGAAGAGAAAGGTAAAGACAGAAATTGAAAACCCTCTAATCGAGTTACTCCCAAAGGAATCCCCAAGACTGCGGTAATAAGGATACCTAAAAGCAAAGCCCCTTTTATCTTAAAGAAAAGTAAAGCCCCTGTAATAATTATTCCTAAAAGCCCTAAAAAGGCTTCAGGGTTGGTTAAGTCTCCAAGTTGAACGAGAACATTAGGATTTTTAACCACGATGTGAGCATTTTGAAGCCCTATAAAGGCTATAAAAAGGCCTATACCTACAGAAATTGCTCTTTTCAAATTCTCAGGGATAGCTTTAGCGATAGCAGTTCTAAGGTTGGTAACTGTAAGGAAGATAAAAATTATTCCTTCTAAAAACACAGCAGTAAGAGCTGTTTGCCAAGAGTATCCCATCCCTAAAACCACGGTATAAGTAAAAAAGGCACATAGTCCTATCCCAGGGGCTAAAGCAAAAGGTAAATTAGCATAAACTCCCATCAAAAAAGTAGAAAACATACACATCAAAACTACAGAGGTAAAAAGAGATTCCTTAGGCATTCCCGTTTTAGAAAGGATAGAAGGTACTACAGCAAGCACATAAGCCATCGTCATGAACGTGGTAAAACCTGCTATAAACTCTGTTTTTACATCGGTATTTCTTTGTTTTAACTTAAAGATCCGTTGGATAAAACTTTCTAAATTTTGTAGCATATCTCCTAAACCTTTAATTTTTTTGAAAATATAATGCAAATATATTAATAAAACTCCCTTTCGTCAACTTGAGGTTTTATTTTTTTAATACCACTTAAAAACTGTTTATGTTTTAAGGCTTTTTTGTTTTTTTCTGTTTTAGTAGATAAACCTGCTTAGTATGTTATAATACGTGATAATACTAAAAATTAACTGAGAGGTTTTTATGAAAAAACTTCTTTTTTACCTTGGGTTATGTTTGGTTTTACTTTGTGGAGGATGTGCAACCTCTCCTCCTCAAACTAAATCTACGATCACCTCTTTTAAAACCATTCTAATTCTTCCCTTCGAATATTACAATCCAGAGCAACGAGAAATTTTCATAGTACCTTTTAAAGGAATAATTTCAGGTCCCATCAAGATGTCAGCCTCAGAAACCCTTAGCCAAGTATTAAAAGAACGGTTACTAACTGCCAACCTTCCTTATCAGTTTAAATTTCTTGTTCCTCAAGAGGCTGAAACTCTGATTTTAGAAACACTTGCCGAAAGCCAAAGTTTTTCTGAATTTATTAAAAGGTTAGCCTCTAAAACCGGGGTAGATGCTATCCTTTACGGAAGGATTTATCGCTACCAGGAAAGACAAGGGAGTGGTTTTTCTGTAAACGAGCCAGCAAGTGTGGCCTTTGTCTTGGTACTTTATGATGGTTCTTCAGGAAAAATTGTCTGGGCAGAAATGTTTGACGAGACCCAGAAACCTTTAAGTGAAAACCTATTAAACCTTAAAATCTACAAAAAAATTAAATGGCTTACCGCTAAGGAACTGGCTGAAAATGGAATTGAACTTCTTTTACAAAAATTTCCTGGTGCCAAGAGGTAACAAATGTTGGTAATCCCGGCTATTGACCTAAGAAATCATAAGGTAGTAAGGCTTTTTCAGGGAGATTATGAGAAAACTAAAGTATATGGAGAAAACCCTGAAGAATATGCCCGATTTTTTAGACAACAAGGAGCTAAAAGACTTCATATAGTAGACCTTGATGGTGCCAAGGAGGGGAAACCAGTCCATAAAGACCTGGTAATAAAAATTGCCCAAGGTCTTGACATTCCTGTCCAGGTAGGAGGAGGGATAAGAACAGAAGAGCATGTAGAGACCTATCTAAAAAATGGGGTCTCTCAGGTCATCTTAGGAACTAAAGCTGTCTCTTCGGTTGATTGGTTAAGAACCTTATGTAATAGATATCCTCAGAAAATAATCGTAAGTGTAGACGTAAAAGGTGAAAAGGTAGCCATAGCAGGATGGTTGGAAACATCAGAGGTGAACTATTTGGATTTTATAAAAAATCTAAAAGGCCTTAAGCTTTTTGCGATTATTCTAACCATTATAGAACGAGATGGTACCCAAAAAGGGGTAGAAGTAGATAGATTAGAAAAAGCACTTCAGTTTTCAGAACATCCTATTATTTTAGCGGGAGGGGTTTCTACTTTAGAAGATATTCAAAAATTAAAACCTTATGAAAAGTTAGGATTGATGGGAGTTATAACTGGGAGAGCCCTTTATGAAGGTACGTTAAACCTTAAAGAAGCCTTATTACTTGCGGAGTGATGGACCTTATTTTTTTAAAAAATAAGGTAGTAGATATTTTCTATCGAGAAAAAATAACTACCGCTTACGTTAAAGAGGTAAAAGGGAAACGCCTTCATATAGTTTTACCTTCTGGCAAAGAAGAGTCCATCAACTACCATGCTTTGGTATCCTTTGAAGAAAAACCAATTTCATCAAAAGACCTAACCCAGGTGGAGACCCTTTTAAGAGAAAAAAATCAAAAAAGAGAAAAACTAAAAGATATTTTTAACTTAGAAGAACTTTGGGAAGTGGTAGTTGACGAAGAACAACCCATTTTATTAGCTAAAGACCTGGTAGAACTTTTCCTGGGAAAAGTACCAGAAGAAGACGAAATCGCAGGGTTTTTACGAAAGGTCTGCGAGGCTAAACTTTATTTTAAATTAAAAGCACCTAACGAAGTAGAAATAATGCCTCGAGAGGAAGTAGAAAGGGAAATTCATAGGAGAGAAAAAGAACTCGAAAGATTAAAAAAATTAAACCAAGGTATAGAGTTTATAAAATCCTTAAAAGCAGGATCTATAGAAAAGTTTGACCAAGAAACTATAGACTTCTGGGGAACTGCTTTAAAAGAATATTTTTTATGGGAAGAGCAAAGTTCCTCGGGAAAGATGGTTAAAGACGTTTTAGAAAAGGCAGAAATTAAGGAACAAAATCAGATTTTTGACCTATTAGTTAAGCTAAACCTGTTTGACGAAGACGAAAACGTAGAGCTTTTGAAAACCAAATTTCCTTTAGACTTTAGTTTGGAAGAAATAAAACAGGCGGAAGAGATTTCTCGTTCCTCATTAGAGGATGAGCCTAGAGAAGACTTAACACATTTAGAGACTTTTACCATAGACGCTGAAGAGACAGAAGACTTTGATGATGCCTTAAGTTTTGAAGAGACAAAAGAGGGATATTTAATTTATGTTCATATCGCAGATGTGGCTGGATTTATAAAACCTGGGACCCCTCTTTGGAATGGTGCTTTAGAAAGAACTTTAACCCTTTATCTTCCTGAAAAAATCATTCCCATGCTACCTTTTTCCCTTTCTCACGAAAAATTTAGTCTAAAACAAGGAGAAATAAGGCCTGCCTTAACCTTTAAGATTTACCTGCAAAAAGACGGAGAGCTTAAAGAATTTAAAGCCACCTCCTCTCTTATTAAGGTAAAAAAGAGACTTACTTATAAAGAGGTAGACTCATATCTCAGTTCTGGAGAACCTTTCTGGCAAAAACTTTATCAACTTCTTATGCAGTTTAAACGAAAAAGGGAAGAAAATGGGGCTATCGCTATCTTTTTGCCTGAGGTTGAGGTTAAGGTGTCTGAGGATGGGACTATTTCAGTTTTCAAGGTAGAAATGACCCCTGCCAGAATGTTGGTGGCTGAAGCTATGGTTCTTACCAACTACTTAGGAGCCAAACTACTCCAACAAAATCAAATTCCTGGAATTTTTCGTTCCCAACCTAAACCCATAGAAGTAATAGAAAACTTTGAAGAAAACCTTTATCTTAAGCTCCTTCAACTGAGATATCTTGCGAAATCTGAAATTTCTCTTTTTCCAGAATATCATTCTGGATTAGGACTTGAAGCTTATGCTACCTTGTCTTCTCCGATAAGAAGGTTTGCAGACCTGGTAAACCAATATCAGCTAAAGGCTCTTATCGCTGGTACCCCTCCTCTTTCAGAAAAGGAACTCAACCAATTTTTACCAGAATTGCAAACTAACCTTCAAAGAGCAACCTTTCTTCAAAACAAAAGAGAAAAATATTTTCTACTTAAATACTTGCAAACCCAGGTTAAAGACCAACCTTTACAAGGACTGGTTTTGCAGGTACAAAACAAAAGGGCCAAAGTATACCTGGTTGATTTTAACCTTACAGGAGACCTGATAGGGTTCAAAGAAAACCTCAATCCTGGGCAAGAAATAATCGTTAAAATAGAAAAGGTCAACCCCAGATTAGAAATATTAAGACTGAAACTTGATTAAATTAAATTTTTATTAGCCTTTTTTTCAGAATACATCAAAGCATCTGCTGTTGCAAGCATATTTTCTATAGACTTTTCTAAATCCCCCTTATCTTCTAGCTGAGCAATACCAATAGAAATCTTAACATTAGGGATGTTATATATCTCCCAGTTTTTCTTAATCCTTTCAGCTACCTGAACAGCTTGCTCTTTGGTAGTATACGGTAATAAGATAACAAACTCGTCTCCTCCATATCTAAAAACCAGGTCTACCCCTGCTCTTACACTATTTAAAAGAGTTTCCCCTACCAGCTTTAGTAAAGCATCACCTTCTTGATGTCCAAGATTATCGTTATACCATTTAAAATTGTCAAGGTCTAGCATCATTAAACTAAGAGGATGTCTTTGCCTAAGGGCTTTATAGGCTTCTTCTCTTAGTTTTTCTTCAAAGAACCTCCTGTTATAAACCCCTGTCAAAGGGTCTTCTATCAAAAAACGCTTTATTTTTTTATCCAGGTAATATTCTTTAAAAAGTTTAGCCAACCTAGCTTTAAGTTCGTTTATAGTAAAAGGTTTAAAAACAACTTCATCTGCGCCTAAGTCAAAATAACGTGCTATATCTTCCTCTTTTAAAAAATTTAAAACTACACATACCTTAGATTCTTCGTAGAATTCTTTAACTTTGTTTAAAAGAAACGAAAGATCTTCTCCTCCTCTCCCCACCAATACCACCAACTGAAAAAGGTCTTCTTTAGAAAACTCCAGCCTTTCCACACTTATTATTTCTACCTTATAGGGCTCTAAAATTTCTTCCAAAAAAAAAAGTTACTTCTTTTCCCTGATCATAAATTAAAATTTTTGGATCCTCTTTAAGCTCTGTCTTTATTAAATTTAACCACTTAGCTAACTTCACTAAAATTCCTCTCTTTCTTTTTTTAAAAAATCTCTAAGGATCTGTGCATGGTCAAAAACTAAAAAATCCCATGGAATTTCTTCTAACTTAAATACTCGAGCCTCTTTAGCATCATCCATTCCTTTAAGCGTCCCTTTACCTTTAGCCACAAATACTGTAGAAATAGTATGAAACCTTGGGTCTCTGTCAGGATTTGAATAACAACCAAGAAGATATTCGAGCTCTATGTCTAAATTAGTCTCTTCTTTAGCCTCTCTTATCGCTGCCTGTTCCAGGGATTCTCCATAGTCTACAAAACCTCCAGGTAATGCCCACCCTTTAGGGTAATTTTTTCTATAGATTAACACGATTCCATCGCCAAACTTAATGATAATATCTACCGTAGGAAAAGGATTTTTATACGGTTTAAAGGTATCTAGATGGTATTTTGAGGTTATCTCTATCATAGCTTGATGAATATGACTGTTTGAAGCCACTATGGTGTTTAGGAAAGGATGGTAAGGGTTACCTAAATAATCTGTAACCTTACCCCCTGCCTCTTCCACAAGAAGGATTCCAGCTGCGGTATCCCAGGGTTTAAGATAGGGTTCCCAAAAACCTTCATACCTTCCACAGGCAACGTATGCCAAATCAAGAGCAGCAGAACCAAAACGTCTAACTCCCTGACATTTTGTCATAAACTCTTTAAATAAAGGGATAAACAAATCAGGACTATCCATGATTTTAGATACAGGAAAACCAGTACATAAAAGCGAAGATAACAAGTTATCTACCGAAGAAACCCTAATAGGATTCCCGTTTAGGTAGGCCCCTTGACCTCGTACTGCATAAAAAAGTTCGTCTGTCATCGGATTATAAACCATCCCTAAAACCGGTGTTTTACCTTGCATCAAGGCCACTGAGATAGCAAACCAGGGAAGACGATGAGCAAAATTGGTAGTTCCGTCTAACGGGTCAACCAACCAAAAAACCTCGGGCAACTCTTTTTCAGGGTGATAGCTTTCTTCAGCTAAAATAGAAGCAGAAGGAAAAATCCGTTTCAAACCTTCTTTAAGCTTTTCCTCAGACTTAAGGTCAACAGAGGTTACCAGATCTATTTTTCCTTTATGAAAAACCTCAACCGAAGAAAAATAAGACTGTTTTTGAAAACTGCCAACTTCTAAAACCAAATTTTTGAGAGGGTCTATCAGCTTTATCCAATCCATGATAAATAAAGGATATTATAATCTTCCAAAATTACAAGACACCTTCTTTATTTTTATTACTGATCGATAGGTTGACAAAAAGAGGTTTTAATTTCAAAATGTTATAAAAGCTTACCATCAGAGGATAAGGAGGGAAGGATGGATAAAAAAGGCTTGTCAATGATAATTTTCATGGTAATAGCTTGGGTGACCTTGGTTTTAAACAAGGGATTAGTTTACGCAGAAACTAAAAGTAGTCATCCTAAAATCACTACTGTTTCAACCTCACTCAAAGAAAAAAAGGAAATCATACCGAATGTGTTGAAGCTTGCTGTTGAAGCATCTACCCAACCTTTACCTAAGGAGATAGAAGTCATAAACCTTTTAGGTACGATAGACAAAAAAGTGAAGGCCTTAGGGGTAAAATACCAGGGAGGAAGGTACAATATATACAAAGACTGTCAATGGATAAAAGATAAACAAGTATGCTATGGTTATAAAGGCTTCCTTTCTTATGTTTTTGAGCTAAAGGATCCCGACGAACAAACCAAGGTTTACTCTATGTTTGAAGAGGCTAAAAAGATATATGGTGATAAACTCGATTTTTCTGTAACCAACACCTACTGGACGATAACAGAAAAAGACCTGGAAACCATTACAGAAGAGTTAAAGTTAACTTTAATAACTAAAGCTATAAAATTTGCCGAAAAGGTTTCTAAAACCCTTAATAAATCCTGTCATATCACTACCCTAAACCTTGACCAACGTGGTGATGGTATCGTCATCCAAAAAGCCTCTTTATTAAAAAGTTTTTCTGAAGAAAAAGCAACGATAGAGCCTCCAAGCCCCAAACAAGAACAAACAGTAGAACTTTCTGCCTATGTAGTTTTATCCTGTTATTAGTCTTTGAATGATTAAAAAAAATTTTAATGTTAATCCTATCAAAGGCCTTGACAAAATATGATTTTAATTTATTTTTATGAATAACTCATTGAAGTATTCCCCGGTAGCTCAATCGGCAGAGCGGTGGGCTGTTAACCCATAGGCTGCAGGTTCGAGTCCTGCCCGGGGAGCTTATTTTAATTTTTTTAAACCTGTGAGAATCTATCTTTGGATTAATCTAAAAATTTTCAACTATTAGGTTTCTTTAAATGTCTAAAAATTAAATCAAAGGAGTTTGCCGATGGAAGAGAGCCAAAAAGGAAAAAATATCGTTTCTTCGGAAGACAATGTAGACAAAGTTCTTGAAGAACTAGGTAGTCCAATCTATCTTTCAGAACTTAGGAGAAAAACCCTTACAGAGCTTTATTCTATAGGAGAGCAATTAAACATAGAAAACATCTATAACTATTATAAAAAATCTGATGTAATCTACAACATCATAAGCACTTTACTTAATAAAGGGGTAGAGATCATAGTAGAAGGCGTCTTAGAAGTTTTACCAGAAGGCTTTGGCTTTTTGCGGTTTAACGACTACAATTATCTTCCAAGTTCAGAAGATATCTACGTTTCTCCTCCACAAATAAGAAAGTTGGGTCTAAAAACCGGAGATACGATCTTAGGTTACATTAGACAACCTAAGGAAGGAGAAAAATATTTTGCCTTAGCCAAGGTGGAAAAAGTTAACTATCTTCCACCAGAAATAGTTAGAACCAGAACTCCTTTTGACCATCTTACCCCTATCCATCCTAACCAATGGCTTAGGTTAGAAACCACCCCAGATAATCTTTCAACCAGGATTATAGATTTATTTGTTCCCATAGGGAAAGGACAAAGAGGTCTTATCGTTGCACCTCCAAGAACAGGAAAAACGGTCTTGTTACAGAATATCGCCAATGGAATAGTAACTAATTACCCAGATGTATATTTAATCATTCTCTTGATAGATGAAAGACCTGAAGAAGTAACAGAAATGCAAAGAATCGTCCCCAAGGCTGAGATTGTAAGCTCTACCTTTGATGAACCACCTCAAAAGCACACCCAAGTTGCTGAAATTGTTATAGAAAAGGCCAAAAGATTGGTTGAGTGTAAATATGACGTGGTAATCTTACTTGACAGTCTTACCCGTTTAACCAGGGCTTATAACGTGGTAGTTCCTTCAAGCGGAAAACTTCTTTCAGGAGGAATTGATGCCAATGCCTTACACAAACCCAAAAGATTCTTCGGCGCTGCAAGAAACATAGAAGAAGGAGGTAGCCTCACCATCATTGCCACCTGTCTTATAGACACAGGAAGCCGTATGGATGAAGTAATCTTCGAAGAGTTTAAAGGTACAGGCAACATGGAAATAGTCTTAGATAGGCGCTTGGCTGATAGAAGGATCTGGCCTGCCATAGACATCCATCTTAGTGGTACCAGGAAAGAAGAACTTTTATTACCTCCTGATATTCTTCATAAAGTCTGGTTATTAAGAAAGGTCCTCTCGCCTCTGTCTTCAGTAGAATGTATGGAGTTCCTTATCGAAAAAATGAAAGACACCTCAAGCAACCAAGACTTTTTAAGCAAAATGAATCAGTAAATCGACAGAAAGCCTTGGTCAGGACCACCTACCAAGGCTCTATCAAGGTTTCCTATTTATTTTAAACCTTTCCTCGACTTTAGAAAAAGAGTAAGATAGGCATCAGATTTAATCCGTAGTGTTCTTTTAATTGTAAACAAAATAAAGAGTTGCCCTTTTAAACCTAACAGTCCTCTCAAAAAAAGAAAAGCATCTCTACATCTTGTAGAGGGATATTTTTACCTTAACATGTAATATAAAATTAGACAATCTTTATAAGCTTGATATAATAATTCAAGGATAATTAAAGTTATTATGCAATAGAATAGAAACATGAAAAACAAGCTTATTAACGAGTGGTGTCTGTTATGTGAACCTCCTTGTTTTAAATTTCGATATCATGCTACTGATTTAGATCTTTTTATGATTCGAGAAAAAATCCATCAACAAGAGCTTGATAGTGAAGCAAAGGTGAAAAAAGCAGATTTAAACCTTATTACAACTTTGCTTAGAAAAGGAAAAGGGTTGATAGAGTATTTTGATGAGCCGATGCAGTATCCTCAAGACCACTGGTGGTGGCATTTAGATAAAATTGTTGAAAAGTCCTATCCCCAGGAACTCCTTCCTGAATATCTTAGAGTGGTTTACGAAAAAGCTTTAAAAGGTGAGATCAAGTTAGCCTACGATTCTTATCAAAGTGAATTAATAAAAAGTTGGGTTTTATTCTGTGAATTTCCTGACGATCTTCTTTATTATGCTTCTGCACCTGCCCTTTTAGAAACAAGAGAGGAAATTCATCAACAAGGTCTTGATGATGAAGAGGATGTACAAATCGCTGATCTTATGTTAATAGAAGTTGTATTACAAAAAGGGGCAGATCCTTCTGACTTATTTGATGATCCTCAAAAGTATCCTTTTGACCACTGGTGGTGGCATTTAGATAAAATTGGAGAAAAAACTTATCCTGCTCAACTTCTACCGGAATACTTGAGAAATATTTATTTAAGAAATAAATAAAAACATTAACGGAGATATTTAAGTTTTTCTTTAAGAGGCCTTCTTAAATATCTCCTTTTTTTCTTTTTTAATAAGATAAGGAATCAAATAGGCTTCTACTAAAGTTTTTAAAAACACAACAACTAAAAAAACAACTAAAAATGTAATAAAAAATAAAACCATCAAAGGACCGATGAGAAGACCTATGATAGACTTTAAAGACAAACTCAACATAGCAGGTATACGAATGTATTCCAAAGTTAAAAGAATACATTAACTAAAGTATACTACTAATTTCTAAAGAAACAAAATATTTCTAACATTGCCAATTGATTTGGGAGTTCCCTTTATATCCCACATGATTCAGATGAAACTTATACTACTGCTACTCAAAAACCGAAGAGTGAAATTGCTTTATATCTCACATGGTTCAGATGAAACACGCATGAGGAAGTTTCCAAAAATTCTTCTTCTTTCTTTATATCCCACATGGTTCAGATGAAACCCAATTGTCAAAGAACATAAAAAAATTACATGCAAAAGCTTTATACATAAAAATTTTAAAACAATTTATAATTTTATCCACAACCTGAATTTTATTTTATCTGCATCAAACCTTCAATCGATTTTAAAAAAGCTAATAAAAAATATCTTCATTATGTAGCATTCATTAAGTTTATTCAAATTTTGGCAGAAAACCAGGTTCGATGCAAAATCATAAAATATTCCCTGTTATTTCCTTTTCAATTCCAAGGACTATTTTTCTGTAGTTCAACCTGTTCTCAAGACTGTAAAAATATATAGAATTATTTTCCATAGTGTTTATTTAATTGTGTCTGCCAATTTTGGGTAAGAAGTCTCCCTCCTAAAATTAGATATCGCTTCTTGAAATCCAGGTAAACTCCTACCCCTGTATCTCTCGTTCATCTCCAACAATACCAAATATACCACCTTACAAACTGAATCCACTCCCGAAAATACCTCTATCACCTTAGCCCTCATCAAGATATCCTTCATTAGCCTCTCTAATTGATTCGTAGTGTAAATAAACCTTCTAACCTCCTCCGGATATCCCATAAACGTCGTAAGCTCGTTAAAATTCTCCTCCCACTTCCTTACTACCTCCGGATATATTCTACCCCATCTCTCCTTAAACTTCATCGGGAGTAGAATATAAATTGTGTCTTTTAATAAAATATTTTAGAGGCATAATAAAAATTTTTAATATTTTTTAAATTAATGATAACATAAAACCTAAAAAACTAAACTAACCAGGAGGTCTTTAAAATGGGGAACTTAGACTTAGATTTAGAAAAAGTTTTAAGTGAAATCTCAAAAATTGAATCAAAAGAGGGTATCAAAATGGCTGCTGCACTCCTCTTAAACGCTCTCATGAAAAAAGAAAGAGAAATATTCCTTAGAGATAGTATTGATAATAAAGCTAATGGTTACTATGAAAGACAACTTGCCTGTTTCTTAGGTAACCTTGGTATCTCTGTCCCAAGAGATAGAAAATCTGAATTCAGACCTGCTATTCTTCCTCCTGAATGGCAAAAAGCTGATGAATCTTTCCAGGACTTTATCCTTAACCTCGTTCTCCAAAGCTACTCCCCCAATAAAATCAAAGCCCTCTTGCAATCTATGAAACTTCCCTACTCCCCAGAACAAATAGAAGAAATTAAAGAAGAATTGTATAACCAAGCCAAAGAATTAAAAACCAAAGAATTGCCAGAAAATTTGTTTGCTATGTTTATAGACGCTTATCATACTCAGATAAAAGATACCGAAGTCAACAGAATCAGAAAAGCAGTTATTTATAATATCATCGGAATAGATATGGAGGGAAGAAAAAATTTACTTTCTTATTACATTTATTTTGGTTCAGAGACGAAGGAGGACTGGCTCCAGATACTTAATGATTTGATAAAGAGGGGAGTTAAGAGGGTTATGGTAATAGTGAGTGATGATTTTCCTGGCCTTGCTCAAGCCATAAAAGCCCTTTTTCCTGAGACAGATCATCAGCTTTGTTTTGTACACATGCAAAGGAACATCAACAGGAACATGTCTAAGCAGGATGCTAAAAAATTTTATGAGGAGTTAAGCATTATAAAGAGGATAGAGGAGTATGAGAGGGGGGAGTAGAATATAAATTGTGTCTTTTAATAAAATATTTTAGAGGCATAATAAAAATTTTTAATATTTTTTAAATTAATGATAACATAAAACCTAAAAAACTAAACTAACCAGGAGGTCTTTAAAATGGGGAACTTAGACTTAGATTTAGAAAAAGTTTTAAGTGAAATCTCAAAAATTGAATCAAAAGAGGGTATCAAAATGGCTGCTGCACTCCTCTTAAACGCTCTCATGAAAAAAGAAAGAGAAATATTCCTTAGAGATAGTATTGATAATAAAGCTAATGGTTACTATGAAAGACAACTTGCCTGTTTCTTAGGTAACCTTGGTATCTCTGTCCCAAGAGATAGAAAATCTGAATTCAGACCTGCTATTCTTCCTCCTGAATGGCAAAAAGCTGATGAATCTTTCCAGGACTTTATCCTTAACCTCGTTCTCCAAAGCTACTCCCCCAATAAAATCAAAGCCCTCTTGCAATCTATGAAACTTCCCTACTCTCCAGAACAAATAGAAGAAATTAAAGAAGAATTGTATAACCAAGCCAAAGAATTAAAAACCAAAGAATTGCCAGAAAATTTGTTTGCTATGTTTATAGACGCTTATCATACTCAGATAAAAGATACCGAAGTCAACAGAATCAGAAAAGCAGTTATTTATAATATCATCGGGATAGATATGGAGGGAAGAAAAAATTTACTTTCTTATTACATTTATTTTGGTTCAGAGACGAAGGAGGACTGGCTCCAGATACTTAATGATTTGATAAAGAGGGGAGTTAAGAGGGTTATGGTAATAGTGAGTGATGATTTTCCTGGCCTTACTCAAGCCATAAAAGCCCTTTTTCCTGAGACAGATCATCAGCTTTGTTTTGTACACATGCAAAGGAACATCAACAGGAACATGTCTAAGCAGGATGCTAAAAAATTTTATGAGGAGTTAAGCATTATAAAGAGGATAGAGGAGTATGAGAGGGCCTTAATTAGATTTGAGGAATTATGTAAGAGTTATGAGAAGAAGTATCCAGCTTATATAAAGGGACTTTTGAAAAAGAAGGAGCATTATTTTGTTTATAAGAAATATCCTGAGGGGGTGAGGAGGTATATATACACGACGAATGTGGTTGAGAATATAAATAGCAGGATAGAGCTGATAAGGGTAAATACAGGGGGATATTTTCAATCAATCAAGACAGCAGAGGTTGCGATATACATAACAGTAAGTCGGATTCAGAAAATGAGATGGCAAAAACCACTTCTTTTAATTAAGTCTGCTTTATACGAATTGAGGCAAATGTTTGTGAAGAGATTTTATAAGGAGACACAATTCTCTTGACAAGTGTCACTTCATCAACCCCTCCCTCGCTTCCTCCCGATCCCCCGCCCTGTAAATACCTTTTAAGCTCTCTGCTACCCTCTCTCTGTCCTTATTCCTCACTTTCCTTAAACTACCCCTCACAGCATGCAGTACACAAAGCTGAAATCTTGCACCAGGAATTTCTATCCTCACTGCCTCCTTTAGTCCCCTCAATCCGTCTCCTATCACTACCTCTACCCTCTTTAGCCCCCTACCTTTAAGCTCTACCAATACCTCTCTCCAATTATTCGCACTCTCACCCTCAGAACCAAAAAGCCAAAAACCCAAAATCTCCCTTCTCCCCTCATACGTAAGCCCAACAACCACATATACCGGCTCCTTACTAACACTCCCTCTCCTTACACTTAAAAACGTAGCATCTACATATAAAGCAAAATACTCCTCCTCTACCTCTCGATTCCTCCATCTATCTATCTCTTGAGTCGTTACCTCTATAAGTCGACTAATACTTGCAGGAGAGTAATAAACTCCATAAATCGTTTCCATAAATCGAGAAACATCTCTAACACTTGACCCAGAAGCAAATAATCCAAGAATTACTTCTCCAAGATCAAGAGATGCTCTTCTTTTTTCTGGAAGGATTTTCGGTCTAAAATCTCCTTCTCTGACTCTGGGTACTTTAAGATTATCCAGAGCACCAAACTTTGTAATAAGACTTCTGGTATAAAACCCATTTCCTTTAGTTTCAGGATGTTCATCAAGGTATATTCTTCGTTCTTCTAAAGCCAGAGCTTCTATGGTTTCCTTTACTACTCTTTTAACTTCATTTTCAATGAAATTATACATGTCTTTTAAATCTTTCATAGGCTTCCCCTCCTTCTTAATTTTGAGGTTAACTTTATCATTTTTCCCAGGAGAGGGAGCCCTTACCCCCTAAAATTTAGACACAATTAATGAAACACTACCGAGACAGAATGAATTTAAATGTTGATTTTCGATGAATTTTTTTATTAAATGTTAATTTTCGATGAATTTTCTAATTATAAAAAATTAGAATCCCAAATCTAAGAATGATAATTTCTGGAGATAAAAGGGGGGTTCTACCGAGGAATTAACCCCGGTAGAAACCCTAATAAATAAGTAGACCTATGCTTATACTTAATGTTCTAAAGTTATAGTTTTTTCTGCAAGTTTTTGTTGTAGGTCTACCAATTCCCAGACATCTAACGTTGGAGCTTCTTTGAAGAGTTTCGAACTATCTTGAAGGTCTAACGCAAGCTTTAAGACTTCATCGACATTATCCACCAAAATAATCTCTAAATCTTTCAATATCTTGGGATTTATCTCCTTTAAATCTTTTTCGTTTTCTTTAGGAATAAGTACTGTCTTAATCCCACCTCTTATGGCTGCAAGAAGTTTTTCTTTAAGTCCACCTATAGGAAGTACCCTACCTCTTAAAGTAATCTCACCAGTCATGGCGACAGTATTTTTCACCGGTATTTTTAATAGTGCTGAAACTATTGCAGTTGCGATGGTAATACCTGCACTTGGACCATCTTTAGGAATAGCTCCTTCGGGTACATGCACATGAATATCTATCTTTCTATAAAAATCTAAAGGCAGTCCAAGCTGAAGAGCCCTTGACCTTACATAGCTCATAGCTGCTTGTACTGACTCTTGCATGACCTCACCAAGTTTTCCGGTTATCTGAAGATTATCTTTACCTGGCATGATAACCGCTTCTATCTGAAGCAAAGCTCCTCCAGTTTCAGTCCAAGCAAGTCCTGTAGCAATCCCTACTTGAGGTTTTTCTTCAGCGATCCCATACCTGTACTTAGGTACCCCTAAAAACTTTTCTAACTTAGAAACCCCTATCTTTATCGGCTTAAACTCCTCAGGATTCTTAGCCACCTCTCTGGCTATTTTTCTACAAATGTTAGCAATCTCTCTTTCTAAATTTCTTACTCCAGCTTCTCTGGTATACCTTCTAATTATTTCAAGCAAAGCCTTTTCAGTAATAGGTACCATCTCAGGTTTTAATCCATGAGCAGAAAGTTGTCTTGGGAGAAGATAGTTTCTGGCTATCTCTAATTTTTCTTCTTCAGTATATCCAGGAATTTCGATAATCTCCATCCTGTCAAGTAATGGCGCAGGGATAGTATAAAGAGAGTTAGCTGTAGTAATAAAGAGTACCTGGGAAAGGTCATAAGGAACTTCTAAATAATGATCCTGAAAGGCAAAATTCTGTTCTGGGTCTAAAACCTCTAACAAGGCAGCTGCAGGATCACCTCTAAAGTCCATACCTATCTTATCTACCTCATCTAAGCAAAAAACGGGATTTATGGTACCTGCCTTTCTCATGCCTTGAATGATCTTACCAGGTAAAGCCCCTACATAGGTTCTTCTATGTCCTCTGATCTCTGCTTCATCCCTTACACCACCTAACGATATCCTTACAAACCTTCTTCCTATAGCCTCAGCTATAGACTTAGCTAACGAGGTTTTTCCAACTCCAGGAGGTCCTACAAAACAAAGAATAGGCCCTTTGATGGACTTGGTAAGCTTTTGCACTGCAAGATGCTCTATAATCCTCTGTTTAGGCTTCTCTAATCCATAATGATTTTTGTTAAGTAAAAATTCTACCTTTTCTAAATCTATGTTATCTTTAGTTTTTTCATACCAAGGAAGGCTTAACAACCAGTCTATATAGTTTCTAACTACCGTAGCCTCCGCAGACATCGGAGACATCATAGAAAGTTTGTTAAATTCTTTCCTTACTATCGCAGCTACTTCCTTAGGTAATTTTTTCTTTTTGATACGCTTTTCTAACTCGGCAAGATCCTTTCTTCCATCCTCCCGTTCTCCAAGTTCTTTCTGGATGGCTTTCATCTGTTCCTGGAGATAATAGTCTCTCTGGGTCTTTTCCATCTGCTTCTTGACCCTTTCTCTGATACGAGCCTCAGTTTTTATAACTTCTATCTCACCTCTTAGATAGTTAAGCAAAATTTCTAAACGTTTTTTAACGCTGATTGTCTCAAGAAGCTTTTGTTTCTGTTCTAATTTAAGGTTTAAAATAGCAGCTAAACGGTCGCTAAACTCTGCTATATCTTCAATTTCTAAAAGATTAGAAACTGCATCTAAATTAAGTTTTTTGTTATAATTAGAATATTCTTCTAAGGATTCTTTGCAAAGCTTAAAAAGAGCTATACTTTCTACGTCATTCTCTAATAACTCTGTCTTAGGTTCAACCTCAACCATAAAAAAGTCTACATTCTCAAGAAACCTTATAATCCTTCCTCTACTAAGACCTTCTACCAAGATCTTTAAAGTACCATCAGGAAGTTTAAGAAGCTGCAAAATACGGCAGATGGTTCCTACTTTATAGATTTCCTCTTCTGTAGGATTGTCTATTTTAGCGTCTTTCTGAGCAGAAAGAAAAATAATTTTATCACCTGCATAAGCTTTTTCTATGGCAAGTATACTTTTAGCCCTCCCAATAAAAAGAGGTACTACTGTATTGGGAAAAATTACTATCTCCCTTAATGGGAGTAAAGGTAAAGTTTTTAGTTGAGTTTCCATAAGGTTACCTACCCCTCCTTTATCTTTTTTCTATTAAAAATTAAGATGGGTCTTTCCTTTTTCAAGACCACCTCTTCAGTAACCACACACTCTTTTACATCTCCTAAGGAGGGGAGTTCATACATTACGTCCATCATCACCTCTTCTATAATAGCCCTAAGTCCTCTAGCTCCAGTTTTTCTTTTATAAGCCTCTTCTGCTACCAACCTCAAGGCTCCCTCAGTAAACTTAAGTTCAACCCCTTCTATCTCAAAAAGTTTTTGATATTGTTTAACAATCGAATTTTTAGGTTCTACTAAAATTCTAACCAAGTCATCCACAGAAAGCTCATCCAAAGTAGCAATTACCGGTATCCTACCTACAAACTCAGGGATAAAACCAAACTTGATAAGGTCTTCTGGTTGGACTTGAGAAAGTATCTCTCCTAAAGTTAAATCTTTAACACTTTTTACCTCTGCCCCAAAACCTATAGAACCTTTACCTATCCTTTTTTTGATGATGTCTTCCAAACCTACAAAGGCTCCACCACATATAAAAAGAATGTTGGTGGTGTCCATTCTGATGTATTCTTGTTGAGGATGCTTTCTACCACCCTTAGGAGGAATATTAGCCAAAGTACCTTCTAAAATCTTAAGTAAAGCTTGTTGTACCCCTTCTCCTGAAACATCTCTTGTAATCGAGGGTCCTTCACTTTTTTTTGCGATCTTATCTATCTCGTCTATGTAAACAATCCCTCTTTGAGCCAACTCAAGGTCATAGTTAGCTGCTTGTAAAAGATAAAGTAGAATATTTTCTACATCCTCTCCTACATAACCTGCTTCGGTCAAAGGAGTAGCATCGGCTATCGTAAAAGGTACCCTCAAAAACTTAGCCAATGTTTGAGCCATAAGGGTTTTACCAGAACCAGTAGGCCCTATCAAAAAAATGTTGGTTTTCTGGATTTCTACGTCTTTGAATTTATGTTTAAAGTTTTTCTCATATTCTATTCTCTTATAATGGTTATAGACTGCTACCGAAAGGATCTTTTTTGCTCTCTCTTGTCCTACTACATACTGGTCTAAATAAGCCTTAATTTCTGAAGGTTTAGGAAGGACACTGTCTTCTTTAAGGTTTATCCGCTCATATTCCTCTTCTAAAATTTCATTGCACAGTTCTACACATTCATTACAAATATAAGCTGAAGACCCTGCAATCAACTTGCGAACTTCAGACTGTGGTTTCCCACAAAAAGAACACCTAAGTTCATGGTCTTTTGACCCCATTCTTACCTACCCCGTTCTTTTATTTAAAATATTATCTATTACTCCATATTCAAGAGCTTCTTGCGGAGACATATAAAAATCTCTTTCTGTATCTTGCTTGATTTTGTCTTTAGATTGGCCGGTATGCTGGGCTAAAATTTCGTTCAGCATTTCCCTTAATCTAAGAATCTCTTTGGCTTGTATTTCTACATCAGTTGCCTGTCCTTGAAAAGCCCCAATAGGTTGATGAAGCATAATTCTTGAATGTGGAAGGGCATAACGTTTACCTTTTGCTCCTGCTGCCAAAAGCACAGCTGCCATGCTTGCAGCTTGACCTACACAGATAGTACAAACATCCGGCTTTATGTACTGCATAGTATCATAAATTGCAAGGCCTGCGGTAACCAGCCCCCCTGGAGAGTTTATGTAAAGCATAATGTCTTTATCAGGGTCCTCTGCCTCTAAAAAAAGAAGTTGAGCTATAACTAGGTTAGCTACCTGTTCATCTATAGCTGTCCCTAAAAAGATAATTCTCTCTTTAAGTAGACGAGAGTAAATATCATATGCTCTTTCCCCTCTCCCTGTCTGTTCCACCACTATGGGGATATAGTAACTCATGCTTATCTCTCCTTCTCAATCACTTTGGCATTTTCTATCAAAAAGTTTAAAGTTTTCTCTGCTAATTTTTTAGGCAAAATGTTAAAAAAGACGATATTTCTTGCCTCTTCTATAGAAATTTTCAACCCTTGAGAAATAGCCTCTACTGTTTTATCTATTTCTTCCTGAGGTATTTCAATGTTTTCTATCTCTGCAATCTTTTCAAGAAGTAATTCTTCCTTAGCCTGTCTCTCTGCTATAGGTTGCAATTTTTCTTTTAATTTTTCTATAGAAATATTTAAAGTCTCAAAACTAAAACCATCTCTTTCTAAACTTTCTTTAATCTGTTCTATCAATTGATAAAGTTTTAATTCTACATACCTTGTAGGAACTTTTATGTCCACTTTTTCAAGGATCTTTCCTAATACTATCTCTTTAACTGCATTTTCATTTTTTCTCTTTTTTTCCTCTAATAATCTTTTTCTAACCGCTTCTCTTAAGGCTTCAACAGTTTCGAACCCCATGTTAAGACTTTTTACAAACTCATCGGTTAGTTCCTGCAACTCTCTTCTATAAATTTCTTTTACTTCTATCTCATATTTTACCTTTTTTCCAGCAAGAAGCGGGTTTAAACCTTCTGCAGGATACTCTACTTCTACACTAAACTTATCTCCTACTTTTTTTCCTAACAAAGCTTCTTCTACTTCTCTGTTAAACTCTCCAGTTCCTACGTCTACAAATAGGGCTTCTGCCTGATGTCCCGGAATAAGTCCGTTTTCATCATAGGCTTCAAAACTTATTACAGCCACATCTCTCTCAATAATAGGTTCTTCATTCTCTATTTTCTTAAGGTGGGCAAAAGAATATCTTAGTTCATCAAGCAACTTTTCTACCTCTTCATCCTTTACTTCATCTTTTTCTTTTTCTACCTCTAACCCGAGATAATCTTCTTTTTTCAACTCAAACTCAGGCCTTATTTCTACCAACACAGAATATTGAAACTTTTCTCCCTCTTTAAGTTCTCCCAACTCTTCTACTCTTGGCCTTAAGAGAGGCTCTAGTTTAGCTTCTTTAATAGCTTCATAAAGAGTTTTTTCTATCAATTTATCTATCGCCTTTCCTTCTATCTCTTCTTTAAATAGCTTCTTTACCAAATACTCAGGCACCTTACCCTCTCTAAAACCTTTAACCTTAGCCTTTCTCTTTAATTCGTTGGTAACCTCTTTTATGGCTGATTGAACGACCTCTTCCGGAACCTCAACCTTTAAAATTTTTTCGACTTCGCTTAAGTTCTCTACTTCTACCCTCATCTTTTTACCCCTTTCTAAAAATTTTTTACTTTTACCTTAACTTAATTTTTCATTTTTACAAGTTTAAATACTTTGACTTGATTAAGTTTAAGGCTTCCTCTTTGTTATGTATCTTTTTTTCTAAAAAAAGTAATTCTATCTCTTGCAAAATCTCTTTAAACATAGGTCCCGGTTTCAATCCTAAATTTATCAAATCTTGACCGGTAATAAGTCTTTTCTTTTGAGACATATTTTCCATTTCAACTTTAAGTTCTTTAAGCTCAAAGAAGAAGGCCTTAAGTCTCTCTTCATAATCTGGCTCTTTATCTGGTCCTTGACTAGCATAAGAATCAGCCATAGACACCACGAAAAGCTCAAGCCAATATGGTACATCGGTTAAAAGATGCCTTTTGGCCCTTATAGTTAAATTTCCTTTTTCCTTTTCGTTTAACAAATGAAAAGGCCTCATATGGTTTTTTATCAACACATAAGTTTTATGGAGTAACTCTTTTTTTAACCGATACTTTTCAAAACTCTCTTTAAAAAGCTCTGCTGAAACCTTTTCGTGACCATAAAAAGTTATCCTTTCTTCGTTTCTTCCAAACGTAAAAGCCTTACCCAAATCATGAAAAAGACTTGCTAATTTCACCGGTATTACCACTTCTTCTTTATTAAAATCCTCTGTTTTCTCTAAACCTAAGTAATCCTCAGGATTTTGTAATATTTTTTCAGCCCATTTAAGACTTTCTAAAAGATGGCCCCAAACGTCTAAATGATGAAAACTTGGTTGTGTTACCCCTTTTGTTTTCTCAAAAAACGGAAAAAGCTCTCCCAGGATCCCATCTTCATCCATCAGCTTAAAAGTTTCATAACATCTATCTGAAAGAAGAATATAACTAAGCTCTTGTAAAATTCTCTCCTTTGCACAAAACAAAAGCTCCTTTTTATGAAGTTTAAAAATCTCTCTTGTCTCTTCTTCTATTTCCCCTATTCCTTGAGCAAAGAATCGATAACCCCTAAGAATTCTTAGAGGATCTTCGATTACGTTCACTTCCCCTATGATCTTTATCTTACCTGAAATAAGATGAGAATATCCATCAAAAGGATCTATCACCTTTAAACTTTCGGAAAAAAGAGAGCTTACAGGAATAGCCATCGCATTAAAAGTAAAGTCTCTGGCCCCAAGGTCCTCATCCAAAGTTTTTCCTCTAAAAAGAGTAAAATCCAAGCTGTTTTCTCCTTTAGCAACTCTGTAGATACCTAACTCTGGAGCTAAGGGGACTAAATTATATCCAAGATACTCTTTAGCAAAAAAAGCTAAAGCTTCTACCCCTTCCTTTACACATAAATCAAGGTCTAAAATTTTTCTACCTAAAAAAAAATCCCTTACTGCACCACCTACTATAAAAAAATCATCTCTGTTAGAAAATTTTCTTAAAAAAGAAATAAGGCGTTTCTTTTCTTCTTCAGAAAAGGCAAGAAGAGTTAGAAATTCAGCAATCTTTTCTTGACTTAAGGTTAGAACGTTCATAAGAAGACCCCCCGAAGGGGGGAAAGAAAGATATATGGTTAAGCTTGAATCTCTTGAGTCCCCTCAACCGAGCTATCTTCTTGAGCTGTTTTTTCGACGGTTGATTTTTCTTCTTGAGGTTTTACTTCATGTTGTTTTTTCTTCTTTTCTATAAATTCTAACACCTTTTTAAGCCTTTCTGCCTTCTTTTTACCAGATTTAGCAGAAACCTTCTCTTCTACCAACTCCACCAATACCATCATGGAAGCATCGCCCCTTCTTGGGCCAATCTTAATAATTCTGGTATATCCACCTGGCCTGTCTAAAAATTTTGCTCTTAGATCTTTAAAAAGTTTCCTTACCACTTCTTTGTCATTGATAAAACTCAACGCCCTTCTTCTCGCGGCAAGGTCTCCTTTCTTTGCCAAGGTTATCATTCGCTCTGCAACCCTTCTTAACTCCTTAGCTTTAGCTATAGTAGTAACAATCCTACCATGTTTTAGAAGGTCTCTTACCTGATTTCTCATAATCGCCCAATGATGTTCTGTATCTCTGCCTAATCTTCTACTAACTTTTCTATGCCTCATCTTCCCCTCTCCTTATTTTCTAATCTTTTGGAGGTTTCCACTTAAGGTCTGTCATGCCAAGCTTTAGATTAAACCTGTTAAGTTTTTCTACTATTTCGTCTAAAGATTTCTTACCAAAACTTCTAAGCTTTAAAAGCTCAGATTCAGTCTTTTGTACCAACTGGCCTATATAGTTTATGTTAGCAGCCTTCAAACAATTATATGCCCTGCCAGAAAGTTCAAGCTCCTCTATAGGAAGGTTTAAAATATTCTGAGTAGTACTAACATCCGCAGTGGTTGTCTCTAACCCTATTTTTTCCTCACCTAAAAATACCATAAACTGTTCTACTAAAATCTTAGCAGCCTTAACTAAAGCCTCTTTAGGATCTATAGTTCCGTCTGTATATATCTCTAATACTAAACTGTCATAATCACTGCTTTTCCCTACACGAGCCTGAGTAACCGTAAAATTTACCTTGGTAATCGGGGAAAACAAACCATCAACTAGGATAACCCCTATCTCATTATTTTTGTTATATTCTGCTGGAACGTACCCTCTACCTTTTTCTACCTTAATCTCCATCACCAACTTACCATCTTTTGTTAAAGTTGCTATATGAGCATCAGGATTTACGATAATCCCTTTATCTTCAACCTGAATATCTCCTGCCTTTACTTCACCCTCTCCTATCTTTTCGAGCTTAAAATAAAAAGGGCCATCTCCTTCAAGCTTAAACCTTACTCCCTTTAAATTTAGTATAATTTCTGTAACATCCTCAACTACTCCAGGCAAACTGGTAAACTCATGAGGAGCACCTTCTATCCTTACCTCAGTAATAGAATAACCAGGTATAGATGAAAGCAGAACCCTTCTTAAAGCGTTTCCCAAAGTAATGCCGTATCCTCTTTCTAAAGGCTCTATAATAAATTTCCCATAATAAGGAAACTGGCTATCCTTATGAACTTTAATCTCTTCAGGCTTAATAAGCTCTATTTCCCTCTTCATCGGTACTTTTACCTCTTTTTTTCTTTTTATAGTCTTAGTACTTTTTATAAACCTAAAATTTACCTAGAGTAAAACTCAATTATATAGCTTTCCTGAATAGGCATAGTAATTTCTTCTCGAGTAGGCAGTCCCTTAACCACACCTTTAAAACCTTCAGCATCCAACTCAAGCCAAGAAGGAATACCTCTTCTGATCACTGTCTCTAAACTTTCTAAAATCTGAGGATTGTTTCTATACTTCTCTTTAAGCTCAATCACATCTCCTGGCTTTACCAGATAAGAGGGAATATCCACATTTTTTCCGTTAACCTTAAAAAATCCGTGATTAACATACTGTCTTGCCTGACTTCTTGAAGATGCAAATCCTAAACGATAGACTACATTATCCAACCTTCTCTCTAACAACTGAAGCAGATTGTGACCCGCCTGACCAGGCATTTTAGTTGCCTTTTCATAATACATCCTCATCTGCTTTTCAGAAATTCCGTAAATTCTCTTCACTTTTTGTTTCTCCCTTAACCGGATTCCATAGTCTGAAAGTTTTACCCTTACTTGCTGAGGTCCATGTTGTCCAGGAGGATAACTTCTTCTTTCAAAAGCACATTTATCTGTATAACATCTATCTCCTTTTAAAAAAAGCTTCATACCTTCTCTTCTACAAAGTCTGCATCTTGGTCCAGTATATCTAGCCACTTTATCTAACCTCCTTAACTTTCTTTTTTTATGTTCTTAAACCCTTCTTCTCTTAGGTGGACGACACCCATCATGAGGTATAGGAGTAACGTCTTTTATAAGAGTTACTTTAAGCCCAGATCCTTGTAGAGCCCTTAAAGCAGCCTCTCTTCCTGGACCAGGACCCTTTACATACACCCAAACCTCTTTCAAACCATATGGTTGAACCTTTTTTAAGGCTGATTGCATAGCCAATTGGGCAGCAAAAGGCGTACCCTTTCTTGTTCCTTTAAAGCCTTCAGTTCCACCACTTGCCCAAGCAAGGACATTTCCCTGTCTGTCTGTTATTGTGATAATGGTGTTATTGAAAGTAGAATGAATATGAATTATGCCTTCCGTGACAGATTTTTTAATTTTTTTCTTTTTAGGTTTAGCCACCTTCTACCCCTCCTTATTTCTTCTTCTTTCTTAAAGATCCTGGTCTAGGACCTTTTCTTGTCCTGGCATTTGACCTTGTTCTTTGTCCCCTTACAGGGAGACCCATCTTATGTCTCAACCCTCTATAACAACCTATTGCCATAAGTCTCTGAATGTTCTGTCTGACCTCTTTTCTCAGATCTCCTTCTACCACATATTCCTTTTCAATAATCTGTCTTAAACGATTAATTTCTTCTTCAGAAAGATCCTTTACTTTTCTAAACCAGTCTATCCCCGCTTTAGCACAAGCTTTTTGAGCTAAAGTTCTTCCTACACCATAAATATACGTAAGTGCAATCTCTACAGGCTTGTTTTCTGGAATATCAACTCCAGCAATTTTGGGCATAATCTTTCCTCCTAACCTTGCCTTTGTTTATGCTTGGGTATTTCACAAATTACCCTAACTACACCTTTTCTCCTTACAATCTTACATTTTCTACATCTTTTTTTAACAGAAGGACTAACCTTCATAAATACTAACCTCCTTTATAATCTTTTAAACTTCCTCTATAGACTATCCTACCTCTAGTCAAATCATAAGGAGATAACTCCACTACCACTGTATCTCCAGGTAAAATTCTAATATAATGCATCCTCATCTTTCCAGAAATATGAGCCAGAACTTTATTACCTGTTTCTAACTCAACCCTAAACATAGCATTAGGAAGAGGTTCTATTACCTTTCCTTCTAAAAGGATTACGTCATCTTTTGGCATAACTTACACCCTTGATAAAATTTCTGGTCCCTTAGGAGTTATAGCTATTGAATGCTCAAAATGGGCTGCCAAACTTCTGTCTTTAGTTACCGCAGTCCAACCATCCACTAAAATCTCTACTCTAGGATCTCCTGCAGAGACCATAGGCTCTATCGCTAAAACCATACCTATCTCAATTTTTGGCCCCCTTCCTGGCCTTCCCCAATTAGGGACCTCTGGAGGCTCATGCAAACTTCTTCCTACTCCATGCCCTACAAACTCTTTTATAACATTAAACCCATGCTTTTCTACATGGGATTGAATAGCAAAAGAGATGTCTCCTATTTTATTACCAAAATAAGCTTTTTCAATACCCTTATAAAGGGCTTCTTCTGTAACCTTCATCAACCTTTCTGCTTTTTCTGAAATCTTCCCTACACCAACAGTCAAAGCAGCATCCCCTACATAACCTTCATAAACTACACCAAAATCAAAACTCACCAAATCTCCTTCCTTTAAAACCTTTTCTTTCTTAGGCATACCATGTACTATCTCTTCGTTTATAGATACACAAAGGGCATAAGGATACCCCCTATACCCTTTAAAAGCCGGTTTTACTCCTTTCTTTTCACAAAGACTTAAAGCTAACTCCTCAAACTCCCAAGCACTAACTCCAGGCTTTACTTCCTCTTTCAGCCTAAGAAGAATCTCCATTACTATAGCATTAGCTTTACGTAAAATTTCTATCTCTGCCTGAGTCTTAAGTATCGCTCGTTTTTTAAAATAAGAATTATACAACTTTACTTCTTCTCTAAAATATTTATAATTTGTTGAGTTATCTCTTCTATACTCTTACTTCCGTCGATCTCAGCTAAAATGCCTTTATTTTTATAATACTCGATAAGAGGAGCTGTAGACTCATGATAAACCTTTAACCTGTTTCTTACAGTCTCTTCATTATCGTCTGGTCTTTGATAAAGCTCTCCTCCACAAGCATCACATTTTCCTTCAACTTTGGGAGGTTTAAATTTTATATGATACATCATTCCACAATTTTTACAAGTTCTTCTGCCGGTAAGCCTAAGAACAAGTTCTTCGTCAGGAACGATCAAAGCTAAAGCTACATCAAGCTTTCTTCCCATTTCTTCTAACATTTTATCTAAAGCTTCTGCTTGAGCAACCGTTCTTGGAAATCCATCTAAAATAAATCCTTTTTGAGCATCAGGTTGACTGAGACGTTCTTTAACCATCCCAAGGATAATCTCATCAGGAACAAGCTGCCCTTTTTCCATATATTCCTTAGCTTTTAACCCTAACTCTGTACCTTTACCTACATGTTCTCTTAACATATCTCCTGTAGAGATTTGAGGAATCCCATACTTTTCTACTAAAATCTTAGCCTGAGTTCCCTTACCCGCTCCTGGTGGTCCTAAAAACACTATATTCATACCCCCACCCCCTTATTTAATTTTTAATTTGCTTTGTTTGATAAAACTTTCATACTGCCTGGAAATAAGATGAGCCTCTATCTGTCCCATAATATCTAAAGCTACTCCTACTACGATCAGCAAAGAGGTACCTCCAAAATAAAAAGGAAGGTTTAGTTTAGTAATAAAAAAACTGGGGATAACACAAATAAAAGCTACATAAAGCGCACCTATAAACGTGATCCTGTTAAGCACCTTGTCTAAAAATTCCTCAGTAGCTTTACCTGGTCTTATTCCTGGAATAAAACCACCCCATTTCTTAAGATTCTCAGCCACCTCTTTAGGATTAAAGACTACTGCAGTATAAAAATAGCAAAAGAAGACGATCAAAGCAGCGAAAATAGTCTCATAAAGGATAGCACCAGGCCTTAAAAATTCACTTATCTGTTTAAACACAGAAATGGGAACAAAACTTGCTAATGTAGCAGGAAACATTAAAATCGCAGAAGCAAAAATAGGAGGAATAACCCCTGCAGTATTTATTTTTAAAGGTAAATAACTTGTTTGACCACCTACCACTTGTCTTCCTACTTGTCTTCTTGCATAATGGATAGGGATCCTTCTCTGAGACATCTCCATAAAACAAGTAAAAGCCAAAATTCCTATTAACAATACTAAAATTAAAAGAAGATAAAATACCGAAAACTCACCTGTTTGTACAAACTTTATCGTCCTTGAGATAGCTGGGAAAATACCGGCTACAATACCTGAAAATATGATCATAGAAATTCCATTTCCGATCCCATGCTCCGTCATCTGTTCACCTAACCATACCAAAAACATCGTTCCAGCTGTCAAACTAACAGTGGTAATTATCCTAAAAGTCCATCCTGGGTCAGAAACAATAGGAACACCGTTAGGAGCCGTCATTCGTTCCAAACCTATAGCTATACCAAATCCTTGTATCAAACATATAAGAACTGTTAAATACCTGGTATAATAAGCTATCTTTCTTTTTCCTTCTGGGCCTTCTTTATAAAGTTCTTTTATCGTAGGATAAACCACAGTCATAAGTTGCAAAATGATTGAAGCGCTAATATAAGGCATAACACCAAGAGCACAAATAGAAAATCTTCTTAAAGCACCTCCAGAAAAAATATCCATAAAACCAAAAATTGTTCCACTTGCGTGCTGGAAAAGACTTAAGAACGCCTCGCCATTAATACCAGGAGTAGGTATATGGATAGAAAATCTATAAATAGCTAAACCTAAAAAGAGATAAAAAAGTCTCCTTTTTAACTCAGGAATATTAGCTAAACTTAAAAGATTTTCTCTTCCGTTCACTACCGCTTGTCTCCAATAACTATACCTTAACTATCTCTACTTTACCGCCTGCCTTTTCGATCTTTTCTTTAGCGGTTTTAGAAACTGCATGGACTTTCACTATTAATGGTTTATCTATCTCCCCGTCACCCAAAAGTTTAACCAACTTATCCTTTCCTTTTAGCAAACCCTTTAATTTTAAACTCTCTAAATCTACTACTGCGTTAGCCTCAAATCTTTCTGCTAAATCTTTTACATTTACCACTTTGTACTCTTTTTTAAATATGTTATTAAAACCTCTCTTAGGAACTCTTCTGATTAAAGGAGTCTGACCACCCTCAAACCAAGGACGAATATCTAACCCTTCACGAGCCTTCTGCCCTTTATGTCCCCTACAAGAAGTCTTACCATGGCCAGAACCATGGCCTCTCCCCACTCTTTTTTCTCTATGTTTTGAACCAGCAAAAGGTTTTAATTTTTCTAAAGTTATAACCTTATCCATCGATTTCCTCCACCTTAACTAAATGACTTACTTTTCTTATCATACCCCTTATCATGGGGGTATCTTCTCTTATAACAGTCTGTCCTATCTTTTTTAAACCTAAACCTTTTAAATTTTCTCTTTGATTAGGTGTCCTTCCGTACCTACTTCTAACTAAAGTTATCTTAAGTTTTTTCATACCCTCATCTCCCTCTTTAGGTCTTCTACAGTTTTTCCTCTTTTCTTAGCTACATAATCTAAACTTTGAAGTTGTGAAAGCGCTTTAAAAGTAGCTTTAACTAAATTATGAGGGTTACTACTTCCTATACATTTAGTAACTACATCAGTAATACCTGCTGCATCCATAATAGCACGGACCGTACCACCTGCAATAACTCCTGTACCTGGTTTAGCAGGTTTTAAAAGAATATTACTTGCCCCAAACTTGGCCATGATAGAATGAGGGATAGTTCCTCCTGTGATAGGAACTTGTATCAAACTTTTTTTGGCTTTTTCTATAGCCTTCCTGATGGCATCAGGCACCTCAGGGGCCTTTCCTAGTCCATATCCTACCCTACCTTTTCCGTCTCCAACTACCACCAAAGCTGAAAACCTAAGTTTTTTACCACCCTTAGTTACCTTAGTGACACGACTTATCTGTATTATTTTTTCTACAAATTCTTCGGTACCTCTAACCAAAGCCTTACCTCCTTTTAAAATTGTAAGCCTGCAGCTCTGGCTGCATCAGCAAGGGCTTTAATTCTTCCGTGGTATTTAAAACCACCTCTGTCAAAAACCACCTTGGTAATTCCTTTTTCTAAGGCCTTTTTAGCTATAAGTTCTCCTACTGCTTTAGCTACTTCTATTTTCCCCCCCTGAGATCTAAGCTCAGCAATTTTTTCTCTTATCTCTGGAGAAAGAGAGGAAGCTGCTACCAAAGTATGTCCTGTCACATCGTCTATGATTTGGGCATAAATATGTTTTAAACTTTTATATACACAAAGTCTCGGTCTTTCAGGAGTACCAAAGATCTTTTTCCTTATTCTCTTCTTTCTTCTTAACCTTGCTTCAACCTTTTTTTCTCTTTTTCTTAACTCTGCCATAGATTACCTCTCCTTCCAAATTTTACTTCTTAGCACCTTTACCAGATTTACCAGCCTTTCTGTAAATAACCTCATCAGCATACCTAATCCCTTTTCCTTTATATGGCTCAGGTGGTCTTAACTTTCTAATGTTTGCAGCCACTTGACCTAACAGCTCTTTATCTATTCCTTCTAAAGTTAACCTAACCTGTACGTCTCCTGTACCCCTTTCTACTTTTGCTGTAATCCCTTTAGGAAGCTTAAAATTTATCGGATGAGAATATCCTAAACTAAAAACTATCTCATCTCCCTTTACCTCAGCTTTATATCCTAACCCTACGATGTCTAAAACTTTCTGAAAACCTTGGGTAACCCCTATTACCATATTGTTGATCAAAGCCCTGGTTAATCCTTGAAAGGCTTTGGCCTTATTTTTTAATTTTTTTCTTACCTCATCCTGTTGCACTACTATAGTATCTCCCTCTACTACCACCTTAACTAACGGAGGAAGCTTTTTTTCAATCTTTCCCTTAGGTCCTTCAACTACCATAAAACCATCTTCTTTTAAATAAAACTTTACTCCATTAGGAATCTTTATTGATTTTCTTCCTACACGAGAAACTTCTCCCATAACCAGTCACCCCTTTACCAAATTTCACAAATAACTTCACCGCCTACCTTAAGGCGTCTTGCCTCATGATCTGTCATAATACCTTTAGAAGTAGAAACTATAGCAATTCCAAGCCCATCCAATACTTTCGGTAGATCCTTATATCCTCTATATATTCTTCTCCCAGGTTTACTTATCCTTTTTATACCAGAAATAACCGGTCTTTTAAACTCGTCATACTTTAAAATAATCTCTATCTTACCCTGAGGTTTTTCATCATGATAAATAAAATCTTCTATATACCCTTCGTCTTTCAATATTTTAACTATCGCAAGTTTAATCTTAGAAGCAGGAATTACCACTGTTTTATGTCTAGCTTGAAGAGCATTTTTTATCCTAATCAACATATCTGCTATAGGGTCTGTCATCATGCCTCTTTCCTCCTTACCAACTAGCTTTCCTAATCCCAGGGATTTTACCTTCTGAAGCCAATTTTCTAAAACACATCCTGCAAAGACCAAATCTTCTTATATATGCCCTCGCACGTCCACAAATAGAACATCTATTTCTGTGACGGACCTGAAACTTGGGCTTCCTTTTTGCTTTTTCTCGTTGAGCTTTTCTTGGCATATAAATTTACCCCCTAAATGGCATTCCTAACTCTTTTAATAACGCATATGCCTCTTCATCAGTTTTGGCTGTGGTAACAATGGTTACACTTAACCCTTTAATCTTTTCTACTTTACTGGTGTCTATCTCAGGAAAAATCGTATGGTCGGTTATACCAAAAGTATAATTCCCTCTTCCATCAAAACCAGACTTAGGAAGACCTTTAAAATCTTTAGTTCTGGGCAAAGCAATGTTAATAAGTCTGGTAAGAAAATCATACATCCTGTCTCCTCTCAAGGTTACCATAACCCCAATAGGCATACCTTTTCTTAGCTTAAACCCTGCTATAGACTTTCTCGCCCTACATATTTTAGGCTTTTGCCCAGTAATTTGGGCTAACTCTACCATAGCCTGGTCTATAACCTTAGGGTTAGTCACCGCCTCGTTTAACCCCATATTAACACTTATTTTTTCTAATTTAGGCACTTGGTGTATGTTTTTATACCCAAACCTTTCCCTTAATCTTGGGATCACTTCATTTTTGTAATACTCTTTTAACCAGCTCATGTTTTACTCCTTCACCTCGATAATTTCTCCACATTTTTTACAAAATCTAACCTTAGTTCCATCTTCTAAAAACTTCCTACCTATCTTTACACCCCTCTTACATTTAGGACAATACACCATCAAATTAGAAATATGTATAGGTGCCGGTTTTTCAATTATGCCCCCACTGCTGTAAGGAGTTGGCTTCATGTGTCTTTTAACTAAATTAACCCCTTCAACTACAGCCCTTCCTTTCCTGGGGAATACCTTTAAAACTTTTCCTATTTTTCCTTTATCTTTACCTGCTATAACTACTACCATATCGTTTTTTCTTATGTGTAATTTAACTTCATGAGGTTTAGGTGCTTTTTTATTTATCCCGCGCTTTATCATGGTCAAACTCCTTTTATATAACTTCAGGGGCTAAAGAAATGATTTTCATAAAACCTTTAGCCCTAAGCTCCCTAGCTACAGGTCCGAAAATACGAGTTCCTATCGGCTCTTTATACTGATTGATTAAAACAGCTGCGTTTTCATCAAATCTTATGTGAGTTCCGTCTGGTCTAGCAACTTCTTTTTTGGTTCTAACAATTACCGCTTTAACTACATCACCCTCTTTCACTTTTGAATTAGGAATAGCTTCTTTTACTGAAGCAACTATAATATCACCTACACTTCCATATTTTCTATGAGAGCCACCTAAAACCCTAATACACATTATCTTTTTAGCCCCAGAATTATCAGCTACGTTTAAATAAGTCTGCTGCTGAATCATTCTTATTCACCCCCTTCTAAATCCTCTTTAACCTCTAACACTTTGGCCTTCTCTATGATCTCTCTTACCCTCCATCTTTTTCTACGAGAAAGAGGTCTTGTCTCTTCGATTAAAACCTTATCACCTATCTTACATTCATTATTTTCATCATGGGCCATATATTTTTTTCTTCTTTTGATGTATTTCCCGTAAAGGGGATGCTTTACCAAAGTCTCTACCATCACTACTACAGTCTTATCCATCTTATCACTAACTACTGTCCCTATAAAAGTTTTTCTTCTACCCATATCCATCCTCACCCTATCGTATGTTAAGTTCTTTTTCTCTTATAACCGTCAAAACTCTGGCAATATCTCTTTTAACCTGTCTAATTCTCATAGGATTTTCAAGTTTATAAACAGTTTTCTGAAACCTGAGATTAAAAAGCTCTTCCCTTAAACTTGCTAACTTTTCTTTTAACTCAGGGATGGACAACTCCCTCAAATCACGAGCCTTCATTAAAACTCCTCCCTACTAACTATTTTACATTTAAAAGGCATCTTACTGGCAGCCAGCCTTAAAGCTTCTTTAGCCACTTCTTCCGGAACTCCTGCGATCTCATAGATAATCTTACCTGGCTTCACCACAGCTACCCACTCTTCAACAGCTCCCTTACCCTTTCCCATACGAGTTTCTGCAGGTTTCTTGGTAACCGGTTTGTCTGGAAAAACCCTGATCCAAACCTTAGCTCCCTTTTTGGCTACCCTAACGATAGCTACACGTCCTGCCTCTATCTGTCTTGCAGTCAACCAACCACCTTCGAGTACCTTTAAGCCGTATTCTCCAAACTCAACCGTATGCCCACTGGTAGCTTTTCCTCTAACCCTTCCTTTTTGTTGCTTCCTGTATTTAGTCTTTTTTGGTTGGAGCAACATATTTTCTCACCCCTTTAATTTTTAGATAACTAATCTTTCTTGTCCTTCTTTTTCAGGTAAAACCTCTCCTTTAAAAATCCAAACCTTTACCCCTATACTTCCATATTTGGTTACTGCGGTAGCAAACCCGTAGTCTATATCAGCCCTTAAAGTAGAAAGAGGAACTCTTCCAACCCTATACCATTCACTTCTCGCTATTTCAGCGCCTCCAAGTCTTCCAGAGCACTGAACCTTAACTCCCTGAGCCCCAAAACGCATTACCAAAGATACTGCCCTTTTCATCGCCCTTCTAAAAGAAACCCTTCTTTCTATTTGAGTAGCTATATTTTCTGCTACTAACTGAGCCTCAAGCTCTGGTCTTCTAACTTCATTTACCAAAACTTCAAACTCTCTTTCTTTAATCAACTTCCCTAGTTCATTCTTTATCTTTTCTATCTCAGCTCCTTTCTTACCTATAACTATTCCTGGACGAGCTGAATAAATAATCACCCTAACCTTGTTAGCAGCTCTCTCTATCTCGATCTTAGATATTCCAGCATGAAAATATTTCTCTTTTAAGAATTTTCTTATTAAATAATCCTCATATACATATTTAGGAAATTCTGAAGGTTTAGCAAACCAACGAGAATCCCAAGTTCTGGTAATCCCAATTCTCAATCCGATAGGATTAACTTTCTGCCCCAAGGCTTACCTCCTCTTTTTACTTTTTTCTTCTCTTTCTTCTACCACCACCGTAATATGGCTCATCCTTCTTAAGATTCTACTTGCCCTTCCCCATGCTCTTGGCCAAATCCTCTTAAGACGAGGGCCTTCATTTACGTAAGCCTCTGCCACATAAAGCTTATCCACATCCATACCATAGTTGTTTTCTGCATTAGCTATAGCACTCTCTAAAACTTTCTTAACAATCCTAGCTGCTTTTTTAGGAGTAAAAGCTAAAATATTTAAAGCCTCATCTACCCTCTTCCCTCTTATTAAATCTACCACCAACCTTGCTTTATAAGGAGAAATCAAAACATATTTAGCAGTAGCTCGAGCTTTCATATCCATCTCCTTTTTATTTCTTCTTTACTCCCTTTACTTTTCCTTTATCTGCAGGATGTCCTTTATAAGTTCTGGTAGGAGCAAACTCACCCAACTTATGTCCAACCATGTTTTCTGTTACATAAACAGGTATAAATTTATGTCCATTATGAACCGCAAAGGTCAACCCTACCATCTCAGGAATAATAGTAGACCTTCTACTCCAAGTCTTTATAGGTTTTTTATCTCCTGTTTCTCTTGCTGCCAAAACTTTTTTTAATAAATGTTCGTCCACAAAAGGACCTTTTTTCTTAGACCTAGGCATTTAAAGCACCCCCTAACTAATTACCCCTTTCTTCTTCTAATTATAAACTTATCAGAAGGTTTTTTCTTACGTGTTTTACGTCCTTTACATAACCATCCCCAAGGAGAACAAGGATGTCTTCCACCATGAGACCTTCCCTCTCCTCCTCCAAGAGGATGGTCTACTGGGTTCATAGCTACACCACGAACATGAGGTCTTCTACCAAGCCATCTAGACCTTCCAGCTTTACCAAGAATAACATTTTCCCATTCCAGATTACCTACTTGTCCAATAGTAGCCCTACAATTACCATGAACTTTTCTTATCTCACCAGAAGGTAACCTTAAAATCACATAATCACCTTCTTTACCAAGAACTTGAGCGAAAGCTCCAGCACTTCTGGCCAATTGTCCACCCTTTTTAGGCCTAAGTTCTACATTATGTACCATGGTACCTACAGGGATATTCTTAAGAGGTAAAGCATTCCCCACTTTAATCTCTACACTTTCCCCAGACATCACCACATCACCTACTTTAAGACCCACAGGAGCAATGATATATCTCTTTTCTCCGTCTGCATACTGCAACAAAGCTATATTAGCAGATCTATTAGGGTCATATTCCAAAGCTATTACCTTAGCTGGTATATTATCTTTATCTCTTTTAAAATCTATGATACGATAAAGCCTTTTATGTCCTCCTCCTCTAAACCTTATGGTAATCCTTCCATAATTATTCCTACCACCTGATTTCTTTAAAGGCTCAACCAGAGACTTTTCTGGTTCTTTTTTGGTAAGTTCTGGATTAACCAAATAGGTCTGAAACCTTCTACCAGGAGAGGTAGGTTTGCACTTCTTTATAGGCATCTCTTATCACCTCTTATATGGTTTCAAAAAATTCTATAGTCTGTCCAGGCTGAAGCCTGACTATAGCCTTTTTTCTTAAGGATGTTTTTCCAGGATTTCTATATCCACCTTTAGGTTTCCCTTTTACCCTTATCGTTTGCACGTCTAGGACCTTTACATTAAACAGTTTTTCTACTGCCTGCTTGATTTCTATCTTATTAGCCGCTGGGTCTACCCAAAAAGAAACTTGATTATTTTTTTCCTTTAAAAGCATAGATTTTTCAGTAATGATAGGAGCTAAAATAATCTTTCTTGGGTCCTTCATCTTTTATCTCCTTAAACGTTCCTCTATTTTATCTAAAGCTTCCTTTGAAATTATTAAATTTTCGTGATTTAAAATATCATAAACGTTTAATCCTTCAACAGCCAACACCTTAACTTTAGGAAGATTGGAAGCACTTTTCTCTAATACTAAATTCCTCTCAGGAACTATAATAAGTGCCTCATTAATCCCTAACGTGTCTAAATAAGACTTAAGGAGCTTAGTTTTAGGTTTTTCAACCACAGGAAAACCTTCTGCCACAAAAAGTTTATTCGTTAGAGCCCTTGAAGAAAGAGCCATTTTCAAACCTAATCTTCTAACCTTCTTGTTTAACTTAAATTCATAACTTCTCGGTTTAGGACCGTGCACTACACCACCACCAACCCACTGAGGAGCTCTGATAGAACCTTGACGTGCCCTTCCAGTATGTTTTTGAGGCCAAGGTTTCCTTCCTCCTCCTCTTACCTCTCCTCTTGTCTTAGTACAAGCTGTACCAGCCCTCCATCTCGCCATTTGCCATCTTACTATCTCATGCAAAATTCCTTCCTTAGGATAAACACCATAAATATCAAGAGGAAGCTCCATCTCTCCTACTATCTTAGCACTGGCGTCAATTACTTTAGCTTTTATAGCCTCCATCTTTTTACTCCCCTTTATTTAAAATAAACCATTACATATCCGTTGTTCCAGCCAGGAACACCACCCTTTACTAAAAGAAGGTTTTTCTCAGGATCTATATCAACCACAGTTAGATTTTTTATCGTAACTCTTTCAGCTCCATAATGACCTGCCATTTTTTTCCCTTTGATTACCCTTCCTGGAAAAGTATTGGCACCACTTGAACCTCTTTTACGATGAACCTTTTTAGCACCATGACTCATAGGTTGACGTTGAAAATTCCATCTCTTTATCGTTCCAGTAAAACCTCTTCCCTTGGTAATTCCGGTCACATCCACCTTTATACCTTTTTCCAAACCTAAATCAGATAAGGTTAAAACCTGTCCAGGCACAAACTCTTGAGGATTTTCAACTTTAAACTCCTTCAAAATATAAAAACCTGTATCTAAACCCGCTTTTAAAAAATGTCCTATCATAGGTAAGGTAAACTTAGTTAGTTTCTTCGGGTCAAATCCTAACTGAACTGCGTTATAACCATCTTTTTCTTCTGTTTTAACCTGAACTACTGTGCAAGGTCCCACCTGAAGTACCGTTACAGGCACCACATTACCATCGGCATCAAAAACTCTAGTCATCCCTAATTTTTTACCTATTAAACCTTCAACCTTCATGGTTAACACTCCCCTTACACCTTTATTTCAACTTCCACACCAGCAGGTAACTCCAACTGCATCAACGCATCGATGGTTTGCTGTGTGGGCTCTAAAATCTCGATAAGCCTCTTATGGATTCGCATCTCAAACTGTTCTCGAGAGTTTTTGTCAATATGCGGAGATCTCAACACAGTCCATCTACTTATTTTAGTAGGTAAAGGTATAGGGCCTACTACTTTAGCCCCTGTCTCCTTGGCTGTAGACACTATGCTAGCCACTGATTTATCTAAAATTCTGTGATCAAAACTTTTTAATTTTATTCTTATCTTCTGTGTGGGTATCATCTTCTAAACCTCACACTCCCTTATTCTATTATTTTAGTTACTACACCAGCACCAACAGTCCTTCCACCTTCTCTAATCGCAAACCTCAAACCCTCTTCCAACGCAACAGGCTTGATCAACTCAACCTCTAACTCCACATTGTCTCCTGGCATCACCATCTCAACCCCATCCGGTAACTTAACCACTCCTGTCACATCCGTTGTCCTAAAATAAAACTGAGGCCTATAACCATTAAAAAACGGTGTATGCCTTCCCCCCTCCTCCTTCTTCAACACATATACCTCTGCCTTAAACTTAGTATGTGGCTTAATAGTACCAGGCTTCGCCAAAACCTGACCCCTCTCTACCTCATCCTTACCCACTCCTCTCAACAACACCCCTATATTATCTCCTGGCAACGCCTCATCCAATATCTTCCTAAACATCTCCAAACTAGTCGCTACCGTCTTTATCGTAGGCCTAAGTCCTACTATCTCTACCTCCTCTCCAGGCCTAAGCACACCCCTCTCCACCTTACCTGTTACCACCGTACCTCTTCCAGATATACTAAACACGTCCTCTATAGGCATCAAAAACGGCTTATCCACATCCCTAACAGGCTCAGGTATATATTCATCCATCGCCTTCATCAACTCCCATATCCTACCACACCACTCACATTCCTCCTTACCACATCCACACTCAAGCGCCTTCAACGCACTACCCCTAATCACCGGTACCTCATCCCCTGGAAATCCATACTTGCTAAGTAACTCCCTAACCTCTAACTCCACCAAATCCAATAACTCTGCATCATCTACCATGTCTACCTTGTTCATAAATACCACCATCGCTGGAACGTTAACCTGCCTTGCAAGCAATACATGCTCCCTTGTCTGAGGCATTGGACCATCGGTAGCTGCCACAACCAATATAGATCCATCCATCTGCGCCGCACCAGTTATCATGTTCTTTATGTAGTCTGCGTGCCCAGGACAGTCTATATGGGCATAGTGCCTCTTATCACTCTCATACTCAACATGGGCAAGCTGAATCGTTATACCCCTTGCCTTCTCCTCAGGTGCTTTGTCTATCTGATCAAAAGGAATCCACTGCGCATATCCCTTCGTAGACAATACCCTTGTTATAGCACTGGTTAATGTGGTCTTACCATGGTCTATGTGCCCAATCGTCCCCACGTTTAAATGCGGCTTCTTCCTCTCAAACTTTTGCTTAGCCATCTTCCCTTCCTCCTATCCTAAAAATTTCTAACTTCCTTTTGCTTTCTTGATAATCTGTTCTGCTAAATTCCCTGGAACCTTCTCATAATGAGAAAATTGCATAATAAAGGTCCCTCTACCTTGAGTTAAAGACCTTAAAGTAGTTGCATAACCAAACATTTCTCCCAACGGCACAAAGGCGTTAATTATACGAACATTTCCTCTTAAATCCATCCCTTCAACCCTTCCTCTCCGGGAAGAAATATCTCCCAAAACCTCTCCCAAGTACTCTTCAGGAACAGATATTTCAACTTTCATGATAGGCTCAAGTAACACCGGATTTGCCTTTTTACAGGCTTCCTTAAATGCCATAGAACCAGCTATAGCAAAAGCAAGGTCTGAAGAGTCTACCTCATGATAACTTCCATCAACCAGCCTTACTTTAACATCTATTACTGGATAACCTGCCAAAACCCCTTCGTTTGTAGCCTCTCTTACACCTCTTTCTACCGCAGGTATAAATTCCTTAGGGATAACACCACCAACTATCTCAGAAACAAACTCAAAACCTTTACCAGGGTTTGGTTCAACTATAAGCTTAACATGTCCATATTGACCCCTACCACCAGTTTGCCTTATATATTTGCCTTCTGCCTCCGAGACAGCAGTTATGGTTTCTTTATAAGCTACCTCTGGCCTTCCAACGTTAACCCCTACCTTAAATTCTCTGATCAATCTATCTACGATAATCTCTAAATGAAGCTCTCCCATACCCCAGATAAGAGTTTGTCCTGTCTCATGGTTAACCGTAACCCTAAAGGAAGGATCTTCTATGGCAAGTTTCTGAAGAGCAATGGAAAGCTTTTCTTGGTCAGCCTTGGTCTTAGGCTCTACAGCTACCGAAATAACTGGTTCAGGAATTTCTAATTTCTCAAGCTCTATAGGATGAACTTCATCACATAAAGTATCACCTGTAGTGGTAACCCTTAATCCTATTGCAGCTACAATATCTCCTGCAAACGCCCCAGAGATTTCTTCTCTCTGGTTAGCATGCATTCTTACTAAACGCCCTATTCTTTCCTTTTTTCGTTTAGTAGAATTATAAACAGACATACCACTCTCAAGTCTCCCTGAATAAATCCTAAGAAAGGTAAGAGTCCCTATATAAGGATCTGTCATAATCTTAAAAGCTAAAGCAGAAAGAGGTGCATCAGGGTCTGTAGGCCTTTCCTCAACCTCGCCGGTATTTGGATTAACACCCTTTACAGAAGGGATATCTATAGGAGATGGTAAATAATCTATAATAGCATCAAGAAGAGGCTGAATCCCTTTATTTTTAAAAGCTGAGCCACACAAAACTGGGACAGCTTTAAAATTGATAGTAGCCTCTCTTACTGCCTTTCTAATCTCCTCTGCACTAATCTCCTTACCTTCCAAGTATTTTTCCATGATTTCATCGTTTATATCAGCTAAAGCTTCAAGCATTTTAATCCTGTATTCCTCAGCCTTATCCTTTAAAGAGGACGGAATTTCCTCATAATGATATTTTGCTCCCAAAGTTTCCTCTTCCCAAATAATAGCTTTCATCTCTATCAAATCAACCACACCTACAAAACTATCTTCAGCACCAATAGGTATTTGCAAAGGAAGAGGGTTAGCCCCAAGCTTTTGTTTAATCTGTTCGATCACACCTTCAAAATTAGCACCAAGCCTGTCCATCTTATTTATAAATGCTATCCGAGGAACTTTATATTTGTTTGCCTGCCTCCAAACAGTTTCAGACTGAGGTTGAACCCCACCTACAGCACAAAAAATAACCACCGCACCGTCAAGAACTCTTAAACTTCTTTCAACCTCTATAGTAAAATCTACGTGCCCAGGAGTATCAATAATGTTTATCCTATGACCTCTCCAGAAAGTGGTAGTACAAGCAGAAGTAATAGTAATGCCCCTCTCCTGTTCCTGGATCATAAAGTCCATCGTAGCGGTTCCTTCATGAACCTCACCTATCTTGTAGGTCTTACCAGTGTAATAAAGCACTCTTTCAGTAGTGGTAGTTTTACCAGCATCTATATGAGCTACAAATCCTATATTTCTGGTTGTTTTCAATATTTTCAACTCTTCAGGCGTCATTTCCCTCACCCTATATCTTATTTTTCAAATTTTTCAAAAAAAAATAAAATAACTCACCTTAAAATTGGCTATCAAAAATTACCAGAAAAGCTATTTACCAACGATAATGTGCAAAAACCCTATTAGACTCAGCCATACGATGAGTATCGTCTCTTTTCTTAATGGCTGCTCCTCTTTCGTTATAAGCGTCCCAAAGCTCGTTAGCCAACCTTTCTACCATGGTCTTTTCACTACGAGCACGCGCAGCATTGATTATCCATTTAATAGCCAAAGAAATCTGTCTTTCTGGCCTCACCTCTACTGGAACTTGATAGTTAGCACCCCCAACCCTACGACTACGGGTTTCTATAAGAGGTTTAACATTCTCTACAGCTTTTTCAAATATTTTTAAAGGATCTTCTCCACCAGATTTTTCTCTCAACCTTTCTAAAGCCTCATAAAAGATCTTTCTTGCTACATTTTTTTTACCATCTTTCATTAAATTATTTATAAACTTAGCCACCAAAACACTTCCATACTTAGGATCTGGAGGAATCTCTCTTTTAGGCACTGGTCCTTTGCGTGGCATACCAAATCTCCTCTTTCACTTTATTTAGGCCTTGGAGTTCCATATTTAGAACGAGATTTTTTCCTGTTCTGAACCCCAGCCGCATCCAAAGCACCTCTTATAATCTTATACCTAACACCAGGCAAGTCTCTTACACGTCCGCCTCTCACAAGAACCACAGAGTGCTCTTGAAGGTTATGGCCTATACCTGGAATATAAGCAGTAATCTCAATTCCATTGGTCAAACGAACCCTTGCCACCTTTCTCAAAGCTGAGTTTGGTTTTTTAGGAGTTACTGTATAAACCCTAACGCAAACCCCTCTTTTTTGAGGGCATCCTTGCAAAGCAGGAGACTTTGACCTTTTAACCTTTTTTTCTCTACCTAATCTAACTAACTGGTTGATTGTAGGCATATCCTCCCTCTGCAACCTTTTAAAATTTAAAATGACAAGCCCTTTATATACTCCCTTTTTCTCTTCTTGTCAAGAGGCTTAAAAAACAAAAGCCTAAAAAAACAACTTTAACAAGTGGTGATTTACTATTATATCATCTTTTAAAAATTTGTTAAGGTCTTTTGAAAAAAGTAAAAAATATTTTAATATTGTTTTATGGGTTTTGATTATACACCTCTTGCAGAAAAATTAAAACCAAAAAGTTGGGAAGATTTTGTAGGTCAATCCCATCTGGTAGGAGAAAAAGGTTTATTAAAAATTTTAATCTCTCAGGGTAAACCTTTTTCTTTTATTCTTTGGGGACCTCCCGGGGTAGGCAAAACCTCTTTGGCCTTTCTGGTAGGTCAAACTTTGAAAGCAGAATTTATAGTAGTAAGCGCTGTAGATACTACAGTTAAAGACCTAAAAGACATCATATCTAAGGCTAAACAGCTCAAAGGGCTAAACAAACCTACCCTGCTTTTTATAGACGAAATCCATAGGTTTAACAAAACCCAACAGTCTTTTCTTTTGCCTTATCTAGAAAAGGGGGACATCTTCCTCATAGGGGCAACTACTGAAAATCCATCGTTTGAGTTAATACCTCCTCTTCTTTCCAGAGTAAAAACCTTTATTTTAAATCCTCTTTCTAAGGACGAAATTCTTTTAATACTTAAAAGAGGGTTAGAGCGGGTTCTTTCTGAGACTAAAGAAGAATTAATCGTAGAACCTGAGGTGTTAGAAAAAATTGCTGAGGCAAGCGGTGGAGACGCAAGATCAGCCTTAAATTTACTTGAGTTATCATTAGAACTAACTAAGGCTTATGGGAAAAAGGTTTTATCTCTAAAAGATTTAAAAGAAGAACTTCTTTTTAAACCTATAAAATACGATAAAGCAGGAGAAGAACATTATAATCTGATATCTGCATTTCATAAAAGTATGCGCGGAAGCGACCCAGATGCTACTGTTTATTGGCTTGCAAGGATGCTCAAATCTGGAGAAGACCCTCTTTATATAGCAAGAAGGATTATAATTTGTGCGGCTGAGGATGTAGGGCTTGCCGACCCTATGGCCTTGGTGGTAGCGGTTGCGGCAAAAGAGGCCTTTGAGTTTTTAGGCCAACCTGAAGGGGAGTTGGCTTTGGCAGAGGCAGCCATATATGTGGCCAGTGCTCCGAAAAGCAACTCTGTCTATCGCGCCTTAAATGATTGCTATGAAGAGATAGACAGATCTAAGGAACTACCTGTCCCTCTACATCTAAGAAATCCTGTTACCCGTCTCCTTAAAAACTTAGGTTATGGAAAAGACTATAAATATGCCCATGACTATAAAGAGGGTTTTGTTTTTCAATCTTACTTACCAGAGGACATAAAGCACAAACAGTTTTACTTCCCTTCAGACCGAGGAATTGAAAAGAAAATTAAGGAACGCTTAAAAATCCTTTGGAAAGGGTTTAAAATCTACGATAAATAACTTAATTTTGAGAAAAAACATACCAAACCGTGTGCTTATAAGGGTCTACAAAGTTTTTCTTCAATATCCCTTGAGGGATCTTTTCTTCAGAAATTATATTGTATCCTTGGTTTAAAAGGTTTGATAGGTCTTCTTCAGTGGTTAAAACTTTAACCGGAGATGAGGCATAAAAGATGATAACAGGATTTTCCTTTTGCCAAAAGGCTAACCTACCTTGAATGATTTCTTTTTTGATGACGTGCAGTTGATATGAAATCTGGTTTGAATTGTAGAAGGCTATCGTTCCAAGAAAGATCAAGTTTATCAAAACTAAACCTAACAAAAACTTTTTTAAACCCAAAAGAAAAGACATGGAGAAGTTTTCAACGAAAATTTTAGAGAAAATTATAGCCCAGAAAGGATAGACCCAAAGGAGATATTTATCAAACTTTTTCCCGGTAAAACTTAACAAAAATACAGGGATTATGGCCACGGTCGACAAGAAAAAAACTTCCTTGTTTTGTATAAGCTTGTACCAAATTTCCTTTGCTTTTTCTTTATGGTAGGCTTTTTGTTTCCAAATTAGATAGAAAAGGAAGATAAAACAAAACCAAAAATTAAGAAAGAGATGCTTAAAGTAATAATACCAAGGATCTCTAGCTTGATCAAGCAGACGAGTTTTAACGTCAGTATCTAAAAACTCTTTAAATATTTCTTTTCCAAAAGCTACATATCCATAACTATACCAACCTAAAGAAGGAATGAGTAGTATTAACCAGCCCAAGGGATTTAACAAAAGTTTGAAAACCTTTTTATCTTTGGTTAACAAACCATAAACAAGAAGCCCTGGAAGATAAAAAAAGTTTAAAGGACCTCTGGTTAAAACACCTGCCGTTAGAAACACATAAAAAAGATATTGATAAATCCTTTTAGGGGCCACAAATAAATAAAGGTAGGAAAAATAAAACATCAAAAAAGAGAATAAAACAAACAAAGGTTCTATATCTACCCTGTTGAAAAAAGAAAGAAAACGCAGATTAGCTAAAAGCATGATTAAAGAAAAAAAGGCAGACTGCCAATCTTTATTAAAGAACTTTATAAATAGCAAAAATAAGATTATATAACAAACCACCGAAAAACATCTCAAACCAAAAATCAGGTTATCCGGGTTAGAAGAAAAGGGTTTACTCCAAACTGAAGCTATCCATGTATAGAGCGGAGGTTTTGTAAAATAAGGTTCTCCGTTATAGGTTTGAAAAATTTTAAAATCTTTTACGGTTTCTTTGACTAAAATGGCTCTTCTTAACTCTTGATACGATGAAGGAGGTTGAAAAAAGGAAAAGACCAAAAAAGAAAGTGTCGTAAGAAATAAAACCAGAAAAACTTGAGTTTTTAAGTTCATAATGCCTTTACAAGAAAATTTTTAGGTATATTTTAGTATAGGTTTATTTATTTTAAAGTGAGGAAAAAGATGAAAGTTAAATTGGCTATTGTAGGCTGTGGGAAGGCAGCAGAAAGGCATCTAAAGATCTATCAAGCTTTGCAAGAAGAAGTAGAGGTGGTTGCGGTCTCTGATGTAGTACCAGAGAGAGCCAAAAAATTTGCTGAGTCTCTTTCTGCTAAACCATATACCGATTATCAAGAAATGCTTAGCAAAGAAAACATAGAAGTAGTAGACCTTTGTCTTCCTTCCGGCATGCATGCTGAAGTAGGAGAGATTATTCTTGAAAAATTTGGGAAACATCTTTTGGTAGAAAAACCTCTGGCTCTTACCCTTAAAGATGCCGAACGTTTGGTTAATCTAGCTCAAAAGAAACAGCTTAAACTGGTTACCATTTTTCAAAATCGGGCTAACCTTCCTGTACAAAAGCTAAAAGAAGCTTTATCTAAAAATCTTTTAGGAACTCCTGTTTTATTTTCTGCTAAATTTTACTGGAGTAGAGACCAAAGATATTATGACTCTGCTGCCTGGAGAGGAACTTGGGCCTTTGATGGAGGAGCTTTGGCTCAGCAAGGATGTCATTTTGTAGACATGCTTTATTACTTAGGAGGTCCTATAGAGAGTGTTTTTGCTAAAATGGGGACCTACTTGGTAAATATAGAAGCAGAAGACCTTTTAGTTGGTGTATTAAAATTTAAGAACGGGGCCTTAGGTACGATTGAGGCTACCACATGTTCTCGTCCTAAAGACTTAAAGGCTGAATTGGTAGTGTTGGCAGAAAAAGGTTCAGCTGTGATCGGTGGTTTTGCTATGAACAGATTAGACCATTTAGCCATCGATGGGGTAGAAAACATAGAAGATTTTGTCTCAGGTTTTGAAAAAAATCCTGACCATCCCTTAGGATGGTCTCATTTCACCTACTTAAAGTCTGCGATAAAATATTTTAGCAATTCTGAAAAAGATCCTTGGTTGGTGGTTGGAGAAGAGGCCATACCTTCATTAGAAGCTATCATCGGTCTTTATGAATCAGCAGAAACAGGAAAAGAAATAAAATTCCCTTTTGAACCTATAGCTTGTAAATTAGGGAAAAAATTTCCATAAGGGGTTTAAGATGAAAAAAATTCCTCTTTTAGACTTAAAAAGATCTTGGGAAGAGATAAGACAAGAAGTATACCAGGGGTGGGAAGAAGTTTTTAGTTCTATGCAGATTTTAAACGGAAAGTATTTGCAGGAGTTTGAGAAAAATTGGGCTGAATATTTAGGGGTGAAATATGCCTTTGGGTGTAGTTGCGGAAGCACGGCCTTACTTATGGCTCTTATAGCTTGTGGTATTGGAAAAGGGGATGAGGTTTTACTTCAAGCCAATGCGTTTATCGCAGACTTAGAGGTTATTCACTGGGTAGGAGCCACACCTGTATTAGTAGAAGTAGACCCTAAGACCTTTGGTCCCGATTTAAATGACCTTTATCTTAAATTAACCCCTAAAACCAAGGCCTTGATACTGGTTCATATGTATGGACATCCTGCAGAGATGGATGAAATACTTGATTTTTGTGAAAAATATGGAGTTATCCTTATAGAGGATGCTTCTCATGCTCATGGGGCAACCTATAAAGGTAAAAAAGTAGGAACTTTTGGGAAAGTAGGGTGTTTTAGCTGTGGTCCTGTTAAAAACCTTAACTGTATAGGAGATGGAGGAGCTGTAGTTACCAACGATGATGAATTAGCTTTTAAACTTAAGTTTCTAAGGGTGCATGGACAGGTAGAAAAAAACCATTCTCATTTTTTTGGATTTAACTCAAGACTTGATGAACTTCAGGCTGTCATTCTTAATGCAAGACTTAAAACTTTAGACAAAAAAAATGAGAAAAGAAGAGAGATAGCTAAAAAATACCACGAAGGGCTTTCTGACCTTAAAAACCTTATTTTACCTCCCCTTGACCCCGAATACAAACAAAGTGTTTATCATAGGTATGTAATAAGAACTCCTTTTAGAGATGAGTTAGTCTCTTTTTTAAAAGAAAAAGGTGTAGGAACAGGGTATTATTATCCTATTCCTTTACACTTACATAAAAGTTATCAAATCACCTATCAGAAATCTTTTAGCCTTCCTGTAGCAGAAAGACTAGCCAAAGAATCACTTGCTATTCCTATGTATCCTGAGTTAACTGATGAAGAAATAGACTATGTTATAAGCTGTATAAGGGAATTTTTCCAGAAATAAGGATAGCTTATGAAGATTTCGCTTGTTATACCTGTGCATAACGAGGAAGGAAACGTTCCTATAGTTTATCAAGAAGCTAAAACTGTTCTTGAAACCCTTAAAGCTAAAGGGTATCAATACGAAATCATCTTTGTAAACGACGGGAGCACAGACAGGACTTTAGAAATCCTTAAAGAATTAAAAAAAAAAGATCCTTTTTTAAGAATACTGAACATGGATCGCAACCGTGGAGAAGCAGCGGGTCTCACTGCAGGCTTTCAAAAAGCTACCGGAGATATTATCGTTTCTATGGACGGAGACGGACAAAACGACCCTAAGTATATCGTAGATCTAATAGAGAAGATAGAAACAGGTTATAAGGTAGTCACTGGTTTCAGGTTAAAAAGAAAGGAAAATTTTTGGATAAGAGTTCTTCCGTCAAAAATAGCCAATTGGTTAATTAGTATTTTTACAGGGTTAAAAGTACGGGATAATGGATGCTCGTTAAAGGCCTATCTTTCACCTATACCCAAAAAATATCAAATACCCCATGGTTTTCACAGGTTTTTACCAGCTCTCTTTGGGATTAAAAACGAAGAAGTATGTGAGATACCTATAATTGACCGTCCAAGGATATATGGAAAATCCCATTATAACTTAAAACGAACCTTTGAGGTAGTAAGAGAACTTCTTACCATCCCCTTTGTGCTTAGAAATGCATGTTTTTATGAAAAATTTTTTAAAATTAACTTTTGGGTCTCGATAGGTGTAGGGATAATACTATTGTTTTTAGCTATAAAGGTTTCTCCTAAATTTTGGGTCTTAGAATTTTTTAACTTAGGCTATACCTCTATTTCTTATTTAATCTGGAAAAACTTAGCTCGATTTAACCAGGCTCAAAAAGAAGGTGTTTTTCAGGTAGAAGAAATTTAAAAACCTGGTAAAATTGTCCTATCTAAATAGATTTTTAAGGGAGGGGTAAAAACAATGTCATTTTTAAAAACAGTGGACCCTGATATCTGGGAACTAATACAAAAAGAAAGAGACAGACAAGAATATCAGCTTGAGATGATAGCTTCTGAAAACTTAGCCCATGAAGCTATCATGGAGGCAGAAGGTTCTTATTTGATGAACAAATATGCTGAGGGATATCCAGAGGCTCGTTATTACGGAGGGTGTACTTATGTAGATGAGGTGGAAAAACTTGCCATAGAGAGAGTAAAGATGCTTTTTGGGGCTGAGCATGCTAACGTACAACCCCATTCTGGTACTCAGGCTAACATGGCTGTATATTTTGCTGTATTAAACCCTGGAGATACCATACTTTCGATGAACCTCTCACATGGAGGCCATCTTTCTCACGGAGCTGCTGTTAATTTTTCTGGGAAACTTTACAAAATCGTTCATTATGGTGTATCAAGGGAAACTGAAACCATCGACTACGAAGAGGTAAGAAGGTTAGCCCTTGAACATAGGCCTAAACTCATAGTGGCAGGAGCTAGTGCTTATCCCAGAACCATAGACTTTGAAGCTTTCTATCAGATAGCCCAGGAAGTAGGGGCTTTCTTGATGGTAGACATGGCGCATATCGCGGGTTTAGTAGCCGCAGGTATCCACCCTTCGCCCCTTCCTTATGCTGATTTTGTGACCTCAACCACCCATAAAACCTTAAGAGGACCAAGAGGTGGATTTATTCTTTGTAAAGAAAAGTTTGCAAAAATCATAGATAAAACGGTTTTTCCAGGTATACAAGGTGGTCCTCACATGAACGTAATAGCTGCTAAAGCTGTTTGTTTTAAACAGGCCTTAGAGCCTGAGTTTAAATCCTACCAACAACAAGTGGTTAAAAACGCTAAAACTATAGCGGAAGTGTTTAAAGCTGAAGGTTTTAGGATTGTTACTGGTGGTACAGATAATCATTTGATTTTGGTAGATGTTTCGGTAAACGGCCTTACCGGTGCAGAGGCTGAAAAACTTTTAGAAGAGGCAGGTATTACGGTCAACAAAAATGCTATACCTTTTGACCCACGTCCTCCAAGGATTACCAGCGGGATCAGGATAGGAACCCCAGCGATTACTACCAGAGGATTAAAGGAAAAAGAAGTAGAAGAGGTGGCTCACTACATGTGTGCTGTTTTGAAAAATCCAGATAAAAAAGGATTGCGTAAAGAGATAAGGCAAAAAATAAGAGAGATTTGCGAAAGGTTCCCTTTTTACAAGAGGTAAGATCTTATGGAACGTCCAAGCTGGCATGAATATTTTATGCTTATAGCAAAGATGGTTGCACTAAGGTCCGGATGTAATTCCAGACCTACAGGCGCGGTGATAGTAAAAGACAAAAGAATTTTAGCTACCGGATACAACGGCCCCATGCCTGGGGCTTGGCATTGTACAGATAAAGGACCTACCTATTGTTTTAGAAGAGAAAAGGGGATTCCAGACATAGATAAATATAATTTCTGTAGGGCTACTCATGCTGAGGCTAACGCGATCGCTCAGGCCGCAAGATTTGGAATTCCAGTAGAAGGAGCCAGTCTTTACTGTACGCTTGCTCCTTGTTATGTTTGTCTAAAATTAATCGCCTCTGCTGGAATCAAAGAAGTCTACTATGAATATGACTACGAAAGCAGAGATTTTGAAAGGGACCTTTTTTGGAAAGAGGCTATAAAGGAAGCAGGGATCAAAGTTTTTAAACAAATTGTGGTATCCGAAGAAACTATGAAAGCTCTTTCAACCATCCTACCCTACCCTACCTCTCAAAGAAGACTCCCTCCTACAGAATAAAGCTTTACTTTTTCAACTCTTTCTGTTGATTTTTGCCTTAAAAAGTCTTATTTTTTTGTATAAAAAGAACTTTTTGTATAAAAAGGAAACCGGAGGGTAAGTTTATGTCTAAGGATTATTATGAGATCCTTGGAGTTCCAAGAAATGCTACGCAAGAAGAGATTAAAAAGGCCTATCGTAAACTGGCCATGAAATATCATCCTGACAGAAACAAAGGCAACAAAGAAGCAGAGGAAAAGTTTAAAGAAATAAACGAAGCCTATGCAGTTTTGTCAGACCCTGAAAAAAGAAAGCTTTATGACCTTTATGGGTCAACAGAATTCCAGAGAAGATATACGCAAGAAGACATCTTTAGAGATTTCGATTTCGAGACCATCTTTAGAGATATAGGAATTGACTTAGGCGGATTTTTTAAGAAAAACAAGAGGGGAGGTAGAACATTTATTTTTGACTTAGGGGACATTTTTAGCAACCTCTTTGGAACCCACTTTGGAGGAGAAGAAGACTTTAGCCCATTTGGCGAGGTTTATGAAACCATACAATTAGACCTTCCTCTTACTACCGATGAGATTATAAAAGGTGGGGAAAAAGAAGTTATTCTTCCAGGAACTTATGAAACCATAAAGATCAAAATACCTCAAAATGTAAAAGATGGACAAATCCTTAGGGTAAAAAAGAAATCAGGGAAAACCACAAAGGAATATCTTTTTAGAGTAAAAATAATACCTTCTTCAGGCTATAAGGTTGAAGACAGTAACCTTATCATAGAAAAAGAACTTCCTGTGAGCAGTTTTTTCTTGGGCGATGAGGTAGAAATCCAAACCCCTGAAGGAAGAAAGGTTAAAGCCAAAGTTCCACCTTTAACCAAACCTGGAGCTAAACTAAGACTCAAAGGGTTAGGCCTCCCCATCACTGGAGAAAAACGAGGGGATCTTTATGTGGTTTTAGTTCCTAAAATACCAAAAGCTCTTACTGAAGAGCAAAAAAAATTAATAGAAAAACTAAAAACCTTAGGGCTTTAATTCTTTGTTGACAAACCTTTTAAAAGTTTTAAAATTTGGATTAGCCATTAACTTCTCTAAAACATCCTTAAAAGGGGTTTCCTATGGTCAAAGATATTATGAGTAAAGCCCTTCCCACTGAAACCAAAGGCGTAAGGGTACTTTTTGGAGAATTTGTAAACATAGATTATCTTTATTCTTATTTAGGAACTATTATTTATGCTGAATCAGGGATGCAAAATATTTTTATTTTAGAAAACAAGTTTTGGGGTAGGATGCTTTTTATTAACAACAACCTTCAGTTTACTTCAAGAGACGAGTTTATCTACCATGAATCTTTGGTACATATCCCTGTTCAATCCACCCCTGAAGGTAGTATTAAGAAAGTTTTAATTTGTGGTGGAGGAGACTACGGGGCAGCAAGAGAACTTTTGAAATATCCAGAGATAGAAGAAGTGGTTATCGTAGACATAGACCCTAAAATACCTAAGTTAGTAGAAGAATACTTCCCTGAGCTTTTACCTGAAGATCCAAAGGACCCAAGGCTTAAACTGATAGTAGAAGATGCTTTTGTTATGGTGCAAAAATATTTAGATGAGGGGAAGGCCTTTGATTTGGTAATCATAGATTCTACAGACCCTGATATAAGTGACACAGGTATTACGCAGGAGCTTTCTCATGCCCTGTTTGGAGTAAAATTTCATCAGATGCTTTATGAGCTTTGTCCTAAAGGAGTTGTTGTACAACAATGTGGGACTCCGTTTACGATGAAAAACATTTTTACAGAAACTTATAAAACCTTCATAAACGTTTATCCTGCAAAAGAGGTGTTTTGCTATAGAAGCAATGTACCATCCTTTGGTAGTGATAATGCTTTTATCATGAGATGCCCTTATCCTAACCCAGAAATTCCAAAATGGAAAGAATTACCAAATGTATACTTTTATTCTCATGAAATACATCGTTCAGCCTTTGGTCTTCCTAAATTTTGGAGGGAGGCCTTAGCGGTATGAAGGTCTTAGGGGTGTTAGGTTCGCCTCACAAAAACGGTGGGTCTGCTCAGCTTTTACTTGCTGCCTTAAAAGGGGCAGAAAGAGAAGGAGCTAAAACTGAGCTGGTCAGTGTTTACGACGGAGAAATAAAACCTTGTATAGGATGTATCCATGACGAAGAGCCTAACTGTAAGTTTCCTTGCATATTTGAAGACTATGGAAAAATCATTTTAGAAAAAATCTATGAAGCAGACGGTATTATCTTTTCTACCCCGATTTATTGGTTTGCACCTTCTGGGCAGTTAAAAAACCTGATAGACCGCATGACTTGTCTTGAAAACATGGTCTCCTACGGAGAACCAAGTTATCTCGAAGGAAAAGTAGTAGGTGCTATAGCTGTAGGGGCAGACGAAGGGGGAGCCTGGACAGGAGGTTATATCATTACTACCATGACCTCAATGGGGGCTATCATTCCCCCCTGGGGTATTGCTTACTCACATAAGGCAGACAGAGCTATTTATGATGATAAAGCCTTGATGGATGCGATAAACATCGGTATCTTAACCACAAGAACTATAGCAAGACTTAAAGGGATCCCTACAGATTTAACCTTTGTTTATAACAAAGATCTTCTTGAAAACATCAGAAAGGAAGTTATCGTAAGTTTAAATTTTATAAACACAGGAAAGGAAGGCTATGGAAAAAGACAAGCTAAAAGAAGCAGTATTTAAGGCTATTTTTGATAGAAGAAGTATAAGAAAGTATTTAGACCAAAAACCTGACAAGAAATTAATTTATAAGCTGTTAGAAGCAGGTATATGGGCTCCTTCTGGGTTAAATAACCAACCTTGGAGGTTTGTAATAGTCTGGTCTGAAGAAATTAAACAAAAGCTGGCAGCCTTAACCAGATATCATGAAATCATCAAAAAGGCTCCGGTTTTAATTGGCGTGTTTTTAGATAAAGACAGGATGTACCACCAGATAAAAGACCATCAATCTGCAGGGGCTTGTATCCAAAACATCCTGCTTGCAGCTCATGCCTCTGGTCTTGGGGCCTGTTGGTTAGGTGAAATCTTAAAAAACGAAGAAAAAGTAAAAGAGGTCCTCTCCTTACCTAAGGAGAAATACGAACTTGCAGCTTTTATCGCTTTAGGATATCCAGATGATCAAAGTAAAAGGACCTCCAGACAACCTTTAGAAAACTTTATCATCAAAGAGATTTAAAAGACTAAGCAGGGGGTTCTCATGACCAAAAAATTCGTTCCCTTGATGTTAAGCTTGAGTTTTATTTTAGTAGGATGTAGTAAAGGATTAGGAGGTTCAGGCGGTTGTCCTACAGTAAAAGAATTCCAAAAAAAATTAGATAACCTTCAGCCTGGAATTCAAATAGAAAAAATCGAAAAATCACCGATTCCAGGGTTATGTAAAGTAGTGATTAAAATATCGGAGTTTAATAAAGCTCTGTTTTATACTGACGCAAAAGGAAATTACATCATAAGTGGGAACATCATTGACATAGCACAAAAAAAAGATATCATCAGAGAAGAGATGGAAAAATTAAACAAAAAAGTGCTTGATAAAAACACATTAGCAGAGGTAGAAAAGCTTGTTGACCTTACCTATGGCAACTCTCCTAACGTAGTATACTTTATTACTGACCCTGACTGTCCTGTCTGTAAACGTGCTGAACCTGTGTTAGAAAACCTGGCTAAAGAGGGGAAGATAACGGTCAAAACCATACTTTTACCCTTAGAGTCTTTACATCCCGAGGCCAAAAATAAATCTATATCTCTTATCTGTGATAAAAAAGGTTTTCAAGACCTTATCCAAGGATATAAAGGGGCTAACCTTTGTGCTTCAGGAAAAGAAAAAATAGAAAAAAACATAGATTTTATGTTTAACAAAATAGGAGTAACCGGGACCCCTGCTTTTATCTTCCCAGACGGAGAAGTTGTAATAGGTTGGGTAGGTCCGGAGTTTATTCTCAACAAGTTTAACTTGCGATAAAAATATGTTAACCGTTCAAGAAAAACTTTTTTGCTTAAAACTGGCAAGAAAAACCTTAGAAGACTATTTTAAAGGAACTTATGAACTAATTAACCCTCCAGACAAATACCCCTCTCTTAAACAAAAGAGAGGGGCTTTTGTGACCTTGCTTAAGGAAGGCAATCTGAGAGGGTGTATCGGGATTATCGAACCTTTATACCCTCTCTATCAAGTAATCCAAGAAATGGCTATCTCTGCAGCCTTTAAAGACCCAAGGTTTCCACCCCTTACAAAGGAGGAGCTTTCTCTTACAGAAATAGAAATTTCAGTTCTATCTCCTCTTAAAAAAGGAACTATAGAAGAGATAGAGGTAGGGAAACACGGGGTATATTTAATCAAAGGCTTTTATCGAGGCGTACTCCTTCCTCAAGTACCTGTAGAGTATGGTTGGGACAAAAAGACCTTTTTAGAACACCTCTGTCTTAAAGCTGGCCTTCACCCTAACTGTTATAAGGAAAAAGACGTAGAAATCTATCTTTTTACGGCAGAGGTTTTTAAAGAAAGCGAATTTTTTAAAAACTAATCAAGCCTTTTTGTCTATTCTAAATAGGCTTATCAACTGGTCCCTAATTTGCCGATAGAGAATAAAATCAAAAATCTTTCTTTAATCTTTAAACTTAAAAATCATAATCCTTAGTTACTTTCTATAGTTCTTCCCCAACTCTCATATAAAATCTATTCCATTCTCTACCTGTAACTACTCCTCTCAATCTTTTTCCCCTGATTCTAAACATATTTTTATAACAAAAGTCTTCTTGAAACCATCAGAAAAGAGGTTATCGCAAGTTTAAATTTTATAAACATGGTGTATGTGGCTTACAAGGTGACGGGTTTCTCAAGGGAAAGGGTTATAGGAATGGCTGGGGTCCTTGATTCTGCTCGTTATCGGTATTTCATTGCAGAAGCCTTAGGGGTAAGCCCTGCTGATGTTTCTGCGCTTGTGCTTGGCATCCATGGCGACCATATGGTGCCCCTTGTGCGGCTTGCTAATGTCGCTGGGGTGCCCATAACTCAACTTCTTTCTCAAGAAAAGGTCGAAGAAATAGTAAAAAGGACGAAGTATGGAGGGGGCGAGATCGTAAGCCTTCTTAAGACTGGTAGCGCCTTTATCACCCCAGGGTTAGCCACGATTGAGATGGCTGAATCTATACTTAAAGATGCAAAAAGGGTGTTGACTTGTTCAGTGCTTTTGAAAGGTGAATACGGCATTTCTGGCGTCTTTCTTGGCGTCCCTGTTATCCTTGGAAGGCAAGGAGTAGAAAGGATCCTTGAGTTTGACCTTCTACCAGAAGAGAGTGAAGCTTTGTTAGCCGGAGCCAAAGTCTGCGAAGCCTTAATCTCTCAGCTTGAACTGTAGAAGTTTTAGGCAGATTTAGTAGATTGGGGCTAATTTAGATGAAATGTTGCTCAATGCGCTTGGTAGATAAAATGAGCATCTAAGCATAGAATAGCAGAAGTTAAAATTTAAGATAAATATATTGTCTAATATATTATTAAGGCCTTAAATTAAGGCCTTAAATGAAATATCAAATTTTAATGTATGAACATTGAAAATTCTAACAACAAACTGAAAGAAAAATTAAATAGCTTTCTTGATTATCATAAAACTCTTTTTATAATATATTATTAAGGCCTTAAATTAAGGCCTTAAATGAAATATCAAATTTTAATGTATGAACATTGAAAATTCTAACAACAAACTGAAAGAAAAATTAAATAGCTTTCTTGATTATCATAAAACTCTTTTTAATCTTAAACGTAAGATTATAAAAAAACTTGAAGATTATGATGAAGTTATTTGGCTATATGAAATTCCTAATGAGAAGGAATGTTTTTGTATTTTAAATGCCAGTGATGATGTTGATGAAACAATTTTAGAGGTTTATTTACCTGATGAACCAGAAAAACCTATTATTCCACATGAAATAAATAAATATGTTGTATTTGACAAAAATGAAGAACCAAAACTGAATGAAACTCTATTGCTGCAGCTACTGCAACAAAACGAAATAACCAACGAGGATTTACTTCAAATTAAAGAAATCTTTGAAAAGTATGAAAAAAAGTATATTGAATGGCTTATAGAACACGAACGTTGGAGGAAAATTTATAAAGTTTATGAAAAACTTTATAAGATGTACTTTGAACTAAAACGAAATGAAGCAGCTTATGAACTTGTACTTGGCTGTGGTTTATTATTATGGCGTCAACCAAATTGTCAAATCATTCAACGTCATATATTAACCGCTAGATGTGTTATAGAGTTTGAGAAGGACAAAAAAGAAATCAAGGTTCTATTTGATGAAAATAATCCAAAAGTAAACTTAGAAGATGAAATGATTGATTTAGAGTATCGACCTTCTGGGATTATAGAAAGTAAAAAAGCACTACTCGAAGATTCTTCAGTATTTGATTTATTTTTAACGACAGAAAACAATTCTAATAATATTATTTCCTTTTTAAAAGCATTTGTAAATACATTACATCCACAAGGTAAATACGAACATATTAATCAACCGGATCTAAAAAACATAAATGATATACCAAGAATCGAGTTTGCTCCAGCAATAATTTTGAGAAAACGGACTGAACCATACCTAAAGTGGTTAAATGACCTCTCAAAATTGGAAATTAAAGAGATTTCGCCTTTAATTTTAGAAATAGCCGAAATAAAAAAGGAAGATGAAGAATTTTATGATACAAATAAAAGCACCTTAATAGATTATAGACTATATTTTCCCAAACCTTACAATGAGGAACAGAAAAAAATTATTGAAAGATTAAACTTTTCGAACTTAGTAGTAATACAAGGACCACCAGGAACCGGTAAATCGCATACAATTGCTAACTTAATAGCTCATTTGTTAGCCGAAGGCAAAAGAGTGTTAGTAACTGCAAAAACAAGTAGGGCGTTGGCAGTTTTAAAAAATCTAATTCCTGAAAAACTAAGAGAGTTTTGTATTTTTCTTTTCGGTGATTCCAGTTTTGAAGAAAAAGAACATCTCGAGCATAGTGTGAAATCGTTATTATACAATTTGCGAAATTTGGATTCTGAAAGACTTGAAAATAACATTAAAGAACTAGAAGAAGAATTAGAAAAAATCAAATGTAAAAAAAGAGAATTAACGCATCAAATTCTAATGTTAGTAAACTTAGAAAAAGAAGATTATAAGGAAATAGGAATCTATAAAGGCAGTAGAGCTGACTTAGCCCTACAATTTGAAGAAGATAAAGAAAAATTTGTTTGGTTTGAAGATAATATCCATTGTGATAAAAATTGGCCAGATGAATTAAATAACGTTAATTGGGATAAACTGATAAATAGTTTGAACTATTTTAAATCATATAGTCAAAAAGAATTTATAGGTAAACAGTTAGAAAACTTAATAAAGGATCTAAAACAAATTTTTGTTTTGATACCTCTTACTCAGATAGAAAACTTATTAGAAAAAGAGACAAAAATTGTTGATCAACTAAACCGCTTTGAAAAAATCACTATTAAATTTATAAACAAAAACACTTCTGATTATTTCGATCTTGATTTTTTAAATGAGTCTATAACTTTTTTCAAAAATTTTAAAGAAAAACTAAATGAAATCGGAGTAGAGTTACCTTGGGTAAAAGATTTGTGCAGATCTATTTTAGAAAATGAAGAATTAATGAAAAGAAAAATAGATAAAATAAAATCAATAAAAGAAGAGGTTCTTAATTGGCAGTGTGTATTGCCAAAACAGAAAAATGAACCTATAGATGTTGAAGAGATCATTAATGACATAGAAATCTTATTGCATTATTTACAAAGTGGCGGAAAACTAGGTTTTTGGATTTTTAGACCTAGTATAGTAAAAGAAAGAGAATATTTAATAAAAAATTGTTATATTGACGGAAAAAAATGTAGCACTATTGATGACTTAAGAAGATTGAATCTTTATTTAAAAACAATGAATGAATTGAAAAGACTTTATGGCGATTGGGAAAAATATTTTGAAGACACATCAACTACAACTCTGAAAGAAAAATATAAAATTCTAAAAGAAAAGATCTTAGATCCAGCAGAGCAAATTATGAAAGATAAAGATCTACTTTTAAAGTGTAGACTTTATCAAAAGAAACTAGGTATTACAGACCCCACCGTTTTCTTTGATCCTGACAAGATTGTTCAGCTTATTGATGAATTAAATTATTACAAATTACAAACTGAATTAGTGGACATTCAGCAAAAGATAAACCTATTAATAGAAGAATTAAAAAATATAAATACTAGTTGCTATGATTTGCCACGTCTACTTAAATACTTAGAAGAAAGAAGAGTTGACGAACTATTAAATGCTATTTATAAAATAAAAGAAGAAAAAGAAAAAATATTACTAATTGAAAAAAATTTAGAAATTTTAAAAAAACATCTTCCAAATTTAATTGATAATATTTTTTTAAATCCAAATTATGAATATTGGGCTCCTAAAATTAAAGTATTAAACAGGGCTTGGGATTTTGCGAGATTAAAATCTTTTCTTCATGAAATTACATCTGAAAATGATTTTGAACAATTAAATAAGCAGCTTTCTCAACTTGAAAATGAGGAAAGAAAAATTATTGCAGACATAATTGCATTAAAAACATGGTATTTCTTATCAAAAAAAATTGATAAAGAAACTAAAAAGCATTTAGTTGCATGGGAACAGGCTATTAAAAAAATCGGTAGAGGTAAAGGAAAATATGTTAATAAATATATGAAAGATGCACAATCACATTTAGAAGAAGTAATATACTCCTTTCCAATTTGGATAATGCCTATTTATAAAATTTATTACACATTTGAAATCAAAAATTTCTTGTGGTTTGATGTTCTGATTATTGACGAAGCTTCACAATGCAGTATATTAGAAGGATTTCCCTTATTTCAATTAGCGGCTAAGGTTGTAATAGTTGGAGATGATAAACAGATTTCACCAGAAGCTATCGGTATCGAAAAATCCAAGATTTTTCAATTACAAAGAGAATATTTGTATGACTTTGACTTTAAAGATACCTTTGATTTGGAAAGTAGTATTTTTGATTTGGGGAAAAGAATATCTCCTGATGATATTATCACTTTAAAAGAACATTTTAGATGTATGCCAGAAATTATAGAATTTTGTAATCGCTATTTTTATAATGGCTTTTTAGTTCCTTTAAAAGTTTTTTCACTGGATAGACTCAATCCTTTAGAAAAAATATATGTTTCTAATGCATATTGTAAAGGTAGCGGAAGCAATGTAATTAATCCAATAGAAGCGGAAGCCATTGTGGAAAAAATAATTGAAATATGTTCAGATGAAAGATATAAAGGTAAAACAATAGGAGTAATAAGCCTTTTAGGAGATGAGCAGGCAAAATACATAGAAACCTTAATAATGCAAAAACTTGACCACAAAGAAATTTTGGAAAGACAACTTTTATGTGGTAATCCTTACTCATTTCAAGGGGATGAAAGGGACATAATCTTCCTATCCTTGGTTATTGCTCCGATTAATGAAGATGGAACTAAAAGACACATAGGAGTTTTAAACAAAGTTCAAGATGAAAGGAGATTTAATGTCGCTGTAAGTAGAGCAAAGGAACAAATATGGTTATTTCATTCGGTAAAAATTGAAGATTTATCCCGTGAAGATTTAAGGAGAAAGTTATTAGAGTATTTTTATACTCCACACAAATTTGAAATTGAAGGAATAGATTTAAATGAATTAAGAAAAATCGCTATCTCAGCTAATAGATATTTTGAAAAACCTCCCTCTCCTTTTGAAAGTTGGTTTGAGGTTGATGTTGCACTGGAAATTCTTACATTAGGGTTTGAAGTTAAACCTCAGTTTAAAGTTGGACCATATCGCATTGATTTAGTCACTTTTGATAAATTGAATACTCTTAATAGACTTGCAATAGAATGTGATGGAGATAAATATCATGGAATAGAACATATAGAACGAGATATTAACAGACAAAAAATCTTGGAAAGATGCGGTTGGAAATTTTTCAGAATCAGAGCTTCTGAATTTTACTTTGATAAACACAAAGTATTAGAAAAACTAAAATCTACATTAGAAAGTTTGAATATTTATCCCAGATAAGTTTTTTTTGTAGATTAAATTTTTTATCAAATCTTCCGATTGTCAGCAAAATGAAAGGTAGTGTCTCATTAACTATAAAGACTTGAGAGGGCAGAGAGGCCATGGTAGCTTCCTCAAAAACGACACCAAATCACTAAAAAAGAAGGGAAGGTACCATGAAAAGAACAGACTAATTATTTCAAAAATAGACAAAGAAGGCTATGGAAAAAGACAGGTTAAAAGAAGCGGTGTTTAAGGCTATTTTTGATAGAAGGAGCATAAGAAGGTATTTAGAACAAAAGCCTAACAAGGAGTTAATCTATCGATTGTTAGAAGCTGGTATATGGGCTCCTTCTGGGTTAAACAACCAACCTTGGAGGTTTGTAATAGTCTGGTCTGAAGAAATTAAACAAAAGCTGGCAGCCTTAACCAGATATCATGAAATCATCAAAAAGGCTCCGGTTTTAATTGGCGTGTTTTTAGATAAAGACAGGATGTACCACCAGATAAAAGACCATCAATCTGCAGGGGCTTGTATCCAAAACATCCTGCTTGCAGCTCATGCCTCTGGTCTTGGGGCCTGTTGGTTAGGTGAAATCTTAAAAAACGAAGAAAAAGTAAAAGAGGTCCTCTCCTTACCTAAGGAGAAATACGAACTTGCAGCTTTTATCGCTTTAGGATATCCAGATGATCAAAGTAAAAGGACCTCCAGACAACCTTTAGAAAACTTTATCATCAAAGAGATTTAAAAGACTAAGCAGGGGGTTCTCATGACCAAAAAATTCGTTCCCTTGATGTTAAGCTTGAGTTTTATTTTAGTAGGATGTAGTAAAGGATTAGGAGGTTCAGGCGGTTGTCCTACAGTAAAAGAATTCCAAAAAAAATTAGATAACCTTCAGCCTGGAATTCAAATAGAAAAAATCGAAAAATCACCGATTCCAGGGTTATGTAAAGTAGTGATTAAAATATCGGAGTTTAATAAAGCTCTGTTTTATACTGACGCAAAAGGAAATTACATCATAAGTGGGAACATCATTGACATAGCACAAAAAAAAGATATCATCAGAGAAGAGATGGAAAAATTAAACAAAAAAGTGCTTGATAAAAACACATTAGCAGAGGTAGAAAAGCTTGTTGACCTTACCTATGGCAACTCTCCTAACGTAGTATACTTTATTACTGACCCTGACTGTCCTGTCTGTAAACGTGCTGAACCTGTGTTAGAAAACCTGGCTAAAGAGGGGAAGATAACGGTCAAAACCATACTTTTACCCTTAGAGTCTTTACATCCCGAGGCCAAAAATAAATCTATATCTCTTATCTGTGATAAAAAAGGTTTTCAAGACCTTATCCAAGGATATAAAGGGGCTAACCTTTGTGCTTCAGGAAAAGAAAAAATAGAAAAAAACATAGATTTTATGTTTAACAAAATAGGAGTAACCGGGACCCCTGCTTTTATCTTCCCAGACGGAGAAGTTGTAATAGGTTGGGTAGGTCCGGAGTTTATTCTCAACAAGTTTAACTTGCGATAAAAATATGTTAACCGTTCAAGAAAAACTTTTTTGCTTAAAACTGGCAAGAAAAACCTTAGAAGACTATTTTAAAGGAACTTATGAACTAATTAACCCTCCAGACAAATACCCCTCTCTTAAACAAAAGAGAGGGGCTTTTGTGACCTTGCTTAAGGAAGGCAATCTGAGAGGGTGTATCGGGATTATCGAACCTTTATACCCTCTCTATCAAGTAATCCAAGAAATGGCTATCTCTGCAGCCTTTAAAGACCCAAGGTTTCCACCCCTTACAAAGGAGGAGCTTTCTCTTACAGAAATAGAAATTTCAGTTCTATCTCCTCTTAAAAAAGGAACTATAGAAGAGATAGAGGTAGGGAAACACGGGGTATATTTAATCAAAGGCTTTTATCGAGGCGTACTCCTTCCTCAAGTACCTGTAGAGTATGGTTGGGACAAAAAGACCTTTTTAGAACACCTCTGTCTTAAAGCTGGCCTTCACCCTAACTGTTATAAGGAAAAAGACGTAGAAATCTATCTTTTTACGGCAGAGGTTTTTAAAGAAAGCGAATTTTTTAAAAACTAATCAAGCCTTTCTGTCTCCTCTAAAGAGGCTTATCAACTGGCTCAGGTTGTTGCAAAGGTTATTTTTTCCTTTACCTATTTATTGATGGCTATAGGACAACCTCCGTTATTCAGGATTGACCGTACAGGAGCAGCTATCATAGGTGCCTCTCTTATGGTAATCTCTGGGAGTCTATCTGTATATGAAGCTTATGAAGCCATAGATTATAAAACCATTTTTAATCCTCTTTGGGATGAGGATCTTGATCGCTAACCTGAGGTTGTCTGGATTTTTTAACCTTGTGTTATCGTGTTATCCTTTTTAGCCCAAAGAGTACAAAACCCCTCAAAACTACTTTACCTTTTGATTTTTACTTCAGGCATGTGGGAGTAGAATATAAATTGTGTCTTTTAATAAAATATTTTAGAGGCATAATAAAAATTTTTAATATTTTTTAAATTAATGATAACATAAAACCTAAAAGACTAAACTAACCAGGAGGTCTGTAAAATGGAAAACTTAGACTTAGATTTAGAAAAAGTTTTAAGTGAAATCTCAAAAATTGAATCAAAAGAGGGTATCAAAATGGCTGCTGCACTCCTCTTAAACGCTCTCATGAAAAAAGAAAGAGAAATATTCCTTAGAGATAGTATTGATAATAAAGCTAATGGTTACTATGAAAGACAACTTGCCTGTTTCTTAGGTAACCTTGGTATCTCTGTCCCAAGAGATAGAAAATCTGAATTCAGACCTGCTATTCTTCCTCCTGAATGGCAAAAAGCTGATGAATCCTTCCAGGACTTTATCCTTAACCTCGTTCTCCAAAGCTACTCCCCCAATAAAATCAAAGCCCTCTTGCAATCTATGAAACTCCCCTACTCCCCAGAACAAATAGAAGAAATTAAAGAAGAATTGTATAACCAAGCCAAAGAATTAAAAACCAAAGAATTGCCAGAAAATTTGTTTGCTATGTTTATAGACGCTTATCATACTCAGATAAAAGATACCGAAGCCAACAGAATCAGAAAAGCAGTTATTTATAATATCATCGGGATAGATATGGAGGGAAGAAAAAATTTACTTTCTTATTACATTTATTTTGGTTCAGAGACGAAGGAGGACTGGCTCCAGATACTTAATGATTTGATAAAGAGGGGAGTTAAGAGGGTTATGGTAATAGTGAGTGATGATTTTCCTGGCCTTACTCAAGCCATAAAAGCCCTCTTTCCTGAGACAGATCATCAGCTTTGTTTTGTACACATGCAAAGGAACATCAACAGGAACATGTCTAAGCAGGATGCTAAAAAATTTTATGAGGAGTTAAGCATTATAAAGAGGATAGAGGAGTATGAGAGGGCCTTAAATAGATTTGAGGAATTATGTAAGAGTTATGAGAAGAAGTATCCAGCTTATATAAAGGGACTTTTGAAAAAGAAGGAGCATTATTTTGTTTATAAGAAATATCCTGAGGGGGTGAGGAGGTATATATACACGACGAATGTGGTTGAGAATATAAATAGCAGGATAGAGCTGATAAGGGTAAATACAGGGGGATATTTTCAATCAATCAAGACAGCAGAGGTTGCGATATACATAACAGTAAGTCGGATTCAGAAAACGAGATGGCAAAAACCACTTCCTTTAATTAAGTCTGCTTTATACGAATTGAGGCAAATGTTTGTAAAGAGATTTTATAAGGAGACACAATTCTCTTGACAAGTGTCCAAAACATCATAATTGGGGCTGCTTCAGGCATATCTTACAAGTAAATTCTTTTTTCTTTTTTCATCTATTTCCAGTAGCTTTTATCTGTGCTGGGGTAATCCACAGGTTTTACAAAAAAGATTTAACCTCATCAGTAAAAACCCCCGAAGAAGCCTTAAAATATAGATACAATAAGCCTTCGGTCATTAAATCTTCTTTGGTAGTCCTAATCACAGTAATTCTTTTCTTTTTAAACGTACCTATGGAAATTGTTTCTATAGGTGTAGGGTCATTTCTGTTGATTACCAGAAGGGTTAAGCCTGAAAAGGTGTATAACCTGATAGACTTTAGACTTTTAATCCTTTTTATAGGGCTTTTTATCGTCATAAAAGGGGTTGAAAAATCTGTAGTTTTTTATAGTTTGGTAGAACATTTTCAGATGTTAGTAACGGCCCCTCTATCTTTGGTATTTTCTTCTCTCTTAGTTTCTAACGTTGTAAGCAACGTTCCTGCAGTTTTGATCTTTAAACCTCTTATAGTTAATTACTTTAATGACGAAAAAGCCTGGTTTTTCTTAGCGATGTCCTCGACTTTTGCAGGGAATTTAACCATCCTTGGGTCTATCGCTAACATCATCGTCATCGAAGGAGCCTCTCCAAAAGTAAAGATTGGCTTTTTTGAATACCTAAAAATCGGTCTTCCGGTAACCCTACTCTCCGTTTTAGTTGGACTTGTGATTTTAAGTTTATTTTAATTTTTCCCTCTTGTTTAAAATCAATTTTTTAATAATATAGTGTTATATGAGTCGAACGAAAAAATGGGAAAAAATTGAAGAGGCAAGAAGGATTTTAAACCTACCTAAAAAAACTACGAGAAAAGAAATTAAAGAAGCTTACCATCGTTTGGTCAAAAAACACCATCCCGATGTTGGGGGAGATAATTCTACGATAAAAAAAATAAATGAAGCCTATGCCCTTCTTATGGAATATTGTGATAATTACTTGATAAATTTAGAACCTAATGATAATATACTTAATCCAGAAGATTGGTGGTTCGAGCATTTTGGAGAGGATCCTATTTGGGGTAAGGGAGGTTAGTAATGTTAATAGTTCAAAAATACGGTGGAACCTCGGTAGCTAACATAGAAAGGATTAAAAAAGTAGCAGAGAGGGTAATCAAGTATAAAAAAGAAGGGCATGACCTGGTGGTGGTAGTTTCTGCGATGGCAGGAGAAACAGACCGATTGATCAATTTAGCCAAAGAGATCACCCCAAATCCTCCTCTAAGGGAGTTAGACCTTTTAGTTTCCACTGGAGAACAGGTTACCTCAGCTTTATTAGCCATAACCCTTCAAAGCATGGGATTTGACTCAGTGGCTTTTTTAGGTTACCAAATACCTATCTACACCACCAACCTTTTTACCAAAGCCAAAATAAAGGAGATCAAGGTAGATAAAATAAAAAAAGAACTTAACCAGGGGAAAATCGTAGTAGTAGCAGGTTTCCAGGGGGTCACTGAAGAAGGAGATATAACTACCCTTGGAAGGGGTGGTTCTGATACCACTGCAGTAGCTTTAGCTGCTGCACTAAAGGCTGACCTTTGCGAGATTTACACAGACGTTGAGGGTGTATACACTGCTGACCCACGTGTAGTAAGTAATGCTCGTAAGCTTAAAAAGATATCCTATGAAGAGATGCTTGAAATGGCAAGCAGTGGAGCTAAAGTTTTAGAAATGCGGTCTGTAGAATTAGCCATGATATATAAAGTAAATTTAGTAGTAAAATCAAGTTTTACAGAAGCAGAGGGAACCTTAATAACCGAGGAGGATGAAGAGATGGAAAAGGTGTTAGTATCAGGTATAACCTACAGCAGGAATGAAGCGCGTATAAGCATATATGGGGTTCCAGATAAACCAGGCATTGCAGCTCAGATCTTTAGCCCTATAGGAGAAAAGGGTATTATTGTGGACATGATCATTCAAACGGTGCACCCTGACAATAAAGCTGATATTACCTTTACTGTCCCGAGAACAGACTATTCTCAAGCCTTAGAAATAGTAAAAGAGGTGGCTAAAAAACTAAAGGCTGAGAGAGTAGAAGGGGATGATAAAATCGCTAAAGTTTCTATCGTCGGAGCTGGTATGCGTACCCATTCAGGAGTAGCAACCAAGATGTTTGAAACTTTGGCCAAACATGGTATTAATATTATGATGATTTCTACCTCTGAAATCAAGATCTCCTGCGTGATCGACGAAAAATATACCGAACTTGCAGTAAGAGCTTTACATGAAGCTTTTCAATTAGACCAAGAAAATATAAAAGAGGAAAAGACTTTTATAAAAAGACCTAAAAAAACTAAATAAACACCATGAAAAGAGTTGAAATATACGATACTACCTTAAGAGATGGCAGTCAAGCTGAAGAGGTTAATTTTTCTTTAGAAGACAAAATAAGGATAGCCCTGAAACTTGATGAGTTTAAAATAGACTACATAGAAGGTGGATGGCCTGGTTCTAACCCCAAAGATTTTCAGTTTTTTAAAGAAATAAAAGACTACCATCTTAAACATGCCAAAATAGTTGCCTTTGGAAGTACCTATCATCCTAAAAAATCTCCAGAAACAGACGAAATTTTTAAACAGCTTTTACAGGTGAAAGTACCTGTAGTTACCATCTTTGGTAAATCCTGGACCATACACGTAAAGGAAGCTTTAAAAATTTCTTTAGAAGAGAATTTAGAGCTCATCGGCAATTCTATCAGATACCTTAAACCTCATGTCGAAAAAGTTTTCTTTGATGCAGAGCACTTTTTTGATGGATTCAAAGCAGATCCTCAGTATGCTTTAGCCGTTCTTAAAAAAGCCAAAGAAGCAGGAGCAGATTCCTTAATTCTTTGCGATACCAATGGGGGTACCCTTCCCCATGAGATCGGAACAATTATTACCCAGGTAAAAAAAGAATTAGGCGAGGACTTAGTTTTTGGGATACATGCTCATAACGATTCTGAGTGTGCTGTAGCCAACAGTTTAGAAGCTGTAAGATTGGGAGCCACCCAAGTTCAAGGGACGATAAACGGTATAGGAGAAAGGTGTGGTAATGCCAACCTCTGTTCTATCATACCTAACCTAGTCCTTAAGATGGGATATAGCTGTAGTTGTGCCGAAATGCTTTATAAACTTACAGAGGTTTCTAAATATGTCTTTGAGATAGCAAATCTTTCTCATCCTCCAAGGCTTCCATTTGTAGGTCGTTCTGCTTTTGCCCATAAAGGAGGAGTACATGTTTCTGCGGTGTTGAAGTCCCCTTCAACTTATGAACATATAGACCCGGTACTTGTGGGGAACACCAGAAGAGTCTTAGTTTCAGAACTTTCTGGTAAAAGCAACATCATCTATAAAGCCAAAGAACTGGGGATTGACTTAGAATTAGATAGTCCTCTTTTAAGTAAAATAGTAGAGGAAATAAAAAAATTAGAGGCAAACGGGTTTGAGTTTGAAGCTGCAGAAGCCAGTTTGGAGCTTTTAATCTATCGTTTGATGGGAGAGCCTAAACAGTACTTTGAACTTTTAAGTTACAAAGTGCTTGACCTAAAGTCTTATAAACACGAAGCTCAATCTGAAGCGACAGTGATCGTAAGGGTACCACCTGGTGTAGGAGAAGTAGAACATACTGCAGCCTTAGGCAATGGACCTGTTAACGCCCTTGACAATGCCTTAAGAAAGGCTTTAGAAAGGTTTTATCCTCAAATCAAGGAGATGGAACTTGAAGACTACAAAGTTAGGGTACTCCCGGGACTTCCTGGTACCTCTTCTAAAGTGAGGGTGTTTATCCTTTCTAAAAGTAAAGACAAAAAGTGGGGGACCGTCGGGGTATCAACAGACATTTTAGAGGCAAGCTGTCAAGCCTTGATAGATTCCTACACTTATAAACTTTTTCTTGACAAAAGAAAAAAATAAAATGTCCGTTAAAATTTCGTTAGTAGGTAAAGGAGGAACAGGGAAAACCACCGTCTGTGCTTTGCTTATTAATTACTTAATAGAAAAAAACTTTACCCCCTTTTTAGCCGTAGATGCAGACCCTAATTACAACCTAAACGAGCTTTTAGGAATTAAAGAGTTCAAAACCTTAAGTGAAATAAGAGAAGAGATTCTTGCTCATAAAGTACCTGAGTTTATGTCTCGTTATGAATTCGTTGAGATGAAAATAAACGAAATTTTAATAGAAAATCCAGGCTTTGAGCTTTTAGTAATGGGTTATCCTGAAAAAGCGGGTTGTTATTGTCCTATACACTCTTTTCTTTCCCAAGCTTTAGCCAGGTTGTTTAAAAACTATCCATACGTGGTTATAGACAACGAAGCAGGCATGGAGCATCTTTCTAGGTTAAACCTAACTCAAATGGACCATCTTATCATCGTTTCAGACCCAAATCCTCGAGGAATACTTACAGCCGAAAGGATTTGGAAGTTAGTACAATCCCTTAAGGTTGAAGCCAAAAAAATCTGGCTGTTAATAAACAAAGTGTCAACTGACATGGAAGAAGAGATAGAAGAATTGGTTAAAAAAAATATAAAAGAACCTCAGATTAGTCTATTAGGATTTTTACCAGAAACAAATACTTTGGTTGAGTATGAGTTAAACTCTTATCCTGTTTTTGAATGGGATCAAAATTTTAAAACCCAAGCCTACCAAATTTTCGATAAACTCTGGGAGCAGTAAGATGAAAGAAAAAACCTTAAGACTTTACAACACGTTAACCAAAAAATTGGAGAAATTTTCCCCTTTAAACCCCCCAAAAGTAACGATGTATGTGTGCGGTATTACTGCATACGATTCTCCTCATTTAGGACATATACGATCTGCTGTGGTCTTTGACGTTTTAACTCGAGTACTAACCTATTTAGGATATGAAGTAGTTTATGTAAGAAATATTACAGACATTGACGATAAAATCATCAATCGATCCAACCAGGAAGGTATTTTCTGGAAAGATTTGGTAGAAAAATATGTTAAAGAATATGAAACAGCCGTTGAAAAACTGAATTTATTAAAACCTACTTATACCCCTAAAGCCTCAGAACATATTCCAGAAATTATCAGTCTTATACAAATTTTAATAGAGCGGGGGTTAGCTTATCAAAGTAACGGAGATGTTTATTTTAGAGTAGAAAAATTTCCTTCTTATGGAAAACTCTCTGGGCGAAAAATCGAAGAGTTGCTTTCTGGGGTAAGGATTGAGGTTTCAGAAAAGAAAGAGAATCCTTTAGACTTCGCTTTATGGAAATCTGCCAAGCCAGGAGAACCTTTCTGGGAAAGTCCTTGGGGATTAGGACGTCCAGGATGGCATATAGAATGTTCTGCCATGGCACTAAAATACCTTGGAGAAACCTTAGACATACATGGAGGTGGACTTGATCTAATCTTTCCCCATCATGAAAACGAGATAGCCCAAAGCGAAGGGGCTACAGGAAAACCTTTTGTCAGATATTTTGTCCATCATGGTTTGATAACCATAAACGGAGAAAAAATGTCTAAAAGCCTGGGAAACTTTGTAACTATGGAATGGCTTTTTGAACGTTTCCATCCAGAGGTCATCAAAACCTTTCTTCTTTCCATGCATTACAGAAGTCCCTTAGACTATTCCGAAGAAAGCCTGAAAAACACAGAAAAAGCTGTGTATGGATTTTATGAGACTTTATACTGGGCCGAAAAAGTACAAAGCTTAAAGGAGGGACTCCTTTCAGAAAAAGCAAGACGTTTAGAAAAAACATATCAAGAATTTAAAACTAAATTTATCTCTGCCCTTTTAGAAGACTTAAATACAGCTATGGCCTTGGGATATCTTTTTAATTTGGAAAAAGAACTTTACAACTTTGTAAGTAAAACTCCTCAACTTACGTCTGAAGAAGAAATTCTGGTTAAAAGCATCGCTAAAGACGTAAGAAACGAAGCCTCCAAACTTTTAGGACTTTTCCAAACTGACCCAATTTCTTTCTGGAAAACTGAAAGAGAAAAAAAACTTAAACCTTTAAGTTTAACCTTAGAAGAAGTAGAAAAATTAGTCAGAGAAAGAGAAAAAGCAAGAAAAGAAAAAAACTTTCAGCAAGCAGACCGGATAAGAGAAGAGCTACAGAAAAAAGGCATCATTCTAAAGGACACAAAAACAGAAACCTTTTGGTGGGTAGAATAAAATGATATGGTTTGACTATGTAGCCTTAGCTATTTTAAGTTATTTTACAATAAGAGGTTTTTTGTCAGGTTTTGTAAAAACCATAGCCTCTCTTTTAGGGATGGTGATAGCCTTTCTTTACTCAGGATGGCTTTCTATAAAAATAGCACCCTTTGTAGGGAGTATCACCACCTCAAACCCCAAAGTTCTTCCCATCCTAAGTTTTATCTTATCCTTTGCTATGATCTATCTAAGCTTTGTGTTAGCAGGGTTTCTTCTATCAGTCTTTTTGGGTAAATTAAACCTTACGCTGGCAGATAGAATTTTAGGAAGTATATTAGGCCTTATTAAAGCCTCTCTTTTTATTACCTTTATCTATCTTCTCTTAGTAATTCCCTATCCACCCTCTAAAAATAACTTAAAGACTGCTTTAACCTACCCTATCGTAGAAAAAACCCTAAAAATTTCTTCACCCTTTATTCCTGAGAGCTGGAAAACTTTTCTTAAAAAAAGAGAAGTGTTAACTTAAAGGGTACCTTTAGTCGAAAAGACCTCTTGAGAAAGAGGGGTTAAAGCCTTTCTAAAAGCATGAGCTAAAGCTTTAAATATACTTTCGGCTATGTGATGAGAATTTTTGCCATAAAAATTTCTCACATGAAGAGTGAACCTACCGTTTACAACTAAAGCCCTTAGAAACTCTTCTATAAGCTCTACATCGAAACTTCCTATCTTTTCGGTGGGGAAGTTAACCAAAAAAACAAAATAAGGTCTCTTAGCAAGATCTATTACCACCTGAGTTAAAGCCTCTTCCATAGGGATGGTTGCTTCTCCATAACGGGCCATACCTCGTCTGTCTTCCAAGGCTTCGTCTAAAGCCTCTCCTAAGGTAATTCCTATGTCTTCTACGGTATGATGGTAGTCTACCTCAAGATCTCCTCTTGCTTCTACTTGAAGTTTGATCCCTGAGTGAAAGGCAAAAAGCTCAAGCATATGGTCTAAAAACCCTATCCCTGTGTTGATCACATTTTCCTCTAACCACTCTCCGGTTAAATCTAACCTTATTTCTACTTCAGTCTCCAAGGTATATCGCTTCTTTTCAACAGTTTTCATGTTTAACTCCTTACACAGATTAGATTTTAACCTCAAAAGGAGGATAACTCTCTAACACCTTAACGTCAAGATATTCAACCTTTTTCAGGATCAAACCTTGAGGAGGAGCAGGAGGTGGTGCTACTTTTCTATCTTTTGCGTTAAGGATGTTTTCGAAATCCTCTACCGTAAGACGCCCCTTTCCTACTTCAACCAAAGCTCCTACAAGGTTTCTCACCATATAACGCATAAAACCCCTACCCTCTATCGTAAAAACGATCATGTTAGAATTTTCTAATGACCTTTCTAAGGTTGCCTGATAAATCGTTCTAACCGTAGTTTTAACCTCTGTTCCAGCCTTTCTAAAACTGGCAAAATCTTTTTCTCCGATAATTAAAGGCAAACAACTTTTCATGGCTTCTAAATCAAGCGGCTCGGGCACCCACCAAGAATAAAGTCTCAAAAGAGGGTTTTTTATGGGATAATTATAAATCTGATAGACATAAGTTTTTTTATATGCATGCTTTTGTGCATGAAACTTAAAATCAACCTCCTCTACCTTCCAAACGGAAATGTCCTTAGGCAAGAGGCTGTTTAAAGCTTTAAAGATTATCTCTAAAGGCCTATCTGAAGTAGTCAAAAAATGAGCGACTTGATGAAGGGCATGAACCCCGGCATCTGTTCTCCCTGAAGCCTTCAACGTTACTTTATGTCCGAGGATCTTAGATAAAACCTCTTGGATGACTCCTTGGACCGTTGGCCCCTTAGGTTGTATCTGCCAACCTAAATAATTAGTTCCATCATAAGCTATAAACAATCGAATATTTCTTATGTTGACCTCAGCCATTTTTAAACAAACACAGGAGAAAAAGGAAGTCCTGTTTCTTCGGGAAAACCAAACATTAGGTTAAAATTTTGTAAAGCCTGACCACTTGCACCTTTAATCAAGTTATCAATCACAGAAGTGATAACCACAAAACCTCTTTTTTTGTCTTCAAAAAGGCCTATTTTGCAAAGGTTGGTGCCTTTAACTTCTTTAATCGTGGGGACTGTGCCTTCAGGAGCTAAACGTACAAAAGGTCTATTTTGATAAAAAGTTTGTAAACAATCTCTTAAAACTTTTACTGGATATTTAGCCCTCACATAGATCGTAGAAAAAATCCCACGGTTTATAGGTAAAAGATGGGGGGTAAAAACCACCTTTACCTCTTTTCTGGCAAACAAAGAAAGTTTTTCTTCTATTTCTGGATTGTGTCTGTGAGAAGCTATTTTATAAGCCTTAAAATCTTCGTTTACTTCACAAAAACTGTAATAAAGGTCTGCCTTTCTTCCAGCCCCTGAGGTTCCACTCTTTGAGTCGGCTATGATAAAATCAGTCTCTACAAGGTCTTCCTTAACCAAAGGAATTAAAGGTAAAAGTATAGAGGTTGGATAGCATCCTGGGTTTGCCACCAAATCTGCCTTTTTAATCTCCTCTGTAAAAACTTCGCATAACCCATAAACTGCTTTGTCATTAAGCTCTGGATAAACATAAGGCAGTTGATATGTTTCTTCAAACACCGAAATAGACTTAAACCTAAAATCTGCAGAAAAATCGATGACCTTTACTTTATGTGTTAAAAACTGATAAGCTAATTCTTGAGCCTTTCCAGCAGGGACACATAAAAAAGCCACATCTACCTTAGGGGCTATGTTTTCTACCACAGGAGCTTCAAAAACAAGATCTTTATATTTTCCACTCCAACGACAAACTTCTTCTAAAGACCTACCCTGATTTTCTCGAGAGGTGATAACTTCGATTTGAAGTCCAGGATGTTTTTCTACTAACCTTAAAAGTTCAAGCCCTGTATATCCTGTAGCCCCTATAATAGCTGCTTTTATCATAAAAGATAACTTGGATTTAAAAATTTAAAAGGGGCTACCTGAAGTAGCCCCAAATAGCCATTAACGTTTGGAGTACTGTTGACCTCTTCTGGCTCCTCTCAATCCATATTTCTTTCTTTCTTTTTCACGTGGATCGCGAGTGATAAAACCGGCTTTCTTAAGAACTACTTTTAAATCAGGAGAATATAAGACTAAAGCACGAGCTATTCCATGTCTTATGGCTTCAGCCTGAGCGGCCTTACCTCCACCTTTTACCGTACATTTTACATCAAACTTACCTAAGAGATTGGTAATTTTAAATGGGGCAAACAAAACATCTTCTGCTACGATATGGTCATAAAAGTATTCGTTATAAGGCTTATCATTTACAATAATTTGTCCTGTACCAGGATAAATCCATACCCTGGCCACAGCGGTTTTTCTTTTGCCGGTGGCGTAAATTCTTTCCATGTTCTACTACCTCCTTAAAGGTCCAAAGGTTTAGGGTTTTGAGCTATATGAGGATGAGTGGAACCAGCATATATTTTAAGTTTTTTAAGCAACTTTTTTCTCATCCTGTTACGAGGAAGCATCCTTTTTACAGCAAGAAGAATAACCTTTGCTGGATCCTTAGCTAAAAGCTGCTTAGCTGTCTCCAACTTTAAACCACCCATATAGCCAGTATGACGCCAATAAACCTTCTGCTCAAGTTTTTTACCCGTAAGTTTAACTTTTTCTGCATTGATAACAACTATAAAATCAGCTTGATCTACATGGGGAGTATAATCCGGACGGTTTTTTCCCTGTAAAAGAGTAGCTATTTTACTAGCTAATCTACCAAGCACTTTGTCTTTAGCATCCACTAAATACCATTCTCTTTTTACCTCTTCCTTTTTTACCCAAGGAGTTTGGGGGGTTAATACTGAAGACATACTTCCTGCCTCCTGCTTTTAAAAATTAAAAACGTAGTTTTATAACTTTATGCCAAAAATTCATTTTGTCAAGCAAAGCTTAGGGGTGTTCAATAAAATTTTTCTTTTTAGCAATATGTATCTTTTTTTTGTGATAAAGTTTTTTTTTATTCTTCTTTTAGGTTGGTCACTTCCTTAATTACTTCTTTCTTCTTTTTTTCTACCAATGATTTTTAAACTTTTGAAATAAAGTTTTTTGGGCAAATCTTTACCCTTGACCTTTTAATATTTTTATTAATAATTTTAAAATATATATGGCTAAAATTTGGCACCTCAAATTTACTTATTTTCTATCCGAGGTCTTTTATCTCAACCTTTATAAATTCCTTAAACCTTTTATCTGTTTAAAAAAACATAAAAATTGCAGAAGGATGTTAAGGAAGGAGAGGGTAAAGATGTTGAAATGTTTTTCAGCTTCGGGGAAGAGGACGGAGAGGGCATATTTGATTTGTGTTTTGGCAAAAGATCATTCTTTTTTGAGTTTTTGGATGAGACGAGAGAGGTTTCTCAGGTGATGATCTGGTGGGAGAGGATTAAGGAATTGGGGGTTAGAGTGAGCAAAAAGTGCAAGGATTTTAGCGTCTTTGGTATCAGACTTAGAGGGGTTGTTTGCGGAGAGGAACTGGAAGAACCTGTGAAGGATTTTTGGGTTGATAACAAAAGCTTGAATATCATTAGCAAGGAGAAAGTGATAAAGTGGGAGGAAGAATCTTCCAGTAGATTCCATGACTACGATAGGTTTAGGGTATTGTTTAAGGATGGAGAGAAGCTGAGAGAAACCTTCTTGAGACATAGGGAGGTGTTTGGAGAGGATAAAGGATTGTTGATGGAGGACAGCGATATTAAAAGTGTCTTTAGAGACATCAATACCGACGAAGTAATTCATGGGAGCACCTCCTTGTGTGGTGTTGTTGGTATAGTAAAAGTCCCTCGCTCCATCCTCCCATGTGGCAGAGGCTTAGGAAGCCTAACCAACTTATTGGGAGTTGAGGGACAGGGGGACAGACTCCTCTCGAGGCTTTTAAGCCTAAGAGTTATGGAGTCCTTGTCCCTCTTTATTTTGTTGTTGTCCATATTATTACTATACAACGCAACATATGTTAAGCAAAAACTAACATAAAAATTGCAGGAGGGTGTTATGAGTTTTACGTTAATTTTCATTGTTATTTTGATCTTACTGTTTTTACAAACCTCAGTAAAGGTAATTAATGAATATGAAAGGGCGGTAGTTCTTAGGTTAGGTAAATTTTTAGCGGTTAAAGGCCCAGGGCTGATTATACTCCTTCCAATCATAGATAAAATGGTAAAAATAGACCTAAGAACAGTTACTTTAGACGTTCCTCCTCAAGAGGTTATTACTAAGGATAATGTTTCTATTAGGGTAAGTGCCGTAGTATATTATAGGGTATTAGACCCAGAAAAATCTTTTCTTCAAGTAGAAGATTATCATTATGCTACCAGTCAATTAGCCCAAACCACCTTAAGAAGCATCTGTGGTCAAGCAGAGCTTGATGAAGTGTTAGCCGAAAGAGAAAAACTTAATCTAAAAATCCAAGAAATCCTTGATGCAGAAACAGAACCTTGGGGTGTCAAGGTTTCGAAGGTAGAAATTAAAGAAATAGACCTTCCAGAAGAAATGAAAAGGGCTATGGCTAAACAAGCTGAAGCTGAGAGAGAAAGAAGGGCCAAAATAATCAGCGCTGATGGTGAGTACCAAGCCTCTAAGACCTTACTTGAAGCTGCCCAAATTATGGCACAAAATCCAATAACCCTTCAACTAAGGTATTTACAAACTCTTACAGAGATTGCAAGTGAAAAAAATTCCACAATACTCTTTCCTTTACCTATTGAACTGTTAAAAGCATTAACAAATAACCCTAAATAAACCAAAACAATGAGTGGTAATTTCTTATTTTAAAGAATTTTTTCACATGATATATTTTTAAAAAATATGCATATTATCCTTTAAAAGGAGGGAGGTAAAAATGGACAAAGAGCTGGTTAAAAAATTTGCCGACAAATATCCAGAAATCAATGAGCTTCTTGAGAAACATCAGGAGATGGAAAACCAAGTAGCTGAACTTTCTCAAAAACCTTATCTTACCCCAGAAGAAGAGGTTAAACTTAAGGAACTTAAAAAGGAAAAACTTTATATTAAAGAAAAAATATATAAAATAATAAAAACAAAAGAAGGGATAGAGATAGACTAAAAATCTATATCATTTAAAAAAGTTTTTAAAGTTATATACTCTTTAGGAGGGATTGCTTTGGGTGCGATTATGACTGGTGCAAAAATGGTGATAGAAGCTTTAAAGCGAGAGGGAGTGGAGGTTCTTTTTGGATATCCTGGTGGGGCAATCTTAGATATTTATGATGAGCTTTACAAAACACCAGATCTAAAACATGTACTAGTAAGACATGAACAAGGAGCTACACATGCTGCTGACGGGTATGCAAGGTCTACAGGTAAGGTAGGGGTAGTTTTGGTTACTTCAGGACCTGGTGCTACCAACACGGTTACAGGAATTGCTACTGCTTATATGGATTCTATTCCGATAGTAGTACTAACTGGTCAAGTTCCTACCAGGTTAATCGGAAATGATGCCTTTCAGGAGGTAGATATTACTGGAATAACCAGGCCTATTACCAAGCATAATTTTTTGGTAAAACGTATAGAAGACCTTCCTACCATCATAAAAGCAGCCTTTTATATAGCAAAAACAGGAAGACCTGGACCGGTTCTAGTGGACATACCTAAAGATATTCAACAAGCTAAAGGTGAGTTTAATTACCCTGAAGAAATAAAACTAAGAAGTTACAATCCTGTTTACGAACCTCATATAAAGCAGATAGAAAGGGCTTATCAACTTTTAGAAAACGCAGAAAGACCTGTCTTGATGTTAGGAGGAGGGATAATTTCTGCTAATGCTTCTGAAGAAGCGAGGAAATTAGCTGAAAAATTAAAATTACCGGTGGTTATGACCCTGATGGGGTTAAGTGCTTTTCCTGGCGACCACGAACAGAGTTTGGGAATGTTAGGGATGCATGGTACCTACTATGCAAACATGGCAGTAGCCAACTGTGACGTACTCTTAGCCGTAGGGGTACGTTTTGATGACCGAGTAACTGGCAAAGTAGATGCTTTTGCACCTGGAGCAAAAATCATTCATATAGATATAGACCCAAGTTCTATTCAAAAAAACGTAAAAGTTGACGTTCCTATAGTAGCAGATTGTAAAAGGGCTTTAAAACGGTTATTAGAGTTTGTAAAACAAGGAGGAAAAGATAAAAAATACTGGGAAGAACGATTTACCGATTGGTGGGAACAGATTAACATCTGGAAAAGAAGGTATCCCTTGACCTACAAACAAGAAGGAGATTACATAAAACCTCAGTTTGTGATAGAAAAACTATGGGAACTTACTAAAGGGGAGGCTATCATCGCCACCGAAGTAGGACAAAATCAGATGTGGACTGCGCTTTTTTATAAGTTTAAACATCCTCGGTCGCTTATTACCTCAGGTGGATTAGGCACGATGGGATTTGGTTTCCCAGCAGCAATTGGAGCCCAAATAGGTAACCCTGATAAATTGGTAATAGATATAGCAGGAGATGGATCTATTCAGATGAATATTCAAGAATTAGCCACCGCTGTAGAGCAAAGACTTCCTATTAAAATCATCATTTTAAACAACGGGTTTTTAGGGATGGTCCGTCAATGGCAAGAACTTTTTTACGGAAAAAGATATTCTGCAGTTAAATTTCAGGTGATCCCTGACTTTGTTAAGTTAGCCGAAGCCTATGGAGCTGTAGGAATGAGAATAACCCGACCAGAAGAAGTTGAACCAGCGTTAAAAAAGGTTTTGCAAACGAATTCTTTGGTAATCCTTGACATCCATATTGCTCCAGAAGAAGGGGTCTTTCCGATGGTACCTGCAGGAAAGGCCACCACAGAAATGATACTTTTATAATATGGAAAAGGGGGAATTTATGGAAACCAAAAGATATACCCTTTCAGTCCTTGTAGAAAATACACCCGGAGCTCTTGCCAGAATAGCAGGACTTTTTAGCGGAAGAGGATTTAACATAGACAGCCTTTGTGTGGCCGAAACTTTAGACCCTACTCTTTCACATCTTACCTTGGTAACCCATGGGGACGAGCAAATATTAGAGCAAATCTTAAAGCAATTGAGAAGGCTTATAGATGTTTATAAAGTGGTTAACGTAACCGAAGAAGGAGATCACGTTGAAAGAGAAATGGCTCTTATCAAAGTAAAGGCTGAAAAGGAAAACAGAGATGAAATCTTTAGAATTTGTGAAATTTTTCGCTGTAAAATAGTAGACGTAAGTCCCAAAACCTATGTAATAGAAGTTACAGGTGATAGAGATAAGTTGGAAGCAGTGATAGAATTACTTAAACCTATGGGGATCAAAGAAATCGTAAGAACAGGAGTTATAGCTATCAGAAGAGAAAAAAAATCCGGTTAAAAATTAAGTCTTTCCTCTTGATTTTTCTATATCTCAAGTTATAAATGTTAATCAATTTTTACGGTTGAGGTGTCAAAATGCTTAAAATAGACATAAAACAGGGAAGTCTTACTGAAGAACAGATAAAATGGTTTGAAAAAGCTTTTAGAAGATGTGCTAGAAGGATTATTCTTTCTACTACTTTAGCAGGATGTGGGCATCCAGGTGGGTCTCTTTCTTCTTTAAGTTTACTTTTGGTAGTCTATTCTTTAGCTAAGGTTAACCCGCAAAATCCTAGGGCATTAGAAAGAGATAGAATCTTAATTAGCCATGGGCATATAAGTCCTGGGGTTTATAGTGTGCTTTGCGAATACGGCTTCTTTCCTGAAGAACCCTTTTTGATGGAATTCAGAAGGGCTGGTTCTGCTTTCGCAGGGCATGTAGAACAATCAGTACCAGGGGTAGAATGGAACACAGGTAACCTTGGTCAAGGCCTTTCAGCAGCCTGTGGTATGGCTCAAGCGTTAAAACTTAAAAATCTTTCTAATCTTGTGTTTTGTTTTATGGGAGATGGAGAACAACAAAAGGGTCAAGTAATCGAGGCCAGAAGATGGGCGGTTAAATTTAAACTTGACAATCTTATCACCTTAATAGACTATAATCAGTTACAAATAGGGGGCAAAATTTCTGAAGTAATGCCGCAAGATTTGAAAGCAGAAATAGAAGCCACAAAATGGAATGTATTAGAGATCGACGGACACGACTTTCAACAGATTTTTCAAGCACTCAAGGTTGCCATCGAAAAAAAAGTATCTAATCCTGAACATCCTACAGCTATCATAGCCCACACGGTGATGGGCAAAGGAATTTCTTTTATGGAAAATGATCCTAAGTGGCATGGGATGGCTCTCCCAGAAGATCTAGCTAAGAAGGCTTTAGAAGAGTTAGGGTTTGACCCTGGTGAACTTGATGTTTTAAAAGAAAAAAGAAAAACCTGGAACGTCAGTTTTCCACACCAAAATTATGATCCTCTACCAATAGAACTAAAAATCCCAGCTCCTACGATTTATCCACCTGAGGTTAATACAGATTGTAGAAGTGCATATGGTAAAACATTGTTAAATCTTGCTAAAGAAAACAATCCTCCAACAGGAACTCCCAAAATTTTGGGTTTAACCTGTGACCTTGAAGGTTCGGTAAAAATGACAGATTTTAAAAAATGGTCTCCTCAGGCTTTTTTTGAATCAGGAATACAAGAACATCATACAGCTTCTGTAGCAGGCGCCCTCTCTAAAGAAGGATTTTCAGTATTTTTCTCTACCTTTGGAGTGTTTGCGATAGATGAAGTCTACAACCAACTAAGAATAAACAGTATCAATCGTACAGCGTTAAAGGTGGTAGCTACTCACCTTGGAGCTGACGTAGGAGAAGATGGGCCTACTCATCAGTGTATAGATTATATAGGTCTTTTGTTAAATCTTTATGATTTTGAAATTTACATTACTGCTGACCCCAACCAAACAGACCATATCATAAGATATATAGCAGACAAACCTCGTAACATCTTCGTAGGAATGGGGCGGTCTAAACTGCCGGTGGTTACCAAGGAAGATGGAAGTCCTTACTTTGACGAAAATTATACCTTTATTCCTGGCAAGGCTGATTGGATAAGACAAGGTGATAAAGGAGTTATTATTACCTACGGTACGATGATACCTTATGCTTTAAAAGCTTGGGAAATTCTAAATTCTGAAGGAATTAAAGTAAGCCTTTTAAATGTAGCCTCTATAAGGCCTTTTCCAGAAAAAGACTTATTAAAAGCCTCTGAATTAAAAAATCTTATCATCGTAGAGGATCATCTGGTAGAAACAGGTCTTGGTACAAGGATAGCCAGTTTTTTTGGGCTCAAACAAATTAAAGTAAATCTTAAACTATTAGGACATAAAACTATTTGCTCCTCTGGTAAACCTTCGGAACTTTTTAAACAAGCAGGGTTAGACCCAGAAAGTATTGCTCATACCATGAAACAAATGTTAAAATAATGAATTCCCAGATTAAAGAAGTAGAGGAGAAAAAACTAAGTCTAATTGAACACTTATTAGAACTTAGAGCTTGTCTAATAAAGGCATTTATTGGTTGGGTTATTGCTTCTGTAATTGCTTATTTTTTAGCAGACCACATCATAGATTTATTATTAAAACCTTTAATGAAAGCTATACCTCAACAGAATTATGTATTTTTCCGTACCTTTCCTGAAGTTTTTGCTTCTTATCTTAAACTTTCTATAATAACAGGTTTTATTTTTGGTAGTCCTTATATTTTTTATCAACTGTGGTCCTTTATCGCCCCTGGACTTTATCCTCATGAACAAAAATGGGTAAAAACTGCAGTATTTTTAACCTCTTTTGCGTTTATTTTAGGAGACCTTTTGGCTTATTTCTTTTTTTTACCGTTTATTCTTAAATTCCTTTATTCTTTTGGGGAAAAATTTCTGGTTTTTAAACCTTTTTTAAAAGACTATATAAGTTTTTGTCTTCGTTTTTTTTTAATCATAGGGGCGGTGTTTCAAATACCATCTTTTATGGTTTTACTTAATCGGTTAGAAATAGTAAACTACGAAGGATTTAAAAAATTTAGACCTTATGCAATCCTTCTCGCCTTTTTTATAAGCGCTATACTAACTGGTGGAGGAGATCCTTTTAACCAAATTATTTTAGCCATACCCTTGACACTATTATATGAAACAGGTATAATTTTAATCAGGTTATTTAAAACACTTAAATAAAAAGGAGGCTTTCTGATATGTTACCCAGCTTAGGAGGTCAAGAGCTTTTTATAATACTTTTCTTAGCTTTACTCTTGTTTGGGGCTAAACGTTTACCTGAAGTAGGAGCAGGGTTAGGGAAAGGTATAAAATCCTTTAAAGAAGCTCTTCGTTCTGCCGACGTCAAAGAAGATTTAGAAAAATTAGAAAATCAAAAAGAAGAAAAATCTAAAACTCAAGAAACTTCTAATAAAGTTTAAATCTTAATAATCTCTTGATTTTGATCACTTTTTTTCAGGTTAAATTTTTTATTTTTAAAATTTAAAAATTTATTCAAAAATAAAACAGGGGGGACTTTAAGTCCCCCCTGTTTTATTAAATTATTGGCTAACTTTATTCTTTAGGTTTTTCTACTCCTGCTTCCAACCCCATACCTACGCCAGGTAATCCAAACATAACCGTACTACCAGTAGAGAAATACTCTAACTTCCCTTCTCTTACCAACTCGTTAGCAGCATTCTTAATCTCACGGGGGTTGGCATCAGGAATTTCTCTTTGTAAATCTTTTAAATAGATCTTAGTTTTACCACCTTTTTTAACCTTTTCTTCCATTATTTGAAGTATCTTCTGTTTCAATTCTTCTTTATCCATAACACACTCCTTTTCAAAGTTTTTTATTTTAATTTTACTTAAAAAGTTCTACTTTATAATTTTCCGGAGCATTAAATACTTCATCTACATGTTTGGTGAACTTAAAGTGCATAGAAGTTCTGTAGGTAGTATAAGCAAGTCTGTAATCGTCAATACACTTTTCAGTAAATGGAATACCGGTTAATTCAAAGAATCTTTCCCAACCAATTCTGTTAATCCAAGTACCAATCCTTTCGTACTTATTAGCATGCTGAGAATAGATCTCAATAATCTTTTTAATCCATTTAACAGTGGTTGGCCAACGAGGAGGTTCATTAGGAATATAAGGTATTACTACTCTTGAAAATTCAGGAGGAGTAATCCTGTTAGAAACCTTTCCACCGACCACAATAGCAATACCATCACCTTCTCCGTCAGCAATAGGTAAAGCTGGACACATGGTATAACAGTTACCACAGAACATACAACGATCTACATTTATTCTAACTGTCTTTTTCTTCTTACCATCTACTTCAGCAGTAGCAGGTTTGATAGCACCTAAAGGACAGGAAGCTATAACCAATGGTATTTCACAAACATGTTCTAACCTTTCGTCTTCAACCAAAGGTGGTTTTCTGTGAATACCAACCAAGGCAAGGTCAGAACAATGCACAGCACCACACATGTTAAGACAACAGGCAAGGGCTAACTTAGTCTTTGCAGGAAGTTTATGAGATCCAAAGTATTCAAATAGTTCATCCATGATAGCCTTAACTATACCGGAAGCGTCGATAGCAGGAGTATGACAGTGGATCCATCCCTGGGTATGGACTATGTTGCTAATACCTGCCCCTGTACCACCGATAGGAAACTTATAAGAACCATTAGGATGTTTCCTGTTTTTCAAGTCTTCTATAAGAGCCTTTAAAGTTTCTTCATCAGTTACATGAAATTCTACGTTATTACGGGTAGTCCAGCGTACATAACCGCCACAATATTTATCTGCGATCTCACAAATTTCTCTGATGTAGTCTGTAGTTTCCAAACGAGGGGTACCACATCTTACCACATAAACTACATCACCTGTTTCAGACTTATACTTTAAAACCCCAGGTTGGATTATCTCATGAGAAACCCATTTACCATAGTTTTTCTGAATAACAGGTGGCATAAACTGCCAGAAATAAGGAGGTCCTATATCAGTAATTCTGTTTTCCATGGGTTTTTCAGGGTTATACAACTTTTCTGCCAAAGTTGGATCATAGGGCTGTGTATAAATCGGGTCTAACTCTTTAAATTTTTCAATTCCCATTTTACCCTCCTTTTATTTTAAAATATTTAGGTCTTTATTCATCAAATCCATCCTCACCTTAAGCAGGGTGGCGTTTTCTAAATTCAGCCACGTCTCTGGTCCAACCACCCTCAACCTCTTCTTCCTTCCAGAAGATGTATGGGTTGTCACGAGGTACTCTTACATGCTGAGGAATAGGTGTAAGTCCCATAACCTCGGTGATAAACTTGTTCAAACCAATTCTCTGGATAAGTTCACCGATACGTTCACGGTTCTTTCCATTTTCCATCCAATAATCCCAGGCCTTATAGATAAAATCTTTAAGTTCATCATAAGGTGGTTCCACCTTCATAAAAGGAACAATAAGGGTAGAAAGCTGAGCACCTTCTAAGATCGGGGCTTTAGCTCCGATCAATATAGCGATACCGGTATCTTGACCAGGTCTTAAAGCCTCTGGCATAACAGCTATACAGTGCATACACCTGTTGCATTCACTGTTGTTGATATAAAGCTTCTGCTCGTTTTCATCCCAGTACATACACTTGGTAGGACAAAGGTCAATAACTTCCTTCTTAATATCAAAAGGACCCCAGTCTCTGTCAGAAAAAGCACCTGCATTAGGTTTAAGCTCACCCCTTACATAGGCTCTTACTGCTTCTTGATCTATTCTAATTTCATCTCTCCAAGTACCTATGAAAGACATGTCAGCTCTTGCTACAGCAGCCACACAATCTAAGGGACATCCAGAAAATTTAAACTTAAACTTATATGGAAATGCAGGACGGTGCAATTCATCTTGGAAAGCCATGGTTAACTCATAGTCTAATTCTTGAACATCTATCAAAGCCCACTCACAACGAGACTTACCCACGCAGCAAGCAGGGCTTCTTAAGTTAGAACCAGAACCACCAAGATCCCAATGAAGCTGATGAGTTAAGTCAAAAAAGATAGGCTCAAGCTGGTCAGTAACCGTACCTAAAAGGATGATATCACCGGTAGAACCATGAAAGTTAACAATACCACTACCCCTATGATCCCACATATCACAGAGTTTCCTTAAAGCTGAAGTATGATACCACTTTCCTGCGGTATGGTGCACACGGATAGTATGGAAAGCCCAGATAGCAGGGAATCTTTCCTGCTGGTCAGAATAACGCCCAATAACTCCACCACCATAACCAAACACACCAACAATACCACCGTGCTTCCAATGGGTCTCTTTGTGGGTATAGGAAAGCTCCATTTGACCCATTATGTCAAAACAGGCTTGTTTCTTGTGCTTCTCACCATAAGAATAAATGTCATCAACAAAACTTGGCCAAGGACCAGTCTTAAGCTGGTCTATTTTCGGTGTATCATGTTTTTTCACCTCGCCCATTGTACCCTCCCTACAGTTTTTGTATAGAATACATTTTATTGATCTTTAATTTTATGTCAAGAATAAAAAATTTAAATTAAGGTTGATTTTCTAACTAATTCTTCAAATTTTTCTTTTTTACTTTGTTTTTTTAGTTTTTTTTATCTTTTGCTACTGTAAAATTTTGGTTGCCTTAGATAAATTTTTAGATATACTCAAAAACGTTATGGAAATTTTTGTTATAGAAAAGGTAACCAAAGTTTATAACCCCTATTTTAAAGTGCTGGATGAAGTATCTTTTATCGTAAAAGAAGGAGATTTTTTGATCTTAACCGGACCGACTGGAGCAGGTAAAACCACCCTTCTAAAGTTACTTTACCGAGAAGAAAAACCTACTGACGGAGAAATATTTTACAAAAACTTCCCTTACTCTAAGCTCAATAAACGACATTTTTTACATCTAAGACGCAATTGGGGGATCATTTTTCAAGATTACAAACTAATACCAGACTTAACGGTTTTTGAAAATATAAAAATCTCTTTAATCTTAAGTCAAAAAAAAGTACCTAAAATAAAATTTCACATCTTAAACTATCTTGAAAGATTTAACCTTGCTGCCAAGGCCTTCAAAAAAGTAAAAGAACTTTCAGGAGGTGAACAACAGAAAGTAGGTATCGTAAGAGCTATCATTAGAGACCCTGAATTGTTAATAGCTGATGAACCTACAGGAAATCTTGATCCTGAAAGCATAAGGGAAATTATTAAGATATTTCAAGAATATCAACAAGCAGGAAAAACGGTAATTCTTGCTACCCATGACCCAGTTATCCTACAACTTAACGCGGGAAAAATTCTTAGATTAGAACAAGGAAGGTTGGTAGGAAATGTTCAAACTTCTTGCTAAGTTAGAGATTAAAAAGGGTTTACTTTATTATCTTTTTTTTATCCTATTTTTCTTTTTTTGGAACTTTTTTTCTTTAGCCCTTATTTATGCTTATGGAGTTTTATTTACCTTAGAAAAACACTGGAAAGATCAAATAACCTTAACCCTCTTTTATTATCCTAAAGACCAAGAGCAGTTAGAACTTTTTATTAAAGGACTGCAAAACAGCTTTTCTTCTTTCACAGAAAAAATTGAAGTAGTTACTCCAGAAATGGTCCTAAACCAAGCTCAAAAAAACCTTCCCAAAGAAATAACCCAAATTTTTACTGAAGAAGAGCTCAAGGAAAACTTACCTTTTCTCATCAAAATTTATCCTAAATCTTTGGGAAGTTATATAGAACTTACAGAGCGTTTAAAACTAATCGCCGCCTCAACTCCTGCTTTAGAGCTTCAAAACCCTAAATATTTTAAGTTTCTAAAACTAAGCTTTTTTCTCAAATCAGGGATAATCGGGTTTTGGTTTAGCTGGATAATAGTTTATCTCGGGGCTATTTTTTTTATAAATAACTTATTAAACAACCTGCTTTATCAACAATATAAACTGATCCTTCTTTTAGGAGGTAATCCTTTTTATCTAAAATTCATCAGGTTGGGTTTTTTGGTTTCTCTCATAACCTTAGGATTCTTTAGTTCAGGGGCTACCTTTTACTTAGCAGTAAATTCTTTAACAAGTATCATAAACTTTCCTCTTTTAGATATTTTCTGGGTAAATCCCTGGTATTCTTTGGTGTATTTTATCCTTTTGGTAGTATTAATACCTTTTTTAAGTGTGTGGATAAGTTTTTGGGGTTATGAAATATAGAAAAATCTTAACCCTCTTAGGGTGCCTTATTCTAATTTTCTCAAAAAATAATGTTTTATGTCTTCCTACTCAAGACTTAAAATTAAAGGATATAGAAAGAAGATTAACAGACATAGAACAAACTAAAAAAGAGATTTTGAGAGAATATCTAAAACTCTTTATCAGAAACCATCATATTTCTTATTTAAAGGATGAATATCCTTTAAACAGGTTTTTAGAAAAAACCTTACTCAAAAAAATAATCCAACTAAACCAAGAAAGGTTAAGATTAGAAACTAAAAAAGCAGAGCTTATCAACATGTATTTGTTTAACAAAAAAATTATTTCCCAGGTTATAAATCCTGTTTCTGGAGAGGCTATTAACCCAGGAGAGTATAGTTTTAAACTAACCCCTCCTGTTTTTATTAGAGCTCCCATTTCTGGAATGATAACCAACATAAAATACTTGTCAGAAGGGATTATGGTTAAGGTAGAAAATGAAAAATGCAGTGTGTCTATGTTTCCCTTAAGTAGCATAAGGATAGACTTGGGAGAAAAGGTAGTGATGAAAGAAATCCTCGGAGAGGTCAAAAATAACAACTTTCTTAGGGCAAAGATAAAATGTAGTTCTGAATAATGTTTGGTTTTCTTAAAATCTTTGATATAATTAAAGATCAGAAAAATCTAAAGGGAGGGTAGTGTTAATGCCTATCTATGAGTTCAAGTGTGAAGACTGTAAAACTGAGTTTGAAGTTTTTTTGAAAAACAAAGAGGAGTTAGGGTCAGTTGAGTGTAAAAACTGCAAAAGCAAAAACGTTAAAAGACTGATGAGTGTGGTAAACTCTATCGTTAGTGGTTCAGTGGGATCTTCAGACAAACCAAGGATCACAGAATCTCATTCCTGTCCGTCAGGAACTTGCACCCATATAGAACTACCAGGGTATGGAGATTAGTCTTCGGAGTTTAAGTTAGCCTGTTCCTTTTCTAAAAGTTCTAAACCTTCTTTTACCTTTTCTGCAAGTTCTCCAGCTCCCATTCCTTTGTATATTTTATAAGCTAAGGAATAAGCCTCTTTAGCTGCCTCAAAGTTATTCTGGAGTCTATACACATCCCCTATCCCTACCAAGGAACGAGCTGCTCGATGGGCATCTCTATATTTTTCTCCTATCTCTAAGTTTCTGTAAAGATAAGGAAGCATTTTATCGTATTCTTTTTTAGTACGATAAATATGGATAATCTTTTCTAGTATAACTGCCACACTAAATTCATCTTCTCCGGTTTCACATACATCTAAGCAGGCTTTATAACATCTTAGAGCTTTTTCTATATTTCCTCTCATATGGTATACATCTCCTAAAAAGTCTAAGATGTTAGCCATTTCTTTATAAGCCTGATGTTGTTGAAAAAACTCTAAGGCCCTTTCCATAAGTTCTATAGTATCAAGAACTCTACCTTCAATCCAACACTTATGGGCTTCTATACAAAGTTCATATCCTGGTTTCAACTCCTCTGAAACCCCCATTTGTTTAAAATAAAGCTCTTTTCTTTTCTCAATAAAGTTCTTATTTTCCATGTTAACCCCTTTGTATTTGTTGTATAATGTCCTTTAATTTAACCTTCTCGTATGAAAAGGTTTCGTGATTAAAAACCTCAGCCTCTTCCTCAGGATTTATTTTATCTAAATAAGGAGATATCTCCTTAGCCCCAAGATTAATAAACGTCTTTAAAATCAAGGCTTTTATTTCAGAAGAAGAACGTTCTATCAGGTCTAAAAGCAAGAAATAGCTATGTTTTTTTAAAACTTCGGGATTTTTTTCGGAAATCCGGTAAAGCGCATAAAGGACATAGCCGTGATATTCAGGAAACTTTAAAAAAGCTAACAGATTTTTTATAAAAATAGCATATCTATCTCCTGTCTCTCTTATGATCTCTCCTACTGCTTCAAGAGCCCCCCAGGCAGAAGACGCAGAATCAGCGGCAGCATAAAGAAGCCTTTTTATAAAGTCTAACAGTCTTTCTGGATAGACCTTAGCTAAGGCAGGAGATACTTTACCCAAAGCAACTACCGCTTTTCTACGAAAAACAGGGTCTGGATGGTAGAAAAACTTCTGAAGTACGTTGAGGTTTAAAGGTTCTGAAACTATATAGATATTGAGAGTGTTGAAATCTTCCTTTTCGATTAACTCTTCTAATTCCCTTTTAGAAAGCTTTCTCCTAGGTTTGTTAAAGTCCTTTTCGGAGAGAGGTTCTTTTTGCAAAGCTTGACTTAGTTTTACGTGTTTTAATTCTCTAATGTCATCTGCTACTTTCAAAAAACAAAGCGCTCCTTTAGAGACTATCCTTGAAGTAGCTGGCATAGGAAGGATGGTATGGGTTTTTAAATCATAATTTTCAATCCAAACTTCTTTATAGTCTTCTTCAGGGATTAATTCCCACATCAAATCCCAATCACCTGCAGTAGCAAGAAAAAGAGCCTCTATAAAGGCATTTCCTCGATTATGTCCGGTCACATCGCATACGTAAACACTCCCACATTCGCACACACCAGCCTCTAAGTCAGAAAGACCTATAGGTAGAAGCTCTGGTTTTTTGATAAACCTACCACAAAAGGGACAGGTAGGAGGTTTAGGAACGGGCTTTTTCATTTAAAAGCTCCTCAAATTCTGGACTTACTGGATAACCTAAGCTTTTAGCTTGTGCTAAATTTTCTTTGGCCTTATCTATATCTCCCTGATAGTAATAAGCCACGGCTAAATTATTGTAAAGAGTAGCCATTTTAGGAGCCATGGATTTTGCTTTTTCTAGCATAGTAATGGCTTCTACAAACAATTCTTTTTCTATCAAAATGGTAGAAAGGTTTATCATAGCAGGGATAAAATCAGGATTTATCTCTAAGGCTTTCCTATAACATCTTTCTGCCTCATCCAGGTTACCTAACTGAAACTCTATCAACCCTAAGTTTACCCAGGCCTCTACAGATTTGGGATAAAAGTTAAGGGTAAAGGTAAAGGCCTTTTTAGCCTCCTCAAGTTCCCCTTCTTGAGCTAATATGATGCCAAGGTTAACCATAGCCTCAAAATGGTAGGGATCAAGTTTTAAAACCTTTTTAAACGCCTCTTTAGCCTCTTGTAATTTTCCTAAATTAAAGTAAGCTATAGCTAACTTATGTTGTGCAAAAGGGGAATGAGGGTTTTCTATGGCTTCTTTTTCTAAAATTTTTAAAGCTTTTTCGTCTATCATCTTTTCCTCCTTTTAAAACTTTTTAAAGGATACCATCAATTATGAAGTTCTCAAGACGTAAAAATAAGAAATGGATGTTAACCTTTGGGTTGGTAATTTTTTGTGTTTTGATCTTAGGTTTCTTGGGTTACTATTTTGAAGGGTTAGAACCTGTAGTAAAAGGCCCTACCAAAGAATTTAAGGTAGTAGAAATCAAAAAAGGTGAAAGTGCCTGGGCTATAGCTCAAAAGCTTAAAAACCACGGGATTATCAAGAGTTCTGTAGTATTTTATTTAGAAGCCTTAAGAAAAGGCTATTATCATAAACTAAAACCTGGAGAATATGGCTTTTACCTTAACCAATCTCTGTCAGAAATTCTTACCATGTTAGTAGAAGGAAAAGTTTTAGCCAAAAAGATAACCATACCAGAGGGGTACACTCTTTGGCAAATCGCTGATTTGCTCGAAAAGAATGAAATCTGCCGCAAAGAGGATTTTCTAAAGTTGGCTGAAAGCCCTCAAACAGCTAAACAATATGGATTACCTGGTCCTACCTTAGAAGGATATCTTTTCCCCGATACTTATTATTTTTACCGAAACTCTCATCCAGGACAGGTAGTAAAAACCATGGTAGATAACTTTTGGAAACACTGGAAAAAATATGAAGAGGTAGCTAAAAAACAAAAAAAATCCTTAAAGGAGGTAATTACTTTAGCCTCTATCGTAGAAAAAGAGGCTTATCTAAACTCAGAAAAACCAGTAATTGCTGCAGTTTATTTAAACAGAATAAAGAAAAAAATGCCTCTCCAAGCTGACCCTACCATCAACTATGCCTTAAAATCTTTTAGACGTTTAACTTACAAAGATTATTATCAAGTAAAAAGTCCTTATAACACCTACTTAAATCCTGGCCTACCCCCTACCCCCATAGGAAATCCTGGAGAAGCAAGCATAAAAGCAGTACTTTTTCCGGCTAAGGTGCCTTATCTTTATTTTGTAGCTGCAGGTAACGGTTCTCACGTGTTTTCTGTAACTTATAAAGAACATTTAGAAGCTATTAACAAAATAAGAGAAACCCCTAAAAACTCTGTTTCTAACCAGACTTCAGAAAATTTAGTTTATAAAACTCCTTCTGATAAACCTTCTACTGAACCCAAATCTGATACAAAGTTATAAAATCCAAAAGATTAAGTTCTTCTACCCTTTTTTGAGGTAAAATAGAGGCTTTTTCTAAAATTTCAGGTGGCACTTTATGTTTTAACATCTTTCTTTTTTGGCTAAAAATTTGCACTAAAAAACTTTTATATCTTTTCAAATCTTTTATTTCATCAAAGTTTTTCCGGGTAAACTTAAGATAGGCTGAATTCACCTTAGGAGGGGGGACAAAAAACCTTGGGGGGATACTCATTAGGTATTCAAGCTGATAAAAGGTATTTACAAAAACAGAAAGCCAGGATTTTTGCTGGATAAGTCTTTCAGCTACCTCTTTTTGAACCATATAAAAAGCCTGGTATATAAGATGTTTATGGTATATCGTGTTTTCTATGATAAGGCTGGCAACGTTATAAGGGAGGTTACCTATAAGTTTGAGTTCTTTTTCATTTAAGGTGTTAAAATCAAAGGTAGTAGCGTCGGTCTGAAAGATCACCACCCGAGGGTCGTTTAGACTAACTTTAAGTTTCTCTACCATTTCTGGGTCTATTTCTAGAAGATAAAGGCGCTTTAGAGGGGTATTAAGCAGTCTTTTGGTAAGGTTTCCTGTCCCTGGACCTATCTCTACTACCACCTCTTCTTTTATCTCAGCTAGTTCAACCAGTCGATCTAATACACCTGATGAAACCAAAAGATGTTGCCCCCATTTTTTCTTTAGCATGTTTCAAAGTTTAAATTCTTTCTGTTTTTTTTCCAGAGGATGAAAAAAACAGGCTTATTGTAAAACCTGAAATTTTTGGTAGATTTAGAAAAACTTTTTTAATTTTTTAGGAAGGAGATCAAAATCATGCCTGATTGTCTTCCATTTTATGGGTGGAGATATAATCCTGAAAAAGTAAAAATCGAAGAAGTGGTTGCCCCTCCTTACGATGTGGTTGGCGAGGAAGAAAAAGCTTTTTATCAGAAAAAAAGTCCTTATAACATCTTTCATCTGGAGCTTCCTGAAACCTACCAAAAAGCCAAACACCTTTTGGAAGAGTGGATAAGGTCACAAATCCTTGTAAAAGAACCTAAACCTTGTCTCTATTTTTATGAACTATCCTTTATGAGAGAACAGAAAACCCTTTCCCGAAAAGGTTGGATTCTATTGGTAAAGCTACATCACTTTGAGGAAGGGATAGTTTTACCCCATGAGAAGGTTTTTCCAAAGGTAACAGATGATCGGTTTGAATTGCTTAAGACTACCGGGTTTCAGTTTAGTCAGATTTTTGGGTTGTATGAAGACCCGGACCTTCTTACCATTTCTTATAGTCCCAAAAATCTACTTTATGAAGTAACCCTTGACCAACAAACCCATCACCTTTATCAAGTTTCTGAGGTGGACATAATAAAAGAAGTGACTGACTATCTTAAACATCAAAAAATATACATAGCAGATGGACACCACAGATACACTACTGCCTTGAGATATAAAGAATACATGGAAAATAAGTTAGGCACAACCCCACCAAGGGATTATCATTACATAGCCATGTATGTTTGCCCTATAGAAGAGCCAAACCTACTTATGCTTCCTACTCATAGAATCTATCGTTTACCAAACCCTGAAGATTTAATTCAAGCCTTAAAAAATTGGGCAGAAAAAGTTTACACCACAGAGCCTATTAATTTTTCTCAGAATTTTTTTAAAATAAAAGAAAGGGATTTTGGTATTTGCTTTAAAAATAAAGTGATGATTTTCAGGATAAAACAAGAAGTGTATGAGCGTTTCCAACAGAAAGATCCGGTGCTTTCAAAACTAACCCTTTACAACTTTTTGTCCCTGATGGAACAAGCTTTTCAGATAAAAGAAGAAAGCTTAAAGGAACAAAATCAGGTTGAATTTATCTCTGAGGTAAGAGAGGTTTTTAACCACGTCAAAGATCAAGAAATCGGAGTAATTTTCCCTGAGCTTTCTCCCTTAATCTTAAAAGAGGTTGCATTGCAAGGGAAAAGAATGCCTCATAAAAGCACGTTTTTTTATCCTAAAATCCTTACAGGGTTGGTTTTAAATGAAGTAAGAGGAAAACCTCTGGACTTTAAGTTATGAAGGAGAGTTTAGCCTATTTTAACCACTGGCTTTCCTTTTACTACGAAAAAAAGGATTTATTTTTAAAAGACCCTTTTATTCAGGAAAAACTCGAATTATTAAAAAAAGCCATAGAAAAGAGTCGTCAGGCATTTATAGAAAAAGGGTCTTTTGCTTTTTGCAGTGCTTGTGCAAACTCAGGAGAGAAGTGTTGTAAAGCTGGGTTAGAATGGAAACTAAGTCCTGCTGAGTTTTTGATAAATCTTCTGCTTGCAGAAACCTATAGTTTACCCCTTGCTTTTAATACTTCTCGAAAGGAAGACTGTCTCTTCTTAGGAGAAAAAGGGTGTAGCCTTATCCTTACCCCTATTTTTTGTAGAAACTTCTTCTGTGATAAACTGGTCAAACACTTAGGTCATGCTAACCTAACCTACATCCAGCAAGCGATGGAAGAGGAGGCTACCTTAGGTTTTATTGTAGCTAACTATATAACCACTAAATTGTTACAAAAGGAGGGAACTAAACATGGAGCTTAAGGGAAAGGTAGCTTTAGTAACAGGAGCCTCAAGAGGGATAGGTAGGGCGATAGCCTATCAACTTGCAAAGGATGGAGCGGAGGTAGTTATCAATTATAAAGGAGCCGAAGAAAAGGCTAAAGAGTTGGCTACCGAAATAGAAAAGCTTGGGACCAAGGCCTATCTTTCTAAGTTTGACGTAGCCAACCCTGAGGAAGTTCAAAAAGCTATAAAAGAATTAGAAGAAGCTGTCGGACCTATTCAAATCTTAGTAAACAACGCAGGGATCACCAGAGATGCTTTGTTTTTAAGGATGAAAGAAGAGGACTGGGATTTGGTTATTAAAACCAACCTATATTCGGTTTTTTATGTGACTAAGGCAGTACTTCCGATGATGACCAAAGCTAAATGGGGAAGAATAATTAACATCTCTTCGGTAGTAGCCTTTAGCGGAAATGCTGGGCAAACCAACTATGCAGCAGCTAAGGCTGGGATCATAGGTTTTACTAAAGCTTTAGCTTTAGAGGTTGCTTCGCGAAACATAACGGTTAATGCCGTGGCTCCAGGCTATATAGAAACTGACATGACGAAACAGTTACCTGAAAAGGTTAGAGAAGCTTTTTTGCAAGAAATCCCTTTAAAAAGACCAGGAACCCCGGAAGAAGTAGCCTATCTTGTTTCTTTTTTAGCCAGCGAAAAAGCAAGTTATATCACAGGATGTGTGTTTCATGTTAACGGAGGTTTGTTGAGGGTTTAACCCTTTTTTTTGATTTTTTAGGCATTGACTTTTTTAAATTTTAGGTATATAGAAAATAACATGGAAGTTATCACGGTTAAAACTCACAAAAAGGTTGAATTGATTGACATAACTGAAGAAGTCTTAAAAAGGCTCCCTCCTAAGGATGGGATTTGTGTGCTTTATGTCCCTCACACCACAGCAGGTATTATCATTAACGAAGGGGCTGACCCAGCTGTTAAAGAAGACCTGATCATGGCTTTCGAAAGGATAGCACCAGAAACCCTTCCTTATAAACATCTGGAAGGAAACTCACCAGGACATGTGAAATCTTCGATAACAGGACCTTCTTTAACTCTTATCGTAGAAAAAGGAAAGCCCATTTTAGGTACCTGGCAAAGGATTTTTTTTGCAGAATATGATGGACCAAGGACAAGAAAGATATTTTTAAAATTTTTAGAGGGTTAAGTCTATGAAAAAACATTTAGTCTGGTTAGGGTTAGGTGTTGTTTTTACTTTGGTTTTAGGAGGATGTAGAGCAAGTTCTCAATATTTTGAGCAAAAAATCTCTTCTCATAAAGAAATCGCTCAGACCTTTATCCAAGAAAAACGTTATACCGAGGCTTTAAAGGAACTTGAACTAGCAGAAAAATCAAGCCAGTGTGATATCTGTGAAATAAGAAGAATTTTACAACTTTTAGAAAACGCCACCACTCCAGGAACGATAGAAGATCTTAAAAAAGCCTTGCAAAACGAAAGAGAAAAATGTGACCCAGAGGTTTATAATCTTTTAGGCTTAGCCTACATAGGGAAAAAAGACTACGAAAAGGCCAGACAGGCCTTTAAAGATGCTATCAGCATTAAACCTGATTATTCAGAGGCCTATAACAATCTTGGTTCTTTGATGATTTTACAACAAAACTATCATAAAGCCATAGAATATCTGGAAAAGGCGATTCAGAATCCTTACTATACCAATGCTTACATGGCTAAAACCAATTTAGGATGGGCTTATTTTCTCTTAGACCAAAAGGAAAAAGCTAAAAGCATTTTGATCGAAGCATTTAGAGAAAACCCAAGATATCCCAAGGCTGTAATCTATCTTGGTTATGTATATCTTAACGAAAACGACCTTACCTCAGCCAAGTTCTATTTTAAAAAGGCCTTAGAAATAGACAAATATTCCAGTGAAGCACGCTTTTATTTAGGAGAAATAGCCTTTAGAGAAGGCGACTTTAAACTTGCTAAAGAGTTATGGAATTCGATTGTTTTACTTGAACCGAATTCTGAATGGGCTAACAAAGCTTCTGAAAGGTTGTATTTATTAGAAAGAAAATATCTTGGAAAACCAAACCCTTAGCCTCAAAGCTAAGTTTTGAGGCTAAGGGCTAAAAACTTAATTTGCTAAGGTTAATACCTGGCTTTTCAGTTCTTTTTCTTTTGTTTTTAAAACCTCTAACCGGTTTAAAGCCTTTAAGAAAGCCTTAATACTTGCTATAACGATGTCTCCGTCTTTACCAAGCCCTGCGGTTCTTAACCCTGTTTCGTCTTCTATGATCACACTACAGACTCCCTCAGAAGAGGTTCCACCTGTAAGGGCACTGATGTTAAAATCTACGAGTTTGAGATGTTTTTTATCCTTCTCTTCTCCATTAAAGCTATACCCTAAGGCTTGAGCTACTGCTTTATAGGCTGCATCTATAGGCCCTATCCCTAAACCTACAGCTACTTTATTTCCTGAAAGATTATCTCTTATCTCTACTTGAGCAACCGGCTTAAGTGAGCCACTCAACACACTTATCACCTGAGAGGAAACCAACTCATAACGATACTCTTTGTCACAAAAGAGATCAAGAAGAATTCCTTCTAAATGTTCTTCGTCTATCTTTCTTAAAACATCCTTTATTTCTTCTCTAAACTTTTCAAAAACTTTAGTTAAAACGGTATCATCAAACTGCCAGCCTCTGCTTTTTAGTTTGAAAGACAGGGCATGTCTTCCTGAGTGTTTACCGAGAACGATAGCAGAACCGGTCCAACCTACCTCTTCTGGCTTGATAATCTCATAGGTCGTGCGCTCACAGATAACACCGTGTTGATGGATACCAGATTCATGAGCAAAGGCATTGGCTCCAACTATAGCCTTATTTGGCTGGACTAACATTCCGGTATATTTGGAAACAAGCTGGCTGGTAGGCACTATTTTTTCAGTCGCAATGTTTACCTCTAAAGGATACCCTAAGGACCTTTCAAAGAAGTCTTTTCTAATTTTTAAAGCCATTATAACTTCTTCCAAAGCGGCGTTTCCTGCCCTTTCTCCAATACCGTTTATCGTGCCTTCTATTTGGGTAGCACCGGCCAAGATGGCAGAAAGGGAATTAGAAACAGCAAGCCCAAGGTCGTTATGACAATGAACGGAAAGTCTTAAACGCCCAGATTTCAAGTCTTCTTCGTATCCAGCCGCTATCAATTTTTCTACCAAAAATTTAAACAGGTTATAATATTCCTGAGGTACTGTATAACCCACGGTATCAGGAATGTTGATGGTGGTAGCTCCTGCTTTCACCACCTCTATCACCACTTGAGCCAAATATTCCCAATCACTTCTGGTTGCGTCTTCAGCAGAAAATTCAACGTTAGGGCACAAGGAACAGGCATATTTTACAGCTTCCCTGGCAATTTCTAACACCTGAGACCTGTCTTTTTTCAATTTATACTTTAAATGGATGTCAGAAGTAGCTATAAAGGTATGAATTCGCGGAGACACAGCATGCTTGATAGCCTCCCAAGCTACCTCTATGTCTTTTTGATTAGCCCTGGCCAAAGCTGCAACAGTACATCTTTTTATCTCCTTAGCCACGTTTTTTACTGCCTCAAAATCCCCGGGAGATGTTATTGGAAACCCTGCCTCTATTACGTCTATACCTAACTCTTCCAAAGCCTTGGCTATCTCTATCTTTTGTTTTAAGTCCAATGATACCCCAGGAGACTGCTCTCCATCTCTAAGGGTGGTATCGAAAAACACTATTTTGGGATTCAAGGTAACCCTCCTTAATAAGATTTTTTAAGTAAAAATTTTATCTTAATTTTTGGTTTTGCCAACGTGTTCTCAAAAAATAAGGTTTTAACTTCGTAAACCTCAGATATTCTAATTTTTATCAAAACTTTTCATTTAGGTAAATAAGTTTTATAATATCTTCTATATAATTAGGGATGAGCCCTTTAAAAATGTGGACCAATTATCCCAAACCAAGACTAGTCATAAGCGCCTGCCTTTTAGGAGAAAACACGAGATATGACGGAAATCCCATTGTATTCCCTTTAATCCAAAAACTCTCCAAGTTCTGTGAGTTTGTAAAGGTTTGCCCAGAAGTAGACATAGGTCTTCCTGTACCACGAGATAGGATTATTGTCTACAGAAAAGAAGAAAAACTTGGGGTCTTTCAACCGGCTAAAAAAAGAGATTTGACAGAAGAAATGTTAAACTTTTCTAAAAAATTTCTTGAGAACCTTAAAGATATAGACGGCTTTTTGTTAAAGAGTCGTTCTCCTTCGTGCGGAGTTTCTGGAACACGCTGGTATAAGGATAGGGAAGGCACCTTTCCTATCGGTAGAGGAAAGGGTCTTTTTGCGATAGAGGCAGAAAAAATGTTTCCTGAAATTCCTGTCGAAGACGACGGAAGGCTTCATGACCCTTTTATCAGAGAAAACTTTCTCACTAAAATTTTTAGCTTAGCAGACTTAAGAGAGTTTTCAACTACAGCTGAATCTTTAAAAGACCTTATAGTCTTTCATCAAAGATATAAGTATCTTTTAATGAGCTATTCACCAGAAGGACTTAAAAAATTAGGTCAACTGGTAGCCAGTGGAAATAAATTTCCTTTTAATCAAACCTTACAAAAATACAAAACCCTTTTTAAAAAAGTCTTATCTCAACCTCCTACAAAAGGAAAAGTTACAAACGTATTTCTTCACGTGTTTGGCCATTTTTCTTCTAAACTAACACCTGGTGAAAAAAAACACTTTCTATGGTTGATAGAACGCTACAAAAAAGGAAAAGTTTCCAAAAACACCCTTCTTGAAATTCTTAGAGCCTGGACATTTAGGTTTGAAGACCATTACCTCAAAAACCAGGTATTTTTAAACCCCTACCCTCTTGAATTAGAATAATTTGTGTTTTATAATTTTTAAAAGAAATAATAAAATGGAGGAGCCTATGAAAGGGATTTTGCAAAAATTTGCGATAGGTTTGTTGGTTTTTCTTGGATACTTAGGGCATGGTTGGGGTTATGATGTAGAGCTTGCTAAAAAGTTTGATAGTTTTTTCTCTAAACTTACTCCAGAGGTAATAGCTAAGAAACCCTGTATGATAAGTGTAAAAAATCTGTTTGAGATGATTGAAAAAAAAGAACCTTTTGTGGTTTTGGACATAAGAACTCCTCAAGAAAAAAAATTTGTTAGCATTTCCCTTCCTAACACGATAGACATACCGATGCATGAACTTTTTAAAGAGGAAAACCTTAAAAAACTTCCCAAGGATAAATTAATAGTGGTAGTTTGTCACACTGGAGCCAGAGCGATTGCTGCCAGTTTGCCTCTTAACATGCTTGGGTATAAAACTGTAGTCCTTGATGGCGGTATTTCTGAGCTTGCCAAAGCAGCCGGAAGAAGTGTAGTAGGTATTCACTGGTAAAAGTTGGAAGTAGATTTTTTATTTATTAATCCTTGGATATATGACTTTTCTGCCTATGATTTCTGGCTTAAACCTTATGGGTTACTGTATATAGGGGGTAAGTTAAGAAAGTTAGGATATAAAATTTATTATCTAGACCTGCTTGACCCCTTTGCAGAAGAACTACCTAAACTTCCTAAGAGAAGGGACTTTGGCACAGGACATTTTTACAAACAGCCTGTGCCAAAGCCTTATTTTTTTCAAGACGTTCCAAGAAGATTTTATCGCTATGGACTTCCTTTCGAAACCTTTAAACATAAAGTATCTCGTCTTAAATTTAAAGCAGTCTTTATTACCACCACCCTTACCTACTGGTATCCTGGGCTTTTTTGTCTGATAGATTTTTTTGCTAAAAATTATCCTCAAACCCCGATTTACATAGGAGGAATCTACGCCAAACTCTGTAAAGACCACCTCCTACATTTTTTATCACACTATCCAGACACAAAAACTGTTGTGGTTACCCAAGAAGAGGAAGAATTCCTCGCCGAGGTCCAAAAAGAGTTCCTTCCTTCTGGCCCAGCTTTTATTCATGACTATCCTGTGTTTGACCTGCAAACCCGAATACCTTATGTAATCATAATGAGCAGTATAGGGTGCCCGTTTAACTGCCCTTACTGTGCCTCTAAAAGGCTTTATCCTTACTATAAAGAAAGATCTCCTGAAGGGCTTTGGGAGGAAGTAATTTTTTGGCACAAAACCTACGGAGTTAAGGATTTTGCTTTTTATGACGATGCCTTACTTTTTAATTTTGAAAAAAAATTAAGACCCTTTTTAGAAAAGGTTATCGATTCCAAACTTAACATAAGGTTTCATACCCCTAATGCAGTGCATGCAAGGTTTATAGATAAAGAAGTCGCCTTACTTTTAAAACAGGCAGGATTTAAAACCATAAGACTTGGGCTTGAAAGGGTAGAAAATCGGTTTGACCATAAAGTTACTCTTGAAGAATTTATAGAGGCAGTCTCTTACCTTAAACAGGCAGGATTTACTGCTAAAGAATTAGGGGCCTATGTTCTTTATGGAATTCCTGAAGAAAACTTTAGAGAAGTAGAAAAAGCCCTATTTTTCCTTGAAAAAATAGGAGTAAGCCCTTATTTAGCAGAGTTTTCACCTATCCCAGGGACTCCTTTCTTTGAAATGGCTAAAACTTACTCCCGCTATCCCATAGAAGATGACCCTATCTTCCATAACAACTCGGTGTTTCCTGCCTTAAAAAACCCTGTTTGGGAAGATATCGAAAGGATAAAAAATTTAGCAAGAACCATAAGACATAGGCTATCAACAGTTTAAAACTCTATCCACAGAAAGGCCCACTCTTTTAAAAACTTTTTTTCTACCAACCGATAACCTAAGGCTTCATATATTCTTACCATCTCCTCTGCATCTTCAGTTAAGATGCCTGTTAAAAATATATTTGTTTTTCCTTCCTCTGATATTTCAACCATCTTTTGAGAAAGATTTTTAAGCTCTCTATAACCTATGTTAGCAAGTATCAGATCAAATTTTTCGGCAGGGACTTCCTTACTTATAATAATCCTTCCTTCTACCTGGTTTAACTGAAGATTTTCTAAACAGGCTTTTAGAGCTTCTTCATCTATGTCTACTGCCCAGATTTTGGCTTTAGGTAAAAGCTTAGCACAGGCTATGGCTAAGATACCTGTCCCACAGCCAAGGTCAAGCACCTTATAAGGACTGTTTTGTCCCTTAGTCAAGGCAAAATGTTCTATGTATTCAAGCATCATCTGGGTGGTAGGATGATGCCCTGTCCCAAAGGCCTGCCCTGGTTCTATTAAAATCACCACCTCACCCTGTGTGCTAAAACCTTCTTCCCAGGGAGGAATAACCCAAAGATGCTTTCCTACTTTTAAAGGCTTAAAGTTTGCTTTCCAAAGTTCAGCCCAGTTCTTTTCTTCAAAAACTTTATATTCTAACTCCACAAAAGGGTATTTAGCCAGGGCCTTTTCAATTTCTTCTAACTCTGGACTATCCTCTTTAAGGTAAAACCTAAAAACCACCCTGTCTCCCTGATAGGCTGTTTCCCAACCTTGAGAAAGCAACTGATAAAGCACTTCTTCTATTTCTTCCTCTTTTTCTTTAGGAACTTTTACGTTTATTTCATATAGCATTTAAATGAACCTCCTAATTGTTTTTCGATCATATTTTAAAGCATTTTTGGATTTTACCCAAATAAAAATCAATCCCGTGCCAATCTTCAAAATTGGTTGTAAAATAGGTTTCCATATGCGTAAACTCTCAAAAGAAACTCAAAAACTTTTTTATTTATCTCTCATCTATTTTTTTTCAGGCCTTCCTTTTGGTTTTTTCTATACCTTTATTCCTGTATTTTTAAGGACAGAAGGAATAAGTTTAGTACACATCGGACTTTTTTCCTTAGCCAGTTTGCCCTGGAGCCTAAGACTTCTATGGGCTCCTTTGATAGACCGGTATTTTAATAAAACTTTTTGGATGGGCATATCTTTAATAAGCATCGGAATAGTTATCTTATCGTTAGCCTTTATTCCTCCTCAAGGGATCACCTTTTTCATCTTGCTTATCCTGCTTTGTTTTTTTTCCTCGGTGTTTGATGCCGCTGCCGATGGTTTTGTGGTAGAGTGGATCCCTTCTGCTACCTTAGGAAAAGCTAATGGTTTGAGGATTGCTGCCTATCGTTTAGCCTTGATTACTTTTGGAGGTGGGTTAGTGGCAGTAAGCCATTACTTGGGTTTTAAATCGATATTTTATCTAATTTTTCTGGTAAGTTTATCCATAGGGCTATTTTTATTACTCAACCCTTTCCTTAAACACAACCTACCTAAAAAAACCTATTCTCTAAAAGACCAGTTTATTCTACCCATTGTTGAGATACTAAAGAGGAAAGGGGTTTTCACCCTTCTTTTGTTTGTCTTTACTTACAAAATAGGGGATTCTTTGCTTGGGGCGATGGTTTATCCCTTTTGGGTGGACAGAGGTTTTTCTCGGTTAGAAATAGGGTTAGTTGCAGGCTCTATCGGAAGCCTTCTTACCATCCTTGGGTCCCTTTTAGGAGGATATCTTTCCAGCAGATGGACGGCCAAAAAATCCTTGCTAACATTAGGCTTATTTCAAGCCTTTTCCAACTTAGGTTATACCTTTGCCTCTATTTCAGCCCTTCCCAAAGAGACCGTTTATTTAGCCTCTGTAATCGAAAGCTTTACCGGAGGCCTTGGCACAGCAGCCTTTGTTACCTTTCTTACCAAACTCTGCCAGAAAGAGTTTTCTTCAACCCAGTATGCGGTTTTTTCTACTCTGTTTAGCCTTTCTTTAACCTTATCAAGAAGCTTATCAGGGGTTTTAACCACCTATTTAGGGTATACCTTATTTTTTGGTCTAACCTTTCTGGTTTCTCTCCCTGTTTTTCTTCTGATACCTAAGGTTACACAACATCTAAACTCGGAAGGCTCTTAGAAATTAATTTGAAATTTTTTAGCATAAGGACAAACCCTTTTAGGAGGCCATTTTTTAAAAATCTTATCCTTTTCAGAATGGCAGTTTAGACAAAAACCTACCTTTAAAATTTTTACCAGTTCCTCCTGAGTAAAAGGACGAAGATTTGGCCGAGAAAAATTGACCAGCTTAGTTCCGTTAAGATTAACCATTTGAGAAAGACAAACCCTTGGGGATTTTATAAAAGTTTTTTCTAAGTTTACTACCTCTATTGAATTTTTGGTTTTTACCACTTTTCCATATCCTAACCCTAAGGTTTTTGTGTTCTGATGACAGCTTTTACAGGAGCGTCCTTGTTTCCCTGTGCTATGAGGGTTAAGTTTAGCAAAGGTAAGACTTGTTATTTCTTTTTTTACCTCTCCTGTCTCTGAGAGGATGGTGATAAAATCCTGTCAGCCTGGGGTAACGGTAACCACTCTTTGATTATCTTCCACCGCTAAAGTAGGAAGTGCAAGTCTTCTATAAGATTCATGCTCTATCCAAAGCCCCTTCGTTTCCTTAGCAAGTATTTTGTCAAGATGGGTGTCTCTTGGGTCATATTTGATATGACAGCCGTAACAATCAGGCATATGTTTGGCATGGCAGCTTACACAGGTTAATCGTTTATGATAAGAAAGACTACAAGCTTTAACTGGTTTTTTGATTAAAACCCTTTTTTCAGAACCTTTACTTTCTAAATAAGCTTGCTTACCTTTTTTATAAAAATTTTTGAGTTTTCTTCCTTTTTTAGTAGTACCATCTCCTCCATGACAGGTTTGGCACTCAATTTCTAAAGCCTCATGTAAACTGTAATAAAAATTTCCATCTCCCATCACTTCTTCTTTAGTATGGCAGTCTATGCAAGATAACCCTTTTTGGAAATGAATATCAGGAGAAACCCGATCTAACCATCTTCCGTCAACCCAAACTTCATCCCCTATCCCACCTTGCTCATTTTCATAAAGTCCTTGATAGGTGAATCCTATCCTCCCACTTCGGTTATGGCACCTTACACAGTTTTCCATCGGAGGATATCTAACCAGTTTAGGATGAACTTTTCGAGAAGAATTGGGGGTCTCATCTTTCTCTTTTACCGAATGACAGGCGGTACATCCCCCTCCTTTTTCTTTCAAAAAATAGGGAAGTTTTCCCTTTTCTAACCAAAGATGACAACTACCACAAAGTTTTCGATAATAGTCTAAACCTAAACTGTTTTTGGTTTTATGATAAACCTCTTGATGATAAAGTTGAGATACACTCAACTTAGGATATAAAGATAAAACCTCTTTTTCTTCAAAAACTTCAACCACTCTTTTTATCATTCCATGGTTGGTAGCCATAAGAGAATTTTTTACCTTCGATATCTCCGTAAGATGACATCCTGGTTGTCCACAGGTAAGATTAACATATCTCAGATCTCCAGGGTTTTTTACTATGTTTTTATGGGCCTCTTTAAAATCTAAAGTATAAGGATTTCCTAAATGACAGGAAGAACAACCAACGACCTTTTTGTCGTGCACCTTTTCAGGAACTACCTCCTGATGACAAGTAATACATAACTCTACTTCACCTGAGGTTAACTTAGCAACCTCCCGTCTATCTTTTTTAGCTTCAGAATAGAACAAACAGAGTAAGATAACTAATCCTAATAAAATCCAAAATGACTTAGTCTTAGCTAAACGTTTAAGTGTGGGCATCTCTGTAGATGATAAGACTAAAAATAACATAAACTAACAACCACCATATTAAAGCCCCAACTATCCAGAGGCTAAACTTTCTTGCAGGCTTAAAACCTAAAAGAACAAGCCAAACAACCGCTAAAAAAAGTAAAAAAAGCACTCCCAAAGGGGGTAAAAACTTTAAAAGTCCCTGAGCTCCCCAAAAAAACCATGGACCAGTAACTATCGTTTTCCCTTTCTCTGACTCAAGAGGAACATAAAAGATGAGAGGCAAAATCAGGTTTAGGTAAAGATAAGGGGCATATTTAAGGCTTAAAACCCGTTTAATCGAGGCATGCCAAACAAAAAGCCCTATGGCTAATAAAAAAGAACCATAAATATGGGCTAAATAAACTCTATAAAGACCTCCTTTAGAGATTGGGAACAAAAGGTCTCTTAAGACTTCTCCTACATAAGGTATGCTTAAACAAAGATTTTCAGCTATGGTTCCTGCAAGCTTCCCTACCTCATCAAACCTTATCACATAACCGGTAAAGGTAATAAAAATAAGGACGATAAAGCTTAACACCAAAAACAACCAGGCAACAAAATTCTTTTTATGATGCCATCCTTTGTAAAGGCTATCTATCAGATGGAAAAAAGTTGAGATTAAAGCAAGTTGAGAAGAAAAGTAGTGAAGACTTCTAAAAAACCTGCCAAAAGGCACCGATGACTCTAACCGAATCACACTGTAGAGAGGTTCGGTATAAAAGTAATGATAACTAACCACCATCCCAGATAAAATAGAGATTATAAGGCTTATCAAACAGAGATTGGCTATAAACAGGTTGATTTTTGAAGAGGTAGAAAAGCTAAAAAACCTCAACCTCTAAACCCTGAGAATTAAGTCTGTAGTTGTATGTAGTAAGGTCTTTTTTAGCAGGTCCAGAGAGAAACTTTCCTGAAAGATTAAATTTACTTTGATGACAGGGACAGACGATCAGAGCCTCTTCAGGAGAATAGTTAAGCAAACAGCCTAAATGAGGACACTTCCTGGAAAAAACCTTAAAATTAGAGCCTGTTTTCATCACAATAAAGTTTTCTTTAAATAGTATATCTTTAGCTTTTTCTATCTCCTCAAAAAGAACGATAACCTTTTTAGGTGGGGGAGAAGATAAACTAGTTAGGTTTTTAAAAGCTCCATAGGTTAAAAAACCCAAAACACCCAAAGAAAAAAGCCTTAAAAAGTTTCGTCTCTTTTTATCCATTTTTATTTAAAATAAACCGATAATTTTTTAAACTCTTCGGTTCCTGCTTTTTGTAAAAGTTGAAAAGTGATGGTTTCGGTATCACCAGGCAAAGCCCCTGCAAGTATGCTAAGCTGAAGGCCTGTCTTCCAGTTTTCCTCTTTACGACTACATACAGCATCCTTAGGTAAAAACACAAAATATCCTTTCGAAAGAAGGCTTAAGGCAGTTTGATAGATACAAATGTGAGTTTCCATCCCTGTCAGAATTACTTTATTACGTCCATAGGACCTTAAAGTAGCTAAAAATTTCTCTTCGGCACAACAATCAAAGGTTATCTTCTCAATAGGATGATATTCGGGAAGGACCTTTTTTAAGTCCTCTATGGTTTGTCCTAACCCTTTAGGATATTGTTCGGTAAGGATAACAGGTATTCCTAAGACTTTAGCCACCTCAACCAAGATGATTATGTTTTTTATTATCTTAGAAACTATCTTTTCTTCCATCGCTCTCACCAATTTTTCCTGTACATCTACCACAATCAGAATTGCCTCTTCGGACTTGATAAAATACCTTTCCCAGTCCATCTTAACCCCCTGTAATTTTAGTCAAACCTTTCTTCTTTAACACTTGGTGCAAGTTCCTTTAAAGCCCTTTTTATCAATTCATCTAAGGTAACCCCTTCTTCAAAAACGTTATACAAAACAGAATCTATCTCTTTAGAACTAAATCCTAAGGATAAAAGACAGCTTTTAGCCTCTTCAAGGACCATTTCTTTTTCTGGAGGTAAGGTTATCCCTTTGAGGCTGGGTTTTAAAAATAAGTTCTTTAGTTCTAAAAACAGTTTTTCTGCCCTTTTGGGGCCTATACCTGGAACTTTTGCAAGCTCCTTCCAACGTGCTTCGAGGATTACTTGTCTCAGCTCTTCAGGAGAAAAGACAGAAAGTACGTTTAACGCAAGTTTAGGACCAACCTTAGAAAGGGTGTTCAGTTTTATAAAAAGCTCTCTGGTTTCTTTGTCTAAAAATCCATAAAGCTCTAAAAATTCGTTTTTTCTTATAAAACTAACCAAATACATGGTTATCGGTTTATCAATAAACTTAGTTTTAAGCGGCTCTACCAAGTTTAAAGGCACAAAAACTTCTATGGATAAAACCTGTAAAATTTCTATGATTGCTTTATTAGGGGGATTTACAGTTTTTAGAACCCCTGAGACTGCAAAAAACAAAATTAACCTCCTAGTTCAAAACCAAGTAAAAGAGCCACTGCTAAGGCATCCACCTTATGAGAGTCTAACCCATCTTCCTCAAAATCTTCTACAAAAGATAAAACCCCGTGTTTACTCAACCACTGAATTTGAGAAACCATATCCTGTTTTTCAGCATTTCCATTTTGGGTCAAAAACTTTTTTATTTCCTTAGGAGTAAAAGTTTTAAACCTAAGATTATAAAGCCCACAGAGAAGCAACACCAAAGCCTGAGCCTGAGAAAGCTTTAGGGTAGCATTTCCAACCCCTCGGGTATAAACCTCTTCTAACGCCAAATAATCTGGGGAAAATTTATTTATGATATTTTTAAGGCTCTCAAAGATCAAAGCCAGCTTTTGAGGAAGGGATAAGGTTGGAGGGGGGCTGATGGTCCCCCAGGTTAACACCTTAAATCTTTGCTGAGATTTTTCCACACAGGCATAACCTAAATGATTGAGCCCAGGGTCTATCCCCAAAATTTTCATCTATTAAGTTTTTCCATGATATTTTCAGGGATATCAAAGTTAGCATATACCTGCTGGACGTCGTCGTTATCATCCAGTGCTTCGATAAGTTTTAAGAGGGTGTTTGCGGTTTGTTCATCTGAGATAGGAACAAGAGTTTTTGGTACCAAAGTAAGCTTGGCAGAAAGGATTTCAATCCCAGCCTCTTCTAAGGCCTTCTTAACCTCTTCAAACTGAGAAGGTTCTGTGATGATTTCGACCTCACTTTCATACTCTTTGGTATCCTCTGCCCCTTTTTCTATAGCTATCTCTAAAGCCTTCTCTTCATCCTTTTTAGGTACAACGATCAATCCTTTGTGTTCAAAGATCCAAGAAACTGCCCCTGGCTCTGCCAAATTACCCCCATGTTTACTAAAAATATGTCTTACCTCAGAAACAGTTCTTCTCCTATTATCGGTGATAGCATGGACCAAGATGGCAACCCCACCAGGACCATACCCTTCAAACACCGCCTCTTCATAATTAGTCCCTTCTTCTTGCCCTAAGGCTTTTTTTATGGCCCTTTCGATGTTTTCTTTGGGCATGTTAGCTGCTCTTGCCGCCTGGATAGCTGCCCTTAACCTTGGATTTAAATCAGGGTCTCCACTTCCACCCGTCCTTACAGCAACCACGATTTCTCTTATCAGTTTAGTAAATATTTGACCTCTTTTAGCATCTTGAGCCGCTTTTTTTCTTTTTATTTGTGCCCAATGGGAATGTCCAGCCATAATACCACCCCTTTAAAATTTTTTATAAGTATAATAGGTCTTGCCAAAAATTCAAACTCTATTAAAATAGGTTTTTAATAAATTTTCCGCCGGGGTGGCGGAATTGGCAGACGCGGTGGACTCAAAATCCACTGGGGTTCACCCCCGTGCGGGTTCGACTCCCGCCCCCGGCATTTCCGGCTTTAAACCTCTGTATAAAACTCATACACAGCAATCTCAAAAGATTGAAATTTAAAGACCTCTCCATCAAATCCTGTTCCCTTTTGAATAAGGTATGGTAAGTCATACCCGTATTTCCAGGTAACTAAAGATCCATTTTTGGGTCCTGAGGATTACCAATAATATTCGGGATCACCTATTATTTTTACCGTTCCGTCTGGCATCTTAAAAGCCACCTGCTTGCTCTCTGATAAGCCTGGTTGGGTAGGTTAAGCAACTGCCCTCCCTCGAGTGACACAACGATTAAGAGGACAGTCAGGTGAAAACAAAACATCTCTACAAGAATAATAATCATCTTAGGTCTTCTCTAAACCGATCGACTACCCCCTCAGTTACAGGTTCTTCCGTCAATCAAAACTATCGCCTCAACCCTTTCCTCTGACCTTTCTTCGTTAAAAACCAACCAACTACTTTTAAATCTATAACACCATCCAGATTTCTGTACCTCTTTTTCTTAAAATCCTTAACCATAAAACCTTCCTTTTAAAAGTTTATTTAAATAAATCAATACTATATTCTAAATCGAAACTGCATTTTCCTTTTTCTAATTTTATAGTAAAATTGATTATACAAGCTTTACATTTCATCAAGGAGGGAAACGATGGGGCTTCAAAAAATAATAACTCAATATCTTCCACAAGGCGTTTTTATCGTTACCTCTAAGGCTAACGATAAGATAAACGGAATGACAGCAGCTTGGGTGTCTCAAGTATCTTTCAGACCAAGACTTATAGCCGTCTCGATTGCTCCTCAAAGGTATACCTATGAACTTATTAAAGAATCTGGATTTTTTTGCCTCAACGTCTTAGGTAAAGGGCAACAGGACCTTGCTAAACACTTTGGGTTTAAAAGCGGAAAAAACTATAATAAGTTCGAAAACATACCTTATACCTTTTCGTTAAACGGGATGCCTGTGTTAAAAGACGCAATAGCTTACTTTGAGTGCGGGGTCTACGGAGAATGTAAGGCAGGAGACCACATCATAGTAATCGGAGAGGTTGGAGATTATCAGATCTTAAAAGAAGGGCAAGAGCCTCTTATTTTTAACTGGGATGATTATTTTGGTGGACTTGAGGGATAGAGTATGAACTTAGGAGACAAACTTTTATACTATACAGAACGATTGCAACATTTTTTTGACCGCTATCTAAGGCTTATCTTAGCTTGTGTGGTAATTCTTATAGGTATAGGAATTTTATGGAGTGGGGTTAAATACTATTTTGCTAAAAAAGAAAAAGAAGCTGCTCTTGAACTTTTAAAAGCTGTAAGCAGCCCTAACTTGATACCTTCATTAGAAGAGGTAACCAAAAAACATAAAAACACCTCAGCTGGATTAATATCTGCTATAATCCTCTCAGACTATTACTATCAACAGAAGAATTTTAACAAAACCCAAGAACTTTTACTTATTTTAGAGAAAAAATATCCTGAAAAAATCAAAGGACTTGTTTGGTATTATCAAGCTAAAATAGCCGAATCTCAAGGTAAATGGGACCAAGCCTTCGAACTTTATCAAAAAATCGACCAGAAATATCCTGACCTTCAAAATCTAATATTATTAGACTTAGGTCGGGCGGCTGAAAAAATCGGTAAAACCCAGATAGCTAAAGAGTGTTATCAAAAGGCTCTAAATCAAACTCAAGATGAGGTTTTAAAAGGCATTGCCGAAACCAAAATAAAAAACCTAAACTAAACCATGAGCCTTCTTATTTTTAAAAAGTTGGCCGAAGAAAAAATAAGAGAAGCCATGGAAAACGGAGAGTTTGACCATCTTGAGCTTAAAGGGAAACCCCTTAAACTTGAAGAAAATCCTTTTGTTCCTGAAGACCTAAGGGTAGTCTATAAAATACTTCAAAACGCAGGGTTTCTACCTAAGGAAGTAGAACTCCGAAAAGAGATCTCTAAATTAGAAGAACTTTTAGAGGAAGACTTGCAAGATGCTTATTCAAAGGTTAAGAAACTTTCAACTCTTCTTTTTCATCTAAACCAAATAAGAAAAGGCCCTATAAACATTCCTGACGAATATTTTTGCAAAGTAGCTGAAAAAATCAAGCTGGCTAAAGAACGTAGTAAGGAACCTACAGAAAAAAAAGAAATCGATTGGATGAAACTTCAAACCTTTCTATACATTTCTTCTTTAAAGCCAAGAAAAAAATAAACGATGAAAAAGTTGTCTGACGAATTTTTCATGAAACTTGCTATCAAAGAGGCGGAAAAAGGGTTAGGCTACACTTCTCCTAATCCAGTGGTAGGGGCGGTCCTGGTAGATCCTGTTACTCACACAGTAATCTCCAAAGGTTATCATAAGCACTACGGAGGACCTCATGCAGAAGTAGTAGCCATAGAAAAAGCAAGGGGGAGAACCCAAGGGGCTATCCTTTATGTTACCTTAGAGCCTTGCAACCATCATGGGAAAACCCCTCCGTGCACCGAAAAAATTTTAGCAAGTGGTATCCAAAAGGTGGTCTGTGGAATAAGGGACCCAAACCCTGTAGCTAAAGGAGGCCTTGAGTTTCTTGCTTCAAAAGGAATAGAAGTCAAAGCCGGGGTATTAGAAAGGGAAGTAAAAATTTTAACCCGTTTTTTTCTTAGCAGAATCCTAAGAAAAAGACCCTGGATTTTACTAAAAGTTGCGGCAAGCTTAGACGGCAAAATTGCTACTTCTACCGGTGATTCAAAATGGATAACCGGGGAAAAAGCAAGAGCATACGCCCATAAGCTAAGAGGAATGTTTGATGCCATCCTGGTTGGGAAAAACACGGTAGTTAAAGACAACCCCCTTCTTACCTGCAGGTTAAAAAAAGGAAAAAACCCTATAAGGATTATTCTTGATACCAATCTAAGTCTTAGCTTGGATTATAAGGTCTTTCAAACCTTAGATGAAGCTCAAACGATTATAGTCTGCCAGGAAAAGGTGCCCCAAGAAAAAGAAAAAGCCTTTCAAAACGCAGGGGTTCTCGTTTGGAAACTTCCGTTAAAAAATAGCAAAATAGACCTGAACTTTTTGATGGAAAAATGTTTAGAACATGGTATCAACTCAATAATGGTTGAAGGAGGCGCCAGAGTCCATGGGAGTTTTTTAGAAGAAGGTTTGGTAGATGAGGTCTGTTACATGATCGGCCCTGTGATTATTGGAGATAAAAAAGGAATTTCTGCGATAGAGAGAGATCCAATACCAACTCTTAAAGAGGCTGTACGCCTTCATGACCTAAATGTTAAAAAATTAGGAGACTCTTATATGTTTCATGGGTACACAGAGCAAGGGATTAGTCTTATCGAAACTCCTTTAAAATAGTCTTAATTTCTTCTTTAAGAACCTCTAAGGGTTTTTCTGAAGAAAAAAGCCTATGTGCCCTTTTGGCTTTTTCTTCTAAGGGGAATTGTAAGCTTGCCAGTTTTAAAACCAACTCAGGAAAGGTTGACCTTGTCTTAATCCTTTCTTGCTGGGTTTTTGAGGAACAAACAACCACCCAAACCTCATCAAACATCTCCTCCCATCCACATTCAAACAAAAGAGGGACCTCAACAAAAACCACCTTTTCTCCTTTTTGCCTACAGGTTTCAAAAAATCTTTTTAATTCAGCCTTGACCGCTGGATGCAAAACCTCTTCTAAAGACTTTTTTGCCTTTTCATCTGATATGATTTTTTCTAAAATCTTTTTTTTATCCAAAGTCCCAAACAACTGGTAAATTTTTTCTCTAATCTCAGGTTGCTCATAAAGTTTTTTTACTACCTCATCACAAGAAAAAACAGGACAGCTTAATTCCCGTAAAAGGTTCAATAAGGTGGTCTTACCTGTAGCAACTCCTCCAGTAATGGCTATTTTTTTCATTTTTTAACCAGGCTTAAATAAACTTGAAAATCTTCAGGGATAGGGGCTTCAAATTCCATCTCTATGTTTGAGATAGGGTGGAAAAATTTTAACCGAAAGGCATGAAGCATCAACCTTGGTGGTTTAGGAACATCAGGTTTTAACCCTCCATAGATAGGGTCTCCCAGGATTGGGTGCCCTAAAAAAGAAAAATGAACCCTTAGTTGATGGGTTCTTCCGGTAACAGGTTTGGCAACAACTAGACATGCTTTGTTAAGATACTCTTTTACCTCATATAAAGTAACAGCAAGCCTTCCTTCTTTCAGAACTGCCATCTTTTTTCTGTGGGTAGGATGGCGTCCGATAAAGGTTTCTATTTTACCTTGCTGGGGTTTAAGATGTTTGTAGAGAATAGCTAAATAGTTTTTCTCTATCAATCTTTGTTTAAAAGCCTCTACCAGCAACTTATGAGACATGTCATTTTTGGCAACCAGCATAAGACCTGAGGTATCCTTGTCTAAACGGTGTACTATCCCAGGACGTATTTTCCCTCCGATGGCTGAGAGATTTTTAAGTCTTTTTAATAAGCCATGGACCAAAGTATCGTCCAAATGCCCTGGGGCAGGATGAACGACAATCCCGGCAGGTTTGTTGATAATAGCTATATGTTCATCCTCGTAAATTATGTCAAAAGGAACATCCTTAGGATTAAGCTCTAAAGGTTTAGACTTAGGGATTTTAACCTGAATAAAGTCTTGTATTTTGATTTTATAACTTGGTTTTACTGGTCTACCGTTTACCAAAACCAAGGATGTTTCGATCAACTCTTGGACTCTACTTCGACTTAAGTCTGAAATTTTTTCTTTCAAAAAAACATCTAACCTCTTTCCTCCATCATGTTCTTCTACCTTAAATTCTAACACTTTTTCTTCCATAGCCACTTAACCTTAAATCTCCCAAAATCCTTTAAAAGCAAGCAAATCCTTTATTTTCCTAAAAAGCTCTAAAGCATAAGAAGAAGGTGAAACCTCATAATGTAAAAACCTCTTTTTTTCTTCTATCAATGTTTTAATTAAAGTTGCGGTACCCTCTGAAAGATTTTTTAAATTATACCCCCCTTCTAAAGAAAACAAAATTTTACCATTACAAAAATTATATGCTATCTCTCTTAATATCTCAGTAATTATAGCGATTCCTTTACAACTAACCTCAAGATCTCCTAAAGGATCATCTAACATGCAATCAAAACCTGCGGAGACAAGTATTAACTGAGGTTTATATTGAAACGCTATAGGTTTAAGAAGGTTTTGATAAAAGAAAATAAAGTCGTCATCTCCACATCCATGCTTCAGGGGAACATTTATCGTATAGCCTCTTCCATAACCTGTTCCTATTTCATCATAGTTTCCAGTTCCTGGATAATAAGGATATTGATGGGTAGAGAAAAACAAAACTTCATCAGTATGATAAAAAGACTTTTGGGTCCCATTTCCATGATGAAGGTCAAAGTCTACTATTAAAATCCTTTTAATTCCGTAATAATTTCTTGCATAGTAGGCTGCAAGAGCTATGTTATTAAAAAGGCAAAAACCCATGGCCCGATCTCTTTCTGCATGATGTCCAGGTGGTCTGACCAAGGCAAACACATAATCAAAACCCTCTTCAAAAATAAGCTTTAATCCAGTTTTTTGAGCACCAACTGCATAGCAAGCAGCCTCAAAAGAATATTCGTTACCTCCTGTATCTGCATCTATCTGAAAAGTACCTTTCTCTGCACTTGTCTTTATAAAGTTGTATAAACTTTCTGTATGGTTCCAAAGTATTTCTTCTTTTTCGGCCTTTTCAGGAGGAAAAATTTGTATTAATGGCCTTAAATCTTCTTTGTTTAATCTCTCTAAAATAACTTTTACTCTTTCTGGTCTCTCAGGATGAAAACTGCCAGGATCATGTTTTAAAAAAATCTCATCAAATATCACAGCAACTTTATTACCCATTTTATACCTTTCATTATAACAAAATCTTTTAAAAATTGAACCTAAAAATCTCCACACTATTTACACACTTTATTTTATACTCAATAACTACAATATTTGGTTTTTATTATATTATTGTTCCAAGCTTATCTACTTATATTATTGATTTATTTTTTTCTTAGGTTATAATTTAAAATTCCAAAACAGAACAATAGGAGGAAAAATTATGAGAAAAAGAAGTAGATTTATTACAGTTGAGGATGTAAAATTTGTATATGAAAACTATGCCAAAATGAGTGCATCTGAGATAGCAGAAAAATTAGGAATTAGTAAATTTCAAGTTAATAAAATCGTCAATGAACTAAGAAAAAGAGGAATTAACATTCCCAAAAAAATAGGTAAAAAGAAAAATGTTTATGATCAGTTTGTAGAGATGTTAAAAGAAGAAAATAAAGCTTAATCGGTTAAGATTGTGTCTATCAATCGGCAATCTTTACTGATTTGGGCTTTAAGTTCTTCTATAGACCCAAATTTTCTTTCTGGTCTAATTTTCTTAACAAACTCTACTTTAAGCTGTTTTCCGTACAATTCTTGGTTAAATCCTAAAAGGTGGACTTCTACAGTGAGTTCTTTTTGTTCAAAGGTAGGTTTAACTCCAATGTTCATAGCCCCTTTAAACCTTTGATTTTGGTAATAAACCCACACTGCATAAACCCCTGAGGGGGGCAAAAGTTTATTTTTAGGTATTTCTATGTTAGCCGTAGGAAATCCAAGTTTTTTTCCTAGCCCTTGACCTTTTATCACCTTTCCTATCAGAAAGTAGCGATGTCCAAGAAAAAGATTGGCCTTTTCTATATCTCCTTTTTCGATGGTTTGTCTTATCAAAGTGCTTGAAACCGTGGTATGATCGACAGTAACAGGATCTACTGTCTTTACCACAAAACCGAACCTTTCTCCTAATCTTTTTAAAAATTCTGGGTCACCCTCTCTTTTTCTGCCAAACCTAAAGTTAAAACCTATAACTACTCCTTTAGCCTTAAGACTATCTACTAAGTATTCTTCTACAAAGAGGTCTGGGGTAAGCTTGGCCATGTTAACTGAAAAAGGTATTATAGCAACATGTTCTATGTTTAGACGAAAAAAAAGGTCAAGTTTTTCTTCAAAGGTGGTTAAAAGTTTAAAGTTGGCTTCAGGAAACAAAACAGTTCGAGGATGAGGGTCAAAAGAAACTAACAGCGGGGTTACGCCTAACTCGGTGCTAAGGGCAAAAGTTTCTCTAAAAAGGTTTTTGTGTCCTAAATGGATACCGTCAAAACTTCCTATAGTAACAGCGGTTTCAAAAGGTAAAGGGAAATCTTTAGGGGTATATATTTTCAACCTTTCCCTCCACCAGTTTTAAAAAGCTGTCAAAAAGATAGACTGAATCATGAGGCCCAGGTGCGTTTTCAGGATGGTATTGGACTGACATTGCCCTAAGGTCTGGAACAAAAATCCCTTCAAGGGTGTCATCGTTAAGATTTACATGGGTAATCACCGTATCCTTAGGAAGCTCTTCTTTTTTAACACAGAAACCATGGTTTTGAGAAGTAATCTCTACCTTTTTGTTTATCAGGTTTAAAACAGGATGGTTTATCCCTCTATGTCCAAACTTTAGTTTATAAGTAGTAGCTCCCAAGGCTTGTCCTAAGATCTGGTGCCCCAAACATATACCGAAAATAGGTTTTTTACCTAAAAGTTGTTTTACTGTGTTTACGATATGCTGTAAAGGTGCAGGGTCTCCTGGACCGTTAGAAAGGAAAATCCCGTCAGGATTATGGGCAAGAATCTCGTCAGCTGAGGTATAGCACGGAAACACCAAACACTCGGCATCTCTTTCTACAAACAACCTTAACTGATTAAACTTTAACCCACAGTCTAACACCGCTATTTTGTACTTAGCTTCCCCCTTAAAAGTGGTTAACCTTTCCTTCCCCTGTTTTCCGTAGTAATAAGGCTCTTTACAAGTAACATATTGGACTAAATCCCTACCTACGTAATCAGGACTCTCTTTTATCTTTTCTAAAAATTTTTTAGGATCCAAAGTCTCGGTGGTTATTCCTCCCTTCATAGAACCGTAAAGTCTAAGGTGCCTGGTTAAAGCTCTGGTGTCTATTCCCTCTACCGCCAAAACGTTATTTTCAATCAACCACTCTCCTAAAGACTTTTCAGCCCTCCAGTTGCTGTAAAAAGGTTGATATTCTCTTACGATAAAACCCGCTACTTGAATCCTTTCGCTTTCCATATCTTCAGAATTGATCCCATAGTTTCCGATAAGAGGATAAGTCATGGTTACTATCTGACCATAATAAGAGGGGTCGGTAAGTATTTCTTGATAACCGGTCATCCCTGTGTTAAACACTATTTCACCATAGGTTTCTCCGGTTATGGTAAAAGACCTTCCCCAAAAGTAGGTTCCGTCTTCTAACATTACCAAGGCTTTTGGTTTGTCCATAAAGCACCCCTTAGTCCTTAAGTTTTTTGATTAAGCTTTTGCTTTGCATCCCACAGTAAATATTCCCGGATAAAATCGTCTATCTCTCCATCTAAAACATCTTCCACCTTAAAAACCTCTAACTGGGTACGATGATCCTTTACCACCTTGTAAGGATGTAAGATATAACTTCTTATCTGATTACCCCAACCTATTTCTTTTTTTTCACCGATCAGACTTTCTTTTTTCTGTTCAAGTTTTTGCTTTTCTAACTGATATAATCTTGATTTTAATATTTTCAAAGCTATGGCTTTGTTAAGATGTTGACTTCGCTCATTCTGGCAAGAAACCACTATCCCTGTAGGGATATGGGTAATCCTAACCGCACTTTCTGTTTTGTTAACATGCTGGCCTCCGTGGCCACCTGCCCTCATAGTTTCAATCTTTAAGTCTTCAGGTCTTATCTCCACCTCTATGTTTTCGTCTATTTCAGGAATTACCGTTACCGAAGCAAAAGAAGTATGTCTTCTTGCATTAGCATCAAAAGGTGATATTCTAATCAACCTATGAATACCTTTTTCTCCTTTAAGATACCCATAAGCCCAAGAGCCTTCAACTAAAATTACTGCACTCTTTATCCCTGCCTCTTCTCCAGGCAGGCTGTCTACCAATTTTACCGAAAATCCCTTTTTTTCAGCCCACTTTACATACATCTTTAGCAACATATAAGCCCAGTCCTGAGCGTCTGTGCCTCCTGTTCCTGCATGGATGCTTAAAATGGCAGAAGAATAGTCATACTCATCGGAAAGAAGAAGCTTGCTTTCTTCTTTCTTTAGTTTTTTTTCAAACCGTTCTATGTCTTCAAAAAGGATTTCTAAATAATCTGGATTTTTTTCCTCTTTGTAAAGTTCATACCACTCAGAAAGGTTTAAAAAATCTTTTTCTAAATCTTCAAAAAGATTTAACCTTTCTATCAGGCTTGCACGCTCTTTAAGCAGGTTCTTAATAGAAGGGGATTCCCAGTCGATGTTGTTTTGTTGAAAAACTTCTTCTATCTGAGAAAGGCGTTTTTTGATAGAATCGGGGTCAAAGACACCCCCTTAAATCTTGAAGCTGTTCAGAAAAATAATTTAAAATCTTTTCTAAGTCTATGTTTTTATAAACCTGAGCCGCTGTTTTCATAGCGAGATAAATATAAAACAATTTTTTAAAAATTAAACCCTAAAAACTAAACTTTCTGAACTTTTATATCGGATATCTTGGCCATCAAACATAAGGAGCCGAAATCTTTCTTTTTTAAACTCCTCTAACCGTTGTTTTATCGGAGTTGGGTCTAAGTTAAGAATAGACAAATCAGGAGAAATCTGAGAAAGTGACCATAAACTTAAGAAGCTTACTATCTTGTCTGTAGAAAAGATATGATCATACACATAAACATGCGCCTTTCTTTCGATGAGGTCCTCAGTCTTAGCTTGAGCTAATCTCCCTATTCCCCAGATTATCCCTCTCTGAGCCGGAGGAAACTCCAAGTAATTATCTGCCTTATATTTTCTTTCATCCTTTGGGTCCCAGATGTAAGAAACATAAATCGAAAGATATTCTTTCCTCAAAACCTCTGAATAAAACATCGCCTCAGCAAATCCTTCAGGAACCCCCCAAGCCATGCTCCCTGACTCCTCATTTAACATCCACATAAGCCTTCTGATTACTACCCTTGCTCTCTCTATATCCTGATCTGCTATTTTCTTTACAACCACACCAAAACAGGCTATAGCCTTCCACCTTACCATTTCATCTTTATGCAAAAAAGCCCCGATTAAAAAGCTTACCACCTTAGAAGGGGGAAGTGTCTTTATAGTTTCTATTGCCTTAAAAAGAGGGTCCTCTTCTAAAGTCTTGAGGACCCTCTTTTTAAGTTGGGGCTGGTAAAGATTAGGCAAAACCAACCTCTTTTTATACCTCTTTTATCTTTTGAGCTAAAAGCCTTCCCAAATCTGCGCAGCTTTTAAGTACTTCTTGATTAGGAGCATACTTGCATTTTATACCTTCGTGGATAACCTCAGCCTGTATCTCTTTTAAATACTCGTTTAGCTGAGCTACTGCCTCTCCACTCCATCCGTAGGAACCAAAGGCAAACCCTAATTTTTTTCTCGGTCTAAGTCCTTTCATATAGGTTACAAAGGAAGCCATGGTAGGAAGCAGGTTGTTGTTAAGGGTGGAAGAACCTAAAACTACACCTTTAGCAAGCATAACCTCAGTCATCACATCTGTTATGTCAGAAACAGAAAGTTTAAACACCCTCGCCTCTACACCTTCTTTAACAACTCCTTCAGCAATAGCATAAGCCATCTTTTCGGTGCTCTTCCACATAGTATCATAAACTATCACCACCCGATTATCTGCCTCATAAGAACTCCACTTATCATAAAGTTCTAAAATGTCTTTTATCTTGCTTCTCCAAACCACACCATGGTCAGGACAAATGGTCTCTATTTCAAGACCTAAATCTTTTATGGTTTTTAACAGCTTTTGAACCTGAGGAGAAAAAGGTAAAACGATGTTAGCGTAATACTTAGCTGCCTCTTGGATTAAAACACAGTAGTCTACCTCGTCATCAAACCTTACACTGGTTGCGTAGTGCTGTCCAAAGGCATCCTGAGAAATAAGGATCTTCTCTTCAGGAATATAACTCACCATGCTATCAGGCCAGTGTATCATCGGGGTTTCTATAAACCGGATGGTTCTTTTACCTATCTTTACTTCGTATCCCGTCTTTACCTCTTCAAAGGGAAAGTCAGTGTTATGTAGATAGGCAGAAAGCCCTAATTTTCCGTTTCTGGTAATGAAAATCTTTTCAGGGTTGATTTTTTGAGCAATATAGCTGAAACCTCCTGCATGGTCAGGTTCAATATGGTTTACCACTAAATAATCAATCTTTTCAGGATTGATTATCTTAGAAATACGCCCAAGCATCTCATCCTCAAAACCGTGTTTTACGGTATCAAACAGCGTAACCTTTTCATCGATCACAAGGTAACTATTGTAGGTAGTACCCTTAATGGTTGTGTAACCATGAAAATTTCTTACATGCCAGTCTACCGCTCCTACCCAATAAATCCCTTCTTTAATCTTAACTGGCTCCATAAACTCCTCCTGCAATCATTTAATATGTTTAGAGTTAGAGTGTAATGATAGTATAACCTTTTTTTATAAAGTTTGCCATACCAGCATGCCCATACATATCTTCCAAAATCTCAAGTCCTTTTTCTTTAGCTACCTCTAACGTCCCCATCTTTTGTGCACAAGCCTTACAAACACCTGCGATAAGATTTTTTTCTAAACATTTTTGAAAAAGATTGTATAACACGCTCTTTTCGGAAAAAAGTTCAGGAATTAACTTGGTAGAAGCACCCTCTAAAACTACCTTTACTTCAAGACCTTTTTCTGCTGCATCCAAAGCATTTAACAAAACATGGATAAAACACATAGGCTCTTCTTTAAAGGCAAAAAAGGCTATTTTATTCATAACATCACCTCTAAATTTTTAAAGGTAAAGAAGGGAGGATTTTCCTCCCTTCTTTTGATCAATTAATCTTCTGGTACGAAATCGCTTTTAGCTGCTCCACAAATCGGACAGGTCCAATCATCAGGAAGACTCTCAAAAGGAGTGCCTGCAGGAATACCATTGTCAGGATCCCCGTTGGCCGGGTCATAAACATAACCACAAACACTACACTTGTACTTTTTCATAGGTAACCTCCTGGTTTAATTTTTATGGTTTAAGTAACAACTTAAAAACCTCTTTCCTCTTCCTTAAAGGTAGTCTTGTTAGCCCCACAATGAGGGCAAGTCCAGCTTTCAGGTAGGTCCTCAAAACAAGTTCCTGGAGGAGAAACAAACCTTGAAGGATCCCCTTTCTCCGGGTCATAAAGGTAACCACAACATTTACACCTATATTTTTTTCCTTTCTTGTGCTTCTTTTCCATAAAACGTATTCCTGTTTATTTTACTAATTAATCGGGTAAAGGTAGAAACATATTTTTAGGAGCTCCACATCTTGGGCACTTCCAGTTGTCTGGTAGTTTCTCAAAAGGTGTCCCTGGAGGTATATTTCCTTTTGTATCTCCTTGTTCAGGGTCGTAGATGTAACCACACCTGCTACATTTATATTTTTTAGGTTTGTCAGCCATAACTTCACCCCTGCCTTTAAAATTTATGCGCCTTGCCAATATCCATGAAGGTTACACCACTCCTTAGCCACTACCTTGGCTGCTTTTACCTCAAACACCGCCTCAGGAGCCTCCCCAGGCTTCAAGAACTTAATGTAAACCTTATCTTCATCAGCATGCAACTCAATCCACTCTATGTAATGTTCCTCTGTCATGGGATGAGGCACACTTCCTACCTTTACCTTATAGACATCTCCTTCTTTTTCTATCACAGGAACATGCTTCTCAACGGCCGCATCCACTGTATTAGGAGTTTGTAACTCCATAGGTTTTCCACAACAAACCAACTGACCTTTTCCTCCATGCATCACCAACACTATGTTTCCACAGACCTGACATTTATAAAGTCCAAGTTTTTCCGCCATAACCCCCTCCTTTTTATAAAAATTTTAAATTAAAAATAATTCATTTTAAAATAAAAGTCAATACCTTTTCAAAAAATTTAAAAAAAATTTTTTATCTATTTAAAATCTCTCAAAGTTTAGATTTATTTAGCAAAACCAGCCGAAAATAGGAAACTTAAGGATTGTAATTTTTATAAAGACTTGTAGATTTCTTTAAGTTCTTTGATTACTTCCCTGATAAGCTTTCTCAGGGCTTTTTCTTTTGTAAGGACCTCTTTTGGACTGAAAAGGGCTGGTTGTTCAAGTTTATAAAGGTTCAAAAACTTTTTAACCCCTTCTAAGGTATACCCTTCTTCTATCAGTTTTTTTACCTTAAAAAGAAGTTCAAGTTGGTCTTTTTTGTAAAACTTTCTGTTAGAAATTCGATAAGGTTTAAGCTGGGGGATCTTTTTTTCCCAGTAATAAAGCACATGAGGTTTTATATTTAAAAGTTGAGCAACCTCAGAAAGAGGAACATAAAGGGTTTCTAAAGGCTTTTTAGGTTTCATCTTGAAGTTCAGCTTTAAACTGAGGAGCTATCTTAAACCTTACCTTTTTAAACGAAGGTATCTTGACGACCTCCCCAGTTTTTAAGTTCCTCCCTATTTTCTCCTTGGTTTTATAAGGAATAAAACTTCCAAACCTTACTATCTGAACCTCTTCCCCTCTTTCTAACCCAAGTTTTATTTCTTCTAAGATTTCTTCCACAATCCTACCTAAGGTCCTCTTAGAAAGACCAGTCTTTTCAGCCAAAACCTTTATTACTTCTTTTTTGGTTATCGTCTTTTTCATCGTGGTTTAGCGTTAAATTTATCAAAAATCTTTTTAGCTACCTCATCTTGAATGTGATTGACCTCTTCATCGGTTAAGGTTCTATCTTCAGCTCTATACCAAAACCTCAAACTTACGCTTTTTTGACCTTCTGGAATAGGTGGGCCTTCATAAACCTTCACACAGCTGACCTTCTCTAAGTAAGGAATAGATAAATTTTTAATAAAAGCTAATATCTCTCCCACCTCAAAATTTCTATCAACTACACAGGTTACATCCCTGGTGGTAGAAGGAAACTTAGGAGGCTTTTTAAGCTTTTTAATGCTACCTAAAGAAGGGAAAATTTTCAAAATCTTTTTTAAGTTTATCTCCCCCACCAATACGTTGGTCTTAAGGTCAAAACTCTTTAATATAAAGGTTTTTACTTCTCCTGCAAAACCGATTTTTTCTTCTCCAAGATAAAGGTCAAAAGAAAGACCGCGTTTTAAAAAAGGCTCTTCAGAATATGGCTTAAACGCTACTTCAAGGGTTAGGATCTCAAAAAACTCCTCCAAAACACCTTTAAGGTCATAAATATCAAATTTTTCTGGTTGACCATGCCAGTTCTCGGTATTCTTTTGTCCCATCAATAAAAATCCCAGGTATAAAGGCTCATCTGGGAGGAGTTCTTGATTAGGTATAAAGACCTTTCCTGTTTCAAAGATAGCAAGAGAATTAACCTCTCTAAAAAAGTTAAAACAAGCAGTCCTGAGAAGCCCAGGGATTAAAGTAGTTCTCATCACAGACTGGTTAGAGGCAAGAGGATTAGCTATCTCTAAAGGTTTAGACCTAAGGTCTTCTGGATCGAGATGAAGTCTGTCTAAATCCTTTGGGTCTATAAAACTATAGGTAATTACCTCAAAAAATCCAAAGGCTCTAAAAAGCTCCTTTACCTTTTCTTCTAACCTTAAAAATGGGCTTTTCCCTTTAGCCCAAAGGTCTGCTTTAGGAAAAGTAGTAGGTATTTTTTCGTATCCATATACTCTGGCGATCTCTTCGATCAAGTCCTCTGGTATCTTTAAGTCCTGTCTGTAGGAAAAAGGTTTTACTTCAAAACTATCTCCTATAGACCTTACCTCACCCACCTTCGAAAGAATACCTTTTATTTCCTCTACAGGAAGAGAAAACCCTAAATATTTGGTTACCTTTTTTTGTGATAACACGATTTGAGGATATACATAAGGCTTAGGATAAAGGTCTACCATCTCAGAAAAACGCTCGGCCTTGGCTGTCTCTAAGATCATCTGAGTAGCCCTTAACACCGCTAAAGGTATACCCTCAGGATCTATGTTTCTTTCAAACCTGTAGGAGCTTTCAGTTGAAACCTTGTGTCTCTGAGAACTCATCCTTATCCATTTAGGATTAAACCAGGCAGCCTCTAAAAAAAGATTTTTTGTTTCTTCAGAAACCCCTGACTCCTCTCCTCCCATGATACCCGCAAGCACAAGGGCTTTTTCTGCATCGGCTATCACCAAATCTTCTTCTGTAAGAGTTCTCTCTATCCCGTCAAGCATCATTAATTTTTCCTGAGGATAGGCTCTACGAACGATTATCGCATGCCCATTTATCTTGTCCCAATCAAATGCATGTAAAGGCTGTCCTAATTCTAAAAGAACATAATTGGTGATATCTACCACGTTGTTGATCGGTCTTAAACCACATTCCCATAGTCTCTTTTGAATATAAAAAGGACTTTCCCCTATTTGAACGTTTTCAAAGGTTCTCCCTATATACCTAAAACAACCTTCAGGCTCTAAAATCTTGATCTCACCTTTAAAATATTTACCTTCTTTTAAGTAATCCTCAAAAAGAAGAGGTTTTAACTCCCAGGAAGTTAACAAATGAAGTTCTCTTGCTGCACCCAAGACAGAAAGTACATCTCCTCTGTTAGGAGTTACCGCAAGTTCTAACACAGCCTCATTTATTCCTAAAATTTCATAAACAGACCTTCCTAACGGAGAACCCTCTGGTAAAACCAGTAAGACCTCCTTTTCAGGGCCTGTCCCAGCTTCATAAGGAGAGAGAAACATCCCCTCAGATTGATACTTTTTTACCCTCTTTACTTCTACCTTATCTCCGGAAAAAGTATTACTCCCAGGTTTGGCTAAGGCTAAAATAAGTCCTGGTTTTACCTGATCTTTAGCCGTGGTAAAGACTGTAAAGACCTCTTTCCCGTCGGTAACTTTACAAAGAGCTACTTCCTTAAGGTCTTCTGGAGTTAAAACTTCTATGATTTTTACCGAGATTATCTCTCCCAAACGTTGGTATGGATCTTCTACTGCTTCAACCTCGATACCACCCATCGTAAAGATTTCAGCAATCTCTTCTGGAGACTTTTGAAGGTCTATGAACTCTGAAAGCCAACTGACGGGGATTTTCATAAGGTCTCTCCTGTCTTAGGCTAAAGATTTAAAGGTCTTTACTTAAAACTTTCAAGGAAATATAGATGGTTATCAAAAAACAGCCTGATGTCATCTATTTCATATTTTATCATCGCTATCCTTTCGATACCAAGCCCAAAGGCAAAACCTTGCCATATAGAAACGTCATAATTAACCGACTTAAACACCTCAGGATGCACCATCCCAGCCCCTAAAATTTCTAACCAACCCGTACCACTACAAACCCTACATCCCTTTCCATTACAAATCACACAACTGATGTCCATCTCAACACTTGGTTCAGTAAAAGGAAAATAGCTTGGTCTAAACCTAACCTTGGTCTTTTCTCCAAAAACCTCTTTAGCAAAATAAGTAAGGACTCCTTTAAGGTCAGAGAAACTCACCTCTTTGTCCACCATCAAGCCTTCTATTTGATGAAACATCGGGGAATGTCTTACATCGTCATCGCATCTATAGACTTTACCAGGAGCGATGATCCTTAAAGGAGGCTTTCTCTCAAGCATAGTCCTTATTTGAATAGGGGAGGTGTGGGTTCTGAGGATACTTCCGTTTTTAAGATAAAAGGTTGCTTGCATATCCCTTGCTGGATGCCATTCTGGGATGTTCAAAGCGGTAAAGTTATAATATTCTGTCTCTACCTCAGGGCCCTGAACCATATCAAAGCCTAAACGCCCAAAAACCTCACAGATTTCCTTAATAACCTGGGTTAATGGATGAAGACCCCCTACTACAGGCCTTCTTCCAGGAAGCGTAAGGTCTAAGCCTGGAAGAATATCTTCCTGTTTAAAAAGAATTTCCTGCTCTTTTTTGACTAAAATTTCTTCTAAGAGATCTTTGAGTTCGTTTAAGATGGTTCCAACTTGTTTTTTTTCTTCCAAAGGGAGGTCCTTAAGCTTTTTAAGATAGCTGGTAAGGACCCCTTTTTTTCCTAAATATTTTAGACGAAACGCGTTAAGTTCTTCAAGAGTAGAAAGGGTTTCAACATTTTTTAAAGCTTCTTGTTTAAGTTGTTCCAGTTCCTCGATTACCATCATTGCCACTGAGCTTTAGCCACTTCAACCAGCTTCGCAAAGGTTTCAGGCTCAGTTACCGCAAGATAGGCAAGCACTTTTCTGTTAAGGTCAACCCCTGCCTTCTTAAGACCTCCCATAAACTTGCTGTAATTCAAACCATAAGGTCTTACAGCAGCATTAATTCTTATCTGCCAAAGTCTTCTAAAATCTCTTTTCTTTTGGCGTCTATCCCTATAAGCATAAACCAAAGCCCTTTCTACGGTTTCCTTAGCTCTTCTGTAGACGTTTTTCCTCTGTCCCCAGTAGCCTTTGGCTAATTTTAAAAGTTTTTTATGCCTTCTTCTGGTCTTAAAACCACCTTTAGCCCTTGGCATAAACTTTTACCTCCTGTAATTTAAAGATTCAAACTAAAATTTATATGGGATAATCTTAGCCACGTGATCATAAAACCCAGCAAAAATCTCTTTGTATTTTTTAAGGTGCCTTTTGGTTTTTCTGCTCTTTTTCCTAAGAAGGTGACTTTTGCCGGCTTTTTTATGCATAATCTTACCATTAGCAGTAACCTTAAACCTTTTGGCAGCTGAACGGTTAGTCTTCATCTTAACCTTAGCCATAAGACAACACTCCCTTATAAAATTTTTATAATTTGAAAACTTTACACCAATTTTTTATAAAAACAACCCCTTAATCTTCTAACAATTCTTTAAGAATCTCTTGAGAAAGGGAAAAACTTTCCTTTTCAGAAGGGAACACTTTTTCTTTACATTCCTTTATATATTGCTCTAAAGCCTTTTTAAAAGCACCAAATCCATCAAAATAAGCCTTAACAAACTTAGGTCTGAACCTTTTAAAAAGACCTACTATATCATGAAAAACCAAGATTTGTCCATCCACAAAGGGACCTGCACCTATACCTATGGTAGGAACGTTTACTTTTTCGGTTATCACCTTAGAAAGCTCTGCAGGCACACATTCTATAACTATAGCAAAAACTCCTGCCTTCTCTAAAATCTTGGCATCCTTTATCAACTTTCTGGCACTTTCTATGGTTTTACCCTGAACCTTAAGGCCACCTAACTCCGCCGCCCTTTGAGGGGTAAGGCCTATATGCCCAAGTACAGGTATCCCTGCCCTAACAATAGCTTCAACCGCCTCTGCCACCTCTTCTCCACCCTCTACCTTAACTCCATGACACCGTCCTTCCTTGATCATCAAACCTGCATTATAAACTGCCTGTTCCTTTGAAACCTGATAGCTTAAAAACGGCAAATCACCTATCCTTATAGTATTAGGAGCCCCTTTACTTACTGCCCTACAAAAAAGAAGCATCTCTTCCATCCCAATAGAGAAGGTATCTTCATGTCCTAACATCACCATCGCCGCCGAATCACCAACAAGGATAAAATCTACTCCTGCAGCCTCAGCAATCTGAGCAGAGGTATAGTCATAAGCAGTTGAGGCCACGATAACCTCTTTTCCCTTTTTTTCCCTAAGACCATAAGGGCTTATTTTGAAAAGAGACATAAACCTTCCTCCAAGGGATTTATACCAAACCTTTCTTTAAGATAAAGATAGCCTTTTTGGGTAAGCACCCTTCCTTTTCTTGTGCGAGCAAGCATCCCTAACCTGATGAGGGCTGGTTCATAGATACTTTCTAACTCTTCAACACTTATACCTGAAGATAAAGCAAGGGACCCTAAACCCACCGGACCACCCTTAAACTCTTTATATAATGTTAAAAGGCACTTTCTGTCCTCAGGAGTAAGTCCCCATTCGTCTATGTCTAAAAGCTCTAAAAACTCTTTTACCAAGCCTTCGTCTACTTTTATAGGTTCTTCTGACTGGCTACGAGTTAACCAGGCAAAATCTTTTAACCTCCTTAATAAGTTTATAGCCTGCCTGGGGATGCCCTTTGAAGCCTTGGCTAAACTTAAGGCTGGCTTTTCGTCTATGTAAAGACCGTAAGCTTTACCTACTTTAATGATAATCTCTTTTAATTCTTCGTCAGTATAAAAATTAAGTTTAAAAATAAGCTGAAACCTGTCTCTTAGTGGTGCCAAGCAAAGATTAGGTTTATTGGTTGCGGCAATCAGCGTAAACTTAGGAAGGCTTAACCTGATGGTTTTGGCCACCTGACCTTTACCGATCACGATGTCTAACGCAAAGTCTTCCATGGCTGCATAAAGCACCTCTTGACATACCTTAGGCATACGATGTATCTCATCTATAAAAAGTATATCCCCTTCCTTAAGGTTTGTAAGGACTGCGGCTAAGGTGCCTGTTTTATCGAGGACAGGACCTGAGGTAATCTTAAGGTCTCTTCTTAACTCAAAAGCTATAATCCTTGCTAAGGTTGTTTTCCCAAGACCTGGAGCACCTATAAAAAACGTATGAGGAAAAACTTCTTGTCTGCTTTTTACAGAAGGAATGTATATCTTAAGCTCTTCTTTTATTCTTGTTTGACCTATAAATTCTTCAAGACTTGACGGTCTATATAAAACCATACAAAATTATTATACCACAAAAGAGAAGTCCAAATAGTATCAAAAAAACTCATTAAAAAAATTCAAAGCTTAAAATCTTTTTAACAAAAACAAACTTGACAAAAAAGGATAGAAGCTGTAAATTTAAAATTAACTAAATATTGTGGTATTTTCAAAGAAAAAACACAATATATTGTAGTTAAACTAACAGGAGGTCTTGATGGAGCCGTTAGTCAGAAAAAGAAACGGCAAAGTTGTTCCTTTTTCTCGTTTTAGGATCATAAACGCTATCCATAAGGCTATGAAGGCTACCCAAATAGGCACCAAGGCTGATGCTGAAAAAATAGCTGATGCTGTTTCTATCTTTCTTTACAGAAATTATTTTAAAAAGGGAGACATTCCTCATGTGGAAACCATCCAGGACATCATAGAAAGAACTTTGATGGAAAGAGGGTTCCCTGAGGTAGCTAAGGCTTATATTCTTTATCGTGAAAAGAGGCGTCAGGCAAGAGAAATCGGGCAAGCCTTAGTTGACGGTATTAACCTTATAGAGGAATATATCGGCAATGAAGACTGGAGGGTAAAGGAAAACTCTAACATGAGTTTTAGCCTTCAAGGGCTTAATTTTCATGTAAGTTCTTCTATCGTTGCCCGTTATTGGTTAGAAAAGCTTTATCCTAAGGAAATCGCCGAAGCTCATAGAGAAGGGGACTTTCATATTCATGACCTTGGCTGTCTTTCAGCCTATTGCATGGGATGGGACCTATATGACCTTCTTTTAAGAGGATTTGGAGGGGTGAGTGGTAAGGTTGAAAGTGCCCCTCCTAAGCATTTTAGGTCTGCCCTTGGACAGATAGTAAACTTCTTTTATACCCTTCAAGGAGAAGGGGCTGGGGCTCAAGCCTTTTCTAACTTTGATACCCTCCTTGCTCCTTTTGTAAGGTATGACAAACTAACCTACCCTGAAGTAAAACAATGTATGCAGGAGTTTCTCTTTAATGTAAATGTGCCAACCAGAGTAGGTTTTCAATGCCTTTCTGAAGATACAGAAATTTTAACTCCAAATGGTTGGAAGAGGTGGAATGAAGTTAATGAAGGAGATTTTATCTATACTTTTAATCTTGAAAAGGGGACTATAGAACCTGCAAAGGTTACTTATGTGTTTAGAAGGAAGTATGAAGGCATAATGTATAACTTAAAAAATCGCAACCAGGATCAGCTTATCTCACCTGGCCATAGAGTTGTAAGACAAATATTTAATACAGATAAATTTATCCTTCAGCCTATTGAGGAGATACTTGGGTTTAAATCTCCTATTCCAATACCTGTTACAGGAGAAAACTCAAAAGAAGATTATCCCATTTCAGATGAGGAATTAAAGCTTTGTGCCTGGGTTCTTTCAGAGGGTTCAATAGAAAAAGACGGATCTAAAAGAGTTAGTATTTATCAGTCTAAGGAAAAACATCCTGAAAATTACGAAGAAATCAAGGCTTTACTTGAAAAATTGAACCTTAAATATACGGAAAGAGAACAGGAATCCTGGGGGAAATGTATCCATATAAGACTTTCTCCAGAGTCAAGCAAGTTTGTTCATGCGGTAATGGGAAATCCAAAAAAGATATTCCCTTTTTATCTTTATCAGTTAAGTAAAAGACAGGCTCGTCTTTTCCTTGAAACTTATGCTAAGGGTGATGGATGGATTGATGGAGGGAGGATAAGAATTACAACTACTGATAAAGATTTTGCTGATGGACTTATGGCAGTGGGAGTTCTCGCAGGATACAATGTTTCCATAAGAGAACGCAAACCCGAAATAAATAATAAAAAATTAAGATATGAGCTAACCTTTACTCAGACTAAAACTGATTATATCCAACAAATAGATAAGGTTCCTTACTGTGGTATCATCTGGTCAGTTCATACCGAAAATGAAACTGTAATTGCAAGAAGAGCTGGGCAGGTGTTTATAACTGGAAATACACCTTTTACCAATCTTACCTTTGATCTTAAGCCTTCAAAGCTTTATGCCAAGGCAAATGTCATAATAGGAGGGAAACCTCAAGACAGTGTGTATGAGGAGTTTCACAAAGAAATGTCTATGATAAACAGGGTTTTCTGTGAGTTAATGATGGCAGGAGATGCTAAGGGAAGGATTTTTACCTTTCCTATTCCTACTTATAACATCACTAGGGATTTTGACTGGGATAATCCTGAATATGAACCTCTCTGGGAGATGACCAGAAAATACGGGATACCTTATTTTGCAAACTTTGTCAACTCAGACATGGACCCAGAGGATGCCTTCAGCATGTGTTGTAGGCTTCGTCTTGACAAGAGAGAACTGAGGAAAAGAGGAGGAGGGTTGTTTGGGGCTAACCCTTTGACCGGAAGTATAGGGGTGGTTACCATCAACATGCCAAGGCTTGGATATCTTGCTACCTGTGAAGAGGATCTTTTTGAAAGGTTAGAAAGGTTGATGGAACTTGCTAAGGTATCCCTTGAGATCAAAAGAAAAGTGATCGAGGATTTTACTGAAAAAGGACTTTATCCATATTGTAAAGTTTACCTAAGCTCGGTAAAAGAGGCGAGAGGTGCTTACTGGGCTAACCATTTTTCTACCATAGGACTTGTAGGGTTGAATGAGATGTGTCTTAACTTTTTAGGTAAGCCCATATATGATCCAGATGCCAAGGAATTTGCTATAAAGGTATTAAAGTTTATGAGAGATAAAATTGCAGACTTTCAGGAAGAAACAGGAAATCTTTACAATCTTGAGGCCACCCCAGCAGAAGGAACAAGCTACAGACTGGCAAAAATTGACAAGAAAAAATTCCCTAGGATCAAAACCGCAGGTACTGAAGAAGCTCCTTACTACACTAATTCTTGCCATCTCCCTGTTAACTATACAGACGATATTTTTGAGATACTTACCCATCAAGATGACCTACAGATACTTTTTACTGGTGGAACGGTCGTTCATCTTTTTATCGGAGAAGAAATCCATGATACCAACGTGGTAAAGGACCTGGTAAAAACCGTGGTAGAAAACTTTAGGCTTCCCTATTTTTCCATCACACCCACCTTTTCTGTCTGTCCTGTACATGGCTATCTACCTGGGAGACATGACTTCTGCCCCTATCCTCATTCTGAAGCTGACTTAAACAGGTTTGGGGTAGAAATGGAGCTTCCGATTAGTCTGGCTAAAAATTTTGCTAATACAGCTATAAGTTAAAACTCCCACCCAAGGAGGATTGAGATGAAAGAAGAAAAGACTCAAAAGGTAAAAGTGGTTCCTTGTGAGGTTTATAGCAGAGTGGTTGGTTATTTTAGACCGGTACAGAACTGGAATAAAGGTAAACAACAAGAGTTTAACGAAAGAAAAACTGTAAGACTTGACGGTTCTTTCAAAGTAAATTTTTCTCCTGTAGGAAAACATTAATGGAAGACCAAAAAAGGGAGTGTTACCTCCCTTTAGTAAAGGAAAAAAAGCTTAAAGAAAAAGGTTGGGGCTGGGGTCTGTGATTTTTGTGGAAAATCCCAGTCCTTTTGTTATCTCTGTACCCACTGCGGTCTTACCATTTGTCAAACTTGTTTTATAGAAAATCAGAGAATGTTTACCAGAAGTGGGGTAACCTGGGTTTGTCCTTCTTGCCTTAACTGGGAAACTCTTTAGACTAAAAATTTAGCTATTAAAGGGGCATGGTCTGACGGCTTAGGTTTAGTTCGAAAACTTTTTTCTACATAAACGTCTCCTAACTTTTCTAACAAAGGCCTAGTGATAAGAATATGGTCAAGACGCATCCCCTGATTTTTCTTAAAAGCCCCAAACTGATAATCCCACCAGGTAAAAACCCCTCGGGCATCGGGATACTTCTCTCGCAAAGTATCATAAAAACCAAAAGAAAGAAGGTCAAAAAAAGCTCTTCTTTCCTTTTCAGTAAAACAGATATGTCCTTCTAATAAACCTGGGGCAAACACATCCTTATCTTCTGGGGCTACGTTAAAGTCTCCCATAAGGATGATAGGGTCCTCAGGAGAAAAGGTTTTCTCAAAAAACTCTTTGAGCTGCCAGAAAAAACTTAGTTTGTAGTAATAGTAATCTGACTCAGGTTGACCTCCGTTTGGTATATACACCGAAAAAACCCAAAGAGAAGCGAAACCAAAGCCCTCAACCTCTATCCCAATAAGCCTTTCTTCTGCATCAGGAAAACTCTCAGGCTCTGAAGTATTTTCGAAACCCCGTTTTATAATCTTTGGAGCCACCTTTGAAAGTAAAGCCACTCCATTTCTCCCCTTCCCTCCAGAATGAACTACATGATAACCTATCTCTTGATAGGGTTTAAAAGGGAAATCTTCGGTCTTTACCTTGGTTTCTTGTAAAGCAAGGAGGTCTGGACCGACCTCCTTTAAAAATTCTAAAACCTGTTCTTTTCTAACTTTTATAGAGTTAACATTCCAGGTAGCAACTACCATGATAAATAGAATTACCCAGCTTTTTTCTTACATCCTCTTTTCTTAGGCTCACAAGAAGAGGATGAATTAGCTTCTGTCCCTTCTTTAACCATCGTGTTCATCTCTCCACATTTAGGGCATTTTTTAGGCTTACACCTTGATTCTTTTGTTTCTCCGCAGTTACTACATTTCCACAACCCCATAGTCCACCTCCTCCTCAAAATAATATAAAACTTAACTTTTATTAATACTCATTTTAGAAAAATTTCAAGACCTTTAATACGAAATTTTCTACCTGTTTTTATCTGAGGGAAATTTTTTTTTTACTGAACATCAACTTAAATATGGTTAATATTTAAAAGTTAAGAGGGATAACCTTGAGGGGTTATCCCTTTGTACTATTTGTCTTACAAAGCTTAAAAAGTTAAGTTTAGCCTTACCCCGAAGATATGACCTTTATTTTCTGGGTTTTCCTCGTACTTAAGCCTATCTTTCATCCATTGCCAGTCAAAGGTGAGATGTGAGGCAAAGAGTTTTTCTTTTTCGTATATAGGAACAGAAAGATAGGCTTCTACAGCTTGTGTATGTTTTAGTTCTTCGTTTTTGGAAGAGGCTTTAAGGTAAGCGTAACCTACCCCTAATTCAACGTTTTTTACACCAAAGGGTTTAAACTTATAGTTCAACCCTAAGGAATACATGCTTTTGTAGTCTATTTCTGCGTCATCATCCTGAAAACCAGCTCTTGCAAAAACCCCAAGGGTATCTTTGATTATATCCTGGTCTATAGAAATACCCCAGCCTTTTAAGGCCTTTTTCTTTTCTCCATCCCAATCAGGGAAACGCTTGTTGGTAGTAAAGACAAAAACCCGATAGTTTCCTTCTCCAAGAGAGGTTTCTAATTTATACCCTACCTGAGCAGCATAATAATTATAAGTTTTCTTGTCAAACCTCGGGTCCTCATTCTCGTCAGTTTTACTTTGCATCCCCAATAAGGCTAAACTAAAAGGCCCCTTAGACCACTCTACAGCTACCCCGTAGTCATAACTTACAAGGTTAGCCAACGGGTTGTTTACAAAAGCCTCGTTCATAAACTGGGTCAATTCATCGTTTGCAAACCGGTTTTGGTCGATGAAAGCGGTTGCGTCTATGATTCCCAAGGTTGTTTTAAGGGTTGAGTTGCCTGGTAGATCAAAGGTTCTTGCATACCAAAGTTCTTGCAAATGGTCTCTTGAACGGTTGTTGATGTTGTGAAGGTCATCCCTGAGGTCATCTGAATTAGGGGAGAGTTTAAAAGGACTAACCTTTTTTAATCCATTTCCTTTGGCAAAACTACCTCTTACAGAAAATTCATCCTTTTCTGTAGGTTTAAACGTAACCCTTGCGTCAAGAACCACAGACCCTTTTTCCTCGTCCTTAAAATCTCCCTTTCTCTTATCTAACCACTGGTAAACCCCTGTCAAGTTTGCCTCGATAGAGAGTTTTTCGTTTACCTCATAAGCCTTAGCCTTAACAGGAACTCCAAAAACCAAAAGACCTAAGGACAAGGTCGTAAAAACCTTTCTTATCATAATCTCCCCCCTGATTTAGTTTTAGCTACATGTTTTTACAATTTTAACATAAACTTTAAAGTTGTGCCACCTTTATCATAAAAATAATTTTTATAAAATTAACCTTGCAAGATGATAAACTACAAAAGATACTATCCAGGCAACGATAAAGGTAACCAAAATTATCTGACAAACGAACTTAAAGGATCCTGCTTCTATCCTCACGGTTGCTGCATAAACCATGCATGGAAAATATAGGAGTACAAAAACCATAAAAGAAAGAGCTGAAGCAGGGGTAAACCTATTTTGAAGTTCAGATAAAATACCTGTACCTTCTTCTGATACCTCTGCCGTGAGGGTAACGATCCTAAAAGTAGAGATCAGATTAACCCCTACTTCTTTTGTTTTTTCAGCAAAAAGCAAAATCAATTCTTTAAGGTCTTCTTTAAAAGAAAGTTCCTCTTGGGGATTATCTTCAACATCTCCACCATAAATTTGTGCCATCGTTGAAACTATAACCTCTTTTGCAGGAAACCCTGCCAAAAGGCTGGCACTACTTGCCCAATCTCCAAAACCGAGAGGTTTAAAAATAGGGGCTATCAGATGTCCTGTTTTGCCTAAGATTGAGTCTTCAGGTTTTTCAGGCTTCCAGGGAAGGTTCAGTGCCATCCATATGAGAACATTAAACGCCAAAACCAAAGTCCCTGCTTTGACCACAAAATGTTTTAGCTTAAGCCAGGTGTGGATGGCAAGATTTTTAAGGGTAGGGATACGATAAGGCGGTAGTTCCATGATGAAAGGTCCGCTAACCCCCTTAAAATAGGTTTTGTGAAGAATAACAGCAAGGCTAAGAGCTACAGCTATACCCAACAGATAGATGAAAAGAAGCACCGCTGCTGAGTGAGTTGCAAAAAAAGCTGCCACAAACAAAGCATAAACTGGCAGTCTTGCTCCACAAGACATAAAAGGAACTATAAACATCGTAAGTTTTCTCTCATGCTCCTGTTCTAAAGTTCTACAAGCATATACAGACGAAACATTACAACCAAACCCCATAAGAAGAGGGATAAAAGCTTTTCCCTGAAGACCAAAGTATCTCATGATTCTATCCATAAGAAAAGCCGCCCTTGCCATATAACCTGTAGCTTCAAGAAAGGTTATCATAAACATGATCATCCCGATGATAGGAATAAAAGACAACACAGTCCCTACTCCTACCCAAATACCATCCACCATAAGGGAAATTAACCAGTCTGTTATCCCTGCAGAGGAAAGCCCTGCCTCTATCCATTTTCTAAAAACTTCATTTATAGCTTTGTCCAAAAAATCTATGTAAGGGTTAGCTACATCAAACGCAACCTTAAAAGAAAGCCACATCACCAGAAGAAAAAGAGGTATACCTAAGATCCTGTTTAAAACTATCTTGTCTATCTTTTCTGTAAAGGTCTCCCGTCTGATTTCTGGACGTTGAAGCACCATTTTGGCAATCCCGGTTGCTAAACCATACCTGACATCAAGCAAGTAATCACTAAACTCTACCTCGTGGACTGTCTTAATGTGTTTGAGGATGTTTTCTATTTCTCTTCTATCAAGCTCAATACCCAACTTTTTTAAAAGATCCTCCTCTCCCTCTAACAACTTAAAAACCACAGCCAAGCTTACCCTTTCTAAATCCGGTTTTACCGCTTTTATACGGTATAAAATCGTTTTTATTAAATCCTCTAACTCCTCTCCATAAGGAAGCTTAGTTGGCACGATTGCCCTTTCAAAGACTTCGATCAAGGCCTCCTTAATTTCTTCAACTCCCTGTTCTTTCACCGCTACCGTTGGGATTGCCTTTACTTTAAGGATTTCTTGTAAAAGTTCTATGTCTACCTTATATCCAAGTTTTTTTGCCTCATCAAACATATTCAAGGCAATTACCATAGGCTTTTCAAGTTCTATCAGTTGTACCACAAAATAAAGGTTTCTTTCAAGATTTGTGGTATCAACCACACATAAAATAACGTCGTAGTCTTCAAGAAAGAGAAAATCTCTGGTAATGGTTTCGTCTACGGTATAAGGGGTTAAACTGTAAGTACCAGGCAAGTCGATGAAGTGTAAAATATAATTTTTATAGGATAGTTTTGCCTGTTTTTTTTCTACCGTTACCCCAGGCCAGTTGCCAACTTGAAGGTTAGCCTTGGCAATGGCGTTTATCAAACTTGATTTACCTGTGTTAGGATTACCAACCACTGCTATCTTTATTTCTTTCATCCTATCACCTCCACCTCTATCAACTCTGCCTCTTTTTTTCTGATAGAAAGATGATATCCTCGCACTTCTACATCTACAGGGTCAGCAAGAGGAGCAATCCTAACTATTTGAAGCTCAACCCCAGGGGTTATACCCATTTCCTTTAGGCGTTGTTTTACCGATGGCGGTCCTTCAACAGAAACTACTTTAACTCTCTTCCCTAAATTAACCTTAGAAAGTTTGGGCATCGGTTTTCACCTCCTTTTAAGATTTGGTTATCAAACCTAACCAACCCCTTATTCTTTCCTCCATGCTAAGAAAAATGTCTACTATTTCTGGGTCAAACTGAGAACCTGAGCCTTTTTTGAGTTCTTCCAAAGCTTCTTCGAAACTTAAAGGTTCTCTGTAAGGGCGATTGTCTGTCATCGCAGAAAAAGCGTCAGCTACAGCTATTATCCTTGCTCCAAGAGGTATTTCCCGTTTTTTTAGACCTGCAGGATAACCCTTTCCATCCCATCTTTCATGATGATAAAGCACCATCTCTATAACCCCACCTTTGCCTTGAAAAATCCTGATATCCTTGAGATAATCTGCCCCAATCACTGGATGTTTTTTGACTATATTCCACTCCTGCTGTGTTAAAGGACCTGGTTTTTTCAAGATTTCATCAGGTAGAGCAAACTTTCCGATATCATGGAGATGTCCTGCTATATGAATAAGGTCTGCCAGTTTAGGAGGAAGCCCTAAGGCTAAAGCAAGCATGTAGCTTAACACAGCTACTTTTTCTGAGTGGTATTTGGTATACAGGTCTTTACTTTCCATGAGATTGGTCAAGACTTCACAAATTTGATGAACAGTAACCATCAGAGGTTGACATTTTTCTATCTGACAACATAATTCTACGATTTCAGGGTCATAAAGGCACTGTTTGGCCAACATCTTCCCTACTCCTCACAAACAGAAACTGAGTTCTTCCCAGACCTTTTTGCTTGATAAAGGGCCTTATCAGTCATTTCAAAAAGTAGTTCCAGGGGTCTAACCGGGGGAGCTCCACAAATCCCAAGACTTACGGTAACTTTTAAAGGTTGACCCTGCCACCAGACAACATGGTTAGCCACAGCCCTTCTTATACGCTCGGCAATCAACTTTCCTAACTCAAGGGTAGTATTTTTTAATAACAAGGCTATTTCCTCTCCACCCCATCTAACAGCCAGGTCTGTTTTCCTGAGGTTGGTTTTGATGACTTGAGAGATATCTTTTAAAACCCTATCTCCTGCTTGGTGCCCAAAGGTGTCGTTGAATCTTTTAAAATCATCCACATCTGCTAAAACCAAGCAATACGGTGGGTTGGCTAACTCTTTTCTTAAGAGATTTTCAGCAAACTGTCGTGTTAGAAGACCTGTCAACTGGTCAACCCTTGCAAAATCTCTCAACATCTCATAGGAGGTTTTCAACGGTCTAACCAAGATATACTTTAGGAATGCTTTATCTAAAGCTACTCTACTTTCGTTAAACCTGACTACCACCCTATCTCCAAAAGGGTCCTGATGGATAATTTCTACCAAAGTTCCCTCCTGAACGCCAATGCTTTTTAACCTCAGGCTTAAGTCAAAGGAAGAAATACATATCACCTCAGCCAATTCTCCTAATGGGAAGTTAGACAGGGGATAAACGGTAAATTTTTGACATTTTCGTATACTCATCCCTGCCTCCCTCCTTTTAACTATGATTTATGGTTTGTTTTAAGAACCATTATTTTCATCGCCAGTTTTCGGCTTAGCGCGATAAAAGTTTCTTCTACCCTAAGAAGAATAGGATTACCTGGCTTGTTTTGTTTTACCTCTACTACCTGCCCGGGTTTAAGCCCCATAGACCCAATCTTTTGGTTAACAACATCTTTTTTACCTCTTAGACAACACTTAACACCACCACAACCTCTACAGGTATACCAAGAATCAACCTTTAAGTCTGAAGAAAGAGAATAGATTTTGCCAAGCTCTCCTTCTCTAAGAAGAGCTAAAGGGATTAATCCCTTTTCTTTTAAACCCTCAACCATGTCTGACCTCCCTTATTTAATTTATTCTGCATTTCATTTGCAATAAATAGACAAAAAAATTTAGGCATGCACCCTTAACTGGGTAATAAGTTTTTTGATTCTACAAAGACCTTTGGACCGGCAAAAGATACATTTTTTCTTACCGCAACTTTTAGCAAGCTTAACAAGCTCATGAGATACACATCCTGTTATTATGATTATGTAATCAGCTGATGAAAGGGTATAAGGAGCTTGAGGAGACCATCTGTTAATAAACCTGAGTTTCAGCTGGTTTTCTTTAGCATATTCTTCTAACTAAGGTTTTAACCTATCGTGCCCTCCTACGACCACAACTGTCATACCTACCCTCCTGTTTGTTTTTACCATCCTGCTTTTTAAAATTGCAATTGAAATTAAATCTCAATTTACTCATATTTTTTATTTTGTCAAGTCTTTTTAGAATGTTTAAATTTTAAATTTTTAGGGTATTTGAATTTTTACCCCTTGACAAAATTTTATCCTGCATTATAATTCTTATTAAAAATTAGTTTTAATTAAAAATAATTACAGGAGGTGGGTTATGGAAGAGGTAAAAGAAGTAATCAGTATGCCAAGGATTGGAGACCAAGCTCCAAGTTTTGAGGCTATGACCACGATGGGACCTATCAAGTTTCCAGAAGACTTTAAAGGACAGTGGGTGGTGTTCTTTTCCCATCCGGCAGACTTTACTCCAGTTTGTTCTACCGAGTTTTTAGCCTTTGCTCAGATGAACGAAGAGTTTGCCAAAAGAAACGTTCAGCTTTTAGGTTTAAGCATAGACAGCGTGTTCTCTCACATCGCCTGGGCTATGAACCTAAAAGAAAAAACCGGAATAGAGATTCCCTTCCCTATAGTAGCTGATGCTGATGGTAGAGTAGCAAAGCTTTATGGGATGTTACATCCAGGAGAAAGTTCCACCGCTACCGTAAGGGCTGTTTTTATCATAGACCCTAACGGTAAGATAAGGGCTATAATTTACTATCCTCTTTCTGCAGGAAGAAACATGAGAGAAATCTTAAGGTTGATTGATGCCTTACAAACTGCTGACAAGCATGGGGTAGCCACTCCTGCCAACTGGGTTCCTGAGCCTCAGGTTTGGGAGTTTACTGAGGAGAACACAAAGGTAATAGTACCTCCTCCAACCTCCTATGAAGAGGCAGTAAACAGGGCTAAACAGGGATATGAATACATCGACTGGTATTTTTGCAAGAAAAAACTGAGTTAGAGGGAAAAAAACATGTCTACAGGTTGTGTAAGCCCTGACGGAAGGCTTAGCGAAAGAGCTCTTGGGCTGTTAAAGTTGTTAGAAGAAAAAGGGGCTCTTACCCCTGCTGAAATAGCAGAAATAACCAAAAGACCCCTTTTTCAAGTAAGAAGTTCGCTAAGAGAACTTACAGAGGCTGGGTTTATTACCTCATCAGAAGGGGAAAAATACAGGCTTACAGAAAAAGGACGTGCAGCTTTAAGTTAAAGCTCTTTTATTTTTATAAAAACAGGAGGAAGGGAAAAATTCCCTTCCTCCTGTTTAAACTTTTTCACGTTTAGGGTCTAATTTAACCCCAAAATTTTCCTTAAAAAAGTTACCTTCTAACCCTTTTCTAACATATCTTTTTACTTTCCCCTTTTAAATTCAACCCTAAGAAGTTGACTTTTGATGTTTTTATGTTAACCTTTTTTAAATTTTTGGTTAACGAAATTTAAACCCTTTATCTAAAAACCAAAATCTCCTTTGGTATGGGGGCAAAGATGGGGATAGGCAGGATTTTAGGATTAGGAGGGGTTTTGTGGTTTTTATTTAACACAAATGCAGAGGCTGAAAACAGCGAAAAGATTACCTCAGTTTTTCTTGAGGAGGTCAAGGTTACAGCCCCGGCAAGTGTTGAAACGGTTGAACGTGTCTCTCAAGAGGTAAAAGTGTTGAAAGAGGGTTGGGAGTTAAAGATCGGGCCTGAGAGGTTTTCTAATTTGCAATTTAGAGAAAGAGGAGAGTTTGGGGTGCAGCAGGATCTTTCTATCAGAGGTTCTACGTTTGAGCAAAATCTGGTAGTTTTTGAGGGTATAAGACTTTCTGACCCTCAAACAGGGCATCATCTTATGAACCTTCCTTTCACTCAAGAAGAGCTTTCTTCTGTAGAGTTGCTGGCAGGAGGAGCAAGTGCCCTTTATGGCCCTGGTGGTTTTGGTGGAGCCATCAACTTTAACCTCAAAAAGCCAGAAAAGGGAGTTTTTTTATCAGGAGGATACGGAAGCTATGACCTATGGGAGATGAAAGGTAGCTTAGGTTTTGAATTAGGAAACACCCCTTTAGGAATTAATCTTTCTCAGCAGAAATCAAACGGTTTTATCTGGAACCGAGATTTTGACATAAGAACTTTTAATACCTACGTAAAAGACCAAAGTAAACTAATTTTTTATGGTTTTCAGGAAAAAGACTTTGGGGCAAGAAATTTTTATACCACTAAATACAACACAGAATGGGAAGAAACAAGGACCCATCTTTTTGTAGCCAAAAAGAATTTTTACGGAAATTCATGGTTTTTTGAGCCTGCACTGCTATACAGAATCCATTATGATACTTATCTTCTTGATCGCAATAATCCAGACTTTTATAAAAACCAGCACAAATCTCAGGTATTAAGGGCAAACTTGCCTTTAAGGTTAGAAAAAAGACTTGCTGACTATGTGGTTGGAGTTGAGGCTTCTTATGAAACCCTTGATAGCTCAAGGCTGGGAGACCATGTTAGACAAGGGTTAGGGGCTTATTTTTGGATATATCCGAAGATAAGTGATAAATTTTTCCCAAGCCTTGGGGTTCGATATGACAGCCTGGCTAAGAATGAAGACCTCTTTTCTTACTACTTAGGGCTTGCCTATCTGATCAACCCTAAGCTAAAAACCAGGGCCTCTTTTAGTTTTTCCTATAGAGCTCCAAGCTTTACAGAACTATACTATGATTCGCCTTATACCAAGGGTAACCCTGGTCTTTCTAACGAAAAGGCCTATAACTCAGAAATAGGTTTTGATTATAAGACCTCACACGTTGCTCTTTCAGGAACGCTTTTTTATAGAACAGGGAAAGACATCATAGACTGGATAAAGGTAGGAGCTATAACTCAAGCTCAAAACATAGAGGAACTAAAAACCTTGGGAGCTACCATGGACTTAAACATAGCATTTAACAGGATTAAACCGTTTCTAAGCTATACCTACTTAAACCAGGTAGCCAAAAACCTAAGTTCAGCCAGATACCAGGGTTCTTATCTAAGACATAACTTAGTAGGTGGGGTTTATGCAAAACTTCCCTGGGATATAGATTTGATCGTTAGCGCCAACCTGAGAAAACCCTATCGAGCTAATGAGATATACCTTTTAAACCTGGAATTGAAAAAACAGTTTAAAACCGGGGTTGGCCTTAGTTTATGGGGAAAAAACCTTCTTGACGAAGAATACGAGGAAATAAAAGGGGTAAAGGCCTGGCCTCAAACCTTTGGGTTAAGAATAGAGTTTAAAAAGTAATCTGTTTAAAGGGGCGTTAACGCCCCTTTAAACCATTTAAAAGATTTTTACCAGTTTTCACAGACTAATTCAAAGTAGGCTCTTGGGTGGTCGCAAGAAGGACACTTTTCAGGTGCTTCAAGTCCTCTGTGAATATAACCGCAGTTTCTGCATCTCCAGATGACTTCTATCTTTTTCTTGAAAACCGTTCCTTCCTTCAGGTTGTTGGCTAAAGCAAGGTATCTTTTTTCATGAAACTGCTCAGCTATAGCTATGGCTTCAAACACTCTGGCGATTTCCTCAAAACCCTCTTCTCTTGCGATCTTAGCAAAGGTAGGATACATTACTTTATATTCATAGTTTTCTCCACTTGCTGCATGAAGCAGGTTTTCAAGGGTGTTTCCCAATTTTCCTGCAGGAAACTTAGCGGTAATCTCTACCTCTCCTCCTTCTAAAAACTTATAAAGCCTTTTTGCATGCTCCTTTTCCTGGTTAGCAGTCTCCTCAAAGATAAAGGAAATCTGTTCAAATCCCTCTTTTTTAGCTATAGAGCTGTAAAAGGTATAACGGTTACGCGCCTGGGACTCTCCAGCAAAGGCAGTCAAAATGTTCTTTTCTGTCTGGGTGCCCTTTAGACTTTTCATACCTAACCTCCTTATTATTTTTTTTATTTAAGAATTATTATAATATATTTTCTCTAAAAGTCAAGACATCTTTACAGGTTTTTTAAATTATTTTTTTATAATCTTTGAGCCTTCATCTAACCAATAGATAACAATCTTATTTAGGAGATGTAAGGGTTAGATTAGGGAAAAAGAAAGATACCCTGGGAAGGGTTAGTTAGCCTTCCCAGGGAGAACCAAAAAATTATCTCTTAAGGTTTATCAGTTCTTCAAGCATAGTATCTGAGACGGTGATGATACGGGAATCAGCCTGGAAGCCTCTCTGAAAGATAATCATTTTTACAAACTGTTCTCCCAGGTCTACGTTAGACTGTTCTATCGAGTTAGGAGCTATCGTTCCAAGGCCATTGCTACCTGGTTTACCTGTCACAGGAGGCCCTGAGTGGGTGGTTTCTTTAAAGAGATTACCCCCTACTTTTTGGAGCCTTTCAGGAGCGTTAAAGTTTGCCAAAGAAACCATCCAGAGAGGAATAACCCTTCCGTTAGAATAATTGCCGGTGATAATACCTTGGTTGTCTACAGTTATACTTTCAAGAGCTCCTGGGCCAAAACCGTCTTGGTCGTAAAAAATGGTGGCATTAGAGGTTGCGTATTGCGTAGTTCTTACAGATTCAGACCTCCAGGAGTCTTTAAAAAAGTATCCAAAGTTTAATTCTATTTGCTGAAGGTCATTTCTTACAAGACCTTGATCTTGCGAGTTTGGTGGGTAAATATCATATGGAAAATCTATGCCCAAAAAGTCGGCTATCATAAGGGGGTAACCATGTGGACCAAGGGCTGAAAATTTATCCACCGGGTCTGGAACAGGATTACCAGAGGTATCTACTACCTGAACTAAAGCCCCAGTGTTTGCATCCACTCTGTAAGTTTCATAAAACTTTTTTACATTTCCTTGGTTATCAAATTCAAGCCTACCATACATCAAGACCCCTTTTAAACTCTTAGCCTGTACATTACCTGAAAGTATTTGAAGTTTTTGAGTAATCGTTCCTTCTTCGTATTGCCACTGCATAGGAAGAGTATCTTTGGTAAAATCTCTCATATCTTCATTAGGGTTACAAGCCACCAAAAATTCGTAAACGTTATCTTTGGTGGTAGGGTTATAGTAAACCGTAATCTCATGTGGGGTTCCAAGAGAATCATAAACTGTAAGGGTTGTTCTGTAAGAATAGGCAGTAGAAGGTATAGGAACATCCTGTCTTGCATCCCAGTATGAAAGAAGGGTGTCAGTTTCCTGTAAAGTAAACACTGTGGCAGTTGGTGTACCACCACCATACCCTAAGTTAGACCAGTCTAAGTTGATCCTTTGAGTGGTTCCATCAAGAAAAAAGAAAATGTTCGTTTCATCCGAGTTATCACCTTTTACAAGGAGGGTCCCTGTCTCTTGAGTAGGGTCATCAGGGTTAGTTGCTGGAGTTGCGGCAGGATTTTCAAAAACCCTGTAGTCCCATCTGCTATCCGTACTATCATACCTTATATAAACACGTAGCTTCCTTTGCGTTCCGTTAGCATCTATTACCTGAGGATCAGTAGGAGCAATAAAGTCTATATATTCCCAGGTATCTGGGTCTACATCACCTGACAGTTCTATCCTTCCTGTTCTTCCTGGCATCTTAATGTCGTTGGGACCGTTTACATGGGTAACACCGCTCCAGTCAAAACTTATCACCTCTTTGGTAGAAGGGAGCTCAAAGGAGACTCTGGTTGAGGTGCTGTCTACCGCACTAACTATCGGTTGATTGGTTTCCAAATTATAAATTTCGTAAGCCCATTTTTGGGTTGCTGCATTATACCCGAGTCTTATTCCTATCTTATTGTCTTTACCGTCTACGTCCCTTATTACTACTTCATAATAGCCTGTAGGAGGGAAATAGGTATAGTTCCCGTCTGAAGGGTCGTCGTATAGATTTCCGCTTAAAAAAATAAGCTTGGTTCTCGTTTCCTCTCTTGCATCCAAGTTTGTGATAACATCTATTTTGGAAGTTTTAACCGGAGGAGAAGAGCGGTCTATTTGAATGTCGGTGATAGCACCGGTTATGTCTCCAGTTATCTCATCTATCCTCCATCCTTGCACCCTTAACCCACCTGCATTAACTAAATATCCCTCTTTATCTATCACAAACTGCCCATCTCTGGTATAAAAGGTGTTTCCTGTGCCTTTAGGATCTTTTACGATAAAAAAACCTGCTCCGGCTATAGCCATATCAGTTGGGTTAGCTGTTGATTCAAAAGACCCTTGAGTAAAAAGCGGATAAAGTGCCTGAATACTTGCTCCTCTCCCAAGTTGTCCTGAACCAGCCCCAGTATTGATACTTTGTGCCATAACATCGCTAAAAGAGATCCTGGCACCTTTAAAAGCTGTGGTATTTAAATTAGAAACATTGTCTCCGATTACACTCATCCCATGGCCAAGGGCTCTTAATCCACTTGTTCCTGTAAACAAGGCATCGGTCAAACCCATATTAACACCCCCTTATATTTTTATCGGATTTTTTTATCGTTTACTTAAAAAATCTTCTAACATCTGGTCTGCGGTGGTTATCACCCTGGTATTGCTCTGAAAAGCCCTTTGCAAGGTAATTAAACTCACCATCTCCGAAGCTAAATCTACGTTTGAGTTTTCGAGGGCTCCAGAAAGAAGTCTTCCTCTTTCAAACACCCCAGGAGAGAAGATAAACGGCTGAGCACCTTCTCTGGCCATAAAAAGTCCGTTTCCTACCTTAATTAAATTTTCTTCATAACCAGAAAAATCTGCCAAGAAGATCTTTGAAACCTCTATGTTCTTATTGTTGGTATACCAGGCAACCACCTTACCTTCTTCAGTAATCACCTCTATCTTGTCAAACACTCCCATTGGATAGCCATCTTGGTTAAAATACAGCTGAGCAAAAGGATTAGCTTGAAGCTTACTGGAGTTAACAAATCTCGTTATACTTCCGTCTGGTTCTACTCTAAAACCAAGATTTAAGGTTATGGAGTGGGTAGCCCCTCCTATGTTTACCTGAAACTGTGGCCTACCAAGTGCGGTTAAATCCATCGGTGGGTCAACTGTGGGGTCAAAGGAAGAAGGGTTGGTTATCTCCCAAAAATTAGCCCCCACTATATCTCCGTTACCTCCAAAATATAGCCTTCCATACAGAAATGCCCCTTGATATTTCCCTGAACCTCTTCCGTCTAAGGTGGGGTCTTCCAGGGCAAACAAAAGCTCATATTCATTAAGATTTGAAGTGCGGTCTACATAAAGTTTAAAGTTAGTCTTGTTCCCAAAGGCATCATAACCATAAAGATCAAAGACGTAGTCAAACTTCTGGTTTTCTATTATATCAGAAGAGGTTGCATCATAACTTTGCCAAAGGGGATCGTCTATAGGTTCAACAGGTTTGGTGCTATCGAAGATAAGTTGAAGGTCTATGTTAGAGGTGCTTTTAGGAGGCATAACCTTAGGGATGAGATATGGTTTAAGATTGGTTAAATCGGCTGAAGTTGCATCTGGATCTGAACCCAAAAGGTAAAGTCCCATACTGTTTTGTAAGGCCAAGTGTTGTTCGTCTACCTGGTTAACAAAAAACTGTCCATCTCGAGTATAAAAAATATTTCCTTTTTGGTCTGAAACCACAAAGAAGCCCTTACCAGAGATGGCAAGGTCAGTTGGAGAATCTGTGGTTACGATAGCCCCTTGGTTAAAAAGCGTTCTTATAGCCTTTACGTTACTTCCCAACCCTTTTTCCTTCCTAAAAGTTTCTCCATAAGCCTCTACCAGGGCATTGGCAAACTCATATCTCCCTCCTTTAAACCCGGTAGTGTTAAGGTTAGAGATGTTGTCTGCAGAAACGTTCATCCCCATAGAAGTGGTTAACACCCCGCTATATCCTATATACATGACACCAAAAAGTCCCATCCTTTAACCTCCTATCAATTCTTTGATGTCAGAAAGTTGGATTTCCTGGACTCCGTTTATCACAAGCCTGTTTTCTTCCCCTAACTTAGCTCCTGTTACCCTAGCTACCATCGTAGGTTTTACCGAATTGACTGTTTTACCGTCATAAAGAAGGACAGAAAAGGTATAGTTACCATCAGGCACAAGATTTCCCGCCTGGTCTTTTCCATCCCATTCTATCTTATGGATCCCTTCTTTAAGGTCTGTAAGGGTTATCTTTTTTATCAGATTACCTTTAGAATCCCTTATAACTATTTCTCCTCCAGTGACAAACCCCTCAACCTTAAACTCACCCCCTAAAAACTGACCTTGCTCTACCCTTCCTATGTTTGAATCTACCTTTACCTTTTTATCTACCAAACTTGAGACATAGGTAAGATTAAGGTTTTTACCAAGGTCAACCAAACTCTTTAAGGTGTCGTTTATGTTAAAAAGCTGGTCTACCTGATTGAACAAAGCAAGTTGAATAGCCATATCGTTGTTTTCAAGAGGTTTCATAGGGTCTTGATACCGAAGTTGAGTAACAAAAAGTTTTATAAAATCATCTTTTTGTAAAACTTTTTTAGGTGTTCTCTGGGTATTCTGAGAAGAGCTGTTTACTGAACTAATGGTAGAACTATTGGTGTTAACCGGGGTGGTAGCCATAACCTTTTTCCTCCTTAAACGATAAAATAATGTTTCCCTTTTAGGTTTTTGAACCCTTTCTCAAGAGGTAAAATATTAAGATCTTGATTTTGTGCTTCTAAATCAGTCTTTAACCCTTTAGTCCCCTCTCTTTTCTCTCCAGATCCACCTGCAAAACCCTGATAACCCCAGTTGAGCTGAGTCTGGAAATCTTTAAGAGAAAGCCCAAGCTCTTTTAAACTTTCTTTTATGGCTTCAACGTTATTTTGAAGTTCACGAAAGGCTTCTTCTTTCTCCACCCTGGCTACGATGATTACCTCTTTTTCTTTAACCTTAATCTCTAAATCAAGACCTCCTAAATGGGGAGGTTCAAGCCTTACATAAGCCTTCTTTTCTCCTTCTGGAAGAACCTCTGCCGAAAACCTCTTCACAAACTCAAAAAACTGAGGAGACATCTTATCTCCTTCTAAAAACTTTACAGTCTCTATATTTACCAGGTGCTGGTCGTTAGACCTTAGGTGAGACACTTGATGATAAAAAAATTGGAACCGAGTTAACCCTCCCTGTCCTTCTTGAGAAAACCCTTGTTTCTCTTTTAATAAAGCAATACCCTCGGCTAAAAAGGATCCTTTTTCTTTAACTCTTTCAAAATATCTTTCAAACATCCCGGCAGTTTTATCTAAAACCTCTTGAGGACCTGAAGGCTTAGTAGATAATCCCTTAATCACCTCAAACGGGGCTTCAGTTAAGTTCAAACCCTTTACTTCTGCATTTCTCTCCCCTAAAATAGTCTGTTGTTCAAACAATCTTTCTCTCAACTTATTAAACAAACTATCAACAACCTGATTATTGGTTATAAAACCTTCCTTTAAACGTGCCTCAGCTTGATTTACAACCTCTAACAACCTTGGCTTTAACTCTAAAAAGTTTTTATCAGAAAAAACCTCACTCTTTAGCTTTTCTTCAAGTTTTTGTATCAAGTTCTGAAAAGATAAAACATCTTCCTTCCCTAAAACTGTTTGTAATTTTTCTCCTTGGAGTAAATTTTGCTCTTCCTCCGTAACAGACAGATCATTTTTTATCTTAAAAAACGAATAAGCCCAAAGAGATGTCATCTCTTCGTTAGGCTGAAATCCAGTTTCTATCTTATGATTTAGCCAGATTAGAAAATCGCTTTTAAGGTCAGGCAAAAATAAAAGTTTGTTCAATTCTTCATAAACCCTAAGTTTTTCTGAGGGATTATTTAAAAATTTATCCAAAAGTTCTCCCAAGCCCTTTTGGTTTAGATTTAACCCAGAAACCTCTGTTAATCCTTCTTTAGATATGGATTGAATAACTCCATCCAAGTTAATACCTGTCCTATCAACCAAATATCCCCAAAACAAAAAACTCCACACACCTTGCAGGTCCTCATCTTGAGCTTGGTCTTTTTGAAAAATCTTAGTGTGAGACAGACCTTCAGTTTGTGTTCCTTTAGTCTGTATTAAACCCTGAACTTGGTCTGCGTTTATACCCTGAGAACTCAACAGCTGAGAAGAAGGATCTCCGTTAGAAAGCAAATAAAGAAGGATAACTTGTAGAAAGTTAAATTCCTGATTAATCTCTCCTGAAATACCCCCATTAGATAAAAAAAGGTTGCCACAGGAACAATTATTTGAATTTAAATTTATCTTCATCTTAGCTCCCCTCAAGGCTTTTTTAATTTAAAATCAAAAAGTGTGCCTAAATTTGAAAACTTAGGCTTTGGCAAAACTTAAGAAAAATGAAAGGTTAGCCGAAAAGGAGTTAGATCAGGGCAGGAAAAATTAGTCCTGTTTATTGATAAAGAGAAGGGAAAAGATTTCCTAAAGGTGTTTAGTATGGATAAAAAAGAAAGGTAAGATAAAGATAAAGGGTTCTGTAAACCATGTCTACCCAAGGTTTGGGGTAGATACCGATCAAAAGGGTAAGAAAAGCGGTTATACTCACAGGGAACCAAACCCCAGGTTCCCAACGGTAGGAAAAGGTTTCCTCAGTTTTTTCCATGTAGATAAACTTTAAAACCCTAAGATAAGGATAAGCCCCTATCACTGAAAAAAGAACAGCTAAGATAGCTACCCAGATATATCCTGACTTAACCAAACCGATAAAAAGATAAAATTTTCCCATAAAACCTGCTGTCGGAGGAATCCCTGCTAAAGCAAACATAAAAATCAAGGTTAAAAAACTAAGCCCAGGGGAGATTTGGCTCAAGCCTGACAGTTTAGGTATATAAAGAAGATCCTTTTGGTAGTTGGCCAAAAACACCGCTATACTAAACATTCCTATGGTCATGATAAGATAAACCCAAAGGTAAAAAATCGTAAAGCTATAGCCTATCAGGTCTCCAGTAATCAGGCCTAAACCAGCATAACCTGCATGTGCAATAGAGGAAAAGGCAAGCATCCTTATCAGATGGTCTTGCTTGATAGCAAGCACATTTCCGATAAGAATGGTTAACAAAACCACAGGAATAAGTATTTGCCCTATCTTGGCTTTTAAAGGAATAAAGGCTACCATAAGCAACTTTATCAGACAGGCTATAACCACAAACTTGATTATGGAGGCGATAAAGGAGGTTATAGGCAAGGGTGCGCTTTCATAAGCATCAGGAGCCCACATATGAAAAGGCACAAAGGACATCTTCACCGAAAAACCTGCCAAAATAAACAAAAATCCTAACAGCACATAGGTTAACTCTGCCTTACCAAACAGACTTTGGGCAATCTGCATAAAAAACAAAGATCCGGTAGCACTATAAACCAACCCCATACCCAAAAGTAAAAATACCGACCCCATAGCTCCAGCCAGGAAGTATTTAAAAGAACCTTCTAAGGATTTACGCTGTTGGGCAAAGTTTAACGCTATCAAAAGGTATACAGGGAAACTCATCAGCTCCATCGAAAGATACATGGTGATCAAATCCATAGAAGAAAGCATCAAAAAAGCACCTATCAGAGAAAGGATCAAAAACCCATAATACTCCCCGTAGTTAAGCTGTGAATGATAGGTAAGATAGTTCTTAGAAAGGATAACAACCAAAAAGGCACCAAACAAAACGATAAACTTAAAGACTATCGAGAAAAAATCGTTTTGATAACTTAACGTAAACCCTCCAAAAGGCGAGATTAAAAGCACACCACTTGCTATCAAAAGAGACAAAAGGGTTAACCAAAAGGCATATCCTTTGTTTTTAAAAAATCTATCAAAAAGAAAAACAAAACAACCTACTAGCAAAAGAAGAATCTCAGAAAGTATTACTCCAAAGTTAAGCTCTATGGTCATAACTTTTAGCCTCCTAAAACCTTAGGTTATTAAGTAAATGCTCGATTGAGGTGGTCATGTAGTCTAAAAAGAGTTTAGGATAAAGCCCTATCAAGAACACCAGAACCAACATAGGCAGCAAGGATAAAAATTCGTTAACCCTTAAAGGTGCTAACCTTTCTATATTAGGATTTACCCTTTCAAAAAATACCCGCTGGTAAAGCCAAAGCATATAACCTGCCCCGATGATAAGACCTAAGGCAGCGAACACAACCAAGAGTTTGTTGGTAAAGAAAGTCCCTAAAAGGATCAGAAACTCCCCGATAAAACCGTTGGTTCCTGGAAGGCCGATCGAGGCTAACGTAAAAATCATAAAAAAGGTAGCATAAACAGGCATGACAGAGGCAAGCCCTCCATAATAGCTTATCGCACGGCTATGAGTACGGTCATAAACAATGCCTACACACATAAACAAAGCACCGGTTACGATTCCATGGTTAATCATCTGTAAGATAGCTCCTTTCATAGCTATAGGATTAAAGGCAAAAATTCCCAGGGTTACAAAACCCATATGACTAACCGAGCTATAGGCAATAAGCCTTTTTAAGTCATCCTGAGCAAGACAGGCCAAACCTCCGTAGATGATAGCTATCACCGAAAGTAAAAGTAATAACGGAGCAAACTCCTGGGCTGCATGAGGAAACATGGGTAACCCGAACCTTAGAAAACCGTATGCCCCAAGCTTAATCAAAATACCAGCTAAGATAACAGACCCAGCGGTAGGAGCTTCAGTGTGAGCATCAGGTAACCAGGTATGAACAGGCCACATAGGAATTTTTATCGCAAAGGCAAGGGCAAACCCTAAAAACAAAAGTTTCTCAGTCAAACCCCCAAGAGGAACCCCTAAAAGCTTGGTGTAATCAAAAGTTCCAAATTTAAGGAAAAGATAGATAATGGCAATCAGCATAAAAACTGACCCAAAAAAGGTATAGAGAAAGAACTTAAGGGTTGAATAGATCCTTCTTGGTCCTCCCCAAATCCCTATGATAAGATACATCGGAATAAGCATTGCCTCCCAAAATACATAAAAAAGAAGCAGGTCAAGGGCACAAAGGGTCCCTACAATCGCTATGTTGGTAAAAAGGAGAGCTAAATAAAACTCCCTCACCTTTTCCTTGATAGAATTCCAGGAAATGGTGATACAAAGTAAGGTGGTAAGGGTAGTAAGAGGTATAAAAAGGATGCTTATACCGTCTACCCCAAGAAAATAATAACTGTTTAAAGAGTCTATCCAGAGTCTCTTTTCTACAAACTGAAACCCAGGATTTTGAAAATCAAAGGAAAATAGAAGTAAAACCGACAAACCAAAGTCTATCAACATCGTAAAAAGTGCTATGCATTTGGCTGTATATTCAAATCTTTTTCCTAAAAGAAAAATCGGTAAAGCCCCTAATAAAGGGAGCCATAATATTACCGAAAGTAGATTGTTTTGTAAAAACTCCATAAACCTTCCTCCGCTTCTATCTTAGGCAAAAATACAAAATAAAATAAAGAATAAGACCTACCAAGATAAAAGTATTGTAATGGTTAACAATTCCTGAGTGCACCGTCCTTAAACCTGAGCCTGCAAGACTTATAAGTTTGGCTGTACCGTTGATAATCCCTTCTATCAAAATACCGTCTGAAATCTTATTAACCATCCATTTGGCTGTCCATAAGGTAGAACGCACAAAAAGTAAATCATACACCTCGTCAAAATACCACTTGGCATATAAAAATCGGTAGACCGAAGGAAGGTTTTGGGATAACCAGAACTGAAGGCTCGGTCTTTTAAGGTAGACTATCCAAGCTAAAAGGATACCCAAAAAGGCTGCCATAACAGAAAGTCCCATCAAAAGATACTCAGTCTGGTGTTCCATGGGCAGGGTCTTTGGGTGTCCAAGAACCGACTCTAAAAAGTTTAAAAATACAGGGTCTCCTCCTAAGGAATGAGGAACTCCTAACCAACCTGCAAAAACAGCCCCTATACTTATCAAACAAAGAGGAATAACCATCGTCCTTGGGGACTCATGAGGATGGAAATCCTTTCTTCCCTTATATTCTCCAAAGAACACCCGAAACACTAACCTGAAGGTATAAAAAGCCGTTAAAAACGCCACCAAAAGCCCTGTAACCCAAACCAACTTACCCCAGGGATATTGAGAGAAATAGGCCATCGCAAGTATTTCGTCTTTACTAAAAAATCCGGAAAGCCCTGGGAAACCAGCCAAGGCTAATGCACCTATCATAAAGGTAACAAATGTATAGGGCATATACTTTCTTAACCCACCCATCTGCCTTATGTCGTTGGTATGAACCGCATGGATCACACTACCAGCACCGAGAAAAAGCAAAGCTTTAAAGTAGGCATGTGTAAAGAGGTGAAAAATTCCTGCAGCAAAGGCTCCTACCCCACAGGCCATAAACATATATCCCAGTTGAGACATGGTAGAGTAAGCGATGATCCTTTTGATATCAAACCTGGTAGGGGCGATGGTTGCTGCCATGAAACAGGTAAAAGCCCCCACAAAAGCTACCATAGCCATGGCATAAGAAGAAAGCTCAAAAAGACCATGGAGCCTTGCTACCATAAAGACCCCTGCGGTAACCATCGTAGCCGCATGGATAAGTGCTGAAACAGGGGTTGGACCTTCCATCGCATCAGGAAGCCAGGTATGAAGCGGAAACTGTGCACTTTTACCCATAGCCCCGCAAAAAAGTAAAAAGGCTATCAGAAAAGGCACATGGATTTCTAAACCTAAAAAGTCTATATATTTTTCAGACAAAAGAGGAAGCTTAGAGAAGACATCCTGATAGTAAAGCGCTCCTGTAAAATAAAACAGGGCAAACACCCCAAGGGCAAAACCAAAATCACCTACCCTGTTAACGATAAAGGCTTTTTTGGCTGCGTTGGCTGCACTCTTTTTCTCATACCAGAAACCAATCAAAAGATAAGAACAAAGCCCTACTGCCTCCCACCCTAAATAAAGTTGAACCACGTTGTTAGAAAGAACAAGCATCAGCATGCTAAACGTGAAAAGAGAGATGTAAGAAAAAAATCGATAATACCCAGGGTCTCCATACATGTAGCCGATAGAGTAAACATGAATAAGAAAGGATAACGAAAGCACCATCGTGGTCATTACTATAGAAAGAGGGTCAACCAAAAAACCTAATCCTACTTTCAAGTTGGAAGCAGAAATCCAGGTATAAAGGTCAAAATCAAAAATCTTTCCTGAAAGCACCTCAAACAAAACCTTTAAAGAGATCAGAAAACTTATGAAAATAGCTAAAACTGGAATCTGATGTGCCTTTTCCTGTAAATATTTCTTCCCAAAGATAAGGGTAAAAAGGCTACCTAAAAGGGGTATAAATGGAATAAGAAAAACCCAGAGGTTAAAATGGGTAATCAACTCATAAGGATGTTCTGCCATAAAAACTACCCCTTGTAATGGTTTATTTCTTCTGTATAAACGGTTTTAAGTTTTTTGTAGATCAATATAGCTAAGGTCAATCCGATCGCAGCCTCAGCCGCAGCCATCGCTATGATAAAAAACACCATCACATAACCAGTTATGTCTTTTTTAAAATAAGAAAGGGCAGCAAAAAGGATGATGATGGCGTTAAGCATAATCTCTATGGAAACCAAAACTACTATCAAATTTCTTCTCATCAAGAAACCAAAAAGCCCTATCAGAAAAAGGACCGATGATAGGATTAAATATGCCTCAAAAGGTACCATTTTTTTACTAAACCTCCTCCTCTGTAGTTTTAACTTTTCTTACCAAAAAGACCGCCCCTAAAACCGCTACCAGCAATATCACTCCTATAATCTCAAAAGGCAAAAGATAATAGTTAAAAAGATAATGGGCTATCCACCAAAGGTTGTCTTTTTCTAAAGGATTAAAGGGTAGTACTGCTTGCTCAAACTTTTTGGCTCCGTATATCAGGTAAAGATTAACCCCCATAAAACCTAAAAACAGCAAGAAAACCAAACTACAGAGGCAAAAACGTTTAACAAAGATACTGTGTTTTGTCTCTTTTCTCAGGTTTATCAGATAAACCACAAACAAAAACAAAACCAGCACCGCCCCTGCATATACAATCAGCTGTACAGCCATCAAAAACTCAGAGCCAAGGGTTAAAAGCAAAAAAGCCTGATGCACCACCATCACCAAAACCAAAAGTATGGTGTGTACTGGATTTTTCGAGAAAACCGCAAGCACACTTGAAACTACCATCGCAAAAGCCAGATACCCAAAAATAAGGCTGTTAAGATCTATGCCTAATCCCATGTTTAAACCCCTTTAGCCTTTCTTTTTACTATAGAGAAAAATCCCTCTGGGATACCCTTAGGTTTCCAGAATGGATTAAAGTAAGGCCTTTCAGCTTTAGCGATAAACTCATCCCAGTTTTTAAGCAACCTTTCCTGGTCAAAATAAAGGTCCTCTCTTTTTTCTCCTATGTATTGATAAAATTCTGTAAGCACCAGGGCATTTACCGGGCAAACCTCTACACAATACCCACAATACACACATCTTGAAGCATCTATCGCATACTCAGCTAACTGTCTTTTTTTCTTTCCTCCTTCTTCTATCTCTACAGTTTTGATGTAGATGCATCTTGAAGGGCAAACCCTTTCGCACCTATGGCAAGCCACACAGATAGGTCCCTGGGTAAGTTCACTTCTAACCAAAGCATGTCTTCCTCTAAATCCTGGATAAGGTTGAGGGATTACCTTGTCGTAGCATTCTATGGTAACAGGCTTTTCAAACAGTAATTTTTTAAGGGTTAAGGCTAATCCCTTTAAAATTTCTATCAAAAAAAGCTTTTCAAACAAGCTTTTCACCTTCCATTTCCTCCTAAAAAATCAGTTTTATCAAGGCTGTTAAAAACAGGTTTATCAAACCAAGAGGGATAAGCACCTTCCAACCAAGGTCCATAAGTTGGTCATAACGATATCTTGGGAGGGTAGCCCTTATCCAAATGTAAAAGAAAAGTAAGGCATAAACCTTTACCACAAACCAGAAAAAGGGAACATAAGGAACCTCAAAGGGCCCTGCCCAACCACCTAAAAAACAAGTAACTGCAAGGGCACTCATCACAAGCATTCCAAAATATTCTGCCAGATAAAAAAGGGCAAACCTCATTCCTGAGTATTCTACAAAATACCCTGCAACAAGCTCTGTCTCTGCCTCAGGCAAATCAAAGGGAGTGCGATTACACTCAGCTACCGCTGAAACGATAAAAACAAAAAATCCGAGCAACTGAGGGATAAGATAAACCTTAAAAGGTGAGTTTATCTGAGCTCTTACGATGTCTCCGAGGTTAAGGGACCCTGCCATCAAAACCACGCTTAAAAGGGCAAGGCTCATTGCTATCTCATAGCTTATCACCTGAGCACTGGCTCTGAGCCCTCCTAAAAAGGCATACCTTGAGTTAGAAGCCCATCCTGACAGTATAACTCCGTAAGCACTTAAAGAGCTTAAAGCCAGAATAAACAAAAGACCTACGTTTATGTTGCTTATCACAAAATTTTCCCAAAGAGGCACCAACGCTATCCCTGTTCCAGCACAAACCAGAGAGATAAAAGGGGCGATATAAAATACAGGCTTATCTACCTGAGCAGGAATGATGTCTTCCTTGGTAAGCAGTTTTAACATGTCAGCGATGGGTTGTAAAAGCCCTCTTGGTCCTACCCTGTTAGGTCCAAGCCTTTGTTGCATCCTGGCAATGATCTTTCTTTCTGCGTAGGTAAGATAGGCTACGTGTAAAAGGCTTACTATAAGCAGGATCACCGTTCCTGCCAAAAACCAAAACAGATTGGACCAAAGGTCTTCCATATATCCTCCTTACCTGTCAGAATCCCCTAAAACTATGTCAAGGGTCCCTATAATGGCTACCAGATCAGCAATCATATGCCCTTTTGTCATATGAGGAATGGCAGAGATATGTACAAAAGAGGGAGTCCTGATCCTAAGCCTCCAGGGTTTACTTGAACCGTCACTTATCACATAAACCGAAAGTTCACCCTTAGGGGATTCTATGGAAGCAAAGGCCTCCCCTACAGGGACAATCTCTTTTTCTTTTGGTTTAAACATAACTCCAAGCTTAGGATGGGGTTGAGCAGAAACTTCTCTCACCTTTTCTGGCATAAGAAGGTCAGGAGCATTTTCAGTCAACACCGGCTCCCCTTCGGTTTCAGATAGCTTGTCTAAACACTGTTTGATAATCCAGTTAGACTGACGAAGCTCCCTCATCCTTACTTTATAACGATCGTAAGTATCTCCATTTTGTCCTACAGGAACCTCAAACTCTACCTCAGGATAGGCATCATAGGGTCTAAATTTTCTTACATCATAAGGAACACCAGATCCCCTTAAACAAGGACCGGTAAGCCCTAAGTTAAAAGCCTCTTCAGCAGAAACTACCGCTATGTTTTTGGTTCGTTTAAGCCAGATACGGTTGGTATCGATCAAGGTCTCGTAGTCGGTAATCCTTTTAGGAAATTCCTCTACAAACCGATAGAGTTCCTCTATAACCTCAGGCTCAAAATCTCTTCTTACCCCACCTACTCTAACGTAGGTATGGGTGAGCCTTGCCCCACAAATCCTTTCATAAATGTTTAACAACCATTCTCTGTCCCTAAAACAGTAAAGGAAAACAGTCATCGCCCCTATATCAAGGGCATGGGTTGCAAGCCAGAGTAAATGACTACATATCCTTGCCATCTCCGAAACAATCGTTCTTATCAGCTTAGCCCTTCTTGGCACCTCAAGTTTGAAGAGTTTTTCAAAGGCAAGGGCAAAGGCTACGTTGTTTGCCGCAGAAGAAATATAGTCTAACCGGTCACTTAAAACGATGGTCTGGTTGTAGTTAAGGTTTTCTGCAAGTTTTTCTATTCCTCTATGGAGATACCCGATGATAGGGTCGCAGTTAACGATGGTTTCCCCTTCTAATTCAAGGAAAAGGCGTAAAACCCCGTGAGTAGAAGGGTGCTGAGGACCCATGTTTAGATAAAAAGGCTCTTCCCAGCTGTCTTTGCCTTTCTGTTTTTTATTAACCTCTAAAACTAAAGACATCCTTTAGCCTCTCCTCTTATACTTTTCTACCAAAGCCTTGTATGGTTCCCAGTCTTCTTCCTCTGAGAAAAGAGGATAATCCTTTCTTAAAGGATAACCCTTCCAGTCTTCAGGCATAAGCACCCTTCTCAAGTCAGGATGACCTTTAAAAACTATCCCAAACATATCAAAACACTCTCTCTCAAACCAGTTAGCCGCTTTCCATAGAGAGGTTACAGAATACTGCCAGGGGTCCTCTTCTGGAACCCTAACCTTTAACCTTAAAAGTTTTCTTTCATCTAAATTAAAAAGATGATAAACCACCTCAAACCTTTCCTCAAAGGTTTTAGGTTTATATCCTAAGTAGTCAACCCCACAAAGGTCTATCAGATGGATAAAACCTTTTTCTTGTTTAAGCCAGGTTATGAGGTCTAAAAAACCTTCTCTATTGCAAACCACCACTTCGCCGTCAACTTCCAGAAAACTTTCTTTCACTACCTCTGGAAACTTGACCTTTAACTCTTCATAAAGTCCCATACACTATCTCCAGTAACCCCATCTTTTGGTCTCTTTTTTAATCTTTTCCTGGAGTTGCAACAACGCATAAATCAGGGCTTCAGGACAGGGAGGGCAACCAGGTAGATAGATGTCTACCGGTAAAAACTGGTCTACCCCCTGAGCTACTGAATAGGTTCTAAAAATTCCCCCAGAGCAGGCACAACTTCCCATGGCAATCACATACTTAGGCTCTGGCATCTGGTCATATACCCTTCTTACGATCGGAGCCATCTTTTTGGTTACCGTACCTGCCACTATCAAAAGGTCTGCCTGACGAGGGGTAGCTCTAAAGATTATACCGTACCGGTCAAGGTCATAGTGACTGGCTCCAGTTGCCATCATCTCTATGGCACAGCAGGCAAGCCCAAAGGTAAGAGGCCACAAAGACCCTGCTCTTGCCCAGTTTATCACTTTGTCTATGGTAGTCACCACCACAGGGGCTCCAGGAACCTGTCTTACTCCAGGTGCTATCTCTATGGTAGATTTTTCTACTCCCATTTTAAAGCTCCTTCTCTCCAGGCATAAACATAGGCTACCAACAACAAAAACACAAAAACCGCGATTTCTACAAAACCAAACCAACCAAGGTCTTCAAAAACTACTGCCCATGGATAAAGAAAAACCAGCTCAACATCAAAAACCAAAAAAATCACAGCTATCAAATAAAACTTTACCTTAAGCGGAATCCTTGCATCCCACGAAACATCTATCCCACATTCATAAGGTTTAAACTTAGCAGGGTTAAACCTTCTTAAGGCAAAAAAATTGTTAGCTATCACCAATAAAGCCCCAAGAAGGAAAAGCAAAAAACCAAACAAAAAAATCCCTTGATATCCACTCATTTATTTTTCTTCCTCCTTAGGTTTAGGAGTTTCTTTAACTAGCTCTAAAGCCTGATTAGGACAAGCCTCTACACAATAAGGTAAAAGACCTGCCTTTACCCTTTCTAAACAAAGGTCACACTTGTTAATCCTGCCTGTTTTTTTGTTAAACTTAGGCACACCAAACGGGCAAGCCTCCTCACAGTTTCTGCATCCCACACACAGCTCCGGATAAAGCCTTACCACCTCTCCTTCTCTTTCTATAGCACCTACAGGACACACCGACGCACATTGAGGCCTTTTACACTGAAGACATGAAAAATAGTAAAACTTGCCCTCTATCTCATAAATAGCACAATTGCTCAATCCTTCATGATTTTCTGCACAAGCCTTAACACATTCCCCACAACCAGAACAACGTTCAGGATAATGCTTTATCTTATATTTCATCTATAACCTCTCTTTAACCAGGATAACTTGTTGGCTTTATCATTAAATCTCTAATCTCTGCTACCCCTTTTTAAACCACTTGTTAAATATTTCACATATCTTAAAAAGAACTTTTAACCTTAGACCTTAATTACCAGTATATCTTCATACTCGCTATTTTGCACCAGTCTACACTGTTCATAGAAACACATGAAAAGAAGAGCCAAAAAATAACAAACCACTTTTAACACATCGAGATCTCTGGTTTTTAGGAAATCTTCAAAATAAAAAGAAGGATTTTGTTGTAAAAACTGATAGACCTCATCTATGTAATCTTCTATCGAAACCTGTGGCAGCCTTTCTAAGACTTCTGTTTTAAGGGTTTCCCGTTGAAGCACCCTAAGAAGAGCCTGTAAAAGAAGGTTGAAGGCCTGTTGACTTTCTGGACTGGTTAAAAATTCATCTGAAGGTAGTTGAACCTCTGAACTTTTAGGTAAAAAAACTTTATCTTCGAGAACCCGGTCTAAGGGAATAAGGTTATAGTAGTGAAACTGTCTTTTTATTGAAATCTCTTCCTCAGGATAAGATTCCTCAGAAGGTTGAGGTTCCTCCTGAGGACGTGTGTTTAACAAAAAACAGCTTTTCCAGTAAAGGGCTTCAGAAAGTTTAACTATAAGCTCTAAAAATAAACCAGAAAAAAGCTTGGGAAGAGGGACGGTTGATAGGAGTGCCACAAATTCTGAAAGATTATACTTTAAAACCTCTTGTTTGTTTTTGGTAAAAATTCTTCTAAATTGCTCTAAATCTGTGTATACCTCTACCTCGCGTAAGTTTTCTGTCATCTATTGACCCATCTTTTTGCCTATTAAATGGACTTTTTTAAAACATTTATTCATCACCACTTTTATCCCGTGGGCCTCAGCAAGTTTTTTAGCTTCTTCGTTAATCACCCCCTCTTGCATCCAGATCACCTTAGGTTTTAAAGCCAATGCCTCTTCTACTATCGGTAAAACCATCTCAGGCTTTCTAAAAATAATCACTACTTCAGGATAAAGCTCTTCAGGGAGTTGAGATAAAGAAGGATATACCTTTTTCCCAAGGATTTCTTCCCTTACCGGGTTTATAGGGACTACTTCAAAACCTTCTTTTAGTAGATATTCCATTACCTGATAGCTTGGTCGATCTGGATTATGACTTGCCCCTACTATGGCCAATCTTTTGTATTTCTTAGGTATTTCTAAAATCTCTTGAGAAAGGTCGGTATAATCAGGTAAACTACACTGTTCTGTCATATCTTTTTCTCCCCCTCTGTAAAAGGCTCCTTAAAGGGCTACAGCACAAATTTTTAAGAACTTATCAGGGTCTAAAGAAGCTCCACCTACCAACACCCCATCTATGTTAGGTTGTTTGATAAGGCTTTCTATGTTTTCAGGGGTTACACTTCCTCCATAAAGGATTCTTATGGTTTCTGCCTTCTCTTTTCCATAAAGACCTGAAAGAAAATCTCTGATAAAACCATGGACTTCTTCAGCCTGTTCAGGGGTTGCGGTAATTCCTGTTCCTATAGCCCAAACTGGTTCATAAGCTATCACCAGATCCCTTCCACCCACCTCTTTAATCCCGTTTAAACCTGCCTCTAATTGTGATTTTATTACCTCTAAGGTTTTATTCTGCTGTCTTTCTTCGAGGGTTTCTCCAACACAAAGAATAGGGGTCAGCCCAAAACGAAAAACGCCTTCTGCTCTTTTTCCTACCAGTTCATTGGTTTCTCCGAAAATATGTCTTCTTTCTGAATGGCCTACTATCACATACTCAACCCCTAATTCCTTAAGCATCAAAGGAGAAACCTCTCCAGTAAATGCCCCTTTTTCCTCCCAACAAGCATTTTGCGCACCTAACTTTATCGGTGAGCCCTCGGTGAGTTTTCTTGAGTAAGCTAATGCTGTAAAAGGTGGAGCTATCATTATTTCTTTGGCTGAAAGGTCTATTGTTTCTAAGTCTTTAAGAAACTTCTCAAAATAGGCCTTTACTTCAGACAAAGTTTTGTGCATCTTCCAGTTTCCAGCTAAAAGAACCTTTTTCATAAATCTAACCCCTTTTTTCAACGTTACTTCGTTAAAGCTAAAATTCCTGGCAGGTCTTTTCCTTCTAAATACTCTAAAAAGGCCCCACCTGCGGTAGAAACATAGGAAAATCCTGTTTCTACGCAGGCATATTTTATGGCAGAAAGGGTATCTCCTCCCCCTGCTATGGTGGTACAGGTAAGAGAGGCAATCTTTCTGGCTATCTCGACAGTTCCATAGTCAAAAGGTGGCTTTTCGAAATACCCTAAAGGTCCGTTCCAGACCACAGTTTTAGCTCCATCAAGGCTTCTGCAGAAAAGTTTTACCGTCTCCTTTCCTATGTCAAACACCTTATCTTCTTTAACGATTTCCCTTAAGCCCTTAGCTAAAACCTGTCCGTTGTTTTCAACCACTACATCTACCGGTAAATAAATTTTAACCTCCTTTTCCTTAGCTTCTTTAAGAATTTCCTTTGCCACCTCTATGTATTCTTCTTCTACAAAAGAATCTCCTACAGAATACCCTTTGGCTGCAAGAAAGGTGTTGGCCATCGCCCCACCGATGATAAGCTTGTCAAGCTTGTTAAGTAAGCTCTTTAAAACCCCTATTTTGGTGGAAACCTTACTTCCTCCTACTACCGCATAAAAAGGCCTTTCAGGCTTTCCTACAATCTTGGAAAGATATTTCAGTTCCTTTTCCATCTGAAAACCAATCCCCTTTTCTTTAACCAAAAGAGGAACACCTACCACAGAGGCATGCGCCCTGTGGGAGACAGAAAAAGCATCGTTGATGTAGATGTCTGCAAACTTGGCTAAAGCCTTGGCAAAATCAGGGTCGTTTTTGGTTTCTCCCTCGTAAAATCTTATGTTTTCTAAAAGCAAAATCTCCCCTTCTTTCAGGTTTTCGAGTTCTTTTTCTGCCTCAGGACTCAAAAAATCCTCTAAAAACTTGACCTCTCTGTCTTTAAAAACCGTTTTCAAATATTCATAAACAGGCCTTAAAGAAAATTCAGGCACTCTTTTTCCCTTAGGTCTTCCTAAATGAGAACAAAGGATAACCTTACCATAGGAATGCAACACATGGGTAATGGTAGAAAGGCTTTCTACTATACGAGTATCGTCTAAAATTTTGCCGTTTTCTAAAGGGACGTTAAAATCAACCCTTATAAAAACCTTTTTACCTTTAAGGTCAAAATCCCTTAAGGTTTTAAGCATGGCTCCTTCCCCTTAAACCTGGTTTATCTTTTTTAAAAGGTTTATCATCTCAAGGGCACTTAGAGCAGCCTCAGCCCCTTTATTACCGGCTTTGGTGCCAGCTCTTTCTATCGCCTGCTCTATCGTGTCTGTAGTAAGGATACCAAAGATAATAGGGATTTCCGTTTCTAACATCACCTGAGCTACCCCTTTTGAAGCTTCAGCGGCTACGTATTCAAAATGAGGGGTAGCTCCTCTTATGATAGCCCCTAAACAAATGACTGCGTCAAACTTCTGGGTCTTTGCAAGCTTTTTAGCCACAAGAGGAATTTCAAAAGCCCCTGGCACCCAGGCTACATAGATATTTTCCTCTTTTACCTTGTGTCTTTTTAGCACATCTAATGCACCTTCTAAAAGTTTTTGGGTAATAAACACGTTAAAACGGCTGATCACTATACCTACTTTGACGTCTTCTCCCTCAAAAAACCCCTCTAAAACTTTATAGTTCATAAAAAGCCCCCTTGATTAAGGTTTTTTTTCTTCCTTTGCCTGAGGAGAAGAATAGATGATGATTTTTTCTCCTTCTTTTATGTATCCATATTTAGTCCGTAAGATCTCTTCATAAGGCTCATCAGAAGAGGTTAACCTTTTAATTTCACCTTCATAATATACATTTTCTCTTCTGACTCGTTCCACCTCTTCCATCTCCTTTTTGATTAAAAAATTTAGCGTTAAAAAAACAGCACATGTAAGGCCTAAAAAAATCAAGAGTAAGGTAAAAAAAACCTTCTTAAACCTGCTCTTTTTTTTCTTAGCATAAGGTTTGATATAAATTTGAGGACCTTTCTTCCTCATGGCTAAAACCATTGCCAGGGTGATGGCTGTGGTTGGGTCTGCGGTTGCATCAAGGATTGAGGTTGAGGTTGAATTTGAGGTTGAGGTTTGGAAAAAGCCGGATTAACGGTATACGCCTCTTTCTGAGGAGTTTTTAAAGACGTCTGAGGGTTTACCTCTAAAGGTTGATGAGAAACCACCACCCCAGGAGGAGGGGGAGGGGGAGGGATGGGAATGCTTATTTTAAACTCACTTTCTTTAGCAAAAAGGTTAGACATCCAGTCTGACAACTTTTCAAATGGGTTTAACTTACTAAAAAAAGATTTCTTTTCTTTTATTATCTGAACGTTATACTCTTTTGTCTCGGATAGATTCTTAGGTAAAGGAGTAATTCCTCCCGCAGGAGTACTAACCTGAGACTGAGAAGGTCCAGAAAAAGAAGTAAAGGTTTGAGGCTGAGGACTACCCTCAACCAAAATCCTTTTTATCTCTTCCAAGTAAACGGCTATCTTAGAAAAAAGTTGATCTCTTGCTACCTTTTCTTCTTTAGTCCAAACCTCTTTAGGGGTCGGACTTACGCTATCAAGCTTTAGTTTTAATGCTACCTGTTCTTTCTCCACCTTTATCTCTGAGGAAAGGAGATAGTCTAATCCAGATAACGTTCGTCCATCTTCTAACGACACGGTTTTTACCTTAGAAGGCACCCACAGCCTGTGATAAATATGGTTTTGTAAAGCTTCTCTTAAATAACCGTATTCTGCAGGTGCCTCAAGTTTTAAGGGTAATATACCTACTTTTAGTTCTGCCCAGGCAAAACTACAAAAAACAAAAAACCAAAAAAAGATAAGCCTTAAAATTTTCACTTTTTCTTTTTTAACTCCTTTTCTTTCTCAGCAACCAAAAGCCTGGTTTTAATTACAGTATCTGGGGAAAGGCTCATAGAATCGATCCCACATTCTACCAAAAACGCAGCAAAATCAGGAAAATCACTGGGTGCCTGTCCACAGATTCCGACCTTTCTTCCGAACTTATGGGCAGTTTCAATAAGTTGTTTTATCAAAATTTTGATGGCTGGGTTTCTTTCGTCATAGATGTGGGACACTAACTCTGAGTCTCTGTCTAATCCCAAGGTAAGCTGGGTTAAATCGTTAGACCCTATCGAAAAACCGTCAAAAATCTTGGCAAATTCTTCTGCCAAGATAACGTTGCTTGGTATTTCAGCCATCACATATATCTCTAACCCGTTTTCTCCCTGTTTAAGCCCATATTTTTCCATCACCTTAATAACCCTTTCCCCTTCTTCTACCGTCCTGCAGAAGGGCACCATAACTTTGATGTTGGTAAGCCCCATTTCGTCTCTGGCCTTCTTGATAGCCTTGCACTCTAAAGCAAAGGCAGGTTCAAACTTAGGGTCATAATACCTTGAAGCCCCTCTCCAACCTAACATCGGGTTATGCTCTACTGGCTCATAGAGATATCCTCCCACCAGGTTAGCATATTCATTGGTCTTAAAATCTGAAAGTCTCACGATAACATCCTTAGGATAAAAGGCAGCACCTATCATCGCAATACCTTGAGCCAGTTTATCTACATAAAAATCAGCCTTATTGGCATAGTTATAAGCTCTTTCTTCGATCACAGCTACTACCTTTTCGATTTCCTTATCCTTTTTAGCCTCTTCTTTCAACTTTTCATAGTTAAGCAACGCCAGAGGATGGATCCCTATATGAGACCCGATGATAAACTCTATACGAGCAAGACCTACTCCATCGTTTGGTATCTGTGCCTGAGCAAAGGCTTGTTCAGGGATACCTACATTCATCATGATTTTGGTCCTGGTTTCAGGAAGTTTCTCAAGGTCTATCCTTTCAACTTCATAGTCTACCAACCCTTCTAAAACTCTTCCTATCTCGCCTTGAGAGCAATCAACGGTAATTTTATCTCCGGTGTTGATAAGTTTGGTAGCATTTTCTGTACCTACGATACAGGGTATTCCCAATTCTCGAGAAACTATGGCTGCATGGCAGGTTCTTCCGCCTCTATCGGTAATGATGGCAGAGGCTTTTTTCATGATAGGTTCCCAATCAGGGTCTGTCATCTCAGTTACCAAAATCTCCCCTGGTTTAAAATTTGCAATTTCGTTTAAGCTAAGGATAACTCGAGCTTTCCCCTGCCCTATCTTACTTCCTACAGCCTTACCGGTGCAGATAACCCTACCTTCTCCTTTAAGTTTATAGACTTCATAATATTTATACTCCTTGATGGCGTGTACCGTTTCAGGTCTTGCCTGAACGATAAAAATCTCTCCTGTGCCGATAGTTTTTCCATCTCCGTCTTTAGCCCACTCTATATCCATAGGCCGTTCATAGTGTTCTTCGATGATCATCGCCCATTTGGCAAGTTTTAAAATTTCTTCATCAGAAAGCACAAAGCTTAATCTTTCGTCTTTGGTGGTTTTAACTGTCTTAACCGGATGTTTTGGGTCCTCTCCATAAACCATCTTAAGGTGTTTCGAACCTAACTTTTTAGAAAGGATAGGACGAAACCCCTGTTTAAGGGTAGGCTTAAAAACATAATATTCATCAGGGGTGACCTTACCCTGAACCAAGGCTTCTCCTAATCCCCAGGTGCCTGTGATGTAGACCACATCTCTAAAACCGCTTTCTGTATCTAAGGTAAACATAACTCCTGAACAAGCGGCATCACTTCTTACCATCTTTTGTATGGCTACTGAGATGTAAATAGAAAAATGATCAAACCCTTTATCCTCTCTGTAGGAAATGGCTCTGTCGGTAAAAAGAGAGGCAAAACACTTTTGGACATATTTTACGACATTATCTACCCCTCTGATGTTAAGAAAGGTCTCTTGTTGTCCGGCAAACGAGGCATCTGGCAAATCTTCAGCGGTAGCAGAAGACCTGACAGCTACATCGGTATTCTTGCCATATCTTTTCTCAAGCTCAGCATAGGCATCTCTTATAGCAGTCTCAAGTTTCTCTGGCATTTTAGCCTTAAGAAGAAGGGTCCTGATCTTCTTACCTCTTTTTTGTAGATCTAATACGTCATGAGTATCAAGCCCTTTTAAAATTTCTTTTATCTTATCGTCTAAATGGTTTTCTTTTATAAAATATCGATAGGCCTCTGCAGTTACCGCAAAACCATAAGGCACCTTAATTCCTTTTTCTGTAAGTTTAGAATACATCTCTCCCAAAGAGGCGTTTTTACCGCCAACCAAAGGTACATCGTCTTTGGAAATCTGATCAAACCATAGAATCAAAGGTTTTTGATCACTCATGACAAACCTCCATTAAAAAATTGATCTTTAACAACTTTTACCAACCTTTTAAAAAGGATATTAGCAAAATTATTTCTCTTGTCAAGGCAAACTATCTGTGTTATTTTAGTAAAACATATGAAAGTAGTGTGCACCAACAAAAAGGCCTATCATCTATATAACATCGAAGAAACCTATGAAGCTGGGATCCAGCTTTATGGATGTGAAGTCAAATCATTAAGATTAGGCAGGGCTAATCTTAACGACAGTTTTGCCAGGATTGTCAACGGAGAGGTATTTCTCTATAACATGCACATAAGTCCCTATCCACACAGCAGAGAAGCCCAAAACCTTGATCCCACCCGCACAAGAAAACTTTTGCTAAAAAAATCGGAAATCAAAAGGTTGGCAGGAAAGGTGCAGGAAAGAGGTTATACCCTTATTCCTACCAAAGTCTACTTTAACGAAAGAGGATTGGCTAAGGTAGAGTTAGCCTTAGCTAAAGGTAAAAAAGTCTATGACCGCAGAGAAGACATCAAAAAAAGGGATCTTGAACGAGAACTTTCAAGAAAATATAAAATAAAATAAAAGAATGCGTCCTTTATTTCTTTCTATCAAAGGGTTTGGTCCTTATTTAGACGTTAAAATCAGCGAACAGGATTTTAAAAAGTTAAACGACAGCAGGTTGTTTCTGATCTCAGGAGAGATAGGTGCAGGGAAAACCACACTTTTCGATGCCATCGTTTATGCTCTTTACGGAACCACTACCATAGAAAAGCGAGACCCAAAGGCCCTTGTTTCTCACCTTGTCCAACACCAGGCTAACCTCCTGCCAGAAATAGAGTTTAAGTTTTTCTTAGACGGAAAAGAATACAGAATCATAAGAAGGCTTCCTTTCAAAGAAAAAGGTAAAAAATTAAGTCTATGGATAGAAGGCAAATTTTTTTCTGACAAAGAAAAAGAGGTCAACAGTAAAATACAGTCTTTGATAGGGCTTAATGCCGAGCAGTTTAAAAAGGTCTTTCTTATTCCTCAAGGAGAGTATCGTAAAATACTTCTTGCAGAAAAAAAGGAAAGAGAAGAGCTTTTTAAGATCATCTTTGACACCTTTTTGTTTGCCGAGTTAGAAGAGTTTTTTAAACTTAGTCTAAAAGAACTCCAAAACCAGATCAAGTCAAACTTAGACCGGGAAAACCAGATCAAAAAACTGGCTAACATTAACGAATTAAAAGAACTGGAAGATCAAATAAAAGAAACCAAAAAAAATCTTTCAACCTTAGAGGCAGAGGTTAAAAACCTTACTAAGGAAAGAGAAACTCTAAGTCAGGAAATATCAACCAAACAAACCCTCTTGTCTGACCTAAAAACCTTTCGTGAGGTTTTACAAGGGTTAGAGAATCTCTTTGCCTTAGAAAATGAGATAAAACAAAAAGAAAACAGGTTAGAACTTTTAAACACTGTTAAAGATTATTTGCCTTTTTATGAAGACTTTAAAAAATTTAAACAGGAAATATGGAAAGTAAGGTTTAAAATCAAAGATCTTTCTGCCAAAAAAATAAAACTATCTGCAGTTTTAAACACCCTTTCCCAAAATCTCTCCCAAGTTTTATCTCAAATTCCAGAAATAGAAGACCTGAAGTTAAAAGTAAAGGAGTTGAAACAGTTAGAAGAAAAGCTTAAAGAAAAAACAGCGTTAGAAATATCAGTCGATCAACTTTCTAAGGAGGTTCAGTCTAAAGACGAAGAAATTTTTTCAATCCGGGAAGAAATTAAAAAACTTAAACAACTCCTTGAGGAAAACTCAGAAAAATTAAACCTTTTATTAAAAATTCAAAGCTGGCTTAACGAAGAAAAACAAATTAGACAGCTCTTAGAAAAGTTTACTAAACTAAACCATTTCTTAAGTAAAAAACCTGAATTAGAAAACAAAGTAGCTAATCTTTCTACTGAAATAGAGAAGTTAGAAAAGCAAAAACAGGAGTTTGAGGTTAAAAACCTTGCTTTAACGGTTGCTAAAGCTTTAGAAGAAGGAAAACCTTGCCCTGTCTGTGGGTCAACCTCTCATCCCTCTCCCATCACCGATAAAAACTTTACTGAAGAATTAAACAATCTAGAAAAAATTTTAACAGAGAAAAAAAGGGATTTTGAACACTACAAAACTCAGTTTCAAACCTTGGAGATAAGGATTGACACATTACAAACTGAGCTCTCCCCTTATCAGGAAGAAGAATTAAAAGAAAAATTAGCCCAAATAGAAGCACAAAAAAGTGCTTATCCAGAGCTTGTTTCCCAGTATCAAAAGAATCCTATGATCATTAAAATCCTTGAAGGTAAAATCAAAGAACAAAAAAATATCCTTTCTAAAAAAGAAACAGAAGAAAAAGACCTCTCTTTAGCCTTAGAAAACCAAAGAAAGAAGCTTTTGCTATCAAAAGGACGCCTGGAAGAATTAACAAATAGTTTAAAAGCTCTCCTTACAGAAGAGATAAGTTTAGAAGCTTTAAAAAGAAAAATCGTTACCGAAGAAAAAAAGATTACTGAGTTTGAAACCCAAAAAACCGACTTAGAAAAACAGATAAACAGCCTTACCAACCAAAAAACCGCGATAGAACAGGACTTAAAAAACCAAAAAGAATTTTTGCAGCATCTTTTAACAAACTATAAAGCTAAGGTTTTTAAACTGTTACCCCTAAAAAGACAAAAAATTATAAACCGGTGGGACGAGTTTGAGGAACTAAAACCTGAGATAGGTAAAATCCAAACCTTAGAAGCTGAAATAAAAGATTTTTATCAGAAAAAAGAAAGGCTTACAGCAGAAAAGGAAAAATTAACCCAAAAGCTTGAAAGTTTAGGCCTAAAAAACTTAGAGGAAATAGAAGCTCAACTTGAGGTAATCAGTCAGAATTTAGAAGCATTGACCCAAAAAAAAGAAAGGTTAGAACTTACCTTTAAACGCCTAAATCAGGAAATAGGGATAGCCTATCAAAAGTTAGAGCAACTTGAGGGTTATCTCAAAGAATACCAAGAGTTAGGGAAAGAAAGAGAAAGATTAGAAAAAAGATTTGGTTTTTTAAGTAAACTCTGTGATCTTATTTCAGGGAAAAACCCTAAAGGGATCTCTTTTCATTCCTTTGTAGTTTCTATGTTTGCAAGGACTATTTTTCAAAGGGCTAACGAATATCTGAAGGAGTTTTCCTTTGGAAGGTATACCTTTGTAGAGGACATGTTTTTGCAAAAAAACGTCTCAATCGAGGTGTTTGACGTTTATACAGGAACCAAGAGGGAGGTTAAGACCCTTTCAGGAGGTGAGTCTTTTATAGCTACCCTTGCCCTTGCCCTTGGAACTTCAGACGTTATCACCTATCTTTTTAAAACCAAGCCTTTTGAGTCTCTGTTTATAGACGAAGGGTTTGGTAGCTTGGATGAAAAAACCTTAGAAAAAGTGATAACCATCCTGCTTGGTCTGTCTGAAAAAAGTGGAAGGATTATCGGGGTTATCTCCCATCTTGAATACATGAAAGAGGTCTTTCCATTGGTTTTGGAGGTGGTAAAAGACCGTAGTCTTGGCAGTAAAATCAGGTTGATACAGAAGTAGCTTGATGAAAGTAGTGGTATTAGCCGGAGGAAAAGGAGAAAGGATAGGAGGAGATAAGCCTCTAAAGACCTTTTTAGGGAAACCTTTAGCCTACTGGGTATTTAACATCGCTAAAAAGATTAACCTGCCCGTATATTTCTCAGTAAAAAACACAGACCAAGCCCAAAAAATAGCAGAGGTTTTACAAAGGCTAAACGTTCCTCTACAAACGATCGATTTTATCTTAGATAAACATCCTGAGCTCGAAGGGCCTATTTCTGGGATATGGTCTGTAGTCTCTAAGTTTAAGAATGAGGCCATTCTTTTCTTAGCAATAGACCAGCCTCTAGTAGAGCCTGAGTTTCTTAACTGGTTAATCTCCCTCTCAGAAGTTTTTTGCCATAGTTTTGTGATTCTTTCTAAGGGAGAAGACAAAATCAAACCCTTTCCAGGTATTTATCCTGGGTGGCTAAACGAAGAGATAGAAATTTTTATAAAAATTTCTCCCAAGTATAGCCTTTTTAGGCTTTTCAATTATCTTATAGATAAAGGAAGGGTTTTGACCTTAGAGGACTCTTATATAAACCCCAGGAACTTCTTAAACCTGAACACTTTGGAAGATATTAAGGAAGCGGAGAAATGTTTTTACCTGAGATAGAGGACCCCAAAAACACCAAAGTTTTTCTGGTAGACGATGACGACCAGATAAGAGCTTCTCTTTCTGAGGTTTTAAGTTTAGAGGGATTTCAGGTTTTTTCTGCTAAGACTGGGCAGGAATTTTTGGCTAAACTTGAAGAGGTAGACCCAGACATTGCCCTTATAGATTACCTGCTCCCAGGAGGGTTAGATGGCCTTTCTCTTTGCAAAATCATCAAAAACGACTATAAAACCTTTGACATAGGGGTAATCATCATCACAGGAGTAAACGACTTAGAGACCAAGATGAGGTGCCTTGCCGCAGGGGCAGACGACCTCTTAACCAAACCGGTATTTATCCCAGAACTTTTTGTAAGGATTAAAACCTTAAGCAAAAACAAAAAATACCGGGAATTTCTTAAAAACTACCAGCACAACCTCGAAAAGGAAGTCATACAAAAAACTAGAGAACTACAAAAAATCTATTTAGGCCTAAGCGAAGCCCATGAAGAGATAAGAAGGCTTTCGTTAGAACTCATCCAAAGACTTGCCAGGGCAGCTGAATACAGAGACGAACATACCGGGGCTCATATCCACCGGATAAGCTTTTACTGTACAAAAATCGCAGAGGCCTTAAACCTTTCTAAGGACCAGATAGAAATCCTTCAGTATGCCTCTCCCCTCCATGATATAGGGAAATTAGGTATCCCAGATAAAATCTTACTCAAACCTGGACCTCTTACTCAAAAAGAATGGGAGATAATGAAACTCCATACGGTAATTGGAGCCCAGATCTTAGAAGGTTCTAACTTAAAATACCTGAAGGCTGCACAGAAAATTGCCCTTTACCATCACGAAAGATGGGACGGCAGAGGGTATCCCTTTGGTTTAAAAGGTAAAAAAATTCCCCTTTTTGCAAGGATCGTTGCCATCGCGGATGTATTTGATGCCCTTACCTCCAAAAGACCTTACCGAAAAGCTTTACCTTATGATGTAGCCTTTCAGGTGATCAAAAACGAAAAGGGAACACGATTTGATCCAGAACTGGTAGATATCTTCCTTAAAATCAAGCCAGAACTTGTAGAAATCAAAGTCCTGTTTCAAGATGAAGAAATACCTCATCTTTTTAAACTTTACAAAAAACTTGAAGAAGAGGAAGAATCTTAAGTTGATGACAAAAGCCTTTTAAAGGTTAAAGCGTCTGAAACTGCATGTCCTAAAGCTGTATTGTCAAAGTAAACCCAGATCTCCTTTACATCAAACTTTTTTAATCTTTCAACCAAACCTTGCAACTCATCTTCTTCATACTTAGAAACATAAAGTTGTTTTCTTCCATGCAGTCTTAGATACAAAAAATCAGCAGTTTGGACTTCATACCACGAAGGATATCTCACCCCGCAGTCAGAAAAACAAAGGCATACCCCTTTTGTCTTAAGTAACTCTGTAAAACCTTCGTAATGAAAAGACTGATTTCTTATTTCGATAACTATCTGATAATCTAAAGGTAGCACCTCTAAAAAACTTTCTATCAAATCCTTATCAAACCTTAAAGAAGGAGGAAGCTGAAACAAAAGAACTTTAGCCTTTTCCTTTAAGGCACTTACCCTTTTCAAAAACTCTTTCAGGTCTTCGGAGATATCTTTTAACCGTTTTACATGGGTAATAACCTTTGGTGCTTTCACTGAAAAGACAAAATCACCAGGGGTTTCCTTATACCATTTTTCTAAGGTTTTAACAGAAGGAAGCTTGTAAAATGTTGCGTTAATTTCTACGGTGTTAAAATGGTTAGCGTAGATAGAAAGCCAGTCCTTGGGTTTAGATTCTAAAGGATATAAAATTCCTTTGAAAGAATAATAGCTCCAACCAGAAGTCCCTATGTAGTATTTCATTCTATAGGTCTTAGGTTTAGATTTCCTCTTTGATTGATAGTTTTTGTTTTTAAAGGTAAAATGTTTTTTAAATTTTACAACCATCTGAAAATAGACCTTGCAGGATGAAAAAAAGTTTTAAAAGTCTTAAAGATTTAAAGCTTTTTACCAAAAAACTATTCAAAGAACGGTTTAAAGGATTGCCTGAAGGGGTTAAAATAGAGGTTGAGGCTTTAGAAATAAATCCGCCTCAGGTGAGGATTTTTCTTCCCTTTTACTCTGAGGGGAATCTTATCAGGTGTAATGAAGTGGATTTTTTTGTGGAGGAGCTGATGGACTTAGGGATAAAGGCTGAGGTGGTTTATCTTGACGACAGCCTTGAGTTAGAAGGACTTGAGTTAAAGGGGCTGTGATGAAAGAACCCTTTTTTCTTGTACCTTCAGAGTTTGAAGCTTCAGCCCTTTCGGGTTTAGACGTAAAATATGGCTTAACAGGTATAGGGTTGGTTGAAGCTTCTCTTACCTCTATACTTCTTTTTCAAAAACAACCCAACCAGAGGTTTGTGCTTATCGGATGGGCAGGAGGTTATCCTGATACCGGATTAAAGGAAGGAGACATAGTCATTGCCTCAAAAGAGGTGTGGGTTGACTTTGGAAGGTGCTATAAAGACCGTTATGAAGGCCTACCAGATAAACTAAAAGTAAAAAGAGAGATAGAGTTTAACCCGGTTTTGACCGAAAGGGCAGAAAACTTGCTTAAAGCTAAAGGATTTAGGCCTGTGGTTGGTCCTATGGCTACGGTGTGTGCTACCTCTTATGACCCTGAAAGAAGTCTTTTTTTTAGAAACCAGTTTAACGTGATTGCGGAGAATATGGAAGGATTTGGAGTAGCCAAGGCTGCAGAAACATTTAAGGTTGCCCTCTTAGAAATTAGGGTAATAAGTAATCTCTTAGACAGTCCTGATAAACCCTGGGATTTTCAGGTTGCTTCTAAAGTTTTAAGAGAGGTGGTTTTATGCCTGAAAAAGCTTTAGAGATAGCCCTTTCTCCCTGCCCAAACGATGTTTTTATCTTGTCTGGGCTTATCTTAAAAAAGGTAGACCCTGGTATAAACTTAGCTTTCCGGTTTGAAGACATAGAAACCCTTAATCAGTTAGGGTTAGCTGGAGAAATCTCTGTTATCAAAACCTCTTTTGCCATCTGGGATAAACTCTATCAAAGGTATGACCTTATGCCTGTAGGGGCAGCCTTGGGTTTTGGGGTTGGGCCTTTGGTTGTGGGGTTAAAACCTTATGATTTGGAAGATTTCCCTGAGCTTACTGTGGCTATACCAGGGGAGCATACCACCGCTCATCTGCTTTTTCGTTTTTTTTATCAGGGAGAAATAAAAAAAGAGTTTATTCGGTATGACCAGGTTATCCCTTATCTGTTAGAAAACAAAACCGAGCTTGGGGTTTTGATACACGAAGGCAGGTTTGTTTATCAAAGATACGGTCTTTACAAGATATGCGACCTTGGAGATTACTGGGAAAAACAAACTGAAGCTCCGGTGCCTTTGGGAGGTTTTTTTATCAAAAAAGACCTTCCTTCTGAGGTAAAGCAAACACTTGTCAATGCCTTTAGAGAAAGCCTTCTTTGGGCTCAAAAAAACTGGGAAGAGGTTTTACCCTTATTAAAGTCTTATGCCCAGGAACTTGACGAAAAGGTTATAAAACTTCATGTAGAAACCTATGTAACTGAACACAGCTTTGATTTCAAAGAAAACTCTTTAAAAGGGTTGACGTATTTAAAAAACTTCTTAAAAATAGAAAAAGACATCAACAAATTAATCTGGAGAGGCTAAATGGAATTCTGGAAGCTTTTTTGGCAAACAGGATACGTTGGTAAGGCTGTACTTTTGGTACTAGTCTTTTTTAGCGTCCAGAGCTGGTATTATATCCTTGCCAACTACTTCAGGTATAGAGCTTTTATCAACGACCTTTCAGACTTTAACAGAAACCTCGAAAACACCAGAGACTTTGTTAGTTTGATCAAAATGGTCAAATCCTTAGACCAGAGCCTGATTTCAAAGAGTATAAAAAGGTTGGTAGCAAGCTTTGGAGAAATCTATGATTATTATTTGCGCAACAATCAACCTAAGATCTCTGATGAGAAGTTAAAAATCACCTTTGCTGAAAAAGAGCTTGAAGATTTAATTTTATTAGAAAAGGAGCGGATGCTTTTAAACCTAAGACATGGGTTAGGTTTTCTTGCAACTACTGGCAATGTGGCTCCCTTTATAGGACTTTTTGGGACAGTATGGGGTATCATGAAGGCCTTTCATGACATCGGATTAAAAGGAAGTGCAAGTCTGGCTACCGTTGCTCCTGGTATTGCAGAGGCTCTTATCAACACTGCCATGGGACTTTTCTGTGCTATCCCGGCTGTGATGGCTTATAACTACTTTCTGTTAAAAAACGAAAGGGTCAACAAGGAACTGGAGGTTGTGTTAAAAAAGTTTTTCTTGGGATTAAAAAGAGGATTTTTGAGTTGAGGGTTCTTGCAGTTTTAGGTTTTTGAGGTAGTGTATTTATTTATTTACTAAAATATTAACAAGGAGGGTAACATGGGAGCACCAAAGGTAACAGATGAGACTTTTGAAACCGAGGTTCTCAAATCTCCTATTCCTGTGCTGGTAGATTTTTGGGCTGCCTGGTGTGGTCCTTGTAGGGTGATTGCACCTATCATAGATGAGTTGGCTGAGGAGTTTGAAGGGAAAGTTAAGGTGATGAAGTTAAACGTAGACGAAAACCCGGTTACTCCAGGGAAATATGGAATAAGAGCCATCCCTACCCTTATCATCTTTAAAAACGGAGAACCTGTAGAGGTAATCGTAGGTGCGGTTTCTAAAAACACCATAGTAAACGCCTTAAATAAAGTCTTAGCTTAAATGATATGGATAAAAAAAACAATCTAACCATTATCCTTTGCTGGTTTTTAGTTTTTGGACTGCTTTTTGGTCTTTATGGTTGTGGAACTATCTCTAAGATTGGCTCACAGCTTACCTCAAGGTTAGAAAAAGAAGTTTCTAAGAAAGCAGATAAAGAAGAGGAAGAAGACTTAGCAACCCTTTTAAGAGAGGCTGAGAGGCTTTTTAACAGAGGAAGTTATGATTTAGCTTATGAATACTACAAAAAAATAAGCGATATGTATCCAGGAAGTCCTCAGGCCATCCTGGCTGAGCTCAGGATGGCTGACTCCAAGTTTTGGGCAGGAGAATATTTAGAGGCACTCTCCCTTTATGAGTCTTTTGAAAAATTTTATCCTAACAACGAGGCCATCCCCTATGTGATTTTTCAAATAGGCACATGCTATTATAAGCTTAAGCTAAGTTATGACCGCGATCAATCTTATGCCAAAAAGGCGATAGAAACCTATGAAAGATTACTACAAAACTATCCCAAGAGCCCTTACAGGGCTGAAGCTGCTAAAAGGATTAAGGAACTCCGAGAACAGTTAGCTACCCATGAATTTTATGTAGCGCAGTTCTACTACAAATTAGGATACTATCGTGCAGCTTACAACCGGGTGCTTTACATCCTTAACAACTTTTCTGACACCGATGTCTATCAACAAGCCCAAAAGGTAGCTTCTCTTTATTATCAAAAGGCTTTACTTGAAACCAAAGAACTTGCTGAAGGGACTAAAAAAGACTTCTGGGGGGATAGATTCCCTTAAGATTTTTTAAATAAAATAAATCCTATTTCGTTTATTCGGGAAATTTAAAATCAATTTCTTTAGGTGGTTTTTCTTCTGTGTTAGGTTCTTCTCCTATAGAAATTCCTTCCTGGATAGAGGGCTTTTCTTCAAAGTCATCAATCGATAAGAAAGGCTCGTTAGCAGGGCGAGGGAAGTGGCCCAAAACTTCAAGGATAAGGGTCATACTGTTCCCGCATCGTAAACACTGGGTATACTCCTCAGAAAACACATAACCACACTTAGGACATTTCATCTTTAACCCCCTCTTCTAAGTTTCTACCACAGCATTTTTTATACTTCTTACCACTCCCGCAGGGGCAAGGATCATTTCTTCCGACCTTGTGCACCTTAACCGGCTGAGGTTTTTCAGAGGTCTCTTTTTCTTCAAACACGTCTTCTCTTTTATATTCTAACTTCTGAGTATCTACTTCTTCCTCTAACTCAAGGACCTCCTCTATCTCTTTTGCCTCTTTTATCTCCACCCTGAAAAGATAGGAAAGGGTGGTTTCTCTTATCTTTCTCATAAGTTCTACAAAAAGATGAAAGGCCTCTTTTTTATATTCCTGAAGCGGGTTTTTCTGCCCATACCCTCTTAAGCCTACGCTATCTCTGAGATGGTCAAGCATGAGTAAATGTTCTCTCCAAAGGGTATCGATGGTGTTTAGTAAGAAATACTTCTCGATAGCCCGCATGTTATCAGGACCTATGACCTTTTCTTTATTTTCGTAAACCTCTAACAGGGTGTTCTTTAAAAACTCTAAAACTTTGTCCTTTGAGTGTTTACCTTCAGCAAAGGCTACGTTAAAGGCAAAAATCTCTTTTATTCTTTCTACCAGACCTTGCAAATCTTCCTGGGTAAGTTCCTTCCTTTCTAAAAATGTGTCTTCTACAAGCTCCTGCAAAGTTTCTTCTATCATAGATACTATCCAGCCTTTTACCGAATCACTTTTCAAAACCTCTTTTCTCTGAGCATAGATGGTCTCTCTTTGCTGGTTCATCACGTCATCATACTCAAGGAGATGCTTTCTTATCTCAAAGTGATAGGCTTCTACCTTTTTCTGAGCTTGTTCTATAGCCCTTGACAACCAGGGATGCTCTAAAGCCTCACCCTCAGGAAGGCCTATTTTTTCCATAAGGCCTTTTAGTTTATCTGACCCAAAAAGCCTTAAAAGGTCATCTTCAAGCGATAAGAAAAATCTGGATGCCCCTGGGTCACCCTGTCTTCCTGCCCTACCTCTTAACTGGTTGTCAACCCTTCTTGATTCATGCCTTTCTGTACCTATAATATAAAGTCCACCAAGTGCTCTTACCTTTTCTGCGTCTCTCTGGCACTCAAGATATTTTTCATAAAGCACCTTAGCCCAGTAATCCTTATACTTTTCTGTTGGATCTAAGCCCTGTTTTGCCATGGCCAGAACTTCGTTCCAGGCCCTTTCGTCTATCTCAGAAAGGTCATAGCCTTCAGCCTCAAGCTGAGCCTTAGCAAGCCCTTCAGGATTACCACCTAAAAGGATGTCTACCCCTCTACCAGCCATGTTGGTTGCGATGGTAACTGCATAGGATCTTCCTGCCTGAGCGATGATAGCTGCCTCTTTTTCATGATGTTTGGCATTAAGCACCTGATGAGGAATCTTCCTTTTCTTTAACATCTTAGATAAAAGCTCGCTTTTCTCTATGCTGGTAGTACCAACAAGCACCGGTCTTCCTTGCTTGTAGGCGTTTTCTATCTCTTCTACTACCTTTTCAAACTTTTCCTTCTGTGTCCTGAAAACCACATCTGGATAGTCAATCCTTATCATCGGTTTGTTGGTAGGGATAACCACCACGTCAAGGTTGTAGATCTGTTTAAACTCTGCCGCTTCGGTTTCAGCCGTTCCGGTCATTCCTGCAAGTTTTTCATACATCCTGAAATAGTTTTGGATGGTAATCATCGCCAAAGTCTGGTTTTCTGCCTCTATCCTTACCCGCTCTTTTGCCTCTATAGCCTGATGAAGCCCATCACTCCATCTTCTTCCTGGCATGAGCCTTCCTGTAAACTCATCCACGATGATGATCTTTCCATCCTTCACCACATAGTCTACGTCTCTTTTAAACAGATGATGAGCCCTTAAGGCCTGATGGATATGATGGACTAACCTAACATAACGAGGGTTGTAAAGGTTCTTTATACCCAAAAGTTTTTCACATTCAGCAATCCCTTCTTCAGTTAGGGTAGCATTTTTGGTCTTTTCATCTACCGTAAAATGTATGTCCTTTTTCAGCTTTCTTACGATTTCGTCTACAAAATAATAGATATCGGTAGATTCTTCAGAAGGTCCTGAGATGATAAGAGGGGTTCTTGCCTCGTCTATAAGGATTGAGTCTACCTCGTCTATGATGGCATAATGATGACCTCTTTGCACCATATCGTCTAAAGAATACTTCATGTTGTCTCTCAGGTAGTCAAAACCAAACTCGCTGTTAGTTCCATAGGTAATGTCGCACTGATAGGCTTTTTTCCGTTCTTCATCATCCATCTGGTTCTGTAAATACCCTACAGTTAAACCTAAAAATCTATAAACCGGACCCATCCACTCAGCGTCTCTTTTAGCAAGATAGTCATTTACGGTAACGATGTGAACGCCTTTTCCTGTCAAGGCGTTAAGATAGGCAGGAAGGGTGGCAACTAAGGTCTTTCCTTCTCCTGTTTTCATCTCAGCAATTTTACCCTGATGTAAAACCACACCTCCGATAAGCTGCACATCAAAGTGTCTCATCCCTAAAACCCTTCTTGCAGCCTCTCTCACCACCGCAAAGGCCTCAGGCAAAAGGTCGTCTAAACTTGCCCCGTTTTCTAATCTCTGTTTAAACTCTATGGTTTTTTGAGAAAGTGCCTCGTCAGAAAGTTTTCTGATTTCAGGTTCTAAGCTGTTTATCTTTTCAACGATAGGCCTTATCTTCTTTAACTCTCTTTCGTTTTTTGTCCCAACAATCTTGGACAAAAGCTTGGTAATCATCGGCTTATCTTTCCTCCCTGCAAATTTATGTTCGTGTATAAGTATCGTGTTTTAAATTTAATACCTTTTAAGCATAAAACAACCACCTTACTAAACCCGCACTTATATGCTATATTGAAGAAAGTTATCTCGAGAGAAGCCATGATAAAAATAAAAGAAAACATCGAAGATTTTATCGTATCAGAGGTTGCAGAAATCTTCCCAGAGGGGAAAGGGGAATATTCTTTATACTTGCTAAAAAAATACAACGTTTCTACCTGGGATGCCTTAGGAAAAATAGCCAAGCTCATCAGAATTCCGATGGATTCTATAGGGTTTGGAGGGCTAAAGGATAAAAAAGCCATAGCCCAGCAGTTTATAACCATCAAAAACGGTCCCAAAAAAGACATAAAAACCAGGGAATTTGAACTGACTTATTTAGGCCAAACCAACAAACCCATGTCCAAAAACCTTCTCTTAGGGAATCGCTTTGAGATAAGGGTAAAAAACTTCCCGATTGACCCTAAGAGATTAGACCAAGAAGTTAAACTTATCCAGACCTATGGGATAGCCAACTATTTTGACGACCAGAGATTTGGTTCAGTCAAATCCTCTAAGGAGTTTGCTGCAAAAGAGATCATCAAAGGAAACTACGAAAGGGCACTTTATCTTATGCTTGCTGAGGCAAGCCCCTCAGAGATAGAAAAAACTAGAAAACTTAGAGACTGCCTAAAAAAACACTGGAGAGATTTTAAAAGGTGTATAGAGTTTGCCCATCTATCCTGGGAAAAAAACTTGCTTAAATTTTTGTCAGAGCATAAACCCTCTAAACGAACCTTTAAAAGGGCTTTAAACCTGGTAGACCGGGAATACCTGTTTTTCTTAGGTAATGCCTACCAGAGCTATCTCTGGAACGAGATATTAAAAGAGATATTGCAAGAGTTAGGCCTAAACCACTTTAAAGCCTCCTATCTGTTAGGGGAGTTTTTCTTTTACCGCGAGGTTAATGAGGAGCAATGGAAAACTCTCAAAAACTTAAAACTTCCCCTTCCCTCTCCTAAACTGCGCCTTGAGTTAAACCACTCCCCTCTTGATCTCACAAGATTTTATGACAAGGTCTGTCAAAAAGAGGGATTTACAGACCTAACTCAGTTGAGAAGTTTTATCAAAGGTATGGTTTTTAAAACCTATCCCCGTCCGGCGGTTCTCTTTCCAGAGAACTTAGTCTGGGAAAAGATAAGTGATCAGGAGGTTAAGTTTATCTTCTTTTTAGAAAAAGGTTCTTATGCAACCCTGGTGGTGAAGAGGCTTTTTTATGGTTGTACGCATTCCTAACTGGTTAGGGGATGCCCTGATGGCAACCCCTGTTTACTACAACCTCAGTCAAAAGACCAAAATCTATCTTTTTGGTCCACAACCTCTTGTAAACCTTTTTAAGTTCTTCCCAAACGTAAGCCTTCTACCTTATGAAAAAGGTAACACCTCGCAAAACCTTGAAACTCTAAAACCCTTTAAAAACGAAACAGGGCTTCTTTTAACCAACTCTTTTTCCTCAGCCTGGTTGTTTTTTAGGGCAGGGCTTAAAGAAAGATGGGGTTATGCCAAGGACTTAAGAAGTTTTTTACTAACTAAGGCCATAAAACCACCTAAACAAAAGCTCCATCAAAGGGACTACTATCTATACCTTTTAAAAACCTTGGGTCTTCCTTGTGAGTATAAAGACCTTGTCTTACCTCTGGGAGAAGAGGCTATCGAAAAAGCAAAAACCCTCTTAAAACCTACAGGAGAAAATCCCTTTGTGATCCTTGCACCTGGTGCAGCCTATGGGCAAGCCAAGATGTGGCCTAAGGAATATTATAAGAGTCTTGCCTCAAGGCTGGTTAAACAAGGGTTTGTTGTGGTAATTGCAGGTGGAGAAAAAGAAAAAGAGGTAGGTGAGTTTATCAAGAAAGATTTGCAAGGAGTATACAACCTTTGTGGCAAAACTGACTTAATAGCAGTTGCAGGCATGTTTGTGTTAGCTAAAGCGGTGGTTTCTAACGACTCAGGGCTTATGCACCTTGCTGCAGCCTTAAGGATACCTCAAGTTGCCATCTTTGGCTCAACAGATCCCCAAAAAACAGGGCCTCTAAACCCAAAGGCTATCGTATTACACCATAAAATACCTTGCAATCCCTGTTTTAAAAGAACCTGCCCGTATAACCACTATGAGTGTTTAAGATCTATTTCAGTAGATGAGGTGTTTAAAGCCTTAGATAAAATTTTTGGCATAAAAAATTAGTTTTGAATACAAGTTTTGATTACGCGGTTTTTTGGTTTACTTAGAGCGGTTTTTAAACAAAGGTTGAAACTTAAACTTGACGATTTTAAAGTAAACCCAAAGGTATAGAAAAACAAAAAACAGAAAAAACAAAATGAGAACCAGGGTATGTTTCCAGAAAAAGATGGCTGGTAGATAGCAAATAAAGTGGATAATCCAGATAAGAAGGGCTGTTTGAGCGTTTTTAAGTAATCTTTCGGATTCATCTCCTAAAAAGATTTGGGTTACCCTTTTATAAATCAACGTATGAAAATGAAAAGGATCTGGCTGAAAAGGAGAAGAACCTCTTAGAAATTTTCTTCTATATGCAGAAAAAAGGGTTTCCCAGACAGGGTAGGCACAGAGAAGGAAAGGAAACCATGGGGAGACATCAGGATATCGATCAACCATAAGGACAGCAAGCAAGGCATTAGCAAACCCAAGAAGATAAGCCCCGCAATCCCCAAGAAAAATCAACCCAAAAGGATAGTTCCAGAGAAAAAACCCTAAGGTGGCTGCAAAAAAGCCTAAGCTAAGATAGAGGAGAAAAAAATCGTTGTGTAGAAAAGAAACATAAGCATAAGCCAAAAAATTCATCAAGGCAACCCCTGAGGCAAGTCCGTTAAACCCATCTATGATGTTAAAACTATGGGCAACCCCTGCTACAGCAAAAACGGTAAAAACATAGCTTACAAAAGCTATTTTTAAAAGCTCGTCAAAAAAAGGAAGGTCAACCCTTGGAACAGAGGTAGATAACAAGACGATAACCAAGGCCCCAGAAATAAAACCGGCAAAAAGTCTAACTTTAGGAGAGACCTTTTTAGTCAAGTCTTCAAGAAATCCTGCGAAAACCACAGGAAAGGCAGATATCAGGACTTTTAAGTAGTCTAAGGTAAAATCTTTATTACCATAAAAAAAGGCAAAGCCTAAAAAGACGAGGCTCAAATAAATGGCAACCCCACCAACTCTTGGCACAGGCCGACAGTGAAACTTCTGAACCCCACAGGTAGGGTCAAAACCAATAGGGAATCGGATAAGAAATAAAGAAACTAAAAAACTAGCAAAAAAAACTAAAATCAAATAAGACATACCCACATTTTACCAAAAAATTCAATTAAAACAAAGCAAATTAAACAATAAACTGTCTCTAAAAAAACTTTTCTCAAAACCCATAAAGTCTATTGGTTGTTTACAGGTTTCTTACAATAGCTATGGCTTCAAGATAATCTCTTGGACAACCCTTTAATCTTACTACCAGAAAAATACTTAACCCTTCCTGCCATAAATATCATCATATCTTATAATATCGTCTTCACCAACATATTCTCCAACCTGGACCTCTATAATTTCAAGTGGTACCTTACCAGGGTTCTCGAGTCTATGAGGTGTCAATTTTGGTACAAAAGCTGATTCATTTTCACGTATGAAGATCTCTTTATCTCCTATTGTCACCTTTGCGATACCTTTTATAACCACCCAGTGTTCCGAACGGTGATAGTGCATCTGTAGACTTAATTTTTCCTGTGGATTTACCACTATACGTTTAACCTTATATCGTGGCCCATCTTCCAAAACTGTATAGCTTCCCCATGGTCTGTAGACTGTAACGTGTTCTTCAACTTCCTTCCTCGAACGTTGTTTAAGCATGTTCACTATGTCTTTTACCTTCTGCGCTTCTCCTCTCCTTGCTATCATGATAACATCATCTGTTTCGACCACGATACAATCTTCCAATCCTATAGTAGAAATCAATCTTTTGTTGCTAATTATAAGAGTATTTTTGGTATTAAGGGTTAGAGTATCACCTATTTTAATGTTTCCAAAAGCATCTTTATCAAACAAATCACATAAGGAATCCCACGATCCTATATCATTCCAGTATATATCCATAGGCAACGTTACAACTCTACTGGATTTCTCCATGATAGCATAGTCTATCGATATGTCAGGCATCTTGACAAACTTTGCTAACACGCTGTCAAAGTTCAAACTAAGAAGCTCGCTTATTTCAGGTGTATATCGCTTAAATTCTTCCATCATCACCCCTATACTAAAAGCAAACATTCCAGAGTTCCAGTAGTAATCACCTTGGTCTATGTATTTATTTGCAGTCTCTTTATCGGGCTTTTCTGTAAACCTTTCTACCTTGTAACATTCAATTCCATTACATAGGATCTTAAGCCTATCACCTGTTTTAATGTATCCATATCCTGTTTCAGGCCTATCAGGTTTTATCCCAAATGTAACTATATAACCTTCTTTTGCAATTTCCTCTACATTTCTTAGATATTCAACAAATCTCTCAACAGGCCTGACAATATGGTCAGACGGACAAACGAATACTACCTCATCTTCAGAACATCCAAGCCTTTCAATACAATACTTAATGCCAATAGCTATTGCAGGTGCAGTATTTCTGCTTATAGGTTCTAAAATAAGGTTAAACTTAGAAGACTTAGGTAAAGTTAAAACTTTTAAATCTGATAAAACATGAAATTCATATTCTTTGTTTGTTATTATAATCATGTCTTCGACAGACACAAACCTTAGAAGCCTTTCAACTGTCTGTTGTAAAAGAGAACTATTTCTGTTTAATTTTAGGAATTGCTTTGGATAGTTCTTTCTAGATAATGGCCAAAGTCTTGTACCACTTCCACCTGCAAGGATTATCACCTTCATATGCCTTGTCCTCCTCCTTTTCTTTAAAAGTATATTCTTTTCTAAAAACTATACAGTCTAACAATTCCAAATCACCGTAAAGGAAACTAAAATTTACATCTTAAAGATTATGTTAAGACTTAACCTTTCTCATGTTAGCCCACCACTCAAGCACAAATGCAAGAAACACACCAAGAAAAAGAGCACTCACTGCAGAAACAGCTATAATCAACTTCCTTTTAGGTTTTACTGGCTGGTCAAAATATGTAGGCTTTTCAATTATATTTAAAACAAAAAAGTTGTATTCCCTGTTTTTATCTGGATTTTTAATAAACGTAGTTTTATAGTTTTCTGAAACTCTTTTTAACTCCCTGTCCAGCTCCTCCACCGCAGCCGATACAATATCTTTTGCAATTTTTTTATCCTGATGAATAGCTGTAATCATAATAGACTGAGTCTTTGGGTCAACCTTTGATTGTAATATTTTTTCTAAATCTTCTTCATCTATGTTATCAAGTCCTATTTTTTTTAGACTGCCATAGGAGCTCTCTAAAATTTTTAAAACATTTTTTTTAAATTCTATACTATTTAGTATAGAAAGAGCTAAATTATTTGCGTTTGGCGGTGAGTTTGGTAGACTAAGAAAAACATTTTTAGGCTCCGTTGACTGAACTGTTTGCAAACTCTGTATCAAAGCTGGTGTTAAAAATGAATCTACCCAAACAGTAGCCCTTGCCTGATATATATTGGGCATTAAAAACACTGCAATCGTTGCAATTACAACCGAAGCAAAAACAACAGCTCCTATCAATTTAGCTCTTTTCTTTAAAACAAGTAAAAGCTCATAAAGATCAATTTCATCTTTACAGGTCTCTTTAACAACTTTTTCTTCCACTTTTAATACCTCCCAATTTAAAACTTTATTTAAAAAATTTTGTCATAAAACCTCTTCCTATACCTCTTTGGTTGGTCAAAATTATAATTTTTCCGAATACTTCTCTTAATATCTTCATCGCTTCGATAACACCAGGTAAAAACTCAAACTGTTCCCATCTTCTAACGTAATCATTTTCTATTTTCTTGTTTAAAACTCCATCTCTATCTAAAAACAAAGTCCAGCTTTTGTCAAAGTGAAAGTTTTTCAAATTCATTTTTTGCTTTTTCATAGTCCTCAGGGATTCCTATATCAATAAAATAAGCATCTGAAACATATCCGTAAAAATCAAAATCTTTATAAAACTTTTGGAGAAAATCTTTTTCAAACGAAAATTTATATGGTAGATTTTGAGATAAAAAAAACTCTTTATTAATAATGTAGATACCACCGTTTATCAAAGTTTTATCTTTTTTTATACCCTTTTCGTAGAATGATCTTATCTTGCTTTTTTCATCAATTTCTACACTTCCATATCTTTCTGGATTTAATATTTCTTTTAAGGCTATGGTAACGAATGATTTTTTTGATTTATGAAAGCGGTAAAAATCTCTTAAATCTACTAAAAAAATAGTATCTCCATTTAAAACAAAAACATCTTTAGAATTAATCAAATTTAAACTCTTTTTGATAGCTCCTCCAGTACCTAACGGCTTTTCTTCTATGGAATATTTTAAACCTAAATTTAAAAACGAGTTTCCGAAATAATTTATTATCGATTCATGTTTATAACCTACAGATAAAACCACATTTTTGATTTCCATATGTGACAAATATTTTAAAACATATTCAAGAAAGGGTTTGCCATTTATATCAGCCATGGGCTTTGGAATATCTTTAATAACATTTCTTAATCTTGTTCCAAGTCCACCAGCAAGGACTATTGCTTCCTTGACCATTGTTTATGCCTTCCATGTTTCCAATCCATATTTTGTAAACTGATATCTTCTGAACTCTCCGCCAAATTTTTGCAATGCTTCAATTACTTTATACCTTGTATTTTCTGGACAATAAAGCATCATAAATCCGCCACCACCTGCGCCTGATATTTTTCCTCCAATTGCTCCAGCCTTTTTAGCAGTCTCATATATTTCTTCAATCACAGGATTTGTAATACCTTCTGCCATTTGTTTTTTATACTGCCATCCATAATCTAAAATTTCTCCCACTTTATCCAGTTCACCTTTAAGTATTGCTTCCTTCATGAGTATAGCTTGTTCCTTCAGTTTATGCATTGCTTCAACTGACTTTTCCTTTTTTTCAATAACATTTTTCATTTGAGCCTCGATGATTTTTGAAGAGAGTCTACTTGTGCCTGTATAATAAAGGAGTAATCTGAATTGAAGTTCATTAATAATCTCTGGTTTTATTCTTAGTGGATTAACAATAACTCTGTCGTTATCGTAAAATTCCATAAAGTTGAACCCTCCAAATGTTGCAGCGTATTGATCTTGTTTTCCTCCAGCCATTTTAAGGTCTTTTCTCTCTATTTCAAACGCAAGATGTGCGATTTCATATTCTCCGAGCGGCAATCTAAGCCATTCTACAAATGCTCCTAAAACAGCGACAACAAGAGTTGATGAACTTCCAAGCCCAGAGCCAGGAGGAGCATCTACATAAGTTGTTAGTTCAAAAGAAAGGGGGGTTTTAGTGAAATCTCTTACAATTCTGTTGTATATCCCTTTTAGAAGATCTAATTCGCCTTCAATTTCTAAGTATTCATTTGAGTCAAGCACCACTTTTTTTTGCGTGTCTACTGAATTAAAAACTATTTTTCCGTCATCTCGTGGTTCAAGGGTTGCATAGGCATACATTGATATGGTAGCATTTAAAACTGCCCCACCATATAAATCAGAATAGGGACTTACATCGGTTCCCCCACCTGCAAGCCCAAGTCTTAAAGGTGCACAAGACCGAATTATCATGATAAGACCTCCTCAATAATCTTTAATATTTTTTTTCATAAATGGTCCAGGTGAAGTTATTTTTAATATATTCTCTCGCATTCCGTTTGATGTGTTCATATTTATCAGGATGAGCATGGATATTGTTTATTATATTTGCCATTTCCTTTGGGTCGTCAACTACTATAAAATGTTCCATATTTTTGGCACCTATGGGTTTTGCTGCCAAGGAAGAGACAACATTAACTGTTCCCAAAGCCATACACTCAAGAATTTTATTCTGAATTCCTCCTCCTGTTCTCATAGGAGCTACAACACACAAGGCAGATTTTAATATTTCATATGGATCTTCTACAAAACCAGTAATTTCAATATCTGAATATTTATCTTTTAGGGAAGTAATTTTTTTTGGAGGGTAGGCTCCAACTATAATAAATTTAATGTTTTTATTTAAATGTGGAAAAACCTTATCTATGAACCACAAAACAGCATCTATATTTGGCTGATAATTCATCTTTCCGAAAAAGGCAACATAATTTTTGTAATTTGGATTTACCTTTTCGTAAATTAGTAGATCTTCATTTACTCCATGTGGGATCCATTCAGTTTTATTTTCATTTAGAAAAAATTCTCTTTCCTCTCTATTAAAAAATAAAGTTTTGTCAAATATTTCAATACATTTTTCCTCAAATTCTAACAATTTCGCACTTTCATAGCTATAAATAAATCTCCAAAGTATTGATTTCGTATTTTGTGCACTTCTTCTATAATTTAAGCCTATAGAATCAGCCATATCTAAAATTTTAGGTTTATTTAACTCCATAACGTATTTAGCAGTTCTAACAAGTGTTGAGAAAATCAGATCATATTCGGTATAGATGGAATTTATGTATTGTTGAACATCTTTGAAATAGTAATAATTCACCTGTAAAGGTAAACCATTATATAGTGATTTCAGAGCATTCAGATAAAATTGAGTTTTTCGTTTTGGAAAAAGTTTAAATGTAATTCCAATTTCATTTGTCCAATCATAAAATTCCTTTGGTATTTCTTCTTCAACTATTGACACCAGATGAGCTTTAAAATGTTTGGAAAGAATTTTAAGTAACCAGTAGTTCTTGAGCCTATCTCCACCGATTGGCGGATATGGAAGCCGAGAAGAAAGAAAAAGAATTTTTTGTTTATTAACAATATTTCTAATCATTCTTCAATCCTTCTATTGTTCCTTTTATCCATGCTTTAATAGACTCAAAATTTTTAGAGCCTCTCAATATCTGATATATCCTAAAAGGAGTATAAAGAAAAAAATGTAAAACTAAATAATAATAAAATAAAGATCTGTCAAACAATTTTTTTCTTACTAATACATTACTTTTAGCTAAATTATATAGCACAAATGGTGTGGTTCTATATTTAATGATATCTATATCATGCCAGGCAAATGCATTAGGTACCCATAATAGTTCGAACCCTGCTTTTTTAACTCTAAGAGAATAGTCAAGATCTTCACCGTAAAAAAATAAGTTTTCATCAAAAAAACCAACTTTTTCTATAGCTTCTTTTTTTAATAAAAGAACACAACCAGTTAAAAAATCAACTTTTTTTGGTTGAAGAATTTTGAAAAATGAAAAATCTACTGTTTTATTTTTATAAGGAATATCAATGCCCATAGTTAGTTTATTAAAATACCCCCCCGTATGCCAGACTTTATTTGGATATTTTTCATAAAAAATGGTTGGTCCTGCTAATAATGCTTTTTTGTCTTTTTCTAAAGCATTAATAAGCAACGGGAGACAATTTTTATCTAAATATGCGTCGTCGTTTAAAAGTAAAATATAATCTGTTTTATTTTCTATAGCAATTTTAATTCCTTGATTAACTGCTTTAGAAAATCCTAAGTTTGTTTTATTATTTATAAAAAATATGTTGTTATATATTTCTAATTTATTTTTCAAACCATTGAATATTTTAATATTTTCACTATTATCGATTAATATTATTTCTATGTTTAAATCATTATTCATAACAGATTCAACTGCTTTAATTACAGAATTTACCTTATTGTAAGATACAATGATTACATAAATTTTGTTTTGTATTTTCATTTATACTCCTATCGACTGAACTACATTTTTAAATTTAATTTTTAAATTTAGAGTCCCAAAAATATCCCATCATTAACCAATAAATAAAATTTACAAAATAAAATTCTGTTGTATTTGATCCTATCATATTAATACTTAACCCCAGCAATGATAAATATACCGTTAATCTATTAATAGACATTTTATATAAATAAAAACCTCTTAATACAAGGTATATGAAGAATCTAATATAAAATGGAATTAAAATTATACCAGTTTCACTCAATATCCTGAAATAATCTCCATCTAGAACAGGTAAATAATCATTTTCTAAATTAAGAATTCTTCTTACTTGTCCTACAGTACCTAAACCAGTACCAGAGGGAATTGATAAAAAGTTATTTAGTCCATTTCTCCATAATGAAGATCTCTCCTCTATTGCTTCTCCTTTTATAAGAGAAACAAATCTCTCTAATAGAAAATCTATATAATATTCCAAAACTGATGTTATAATCATTAATATTAAAACTGGAAAAATAATTAACAGAAAAATTAAATAAAGTTTTTTTTTGCTCTGGATATTTTGATTTATAGCAAGATAAGCAAGTATTAAAATATTATAAATGAATAAACTTATCCAAACACTTCTTTGCATTGTAAATATATCAACAAAATAAAAGATAAATAATAAAATAATATACTCTTTTTTGAATCTTAAAATAACCATATTTAAAACAAAAACTGAAACTATTGTCATTAATGCTCCTAAAACTAAAGAACCAGATACACTAGACATTCTAAAAGCCATTACTCCTTCATATAAAATTGACCTTATATCTTCAAGAAAACTGGGTAAAGGGAAAAAACCATAAAGTAATATAGCTATAAGAGAATGAACAAAACCAACAAAAACAATTGATATAACTACAAAATTAAACGGAATAATTCTACTGTAAAAGTATCCAATCATAGGTATTAAAAAAGTTGCTACACCAAAAATAGTAACTTCCAAAGATACTGTTTTCAAAATAAAGACGGATATTGGTATGTATAATATTAGTAAAAAAAAGGAAATTAAAAAAGGTATATCCATATGTGATAGGTATAATTTATTTTTCCTAAAAATTAAATATATAAAAAATATTATTGGTATATAAAAAGAGTAATACAAGCTATTTCCTGTAACCTTTGCTACCCCTGGAAGTAAAGAGTAAAATGTCAACAATAAACTTAATATATAAATTTTATTTATCTTTATTGTCATTTTTTGTATCTCGAATATTTTTACTAAGTTCTTTATATAATTTAATAACTTCTTCTTCATTAGGTAAATTACTTTTAGCAATTGCAGTTGCCCGATAAAAAGCCATTGCCAAAGATAAATATAAACCTATCCATCCATCTTTATATCCTTTTTTATATATAAATCTTCCAAAAAATTCACGGCAAATATGATAGAGTATCTTTATAGCAGGTTTTCCTTTATAGTTATATTTTGTTGAAAAGGTTTCGAAATCAGTATAAGTATTTAATTTTTCAATAAAATGCCGAACACTATTGTAATTAAAATGAATTATGGATGACTCTTTATCAATAATTTTACCTACTCTTGCTTTTGGATTTATTTTTATAAAATTATGTACTTCCGAGCCATAGGTGAGAAATCCTTTTTTAAAAAAACGCGCTATGACATCTTGATCATATCCCCAAGCTCCTCCTAGTAATTCTTTTCCAAAAAAGAAATTCCGTCTTGAAATCAATACTACATCAAAAATATCTTTATCTGCTATTTCTTTCAATCTTATTTTCAATTTTTTCGGGATTAATTCATCCGAATCTAGAGCCAAGATCCAATCATACGAACACTTAGATAACCCGTAATTCCTAGCAGGATCTGCATAACCAAGATATTCGTGCATATAAATTTTTGCTCCAAATTCTTGAGCAATTTCTATTGTTCTATCAGTGCTGTACATATCTATAATTACAATTTCATCACACCATTCTACACTTGATAAACATTCCCTTAAATATTTTTCTGAATTATATGTATGGATAACACAGGATATTTTACTCATTTATAAGCTTCCAATATTTGGAAAATATTTTTAGCCCGTATTTCCCATGTATTTTTCATGAGAAACTGAAGAGCTTCCCGTTTTGAAAATTTAAGATAATTATTTTTTGTCAAAAATTCGATAGTATTTTTTAAATCTTTATAATCATTATAGAAATAAACAAATTTTCTAAATTTCTCCATCTCTTTATAATAAATTGAAACTATATTTTTACCAAAACTAATATATTCATATATTTTTACTGGATCTACAGACAAAATTAATTCATTTAAGATAAAAGGCATGATTAATACATCATAATCTTTAACAAATGATAATAAATTACTATGAGGTATAATCCCATTATAAATAAGTCTTTTATGCTTAGGTATATCGACTTCACAGGGACCTACTAAAGTAACGGTAATATTAGGCAAATCATCCAAAAGTTTTAAAATCTTTTCAAAGTCAAACCAATATGATATCGTTCCAACATAAAGCAGTTTAAAATATTTTTTATTTTTAACTATATAATTATTATCTGTATTATCTGTATTTATATAACTATTTTCAAATTCACGAATAAGACCTGAAGAAATAGCATTATTTATCACATAAATTTCTTTCTTGTAGCCTCTTTTTTTTATTACATTTTTTAAGTTATCGCTACTGACAAAAACTATATCTGCTATACTAAGAAGTTCATGTTCTAATTTAAGAATTTTATTTCTTTCAATATCATCTTTTATTCCAATATTATCATCCATACAATCATAAATTATTTTACTTTTTTTAAATCTATTCTTTATAAAATTAACATATGTTGGTGAAGTTAACCAAACATAATCATAATTATTATCAAACATTCGAAATTGCAATTTTAAAATTGTGTCATTAATGATCCTACCAAACAAAGTATTTCTAAACCTTTGGTGAGGTAATCTATATAAAGCAACAAACCTGTTTATATTGTTTTTTTGATTATGTACTAATAATTTTCTTCTATACCCATAAGTATAGACAACAGTTAAATCATAAAATTTTGCCAATTCTTCAGCTAAAAATTGCGGTCTTTGTTTTATCCAATTCCAATCAATATGCATAACATACAACATTTTTTTCTTCATATATCAAAGTACCTCTTTTATTATATCTCTTATTCTATTACTTGCTTTTCCATCTCCATAAGGATTAATTGCTTTTGCCATATTATTATACTCAACTTCATTAGTTAATAAGACAGATACTTCTTTTATTATCTTTTCCTTGTCAGTTCCTACAAGTTTAGCTGTTCCCGCTTTTATACCTTCTGTCCTTTCAGTTATTTCTCTCATAACTAAAACAGGTTTACCTAAGGCAGGAGCTTCCTCTTGTATCCCACCTGAGTCTGTTAGTACTAAATAAGATTTATTCATAAGCCAAATAAAATAAGGATACGATAATGGTTTTATGAGATGTATCCTTTTATTACTCTTTAAAATTTTATACACAGGTTTTCTAACATTTGGATTTAAATGTACAGGGTACACAATTTCTACATCGTCATAATTTTCAGCTATTTCTTTTATTGCATAACATATATTTTTAAAAGGCTCTCCAAAACTTTCTCGCCTATGTCCGGTTACAAGAATTATTTTTTTTGAAAAATCAATAAAATTAAAATATTCATAATATTTTTGTTCACCTTCTTTCTTTATAATTTCTAAACCTAAAAATAAAGCATCTATTACTGTATTTCCAACAACATAAACATTTTTCTTAATGTTTTCTTTATACAAATTTTCCTTTGCTTTTTTTGTAGGAGCAAAATGGTAATCTGCAAGATGTCCAATTAAAACTCTTTTCATCTCTTCAGGAAACGGAGAATATTTGTTATAACTTCTTAAACCTGCCTCTATATGAGCTATTTTCGCTTTTGCATAATACCCTGCAAGTGCACCTACAAATGCAGTAGTAGTATCACCTTGAATAAATATTAGGCTTGGTTTTTCTATTTTTATTACTTTTTCTAATTCTTTAATTATACTTGCTGTTATATTGTAAAGAGTTTGATTTGGTTTCATTATGTTTAAATCATAATCAGGTTTTATGTCAAAAAAATTTAATACCTGATCCAACATTTCTCTATGCTGCCCTGTGACGCATACTTTAACTTCAAATTCGTTATGTTTTTCAAATTTTTTAATCACAGGAGCCATCTTAATTGCTTCAGGACGAGTACCGAAAATAAAAAGTATTTTCATATTCTCTTTTCTAGCTTAAATTAATATTATATTTATTATCTAAGTTACCGAAAAGTTTTTTCTCAACAAAAAGATAAATTTCTTTTCTTGGAAAGTCTGGTTGGAAAACTTTTATATCTCTGAATCCAGCAAGCTTCAGGGCATTCTCTAAAGCTTTATGAGAAAATCTCAAAAAGTGATGAGGTGGATAGTCAATCAAGGAGTCTTTCCTGATTAAAATCTCTGCAAAAAAACTCTCCCTATTTGGCACACTTCCACCTATATATCCACCTTCGTTTAAAAGCTCCCTAACCATCCTCAGAAACTCCATAGGTCTGTCCTGATGCTCAAGGACTTCAAAGAAGGTAATAACATCAAACTTAAGGTTTCTCTCTCTGGCAAAGTGATAAAACTCTTCTAAGCTCATGGCATAAACAGTGTCCACCCCAAGATTTCTTTTTACAGCCTCCACGCTTTTTCTGTCAAAGTCTATACCCTAGACTTCAAAGCCATGCCTTTGGGCTTCTTTTAGAAAAACTCCATCGCCACAGCCCACATCAAGGAGTTTGCCTTTTATGTGCTTGGGAATATGTTCAAAAAACATTCTGTGGTTCTCACCTATCCTTAATCTCGGTGCTTCATGAAAGGCAATATAGCTTTCAAATACCTCACTCTCATAAAACTCCGGGATTATCTACAACGGCTCCCACCAGTGAAGGTCGCAGATGGGACACTCGTATTTTTTGTATTCCTGCCTGTTGTAAGGGCTCGTGTATGTCTCCGCGTGGGTTTCAACCGCTGTTTGACAGACTGGACAGCTTGGCATACTAAACCCCCGTTATATCATAAACTAACCCTCAAGCAAGCTCTCAAGCTTTTCTATCACCTGCCCTAATATATCTTTCATCTTCAGATAGTTTTGGTAGACCTCCTCATGGGATAACTCAAGGTATTCATGGGCAAGGACGTTGCGGAAAGCTTCCAGGCCTTTTAGCTTTTCAAAGAGGTCCTTGTCTATAATGCCTTTACCGTAAGCGTTTCTTATTATGTCTTCGTAGCTGTCGCTTACCACCTGAAACTTGCCTGCCAGTACGTGGTCAAGGATGTCAAGGATGCTTTCCGCTATGAGAAAAAGCAACCTTTCCACTGAGTAATGTAGCCACCTGCTTTTTGTGTAATCTTCAAAGCTCAGGTCTCCAAGGTCTAAAAGGTCTTTTCTGTACTCCTTTAACTTTCCCAACCTACTTATGAAGTATCCTTTGTTTATTCTTCTGTGTTTTTCAAGGTATAGGGCATAGTCGTAAAAGTTTTTCTTGGCTTTGAGTTCATAGTCGTTTAAGATGTCTGCATCCCTGTAGAAAAGCACCTTGCCGTATTTTATGACCTCAAACTGAAGCACAGGGTTAGCCCTGTTGAGCCACACAAGGTCAACCCTGTCAGACCTAAGGCTTGAAGTTAATTCTCCGTAAAGTTGATAGGAATCTTTCCAGCTAAAGTCCTTGGTGGTGTAGAAGGCTAAATCATGAGGCATATTAATTGGTTTTGTCCCTTTCCACCTTTCTCTTACACCCAAGGCTTAACTCCTCTTGTTGAGGATTATACCAGAAAAACTATAAAGTGTAAAGAACAACTCACACCAATAGATACCAGATTAAAGGCCTTGAGAACCTTCTTAAAAGACACAAAAACTACCTTTGTCTTCTTCCCAAATTTAGCGTTTCTACTTAGTTAGCAAGTTTTCTTAAAAACCAAAAAGATAGTCCGCAAAGTACTATGTGAGCAAAAAAGGTCCCAAGGCAGATACCAATAATACCAAGCTTTAAAACCATAACAAAATAATACTTTAAAACAATGTTTACTAAAATACCTGCAAGTGCTACAAAGAAAACCTGAGAGAATTCGTTTTTTATCTGAAAGGTTCTAAAGAAAACTGGCCAGAGAATAACAAAAGGTAGAGAAAGAGCATAAAACCTTGTAGCCATGGCTGTAAGACTTGCGTCTGTTTGAGTGAAAGCTCCATGTCTGAAAAAAAGGATTACAAGCATGTCTGAAAAAATAAAGAAAAAAAGAGCAAAAGCACTTCCAAGTAAAATAAGCTTTTTCGTGTAAAACATTAATTTTTCCCATGCACCTCCTACTTCTGAAAGTGAAGTTATAGCTATATGCTCAAACTTTATAATCCCTCTGGGAACAAAAGCAAGCATTGAACCATAAGTAAGAGCAGATACCCCTTTCTCCCCAACAACCGAGGCAAAGGCCCTGTCTGCCAGCACAAAAAGGTGAAAAACCCCATATAGAGCAAGAAGCATCAAAAATTGCTTAAACATAACCAAAACTCTTCCGTCATAAAAAAACCTAAACCTCAAATGTGTTCTTGCTAAATAAGCAAGGTACAAAGTTGAAAGGGCTTGAGCCAAAGAAAAACTTACTGGTATCACCCTAACATCACGCCACAAATAAAGGCCTAACCCAATAAAAAGAAAACTGAAAAAGGAAAATATAAACTCTCCCAAAAAATAAGAAGTAAAAAGCCTCTGACTTCTAAGTACAGCACCAAAGTGATGAAAAAAGAAAGAACAAAATAAATAAGGAAGTAAAAGGAGGAAAGAGCTTTTAGTGTACTCAAGTGCATACTCTTTAAAACCAAAAGGAACTTTAAGAAGAAGAGGCAAGGTAAAAAAGGCTAAAGCCGTAAGACTTATGGCGAGAACACCTGTAAAGGTAAGTAAAAGCCCTGCAAGGCTTTCAAACTCTTTCATGTCCTTTAGCCTTGCTTGTACAAGGTTGGGAACACCGATTGAGTCAAACACATCAACGAAGATCAAAAAAACACCAAGTAAAGATAAGGCCATAAAGAAACCATCGGTTTGATAAGAAAACCCGAGAAAAATCGCTATGGCTAAGTTTTTTAAATAACCAAAACCTCTTGCAAGTATATTGATAAAAGAACTTCTTAAAACTGCATCAAAAACTCTCTCAGGTTTAAAAAAATCAAAAAGAGTTTTCCAGAAAAGAAGTTTCATGTTTTGTTTTTAACCTTACCCATAGATTTAATTAAGCACCGTTATAACTATACCAACACTAATCCTCAGTTTCAAGAGATTATCTTTAAATTGTGAACTCAAAGAGTTAAAGATTTAATAAATCACAAGATTAAGATACAATTAAATATCCGACTACACTATTTTCTTTTTACCAAATAACTTGATAAAACAACCTTCGTTCAAAAACGAGGACAACCGAGGTAACCAGTATTATTTAATTTCCAGGGCATCAAAGAAATTAAATATTTCTATAAAGAGTAAACAACCCTCTTAACCATGTTTTGAGAACTCTATTTTAAATTTTTCCACTTAATTGTTTCCCCTTTTCTACATTCATCTTTAGCCTTTTCAATCTCTTCTTTTCCTCAGCGGTAAGTAAGGAAACATCAACTTCAACCGTTGTCTTCCAGAATATGTCTATTAACACATCTTCAGGTAATGTCTTCAAAAGATTAATGATTGTATATTCCGGCATAGAAAATGTCTAATGTAATCCTCAAAGCTCAGGTCTCCTAATTCCAAAAGGTCTCTTCGGTATTCTTTAAGCTTTTCTAACCTTCTTAGAATACTTTCCTTTCTATAGACCATCCCTGCTTGCCCTTCTATGCTTTTCAAGGTATATGACGTAATCATAGTAGTCCTTCCAGCTAAAATCTTTAGTGGTGTAAATGGCTAAAACAAGATCGGAATCTTTAATACTTTTGCCTTTGGTTAAAGAACGGGAGTAGAATATAAATTGTGTCTTTTAATAAAATATTTTAGAGGCATAATAAAAATTTTTAATATTTTT